>JALCNW010000080.1 GCA_022649305.1 Enterobacter sp.
CCAAGCAGCGGACTGATTAGGCGCTGATAGACCCGAATGAGGCCTATCAGGACCCGCGAGCCAGGCGACAATGGCGGCGCCATAGTTTTTCCAACGCTTCCGAGAGAGCACGGTTATCGAGGTCAGCAACCCCTTTTTTAGCCACCACCACAAAATCCATAGAGGGGAGTTCGTGTTGACGTAAACGGAAGCTTTCACGCGTCAGACGTTTAATCCGATTGCGTTCATGCGCACGCTTAACGTTTTTCTTGGCGACTGTGAGACCGATGCGGGGATGCCCCAGCGAATTTTGGCGGCCGAGGATGGTGATTTGCGGCGTGCCAGCCCGTAATGGCTGCTGGAAGACGAATGTGAAATGAGTGGGAGTTAACAAACGTAACTCCCTGGGAAATGCTAGCTTAACCACTCAGGGGTTAGCTTTGTTACTTAGAAACGGTCAGACGAGTACGGCTTTTAGCACGACGACGTGCCAGAACCTGACGACCATTTTTAGTAGCCATACGAGCACGGAAGCCGTGTGAACGGTTGCGCTTCAGTACAGACGGTTGAAAAGTGCGTTTCATGGCGATTTCTACCTAAACTTGAATAATTTCACTGACTTTCGCGTATACCCGAACGATTAACGAACGACTAACGCCTCAGCGTGGGTGATTAAAGAGGCCGGATTGTAATAATTGTACACTCCGGAGTCAATTCTCTTTCCTTATTTCCCGCGTATTTCCGCACGTTTTCGTGTGGAAAATGAACAACGGTCCGACGCAGGAAGTCTAGCATCGCGCGCCGGGTGGAGGATTATACGGCCTCCTAATGAAAGCGCAAGGATCGTCCAGGATCTTCATGAGATCATTTAAGCAGAAAATTGTCTTTGCTCATTAATTTTTCCAATATGCGGACCAAATCGTGGGTGCTCCAGCCAGGATCGATTACACTTACCCGGTTTCGGATCTTCCTGTGGATAAATCGGGAAGAATCTGTGAGAAACAGAAGATCTCTGGCTCAGTTTAGGCTATGATCCGCGGTCCTGATCGGGATCCCTGGGAGCCAGGATCGGGTAAAATTGCAGATAGCAATTCGCACGTCACCCTTTGCACAGGGTCTTGTCGACGTGTGTCAAAAATCACGAATACTCAGTATCTTTCTTTTTATTGTTCGAGTGGAGTCCGCCGTGTCACTTTCGCTTTGGCAGCAGTGTCTTGCCCGATTGCAGGATGAGTTACCAGCCACAGAATTCAGTATGTGGATCCGCCCGTTGCAGGCGGAACTGAGCGATAACACGCTGGCTTTGTATGCGCCAAACCGTTTCGTGCTTGATTGGGTAAGGGATAAATACCTAAATAACATCAATGGATTGCTCAATGATTTTTGCGGAACGGATGCCCCGCAACTGCGTTTTGAAGTCGGCACAAAGCCGGTGAATCAGATGGTCAGAGAGACCGTAAACGTTGCGGCTCCCGCGCAAATCCATGTTCCCGCACCGCGTATCATTCAGCCTGCTCGCTCTGGTTGGGACAACGTTCCTGCACCGGCGGAGCCAACCTATCGCTCTAACGTTAACGTTAAACACACCTTTGATAACTTCGTTGAAGGTAAGTCTAACCAGCTGGCGCGTGCGGCGGCTCGACAGGTTGCTGATAATCCAGGCGGCGCCTATAACCCGCTGTTCCTCTACGGTGGAACCGGTCTGGGTAAAACGCACTTGCTGCATGCGGTGGGTAACGGCATTGTGGCACGTAAGCCCAATGCAAAAGTCGTGTATATGCACTCCGAGCGCTTCGTTCAGGACATGGTTAAAGCCTTGCAAAACAATGCGATCGAAGAGTTTAAACGCTACTACCGTTCCGTTGACGCCCTGCTTATCGATGACATTCAGTTCTTTGCTAATAAAGAACGATCTCAGGAAGAGTTTTTCCATACCTTCAACGCCTTGCTCGAAGGTAATCAACAGATCATTTTGACCTCGGATCGTTATCCAAAAGAGATCAACGGCGTTGAAGATCGTCTGAAATCTCGCTTTGGCTGGGGACTGACCGTGGCGATCGAGCCACCGGAGCTGGAAACCCGCGTCGCGATCCTGATGAAAAAAGCCGATGAAAACGACATTCGCCTGCCGGGTGAAGTCGCGTTCTTTATTGCGAAACGTCTGAGATCGAACGTACGTGAACTGGAAGGCGCGCTGAATCGCGTGATTGCCAACGCCAACTTTACCGGCCGGGCGATTACTATTGATTTCGTGCGTGAAGCGCTACGCGATCTGCTGGCGCTTCAGGAAAAGCTGGTCACCATCGACAATATTCAGAAGACGGTGGCCGAGTATTATAAAATTAAAATTGCGGACCTGCTTTCCAAGCGACGTTCTCGCTCGGTAGCGCGTCCACGTCAGATGGCGATGGCGCTGGCAAAAGAGCTTACCAACCACAGTCTGCCGGAAATTGGCGACGCGTTTGGTGGCCGTGACCATACGACCGTGCTTCATGCCTGCCGTAAGATTGAGCAGTTGCGTGAAGAAAGCCACGACATTAAAGAAGATTTTTCCAATTTAATCAGAACCCTATCATCGTGACGCTATGAAATTTACCGTTGAACGTGAACATTTATTAAAACCGCTGCAACAGGTGAGTGGCCCATTAGGTGGCCGCCCAACGCTACCTATTCTTGGCAACCTGCTGTTGCAGGTCGCTGACGGCACGCTGTCGCTGACGGGTACCGATCTTGAAATGGAAATGGTTGCGCGCGTAACGCTGTCTCAGCCGCATGATGCAGGCGCAACGACCGTACCGGCGCGTAAGCTCTTTGATATTTGCCGTGGACTGCCGGAAGGCGCAGAAATCGCCGTTCAGCTGGAAGGCGATCGTATGCTGGTGCGTTCTGGCCGCAGCCGTTTCTCGCTCTCCACGCTGCCTGCGATTGACTTCCCGAACCTGGACGACTGGCAGAGTGAAGTCGAATTCACCCTGCCGCAGACGACGATGAAGCGTCTGATTGAAGCGACCCAGTTCTCCATGGCGCATCAGGACGTTCGCTATTACTTAAACGGTATGCTGTTCGAAACCGAAGGTGAAGAACTGCGTACCGTAGCGACCGACGGGCACCGTCTGGCGGTTTGCTCAATGCCTATCGGCGTCACGCTGCCAAACCATTCGGTGATCGTGCCGCGTAAAGGCGTGATTGAGCTGATGCGTATGCTCGACGGTGGGGAAAACCCGCTGCGCGTGCAGATCGGCAGCAATAATATTCGCGCTCACGTCGGTGATTTCATTTTCACTTCTAAGCTGGTTGATGGTCGTTTCCCTGATTATCGCCGCGTATTGCCGAAGAACCCGGACAAAACGCTGGAAGCGGGCTGTGACATCCTCAAACAGGCCTTTGCTCGTGCGGCGATTCTCTCCAACGAGAAATTCCGTGGCGTGCGTCTGTATGTGAGTGAAAACCAGATCAAAATCACCGCCAACAACCCGGAGCAGGAAGAGGCAGAAGAAATTCTGGACGTCACCTACGCCGGTACCGAGATGGAAATCGGCTTTAACGTCAGCTATGTGCTGGATGTACTGAATGCGCTGAAGTGCGAAAACGTACGCATTCTGCTGACCGACTCCGTTTCGAGCGTACAGATTGAAGATGCCGCATCACAGTCGGCAGCCTATGTTGTCATGCCAATGAGACTGTAATGTCGCTCACCCGCCTGTTGATCCGCGACTTTCGCAATATTGAAAGAGCGGATCTCGCTTTATCTCCCGGCTTTAATTTCCTGGTTGGCGCAAACGGCAGCGGCAAAACCAGCGTGCTGGAAGCTATCTATACGCTCGGTCATGGCCGGGCGTTTCGCAGTTTGCAAATTGGTCGCGTTATTCGCCATGAACAGGAGTCGTTTGTCCTGCATGGGCGTTTACAGGGCGCAGAGCGTGAAACGTCGATCGGCCTGACCAAAGACAAGCTGGGCGATAGTAAGGTGCGTATTGACGGCACCGACGGCCACAAGGTGGCTGAACTGGCGCACCTGATGCCGATGCAGCTCATCACCCCCGAAGGGTTTACGTTACTCAACGGCGGGCCCAAATTCAGAAGAGCGTTCCTGGATTGGGGATGTTTTCACAACGAAGCGGGCTTTTTCAACGCCTGGAGCAATCTCAAACGACTGCTTAAGCAACGCAACGCGGCGTTGCGCCAGGTGACCCGCTACAGCCAATTGAGCCCGTGGGACAAGGAATTGATCCCTCTGGCGGAACAAATAAGCCGCTGGCGTGCCGAGTACAGTGCGGGCATTGCCGAAGATATGGCGGATACCTGCAAACAGTTTTTACCTGAATTTTCTCTCACCTTTTCCTTCCAGCGCGGCTGGGAGAAAGAGACGGACTATGCAGAAGTGCTGGAGAGAAGCTTCGAGCGCGACCGCATGCTGACCTACACCGCGCACGGCCCACACAAGGCGGATTTCCGCATTCGTGCCGACGGCGCACCGGTCGAAGATACCTTGTCGCGTGGACAGCTCAAACTCCTGATGTGCGCGCTGCGTTTGGCGCAAGGGGAGTTTCTGACCCGTGAAAGCGGGCGACGCTGTCTGTATCTGATAGATGATTTTGCCTCGGAACTCGACGACGCGCGGCGCGGGCTGCTTGCCAGCCGCTTAAAAGCCACGCAGTCGCAGGTTTTCGTCAGCGCTATCAGCGCTGAACACGTAATGGACATGTCGGACAAAAATTCGAAGATGTTCACCGTGGAAAAGGGTAAAATAACGGATTAACCCAAGATTAAATGAGCGAGAAACGTTGATGTCGAATTCTTATGACTCCTCCAGTATCAAAGTCCTGAAAGGGCTGGATGCGGTGCGTAAGCGCCCAGGTATGTATATCGGCGATACCGATGACGGCACCGGTCTGCACCACATGGTATTCGAGGTTGTGGATAACGCTATCGACGAAGCACTCGCGGGTCACTGTAAAGATATTATCGTCACCATCCACGGCGATAACTCCGTTTCCGTACAGGATGATGGCCGCGGTATCCCGACCGGTATCCACCCGGAAGAGGGCGTGTCTGCTGCAGAAGTCATCATGACCGTACTGCACGCGGGCGGTAAGTTCGATGATAACTCCTATAAAGTCTCCGGTGGTCTGCACGGCGTCGGCGTTTCCGTGGTTAACGCCCTGTCGCAGAAGCTGGAACTGGTTATCTACCGCGAAGGCAAAGCTCACCATCAGATTTACGCACACGGCGTGCCGCAGGCTCCGCTGGCAGTGACCGGCGATACTGAAAAAACCGGCACCACGGTACGTTTCTGGCCGAGCCACGAGACGTTTTCTAACGTGGTCGAATTTGAATATGAAATTCTGGCAAAACGCCTGCGCGAGCTGTCATTCCTGAACTCCGGCGTGTCTATCCGTCTGCGCGACAAGCGTGACGGCAAAGAAGATCATTTCCACTACGAAGGTGGCATTAAGGCGTTTGTTGAATATCTCAACAAAAATAAAACGCCAATTCACCCAAATATCTTCTATTTCTCCACCGAAAAAGACGGTATCGGCGTAGAAGTGGCGCTGCAGTGGAACGATGGTTTCCAGGAAAATATCTACTGCTTTACCAACAACATTCCACAGCGTGATGGCGGGGCCCACCTTGTCGGCTTCCGTACGGCGATGACCCGTACCCTGAACGCCTATATGGATAAAGAAGGCTACAGCAAGAAAGCGAAAGTCAGTGCTACCGGTGACGATGCCCGTGAAGGCCTGATTGCCGTCGTTTCCGTTAAAGTGCCGGATCCGAAATTCTCCTCTCAGACCAAGGACAAGCTGGTCTCTTCTGAGGTGAAAACCGCCGTTGAGCAGCAGATGAACGAACTGCTGAGCGAATACCTGCTGGAAAACCCGTCTGACGCGAAAATCGTGGTTGGCAAAATTATCGATGCGGCACGTGCTCGTGAAGCGGCGCGTAAAGCCCGTGAGATGACACGCCGTAAAGGCGCGCTGGATCTGGCTGGCCTGCCGGGCAAACTGGCTGATTGCCAGGAACGCGATCCGGCTCGTTCCGAACTGTACCTTGTGGAAGGGGACTCAGCGGGCGGTTCTGCGAAGCAGGGTCGTAACCGTAAGAACCAGGCGATTCTGCCGTTGAAGGGTAAAATCCTGAACGTCGAGAAAGCGCGCTTCGACAAAATGCTCTCTTCTCAGGAAGTCGCCACCCTTATCACCGCCCTCGGTTGTGGTATTGGCCGTGATGAGTACAACCCGGATAAGCTGCGCTATCACAGCATCATTATCATGACCGATGCGGACGTCGATGGCTCGCACATCCGTACGCTGCTGCTGACCTTCTTCTATCGTCAGATGCCAGAAATCGTTGAGCGTGGCCATATCTACATTGCACAGCCACCGCTGTACAAAGTGAAGAAAGGCAAGCAGGAACAGTACATTAAAGACGATGAAGCGATGGATCAGTATCAGATTTCTATCGCTCTGGATGGCGCCTCTTTGCATGCCAATGCCTTCGCTCCGGCGCTGGCGGGTGAGCCTCTGGAAAAACTGGTTTCAGAGTACAATGCTACGCAGAAAATGATTGGCCGTATGGAGCGTCGCTTCCCGCGCACGCTGCTGAAGGCGCTGGTCTATCAACCAACGCTGACCGAATCCGATCTGAGCGATGAACAGACCGTTACCCGCTGGATTAATCAGCTGGTTACCGATCTGAACGAGAACGAGCAGCATGGCAGCATGTGGAAGTTCGATGTTCGCGAGAATACCGAGCTGCATCAGTTCGAGCCGATTATTCGCGTTCGTACTCACGGCGTTGATACCGATTACCCTCTGGATCACGAATTTGTGACCGGTGGTGAATATCGTCGTCTGTGCACGCTGGGTGAAAAACTGCGCGGTCTGATCGAAGACGACGCCTTCATCGAACGTGGTGAGCGCCGTCAGCCTGTTTCCAGCTTCGAGCAGGCGCTGGAGTGGCTGGTGAAAGAGTCTCGTCGTGGTCTGTACATTCAGCGTTATAAAGGCCTGGGCGAAATGAACCCGGATCAGCTGTGGGAAACCACCATGGATCCGGAAAGCCGTCGCATGCTGCGCGTTACCGTTAGAGATGCGATTGCAGCTGACCAGCTGTTCACTACCCTGATGGGCGATGCTGTTGAACCACGTCGTGCCTTCATCGAAGAGAACGCCTTGAAAGCGGCGAATATCGATATCTAAGCTGTAAACCCCCTCACCCTTTGGGTGAGGGGAAAAACGTCCCACAAAAGAGGAATCTCCTCTCCACACCCCATCCCCCTTTATCCACGACTCTTTTACTGTTTTCCGTGCGGAATCGCGTTAGCATGAAGACAGACTCATTTAAATCGGGGATCTCATGGCTATTAAACTCATTGCAATTGATATGGACGGCACATTGCTGCTGCCCGATCACACCATCTCTCCTGCCGTTAAAAATGCGATCGCCGCTGCCCGCGAAAAAGGCGTCAATGTGGTTCTGACCACCGGTCGTCCGTATGCGGGCGTGCACAGCTATCTGAAAGAGCTGCACATGAACAAACCGGGTGATTACTGCATTACTTATAACGGTGCGCTGGTACAAAAAGCCGCCGATGGCAGCACCGTGGCACAAACTGCGTTGAGCTATGACGATTACCTGTACCTCGAAAAGCTGTCCCGCGAAGTGGGTTCACACTTCCACGCGCTCGATCGTAATACGCTCTACACCGCCAACCGCGATATCAGCTACTACACCGTGCATGAATCCTTTGTTGCCACCATTCCGCTGGTGTTCTGCGAAGCCGAGAAGATGGACCCGAGCACTCAGTTCCTGAAAGTGATGATGATTGATGAGCCTGAGATTCTGGATAAAGCCATCGCCCGCATCCCGGCGGAAGTGAAAGAGAAATACACCGTGCTAAAAAGCGCGCCGTACTTCCTCGAAATCCTTGATAAGCGTGTGAATAAAGGAACGGGCGTGAAGTCGTTAGCCGATGCGCTGGGCATTAAGCCTGAAGAGATCATGACGCTTGGCGATCAGGAAAACGACATTGCGATGATCGAATACGCTGGTATGGGTGTGGCGATGGAAAACGCGATCCCTTCCGTGAAAGAAGTCGCCAATTTCGTGACCAAATCTAATCTGGAAGACGGCGTTGCCTACGCGATTGAAAAGTTTGTCCTGAATTAACGATCTCTCAACGCATCAGCCTCGGTTATCAACCGGGGCTTTTTTTTGCCTTCAGATTAATGGATTGTTCTTTTTGTGATCTGGATTGTAGTACAACTTATGTATGTTGTACTACATTACCGCCATGGCAACGATGAACGACCTCACGTTTGTACTGCAAAAGTGAGGTAAAAATCAGCGGTCGCGGTAAAGTAGTGATGGACACATAGAGCACAAGGACTCTCCATGACACTGAACAAAACTGACCGTATCGTCATCACGCTGGGCAATCAAATTGTCAGCGGAAAATACGTACCCGGTTCGCCGCTGCCCGCAGAAGCCGAGCTGTGCGAAGAGTTTGAAACTTCGCGCAATATCATCCGCGAAGTGTTTCGCTCGTTGATGGCAAAGCGGCTAATCGAGATGAAACGTTATCGTGGGGCGTTTGTCGCGCCGCGTAATCAGTGGAATTACCTGGACACTGATGTTCTGCAATGGGTTCTGGAAAACGACTACGACCCGCGTCTGATTGGCGCGATGAGCGAAGTACGAAATCTGGTGGAACCTGCCATTGCACGCTGGGCGGCAGAGCGCGCGACGTCAGGCGATCTGGCGCAAATTGAATCGGCGCTCAACGACATGATTGCCAACAACCAGGATCGGGATGCCTTTAATGAGGCTGATATTCGCTATCACGAGGCGGTGTTGCAGTCAGTACACAACCCGGTTTTACAGCAGCTTAGCGTAGCGATCAGCTCGCTACAGCGCGCAGTATTTGAACGGACCTGGATGGGCGATGAGGCCAACATGCCAAAGACGCTCCACGAACATAAAGCGTTGTTCGATGCGATACGGCATCAAGACAGCGATGCGGCAGAGCAGGCGGCACTCACGATGATCGCCAGCTCAACACGAAGGCTAAAGGAAATCACATGACATCTCGCTACATCGCTATTGACTGGGGATCGACCAATCTGCGCGCCTGGCTTTATCAGTACGACAGATGTCTGGAAAGCAGACAATCCGAAGCAGGCGTCACGCGTCTGAACGGTAAATCCCCGGAGGCGGTGTTAGCAGAAGTGACGGCAAACTGGCGCGATAGCGCCACGCCAATAGTCATGGCAGGCATGGTGGGCAGCAACGTGGGCTGGAAGGTTGCGCCTTATCTGCCTGTTCCTGCTCATTTCTCTGCCATTGGTGAGCAATTAACGTCCGTTGGCGACAATGTCTGGATCATTCCCGGACTTTGCGTCTCCCGGGACGACAACCACAATGTGATGCGTGGCGAAGAGACGCAGTTGCTCGGTGCCCGCACGCTTTCTCCTTCTTCGGTATACGTTATGCCCGGTACCCACTGCAAATGGGTGCAAGCCGATGGCGAGCAAATCCACGATTTCCGCACCGTGATGACCGGTGAACTGCACCATTTGCTGCTGAATCATTCGCTTGTGGGCGCGGGTTTGCCGGAGCAAAAAACCGCTCCCGACGCGTTCACCGCCGGGCTTGAGCGCGGTCTCGCCTCGCCTGCCGTTTTGCCACAACTTTTTGAAGTTCGCGCGTCGCACGTTCTGGGGAATCTCCCGCGTGAAGAGGTCAGCGAATTTCTGTCCGGCCTGCTGATTGGCGCTGAAGTCGCCAGCATGCGCGATTTCATCGCCACCGAGCAGGCCATCACTATCGTCGCCGGTTCATCGTTAACGCCGCGCTACCAACAGGCGTTCAGCGCCATTGGGCGCAGTGTTGCAACCGTGGCAGGCGATACGGCATTTCAGGCAGGCATAAGGAGCATCGCTCATGCAGTGGCAAACTAATCTTCCTCTTATCGCGATTTTGCGCGGCATCACGCCGGACGAGGCGCTGGCACACGTTGGCGCAGTCATCGACGCCGGTTTTGACGCGGTCGAAATCCCGCTGAACTCTCCGCAATGGGAAAAAAGCATTCCTGCGGTTGTTGATGCGTACGGCCATAAAGCGCTGATTGGTGCTGGTACGGTTCTGAAACCTGAACAGGTGGACCAGCTCGCGAAAATGGGCTGCAAGCTCATCGTTACGCCGAACACTAACCCAGAGGTGATTCGCCGTGCCGTCGGCTATGGCATGACCGTTTGCCCAGGCTGTGCGACAGCTACAGAAGCCTTTACCGCTCTCGATGCGGGTTCGCAGGCGCTGAAAATTTTCCCGTCATCGGCGTTTGGTCCGGACTACATCAAAGCGCTAAAAGCGGTACTTCCCGCCAGCGTGCCGGTCTTTGCCGTGGGCGGTGTGACGCCAGAAAACCTGGCGCAGTGGTTGAAGGCAGGCTGTGTGGGTGCAGGATTGGGCAGCGATCTCTATCGTGCCGGACAGTCCGTTGAACGCACTGCAGAGCAGGCTGTGGCATTTGTTAAGGCGTATCGAGAGGCAGTGAAATGAAAATAACTAACATCACCACGTACCGTTTACCCCCACGCTGGATGTTTTTAAAAATCGAAACCGATGAAGGCGTGATCGGCTGGGGCGAACCCGTTATTGAAGGTCGTGCGCGGACCGTAGAAGCGGCAGTGCATGAATTGAGTGAATACCTGATTGGCCAGGATCCGGCGCGTATCAACGACCTGTGGCAAGTGATGTACCGCGCAGGTTTTTACCGTGGCGGCCCGATTTTGATGAGCGCGATTGCCGGTATTGATCAGGCACTGTGGGACATCAAAGGCAAAGTGCTGAACGCGCCGGTTTGGCAACTGATGGGCGGCCTGGTGCGCGATAAAATTAAAGCCTACAGCTGGGTCGGCGGCGATCGCCCGGCGGAAGTGATCGACGGCATTAAAACGCTGCGTGGCATTGGCTTTGATACCTTCAAGCTGAACGGCTGCGAAGAGATGGGCGTGATTGATAATTCCCGTGCGGTTGATAGAGCGGTAAACACCGTGGCGCAGATCCGCGAAGCCTTCGGCAATGACATTGAGTTCGGTCTTGATTTCCATGGCCGGGTCAGCGCCCCGATGGCAAAAGTACTGATTAAAGAGCTTGAGCAATATCGCCCGCTGTTTATTGAAGAGCCCGTGCTGGCCGAGCAGGCCGAGTACTATCCGAAGCTGGCGGCACAAACCCATATTCCGATTGCGGCGGGTGAGCGTATGTTCTCGCGCTTCGAGTTTAAGCGCGTGCTGGAAGCCGGCGGCCTGGCCATTCTACAACCTGACCTTTCACACGCGGGCGGGATCACCGAATGCTATAAAATCGCCGGAATGGCAGAAGCCTACGATGTGGCGCTAGCACCGCACTGCCCGCTGGGTCCGATTGCACTGGCAGCTTGTTTGCACGTAGATTTTGTCTCGCGCAACGCGGTATTCCAGGAGCAGAGCATGGGTATTCACTATAACAAGGGCGCGGAACTGCTTGACTTTGTGAAGAATAAAGAAGACTTCAACATGGAAGGCGGTTTCTTTAAACCGTTAACGAAGCCGGGCCTTGGTGTGGAAATTGATGAAGCCAAAGTTATTGAGCTGAGTAAAAATGCGCCGGACTGGCGTAACCCGTTGTGGCGTCATGAAGACGGCTCTGTCGCCGAATGGTAAATGCGCGTCATACTTCGCGCTGGTGATGCGTTGGCTGCGTTTTCTTACCCCGGTCACATACTTTTGTATGCTCCCGGTGATGCGAAAACTTGCCGCCTTTCCCCAGCACGAATTATTTAGCGCATTGGTAAGCTAAAAAATAAAAATTTCTAAAAACCCTCTGTAATTTACAGGGCATGGTGAGTGGCCTCGCTATGCCCAAAATCTGGAGACAGATAACAATGGATATTCCAGTTACTGCTGCAAAACCAGGGCGTCGTCGCTATCTAACATTAGTGATGATCTTTATTACCGTGGTCATTTGTTATGTTGACCGTGCCAACCTTGCCGTGGCATCGGCCCATATTCAGGAAGAGTTTGGTATTACTAAGGCGGAGATGGGCTATGTCTTCTCGGCATTTGCCTGGCTGTATACGCTCTGCCAGATCCCTGGTGGCTGGTTCCTTGACCGCGTTGGGTCACGTCTGACCTACTTCATTGCCATTTTTGGCTGGTCGGTGGCAACGTTATTCCAGGGTTTTGCTACAGGCTTAATGTCGCTGATTGGCCTACGTGCGATCACCGGGATTTTCGAAGCGCCGGCGTTCCCAACCAATAACCGCATGGTCACAAGCTGGTTCCCCGAACAGGAACGCGCGTCTGCCGTCGGCTTCTATACCTCCGGACAGTTTGTTGGCCTGGCGTTCCTGACACCGCTGTTGATCTGGATCCAGGAGATGCTGAGCTGGCATTGGGTGTTTATCATTACCGGTGGTATCGGCATTATCTGGTCATTTATCTGGATCAAGGTTTATCAACCGCCGCGCCTGACCAAAAGCCTAACCAAGGCCGAACTGGACTATATTCGTGACGGCGGTGGCCTGGTCGACGGTGATGCACCGGCGAAGAAAGAGGCTCGCCAGCCGATGACGAAAGCGGACTGGAAGCTGGTCTTTAATCGCAAACTTGTGGGTGTGTATATCGGGCAGTTCGCGGTGACGTCAACGCTGTGGTTCTTCCTGACCTGGTTCCCGAACTACCTGACCCAGGAAAAAGGTATCACCGCGCTGAAAGCAGGCTTTATGACCACTGTGCCGTTCTTGGCCGCGTTTGTCGGTGTGCTGCTTTCCGGTTGGCTGGCAGATAAGCTGGTGAAAAAAGGCTTCTCGCTGGGTGCGGCACGCAAAACGCCAATCATCTGCGGCCTGCTGATTTCCACTTGCATCATGGGCGCAAACTACACCAACGATCCGGTATGGATTATGACCTTAATGGCGATTGCGTTCTTCGGCAACGGCTTTGCCTCGATCACCTGGTCACTGGTGTCGTCGCTTGCACCGATGCGTCTGATTGGCCTGACGGGCGGCGTGTTTAACTTCGTTGGCGGGCTGGGCGGGATCACCGTTCCACTCGTGGTTGGCTATCTGGCGCAGGATTATGGCTTTGGTCCGGCGCTGGTCTATATCGCCGCAGTAGCACTCATTGGTGCGCTCTCGTACATCCTGCTGGTGGGCGATGTTAAACGAGTAGGCTAATTTCCCGCGATGCTTTACCCTGATGCGATAACCGCGCATCAGGGTATCTCCATGAAACAAATCACCTTCGCTCCCCGCCATCATCAGCTTACCAATATCAATATCTGGACCGCCGACAGCCGCTGGCTGGCATTTGATGTCCGCCCGTCCGGTGCATCGTTTACCGGTGAGACCATTGAGCGGGTCAATGTTGTAACGGGTGAGGTGGAGGTGATTTATCGTGCGGTTTACGGCGCGCACGTGGGCGTGGTGACCGTTCATCCTGCGCAAGATAAATATGTCTTTATTCGTGGCCCAGAAAACCCGGATGCGAGCTGGCAATACGATTTTCACCATCGGCAGGGTGCAATCGCGCATAACGGCAAAATCAGCAATCTGGATGCGATGGACATCACCGCACCCTATACGCCGGGCGCGCTGCGCGGTGGTAGCCATGTCCACGTCTTTAGCCCCAACGGGCAGTTTGTCAGCTTTACCTATAACGACCATGTTCTGCACGAACGCGATGCGACGCTAGATTTGCGTAACGTCGGCGTCGCTGCACCGTTTGGCCCGGTTGTGCCGCAGGGGAATCACCCGCGTGAATATGCTGGCACGTTCTGGAGCGTGCTGGTGAGTCGTACGACACCGAATCCACAGCCGGGCAGTGATGAGATAAACCGCGCTTACGAAGAGGGTTGGGTTGGCAACGACCGACTGGCGTTTATCGGCGATACGCTTTCCAAAAGCGGTGAGAAAATCCCGGAGCTGTTTATTGTCACTCTGCCAAAAGATGAACAGGGTTGGAAACGTGCGGGGGAAGCGCCGCTGGAAGGCACGGCTGAGACCCTGCCCGCGCCACCCGCTGGCGTGGTTCAGCGCCGGCTGACGTTCACACACGGCCGGGCGCACCCTGGACTCGTTAATATTCCGCGCCATTGGGTACGCAGCAACCCGCAGGGCACGCAAATCGCGTTCCTGATGCGAGATAATATCGGGAAGGTGCAGCTGTGGCTAATATCGCCAGACGGTGGCGAACCGCGTCAATTAACGCGGAACAGCAGCGATATTCAGTCGGCGTTTACCTGGCATCCTTCGGGAGACATGCTGGGTTTTGTACTGGATAATCGAATGGCTTGCTGTGATGTGCAGACGGGAAAAGTGGCGTATTTGACGCCCGAACGCGATAACGCGCCTTCTGGCGATGCGGTCGTGTTCTCTCCAGACGGAAGTTTGCTTGCCTGGATGGAAGAAACGGGCGGTTTCCGTCAGCTTTGGGTAACGGAAACCGATAAATGATTATGGGGCAGACATTTCTGCCGGTGGGATAACGGAATTCGTCGCCAAATTCTGCTTCTCACTTTTTTCAACGCGTGAACGCACCGAGCTATCGGTGCGGAACAGATCCCATGGCAGCAACAGCGTGTCCATCACGGCGGTGAATGGCATATCCAGCACCGCCAGGGACTTGGTTCCCCAGTTCGTATCGTCATCCGAAATCATCTCTGCGCTGGCGCGAGTTCCAGGATATGTTCCTTCTTTACCGCCAGTGTGAGACATCACGCTCGAACACCCGCTAAGTAAAATCACCACGCTGAACGCTGTCAGCTTTATCAGAACATTTTTCATCATGTGTTAATCAACGTTAATGGCACGACATAACTGCAATAGCGAGTTATAGCGAGCCCTGTGCGAAATGAATAGTTGAATAGCGCCGCTCTGTGGCAGCCATCGCAATTTAACCCTTTGTGCTGTAGTCCCAGTCTATGCGAGTGCCAGTAAAGTGCAAAAAATTCTTGCAATAATAGCCTTGAAAAGACCGGAAGCAGACCCATTTTAAGAGTGTGACCCGAGAACGAACACGCCTGATGGGTGTTTGTGGGCACAACAGCCTGTCCATGGTGGAAGGCTAATATTACTCGCTGATTTCAGGAGCTTTTATTTATGCGTAACTTCGATCTATCTCCGCTTTACCGTTCTGCTATTGGTTTTGATCGTCTGTTCAACCACTTAGAAAATAACCAAGGTCAGGGTAACGGTTACCCTCCTTACAACGTTGAGCTGGTAGACGAAAATCACTACCGCATCGCGATTGCTGTTGCCGGTTTTGCAGAAAGCGAACTGGAGATCACCGCACAGGACAACCTGCTGGTGGTGAAAGGCTCTCATACGGCAGAGCAAAAAGAGCGTACCTACCTTTATCAGGGCATTGCTGAGCGCAACTTTGAGCGCAAATTCCAGCTGGCCGAGAACATTCATGTTAAAGGCGCGAACCTGGTAAACGGGCTGCTGTTTGTCGATCTGGAACGTGTGATTCCGGAAGAGAAAAAACCGCGTCGTATCGAAATTAACTAATTAAGCGGGTCGCTAACGCGGCCCATCCAAAACTGCTCGCCGAAAGGGAGCATATGTGAATCCGCGAGGATTTGCAGGAACAACTGCGCACAAAACTACACTGTGCTTAACTCGCTTCTCAGAAGGAGAAATAGTATGCGTAACTACGATTTATCACCCCTGCTGCGTCAATGGATCGGCTTTGACAAACTGGCTAACGCGTTGCAAAGCACCCCCGATCAACAGGCTTTTCCGCCATACAATATTGAAAAGAGTGATGATAACCATTACCGCATCACCCTTGCGCTGGCCGGATTCCGCCAGCAAGAACTGGATATCCAACTCGAAGGCACGCGCCTGACAGTGAAAGGTTCGCCAGCCAAACCAGAAGCTGAAACGCAGTGGTTACATCAGGGGCTGGTGATCCAGCCGTTTAGCCTGAGCTTTACCCTGGCTGACCATATGGAAGTTTCCGGCGCGACCTTCAATAACGGGTTGTTGCATATCGATCTCACCCGAAACGTGCCTGAAGCACTGGCCCCGCAGCGTATCGCCATTAGCGAACGCCCAGCGCTAGATAGCTAATATTGTGCGCTGTGAGGGCTGATGCCCGGCCTTCTCCCACAGGGAGAGGGTGAAAAGATTTAGCCCCGCTCCGGCGGGGCTTTTTTGTGCGCTATCACCCATACAACCCGCTCGCGCTCTGAGAGAATCCTTGTAATAACTCAGGTTATACACAGGGAATGGATCATGAGTGATATCGCGTTAACCGTTAGCGTGTTGGCCCTGGTCGCGGTGGTTGGGCTGTGGATTGGCAACATCAAAATCCGTGGTGTCGGGTTTGGTATCGGAGGCGTGCTGTTCGGCGGTATTTTTGTCGGCCACTTTGCCGACCAGCTTGGGCTCTCGCTCAGCGCTGAAATGCTGCATTTTATTCAGGAATTCGGCCTGATCCTCTTTGTGTACACCATTGGCATTCAGGTGGGACCGGGCTTCTTCGCCTCCCTGCGTGTCTCCGGGCTACGGCTCAATCTTTTCGCCCTTGGCATTGTGGTGATGGGCGGGCTGGTCACGGCCATCCTGCATAAACTCTTTGCGATACCGCTTCCGGTGGTGCTGGGGATCTTTTCCGGTGCCGTCACCAATACGCCTGCATTGGGGGCCGGACAGCAAATTCTGCGCGATCTCGGTATTGCGCCCGACGTCGTGGATCAGATGGGCATGAGCTACGCGATGGCCTACCCGTTTGGCATCTGCGGTATTCTGCTTACCATGTGGCTGGTGCGCGTGCTGTTTCGCATTAACGTTGATGACGAAGCGAAAAAGCATGAATCCACGCTGACCAACGGCCACGCGCTGATCAAAACCATTAATATCCGCGTCGAAAACCCGAACCTCAGTAATATGGCAATTCAGGACGTGCCGATCCTGAACAGTATCAGCATCATCTGTTCGCGCCTAAAACGCGGAGATATGCTGATGGTTCCCTCGCCGGGGACGGTCATCCAAATTGGTGATTTGTTGCATCTGGTTGGGCAGCCGGGCGACTTACACAGCGCCCAGCTGGTCATCGGTCAGGAGGTTGATACCTCGCTCTCCACGCGCGGCACTGACATGCGCGTTGAACGCGTTGTTGTCACCAACGAGCAGGTATTAGGCAAAAAAATCCGCGATCTACAGGTAAAAGAGCGTTATGACGTAGTGATCTCACGTCTTAATCGCGCGGGCGTCGAACTGGTTGCCAGCCCGGATGCCAGCCTACAGTTTGGTGACATCCTCAACCTGGTTGGCCGCCCGTCCTCTATCGATGCGGTCGCCGATATGGTGGGCAACGCACAGCAAAAATTACAGCAGGTTCAAATGCTGCCGGTGTTCATCGGCATTGGTCTTGGCGTCTTGCTCGGCTCTATTCCGCTGTATGTGCCGGGCTTTCCGGTGGCATTGAAGCTGGGGCTTGCTGGCGGGCCGCTGATTATGGCGCTAATTTTGGGGCGTATCGGCTGCATCGGTAAGCTGTACTGGTTTATGCCGCCCAGCGCGAA
Organism: Enterobacter sp.; assembly: GCA_022649305.1. Lineage (GTDB taxonomy): Bacteria > Pseudomonadota > Gammaproteobacteria > Enterobacterales > Enterobacteriaceae > Enterobacter. The sequence goes on from JALCNW010000080.1 coordinate 17,557, forward strand.
CCTGGCGCTACGCGAACTGGGGATTGTACTGTTCCTGTCCGTTGTGGGTCTTAAATCCGGCGGAGATTTTATCGATACGCTAACGCAGGGTGAGGGCATCAGCTGGATTGGTTACGGCATTGTCATCACGGCGGTTCCGCTGCTGACGGTTGGGATTCTGGCGCGTATCTTCACCAAAATGAACTATCTGACGCTCTGCGGCATGCTGGCCGGGTCGATGACCGATCCGCCTGCGCTGGCTTTTGCCAACAACCTTCACGCCACCAGCGGTGCGGCGGCGCTCTCTTACGCTACGGTCTATCCGCTGGTGATGTTCCTGCGCATTATCACGCCGCAGCTACTGGCCGTGTTGTTCTGGGGCATGGGGTAATATCTCGTCGGGGTGGATACGCCGCAGATGGTAGTCCACCTGGTAATCGCTGGTGTTGCGGAACATCACGGAATAATTGAGGAACTCGCCGCTGTCGCTATAGGAAAGAGAGGTTATCCGCAGCAGCGGCGTGTGTTCAGGTAAGTTCATATAGCTGGCGAGCTGCTTATCCGCTAAGACGGGTGTCAGGCTCTCAATATTGCCGCTGATCGTTATCCCGCACTCCTTCTCGATATAATCAAATTTCGACCCTTCAAGATGCGCCAGCGAAAGGTGGCGAAACAGCTTCACCGGCATAAAGCTGTCTTCCAGCATCAGCGGCTTACCCTCGACGTAACGCACCCGGCGCGAAAAATAGATCCGCTCATCAATCTGAATCCGCAGCTGGCTGGCAATGGCCGGTGGGGCGGGCATCACTTCAAACTGCAACACCTTGCTCTGCACCTCTTTTCCCTGCTGGCGCAGGACTTCCACTAACCCCGTCAGGTTGGTGGTTTCATGGTGTACGTCTTTTCTCGCCACAAAGGTTCCGCTGCCGTGACGGCGCACCACCAGCCCCCATCCCACCAGCAGGTCAACGGCTTTACGAATGGTCATGCGCGCCACGCCAAACTCTTGCGCCAGCGTTTTTTCGCCTGGCAAGGGGCTGCCAATGTTGTAGTCGGATGAATTCAGCCGCAAACGTAATCGGTCGGCAATAGATTTGTAGATCACCTGTAGACCTCTCTGTCCGCATTTAGACGGTTATTTCGCTCAAACATGTCCACATTTAAGTTAAAAAGTAGACCTCACTGAGCAAAATAAAACCATGAATGCGATCACGAATCGCAGCGGTACGCAATGTTAACGCCTGAGCAAATTCTTATGCTGATTTCAGGCCAGCAAAAAACCATAAAGGCCTCAACTCCTACAGGTTGTTAAATGAGGATTTAAAGATGCTCAGTCAAATACAACGTTTTGGCGGCGCTATGTTTACCCCGGTGCTGTTATTCCCCTTTGCAGGGATGGTGGTCGGTATCGCCATCATGCTTCGCAATCCGCTTTTTGTGGGAGAAGCCTTAACCGCTCCCGATCATCTCTTTGCCCAAATCGTTCACATTATTGAAGAGGGTGGCTGGGCAGTATTTCGTAATATGCCGCTGATTTTTGCCGTCGGGTTACCCATTGGTCTGGCAAAACAGGCGCAAGGCCGGGCCTGCCTTGCGGTACTGATTAGCTTCCTGACCTGGAACTATTTTATTAACGCGATGGGAATGACCTGGGGTCAATTCTTTGGCGTGAACTTTATGGCCGAACCGACCGCCGGAAGCGGGTTGGCGATGATCGCCGGTATCAAAACGCTCGATACCAGTATTATTGGGGCAATTATTATTTCCGGGCTGGTAACGGCGATTCATAACCGTTATTTCGATAAACAGCTTCCGGTATTTCTTGGCATATTTCAGGGCACCTCGTTTGTGGTGATCATCGCCTTCTTCGTGATGATTCCATGCGCCTGGCTCACGCTGCTCGGCTGGCCAAAAGTGCAGATGGGCATTGAATCTCTACAGGCATTTTTACGCTCTGCCGGGGCGCTCGGCGTGTGGGTTTATACCTTCCTGGAACGCATTCTGATCCCAACGGGTTTGCATCACTTCGTCTACGGTCCGTTTATTTTTGGCCCGGCAGCCGTTGAGGGTGGCATTCAGGTGTACTGGGCACAACACCTGCAGGAGTTCAGCCAAAGCACCGAACCGCTGAAAACCCTGTTCCCGGAAGGCGGTTTTGCGCTGCACGGTAACTCGAAGGTCTTCGGTTCGGTTGGGATTGCGCTGGCGCTGTGGTACACCGCCTCGGCGGAAAACCGCGTCAAAGTCGCCGGGCTACTGATCCCCGCCACGCTCACTGCCATGCTGGTGGGCATTACCGAACCGCTTGAATTTACCTTCCTGTTTATTTCGCCGCTGCTGTTTGCCGTTCACGCCGTACTGGCCGCCACCATGGCGACGGTGATGTATATCTTCGGCGTGGTGGGCAACATGGGCGGTGGGCTGCTTGACCAGTTCTTACCGCAAAACTGGATCCCGATGTTCCACAACCATGCCTCGATGATGTTCACCCAGATTGGCATCGGTCTGTGCTTCACCGCGCTGTACTTCGTGGTCTTCAAAACGCTTATCGAGCGCTTCAATCTCAAAACCCCAGGCCGCGAAGAGAGCGAAATCAAGCTCTACAGCAAGGCTGACTATAAGGCGGCTCGTGGGCAAACCACCGTCGCGGCAAACACCACCTCAGGCCAGGCCGCAGGCTATCTACAGGCTCTGGGCGGGGCGGGCAATATTGAGAGCATCAACAACTGCGCCACCCGGCTGCGTATCGCGCTGGTCGATATGACGAAAACGCAAGGTGACGACGTCTTCAAAGCCCTTGGTGCCCACGGTGTGGTACGTCGAGGCAACGGCATTCAGGTGATCGTCGGGCTGCATGTCCCGCAGGTGCGCGACCAGCTTGAATCGCTAATGAAAACTCCATCAACCATCGAATCATCTACCCTGACAGAGGCTGTATCATGAAAAAATTCTCAGTGGTTATCGCAGGCGGCGGCAGCACTTTTACGCCTGGTATCGTCCTGATGTTGCTGGCGAACCGTGATCGCTTCCCGCTGCGCGCGCTGAAGTTCTATGACAACGACGGTGCGCGTCAGGAAACTATCGCCGAAGCGTGTAAAGTCATTCTCAAGGAGCAGGCCCCGGATATTGAGTTCAGCTACACCACCGACCCGAAAGCGGCGTTTACCGACGTTGATTTTGTGATGGCGCATATCCGCGTGGGTAAATACCCGATGCGTGAAAAAGACGAAAAAATCCCGCTGCGCCACGGCGTTCTGGGCCAGGAAACCTGCGGACCGGGCGGGATAT
>JALCNW010000081.1 GCA_022649305.1 Enterobacter sp.
TGCGTGGCGACGCAATCACTTCCTGAATGCCACGCTGGCGGTTCTGGGTCTGAACGCTGCGTTAGTCTCCCTCTGGTTTGTTGGCCAGGCGGGCGCGATGGATGTCACGCCGCTGATGCGCGTTGACGGCTTTGCCATGCTCTACACCGGACTGGTTCTGCTGGCGAGTCTGGCGACCTGTACTTTTGCGTATCCGTGGCTCGAAGGCTATACCGACAACAAAGAAGAGTTCTACCTGTTGGTACTTATTGCCTCGTTGGGCGGGATTCTGCTGGCTAATGCCAACCATCTGGCGGCGCTGTTCCTCGGAATTGAGCTTATCTCTCTGCCGCTGTTCGGTCTGATTGGTTATGCCTTCCGTCAGAAACGCTCTCTGGAAGCGAGTATCAAGTACACGATTCTGTCTGCTGCTGCTTCGTCTTTCCTGCTGTTTGGTATTGCGCTGCTGTACGCACAGTCCGGTAACCTTTCTTTCGTGGCACTCGGTAAGAGTCTCGGCGATGGCATGCTGCACGAACCGCTGCTGTTAGCGGGTCTGGGTATGATGATTGTTGGCCTGGGCTTCAAGCTGTCTCTGGTTCCGTTCCACCTGTGGACGCCAGACGTCTATCAGGGCGCTCCGGCTCCGGTTTCTACCTTCCTGGCGACGGCGAGTAAAATCGCTATCTTCGGTGTGGTAATGCGTCTGTTCCTGTACGCTCCAGTGGGAGATAGTGAAGCGGTCCGCGTGGTGCTGGGCATTATCGCGTTCGTTTCTATCATCTTCGGCAACCTGATGGCGCTGAGCCAGACTAATATCAAACGTCTGCTCGGTTACTCCTCCATTTCCCATCTGGGCTACCTGATGGTGGCATTGATCGCGCTGCAAAGCGGCTCTATGTCAATGGAAGCGGTTGGCGTTTACCTGGCGGGTTATCTGTTTAGCAGCCTCGGTGCGTTTGGCGTTGTGAGCCTGATGTCCAGCCCGTATCGTGGCCCGGATGCAGACTCGCTGTTCTCTTATCGTGGTCTGTTCTGGCACCGTCCGATTCTGTCGGCGGTCATGACCGTGATGATGCTGTCTCTGGCTGGTATCCCAATGACGCTGGGCTTCATTGGTAAGTTCTACGTACTGGCCGTCGGTGTGCAGACGGGTCTGTGGTGGCTCACTGCGGCGGTCGTTATCGGCTCCGCGATTGGTTTGTATTACTACCTGCGTGTTGCCGTGAGCCTGTATCTGAATGCACCTCAGCAGCTCACCCGTGATGCGCCGACCAACTGGCAATACAGTGCTGGTGGGATTGTGGTGCTGATTTCCGCGCTGCTGGTGCTTATCTTCGGTATCTATCCGCAGCCGCTGATTACTCTGGTACAGCACGCGATGCCGCTGATGTAAGCAAGGTAAAAATAAAAAACCCGCCTCGGCGGGTTTTTTTTGCCCAGCAGCGATTAAGCCAGCTGCTTACGACTAATCAACGGCCCGTCAATTTTCTTCATCGACCGATCCAGCACTTCTTCTATCACCGACGACAGTTCATTCAGTTCAAACTTCGCCACATAGCCATCGGCCTTCACCTTGCGAATATGATCTTCGTTAGCGTTGCCGGAAAGGGATGAGTGGATCACCACCGGGATATGTTTCAGGAATTCATCGGTCTTGATTTTGCGCGTTAGCGTAAAACCGTCCATCTCTGGCATCTCAAGGTCAGTCAGAACCAGCGCAATCTTATCGGTAATCGGTACCCCTTCAGCCTGCGCCTGTGCGGCAAGGACGCCGATTTTTTCCCAGGCTTCTTTGCCGGTAATATGCAGCTGGGCCGGGATGTTCATTGCCTCCAGACCTTTTTCCAGCATTGAGCGCGCGACTTTAGAATCTTCAGCCACGATCGCGACAGCACCTGGCTTAATATTGAATTTGTTGGTTTTCAGATTGGTCGCGTGCAGATCGTGGTTGGCAGGCGTGATGTCATAAAGAATCTGCTCAACGTCCAGCACCATCGCCAGATCGTTGGTATCGGTCTTTTCATCCAGACACGCAATGCTGGTGATGTAACGTCCGCTGACGGCGGTTTCTGCTGCATGTACCTGCTTCCAGTCAAGACGCATAATGTTCTCGACGGACTCAACGGCAAAGGCCTGCACGCTGCGAGCATATTCGGTAATCAACAGGATATTCAAACCGGTGGTTGGCTTACAGCCTGCCACTGCGGCCAGATCGATAACCGGAATCACCTGGTCACGAATGTTCACCATTCCCATCAGCGGGGATTTCATCCCCGCAGGCTTAGTGAATGAGGGCATAGGTACAATTTCGCGAAGCTTAAAAACGTTAATGCCAAACAGCTCGGATTTGCTTTCATCCATCGAGGTGCCGAGACGGAACAACAGGAGTTCAAATCGGTTTGATAGGGTCAAATTTGCCCTGTCATCAATATCTTTCTGGAAATTATCCATTTTACCCTCAAGTGAGATGCTTGCCTTTTAATCGTTATCGGCACACTGAGGGAAAAATGAAGGGTTAAACGCTGACTTGAGTGAAATCTTCCGCCAGCTCGCAGGCCGGGAAGACGTTACGACATTCTGCCAGTAGCATTGCGCACCCTTCGGCGTCGTAACGTGAGCTCACATGCGTGACGATCAATCTCCCCACGTTTGCCTCGTGAGCAAGCTGAGCTGCCTGGCGTGTAGAGCTGTGGCCGCGGCTGTTAGCTTTCTCTTCCATGGCCGATTCGAGCGTCGCTTCGTGAACCATGATATCGACGTTTTGCGCCAGTATCAGCGCTGCAGGGCAGGGGGCCGTATCGCCAAAGAGCGCTATCTTTTTGCCCGGCTGCGGCGCAGAAAGATAGTCTCGGCCATTAACGATGCGTCCATCCTGCAGGGTTACCGTTTCGCCTTGCTTGAGCAACTGGAATAACGGTCCCGGCTTAACACCATCGGCAATTAAGGCCGCGGCATCCAGGGTGCCGGGCTTATCGTGCTCTTCAACTCGATAGCCGTAGCATTCGACGGGATGATTCAGCAGGTGCGCGGTGACAATATAGAGATCATCCTCAAATACCACGCCTTCAGATATTTCAACAACCTCAAGCGGGTAATCGGTCCATGAGCCGCTCAGGCGCAGGGTCGTCTCAACAAATTCACCAATCCCGGCAGGACCGTAAATGGTTAACGCATTCATATTCCCCGCCATCGAGCGGCTACACAGCAGGCCCGGCAGGCCAAAGAGATGGTCGCCATGCAGATGAGTGATAAAGATTTTATCAAGCTTGCCAGGATGGTACGCGGTGCGTAACAGCTGGTGCTGCGTGCCTTCGCCGCAGTCAAACAGCCAATATCCTGCGCGAGTGGGGTGCTGCAGATCTAACAGCATGGCCGTTACGTTTCGCGAGCGGGTTGGCACACCAGCAGAAGTGCCCAGAAAAATCAGTTCCATAACTTAATCAGACTCTTTGCCGAACGTAAAAGTGTTTAGTATAACGGGATGATAACTCATAAGGAGTCTGACATGATTCAGTGGCAAGATTTACACCATAGTGAACTCAGCGTTTCTGCGCTGTATGCACTGCTCAAACTGCGTTGCGAAGTGTTCGTTGTCGAACAAACCTGCCCCTATCAGGACATCGATGGCGACGACCTGGTGGGCGAAAATCGCCATATCCTCGGCTGGAAAGATGACGCGCTGGTAGCGTATGCGAGGATTCTGAAAAGTGAAGACGATTTCGACCCCGTGGTGATTGGCCGGGTAATCGTAAGCCGCGCAGCGCGAGGCGAAAAATTGGGATTCACGTTAATGGAAAAAACGCTAGCCTCCTGTGAAAAACAGTGGCCAGACAAGGCGTTATACTTAGGGGCGCAGGCGCATCTCCAGCCATTTTATGCTCACTTTGGTTTTGCCCCCGTGACCGATATTTACGACGAAGACGGCATTGCGCACATTGGCATGGCGCGGGAAGTGAAACAGGCGTAATCGGTAGTCGTTGTCTATAGTTACCGGACTGATGCACTCACATGGAGAAAACTATGTCATTTCAATCTTGGGAAACCCGTATCGACGACGATCTGGCTCTGCTGAGCGAAACGCTGGAAGAAGTGCTGCGTTCATCAGGCGATCCTGCCGATCAAAAATACATTGAGCTTAAAGCGCGTGCCGAGCAGGCACTGGAAGAGGTGAAAAATCGCGTGAGTCACGCCTCTGACAATTATTATTACCGCGCCAAAAAAGCGGTTTACCGTGCTGATGACTACGTGCATGAAAAACCGTGGCAAGGCATCGGTGTCGGCGCGGCGGTGGGTTTGGTATTAGGTCTGTTGCTCGCCCGTCGTTAAGCATCATGCATAAACGGTGACCCCTCCCTAAACGTGGGTACTGCTTTTTACGGCAAGTACCCCGTATAATATGAGGTTTTACAGGGAGAGGTCCGCGTGCATTCGATTTCAATCGCCATGGAAAGTCTTCGCCACTTTCTTGCGCAAGACTTTCCCGCGTCGCCTGGTTTGCGTCACGTTGACGTCCCTTTCCCGTTAAATGATGCCTTCGACCCGCTGGCCTGGCTGGGGGCGCAAGTCTCTTATCCTCAGTTTTACTGGCAACAGCGTAACGGCGATGAAGAACTCGCGGCTTTTGGGGCGGTTGCTCATTTTACCTCTTTATCTGCCGCGCAACGATTCCTGCAAGACCGAGCGGCCTCCTGTGATACCCGCATTTGTGGTTTGAACGCCTTCAATCCTGAGTTGAGTCAGTTATTTCTTCCACGATTACTGTGGCTGCGCATCGGCGGCACGGCAACGTTGCGCCTGAACCTGTCGAGCGAACATTCGCTTCTGGAGGATGCGCAGTCTGCGCGAGACTTCCTGCAATCTCTTTGTGATGCAAAACCGATAACGGCCATTGCCGCGCAAATCGAAAGTGAAACGCATCTGCCCGCAAAGCATGAATGGCTGAAATTGATTGCTACAGCGACACATGCCATCGCTCAAGCCGAATTCGAAAAAGTGGTGTTAGCAAGGGCGACGGATTTGCAATTTGATCTGCCGGTCAAGGCGATAGCGCTGATGGCCGCCAGTCGACGCCTTAATCTCAATTGCTATCACTTCTGCATGGTGTTTAATGCGCACGACGCTTTTTTGGGATCCTCGCCGGAGCGTTTATGGCGGCGTCGCGGCCATCATTTGCGTACTGAAGCACTGGCAGGAACGGTTGCCAGCCACGGTGATGACAAGCTCGCCCGACGTTTTGGCGAATGGCTGATGAACGACGATAAGAATCAGCGTGAAAACATGCTGGTCGTCGAAGACATTTGCCAGCGATTACAGCATCATACTCACGCGCTTGAGGTATTACCTGCGCAAATTGTTCGTCTGCGAAAAGTGCAGCATCTGCGTCGCTGCATCTGGACGGAATTAAAAAATGCGGATGATGTTCAATGTCTGCAACTTTTACAGCCGACGGCCGCCGTGGCGGGGTTGCCTCGTCAGCCTGCACGGGCGTTTATTCAGAAGGTTGAACCCTTTGATCGGGAATGGTATGCCGGTTCCGCCGGGTATCTTTCCTCAGAGCAAAGTGAATTCTGCGTCGCGCTGCGTTCGGCTCGCGTGAGTCATTCTTCGGTACGTTTATACGCTGGAGCTGGGATCGTCAGTGGTTCCGAACCGGAAGAAGAGTGGCAGGAGATAGAAAATAAAGCCGCAGGGCTGAGAACATTGCTCCTTATGGATTAACACAGAGTCGCGCATTCCCGATTCACATCAAAATTCCATATCTCACTATTATTTATACTACGTCGTAATATTGATACCGGACAATTTCATGTCAGTAAGTTCTTTTAACCGACGCTGGGCGGCGGTCATTCTCGAAGCCCTGACGCGCCATGGCGTCAGGCATGTGTGCATTGCGCCAGGTTCCCGCTCTACGCCGCTGACGCTCGCGGCGGCAGAAAATCGCGCATTCATTCATCACACCCATTTTGACGAGCGTGGCCTTGGCCATCTGGCGCTGGGTTTGGCAAAAGTCAGTCAAGCGCCCGTCGCGGTGATTGTGACGTCCGGTACCGCTGTCGCCAATCTCTATCCGGCGCTTATCGAAGCCGGACTGACGGGTGAAAAACTGATCTTGCTCACGGCCGATAGGCCGCCAGAGTTGATTGACTGTGGCGCAAATCAGGCGATTCGCCAGCCGGGGATTTTTGCCTCGCATCCCTCGCAGGCTCTCTCTTTACCGCGCCCCACGCAGGACATTCCGGCAAGCTGGCTGGTGTCGACGCTGGACGATGCGCTTGGCTCACTGCGCAGCGGCGCGCTGCATATTAACTGTCCGTTTGCCGAGCCGCTGTATGGCGAAATGGACGAGACCGGACTCGACTGGCAACAATCGCTCGGGAACTGGTGGCAAAGTGATAAACCCTGGTTGCAGGCGCAAACGCATCTGCAAAGCGCAAAGCAGCGTGACTGGTTCTTCTGGCGGCAGAAACGCGGCGTCATTCTCGCCGGGCGTATGAGCGCAGCTGAGGGCAAACTGGCAGCAGAATGGGCACAAACGCTCGGCTGGCCGCTGATCGGCGATGTGCTTTCGCAGACGGGACAACCCTTGCCTTGTGCGGATTTATGGTTGGGCAATGCCAGGGCTGTCACCGAGTTGTCGAGGGCACAAATCGTTATTCAGCTTGGTACGAGTCTGACCGGCAAGCGTCTGCTACAGTGGCAGACCACCTGCGAGCCACAAGAGTATTGGCTTGTCGATCCGCTTGAAGGGCGATTGGATCCTGCGCATCATCGTGGTCGCCGTCTGGTGAATGACATAGGCGATTGGCTTGAGCAGCATCCGGCGGAAAAACGGCAACCCTGGGCCACTGAGACACCGGTGCTTTCACAGCAGGCATGGCAACTGACGGCGCAGCAATGCGAAGGTTTTGGTGAAGCTGAACTGGCACACCGTATTCGTCGCTATTTGCCAGAACAAGGACAGCTCTTCGTCGGCAATAGCCTGGTGGTGCGCCTAATTGATGCGCTTTCTCAACTGCCGGCAGGCTATCCGGTTTATAGCAACCGTGGGGCCAGCGGCATTGATGGCCTGATTTCTACCGCGGCTGGCGTGCAGCGTGCCAGTGCAAAATCGACGCTAGCCATCGTTGGGGATTTATCCGCGCTTTACGATCTTAACGCGCTGGCATTACTGCGCCAGGTATCGGCACCGTTTGTGCTGATCGTGGTGAATAACAACGGCGGACAGATATTTTCCCTGTTGCCAACGCCGCAAAGCGAGCGCGAGCGCTTCTACCTGATGCCGCAAAACGTTCAGTTTGAGCACGCGGCGGCCATGTTCAGCCTCAAATACCATTGCCCGGAAAGCTGGTCGGATTTAGATGACGCGCTTAGCCGTGCCTGGCGACGGCCCGGAGCCACGTTGATTGAACTGGTGGTCAATGATTCGGACGGGGCGCAGAAATTGCAGAACCTGTTGGCGCAGGTGAGCCATCTATGAATCTTGCCGGTGAAACGCGTGCAGGAAAGTCGGGGTATCCCTGGCTGATCTTTCTGCACGGTTTTTCCGGGGATTGTCGCGAGTGGCAAGAGGTCGGTAAGCATCTGCCCGACTATCCACAGCTGCATCTTGATTTGCCCGGGCACGGTGCTTCCAGTCAAATGAGCGTGTCTGGGTTCAGCGGTGTCAGCAAATTGCTTAACGACACCTTTGTTAGTTACAACATACTTAAATATTGGCTGGTGGGGTATTCGCTTGGCGGTCGTATCGCCATGTATCACGCGTGTCAGCAGCCAACGGGGCTATGCGGATTGATTGTCGAAGGTGGGCATCCTGGGCTGGACTGCGCGCAGGCGCGCGAAAACAGGCGTCTTGTGGACAGGCGCTGGGCGACACGTTTTGCTGATGAGCCCCTGGATTCTGTGTTTTCTGACTGGTATCAACAGCCCGTGTTTGCGTCTTTAACTGATATGCAGCGCCAGGATCTGGTGACATTACGCCGCCAAAACAGCGGCCTGGCGCTGGCGGAGATGCTTCAGGCGACTTCGCTTGCAGAACAGCCCGATCTCCGCGCGGCATTGAGTATCCTTTCATACCCCTTTCATTATTTATACGGCGAGCGGGATGACAAATTTGCAGCGATTGCTGCAAAGCTGTGTGCCGAACGCCATGCGATTCCTAATGCCGGACACAACGCCCATCGGGACAATCCCGCAGCGGTTGCCGCGAGTCTGGCGCAGATACTGCGTCTTCGAACAAAGGACACTCCATGATCTATCCTGATGAACACATGTTATATGCACCGGTTGAATGGCAAGACTGCTCCGAAGGTTACACCGACATTCGCTATCACAAATCTGCCGATGGTATCGCTAAAATCACCATCAACCGTCCGCAGGTGCGTAACGCCTTTCGTCCGCTGACCGTTAAAGAGATGATGCTGGCGATGGCCGATGCGCGCTACGACGACAATATCGGCGCGATCGTGTTGACCGGCGAAGGTGACAAAGCCTTTTGCGCGGGCGGCGATCAGAAAGTGCGCGGTGACTACGGCGGATATCAGGACGATTCTGGCGTACATCACCTGAACGTGCTCGACTTCCAGCGTCAAATTCGTACCTGTCCGAAACCGGTGGTAGCGATGGTTGCTGGCTACTCTATCGGTGGTGGCCATGTGCTGCACATGATGTGTGACCTGACAATTGCCGCAGAAAATGCCGTCTTTGGGCAGACTGGCCCGAAGGTCGGTTCCTTCGATGGTGGCTGGGGGGCGTCCTACATGGCGCGGATTGTTGGTCAGAAAAAAGCGCGTGAAATTTGGTTCCTGTGCCGTCAGTACGATGCGAAAGAGGCGCTGGACATGGGCCTGGTCAACACCGTGGTTCCGATCGCCGATCTGGAAAAAGAGACCGTGCGCTGGTGTCGCGAAATGCTGCAAAACAGCCCGATGGCGCTGCGCTGTCTGAAAGCCGCACTGAACGCCGATTGCGACGGTCAGGCGGGTCTGCAGGAGCTTGCGGGTAACGCCACTATGCTGTTCTACATGACTGAAGAGGGTCAGGAAGGCCGCAACGCGTTTAACGAAAAGCGCCAGCCTGATTTCAGTAAATACAAGCGTAACCCGTAATGCGTCGCGCGCAGGTTTACCGCTGGCAGATACCCATGGACGCGGGCGTGGTGCTGCGTGAACGGCGGTTAAAAACCCGTGACGGCCTTTTTGTTCATTTGCAAGACGATGAACAGGAAGGCTGGGGTGAGATCTCGCCGCTACCGGGGTTTAGCCAGGAATCGCTGGAGGACGCTCAGGTGGCTCTGCTCACGTGGGCTATTGCCTGGCGTGAAGGCCACTCACCGGTACTACCGGGCGTTCCTTCTGCTGCCTTCGGGATCAGCTGCGCGTTGGCTGAGCTGGATGGCAGTCTGCCCGACGAGGCAAATTACCGTGCAGCACCGTTATGTACAGGCGACCCCGATGAGCTGTTCGCCGTGCTTTCCGCTATGCCGGGTGAGAAAGTGGCAAAAGTGAAAGTGGGTCTTTATGAAGCGGTGCGTGACGGCATGGTGGTAAACCTGCTGCTGGAAGCCATTCCGGATTTGCGCCTGCGCCTGGACGCCAACCGTGCCTGGACGCCGCTCAAGGCGCAGCAGTTTGCGAAATACGTCAATCCGGCGTATCGCGACCGGATCGCTTTTCTGGAAGAACCGTGTAAAACCCGCGACGATTCGCGGGCATTTGCACAGGAAACCGGGATTGCTATCGGCTGGGATGAAAGCCTGCGCGAGGCAGATTTCCAGTTCATCACTGAGCCGGGCGTAAGTGCTGTGGTGATCAAACCGACGCTAACGGGTAGTCTTTCGATCGTACGTGAGCAGGTCGAAAAAGCCCATGCGTTAGGGCTCACTGCGGTGATCAGTTCATCCATTGAATCGAGTCTTGGCTTGACGCAGCTGGCGCGTATTGCAGCATGGTTAACGCCGCAAACCGTTCCGGGGCTTGATACGTTGAATCTGATGCAGTCGCAGCTTATCCGTCAGTGGCCGCAAAGCCCGCTTCCATGCCTGAACGTTGAGGCGCTGGAGCCACTGCTATGAGTTTTACCGACTGGCCGTGGCGACACTGGTGCAAAGAGCATGCGGATAAACCTGCACTGCGCCTGAATGACGACATCCTGAGCTGGCAACAGCTTTGCCAACGCATTGACGCGCTGGCCAGTGGCTTTCATCATCAGGGCGTACGCGAAGGTGATGGGGTGATGCTCTTGGCCCAAAATCATCCGGACACGCTGCTGGCCTGGCTTGCCTTGTTGCAATGTGGTGCACGTATTTTACCGGTCAACCCTCAATTACCCCGCCCATTGCTCGACGTGCTAATCCCGCAAATGACGCTGCGTTTTGCGCTCGTGCTGGAGGGGGAATATCACGGTGTAACACCGCTTGCCTTGTTCGAACAAACGGGAAGCTTTGCGACACACTGGGAACCGGATCGCCTGGCCTCCATGACGCTGACCTCAGGTTCTACAGGACTTCCTAAAGCCGCCGTACATACTTGCTCCGCTCATCTTGCCAGTGCCAATGGGGTATTGGCGCTGATGCCCTACGGTGGTGAAGATGACTGGTTACTGTCGCTACCGCTATTCCACGTGTCGGGGCAGGGCATTATGTGGCGCTGGCTACTGGCTGGGGCACGGTTAACCGTGCGTGAAAAACAACCGCTGGAGCTGATGCTTCAGGGATGTACTCACGCGTCTTTGGTACCGACACAGCTCTGGCGGCTTTTGAATACTCAGACTCCTCTCTCACTCAACGCTGTGTTGTTGGGGGGCGCGGCAATCCCCGTGGACTTAACGGTTAAGGCGCAGGAAGAGGAGATTCGCTGCTGGTGCGGTTACGGTCTGACCGAATTTGCTTCAACGGTCTGCGCAAAAGAAGCCGACGGTAAACCCGATGTCGGCGTGGCACTGCCCGGCCGTGAGGTCAGGATTGTGGATGGTGAAGTGTGGCTAAAGTCAGCAAGTATAGCCAGCGGGTACTGGCGTGATGAGACGCTTATCCCGCTCACCAACGAACAAGGCTGGTTTGCCACTCGCGATCGCGGTGAGCTGAATGAAGGGCGTCTGACAATAATTGGGCGTCTGGATAATCTATTCTTCAGCGGCGGCGAAGGGATACAGCCAGAAGAGCTGGAGCGGGTTATCGTTGCGCATCCGCAGATAAGCCAGGTTTTCGTGGTGCCTCTGGATGATGCCGAATTTGGTCAACGCCCGGTGGCTGTGGTTGAGTGTGAAGAAAATGCGAATATCGCCGGCTTCCCTGAATGGGTACGCGAAAAGCTGGCCCGTTTTCAGCAGCCGTTGCATTGGTTGATCATGCCCGCTGAACTTAAACATGGTGGGATTAAAGTTTCGCGTAAAGCGCTTCAACAATGGGTGAACGCGGTGCTGAAGGGCTGACTTGCGAACCTCCTCGGTAAACTGAACAGCGAAAAATACCCGTGATGTGTGTTGTGATAGTTTCCGCCCAAAGGATTGGGTAGGGAAAATTATGCATAACTCATCATCTCCAACACCGCATGACGCAGTCATTCGAAAAGTGCTATCGCATAGTGATACGGCACGAGATTTTTTAACGATACATTTAAATGAGCGATTACTTTCGCTCTGTGATTTATCTACTTTACGTCTTGAGTCGGGGAGTTTTGTCGAAGAGGATCTTCGGCTCTGTTACTCGGATATCCTTTATTCATTGAAAACGTCCTCGGGCCAAGGGTACGTTTACGCATTGATTGAACATCAAAGCTCGCCGGACAAGAACATGGCTTTTCGCTTGATGCGTTATGCGATAGCGGCCATGCAGCGCCATCTTGATAAAGGCCATCGCGAGCTTCCGCTTGTGATACCGCTGCTTTTTTACCATGGTAAAGCCTCGCCTTACCCTTGGTCGACTCGCTGGCTAGACGCCTTTCAGCTTCCCCAGGAAGCAAAAGCGTTGTACACAGAAGCTTTCCCGATAATTGACATCACTGTGCTACCTGATGAATCCATTATGCAGCATCGCCGCGTCGCAATGCTTGAGTTACTGCAAAAGCATGTTCGACACAGGGATATGCTTGAGCTTCAGGAGCAACTGGTGAGTTTACTGGCGCTGGGATACACTAACGATACGCAACTGAAAACGTTGTTAAATTATCTGCTACAGGCCGGTAATACTGCGGATCCCGCAGCGTTTTTATACGTATTAGCCAACAGAACCAGCGATCGGCAGCAAAAGGAAACGTAAATGAATATTGCGCAGTTTCTCCGGGAAGAAGGCATGGCAAAGGGTCTATCTCAGGGGCTGTCTCAGGGATTGACTCAGGGGCGAACGGAGGGCATTCAGCAGGAAGCTTTGCGAATTGCTAAAACCATGCTGGAAAATGGAATGGATCCAGTAACGGTAAGCAGGCTGACTGGACTTGCACCAGATATTGTCGAGCAGGCCAGACATTGATCTATGAAAACGGGAGCCAACGCTCCCGTTAGGCTAAATGGTATCTCGCTTACTTACGCATTTTCAGCGCTCTTGCTACGCCAGCACCATATTCTGGATGGACTTCGCTAAACAGCGCAATCTGACGTTGCTGGATAAATTCAGGTACGTCCTGCATATCACCTGCGATACGTTCGAACATCCGCTGATGCTCATCCGCACTCAGCAATTCATACAGCTTACGCGGCTGGCTAAAGTAGTCATTATCCTCACGATGATTCCAGTTATCCGCAGCACCCTCCAGTGACAGCGGTGGCTCGCTGAAATCAGGCTGTTCCTGGAAAACGTTATAGCTGTTTGGCTCGTAAGTAGCGCCGTTGCCGCTGTTGCCATCGACGCGCATTGCACCGTCGCGGTGATAGTTATGGAACGGGCAACGCGGCGTGTTCACTGGGATCTGATGATGATTAACGCCCAGGCGATAACGGTGAGCATCACCATAAGAGAACAACCGGCCTTGCAACATCCTATCCGGTGAGAAGCCAATGCCAGGCACGATGTTTGCCGGTGACATTGCCACCTGCTCAACTTCAGCGAAGTAGTTATCCGGGTTACGGTTTAGCTCCAGCTCACCCACTTCAATCAGTGGATAATCACCGTGCGGCCAAACTTTGGTTAAATCAAACGGGTTATACGGCACCTTAGACGCGTCGGCTTCCGGCATAATTTGCACGTAAAAAGTCCAACGCGGGAAATCACCTTTTTCAATGGATCCAAACAAATCACGCTGCGAGCTTTCACGGTCTTCCGCAATGATTTTCCTGGCTTCATCGTCCATCAGGTTATGGATGCCCTGCTGAGATTTGAGGTGGAATTTGACCCAGAAACGTTCATTCTTGCTGTTAATGAAGCTGAAGGCGTGACTGCCGAAGCCGTGCATGGTGCGATAGGATTGAGGCAGACCGCGATCGCTAAAGTCGATAGTCAACTGATGGAGCGCTTCTGGTAGCTGCGAGAAGAAATCCCATTTGTAGGTGGCGTTGCGCAGGTTGGTGCGTGGATCACGTTTCACCACATGGTTGAGGTCAGGGAATTTAAGCGGATCGCGCAAATAAAAGACCGGCGTGTTGTTACCGACTAAATCCCAGTTGCCCTCTTCGGTGTAAAACTTGATCGAAAAGCCGCGAATATCGCGCTCGGCATCTGCCGCGCCGCGCTCGCCGGCTACGGTCGAAAAGCGAAGAAAGAGATCGGTTTTTTTCCCAACGTTGGAAAAAATCTTTGCCCGAGTAAACGACGAAATATCCTTTGTGACAGTGAATGAACCGTATGCACCGGAACCCTTCGCATGCATTCGACGCTCGGGGATCACCTCGCGGTCAAAATGGGCCAGCTTTTCGAGAAACCAGACATCCTGCAGTAGCATCGGACCGCGCGGACCCGCTGTTTCAACATTGTTATTATGCGCGACGGGTGCGCCAGACGCAGTCGTTAAACCTTTTTTGCTCATTTTTGCCTCCCTGGGCTATATATATCAATTCGTTACTCTTCCGTATTAAGCACAATTTAATTTAGGTAACTTCCGATATCCTTATATTGATCGTGGACAATCTGCGGGGCACTAATCCGTCTAAAGCCGCGGTAGTTTCAAATCGTTACAAACAAAAGACCTTGCGCACGCATAGAGCATTGATCCCTGACGGTCTCGCGTTACACTCTCGCGGTTTGGGACTTTCTACGATTAATTTGTGCGGGATCACTACAATGAAAAAAGTGGCATTGTTAGGCCTTGGCGGCCTGATGTTTGTATCTGCGGCGGCTAACGCTATTAGCATCAGCGGTCAGGCGGGTAAGGATTACACCAACCTCGGATTTGGCCTCGGGACTGATACCTCAGGTCTGGCGATGAGCGGTAACTGGACGCATAACGATGACGACGGCGACGCGGCAAGCCTGGGGCTCGGGCTAAACGTGCCATTGGGGCCATTCCTGGCAACCGTCGGCGGTAAAGGTATCTACACCAACCCTAACGACGGTGATGAAGGTTACGCGGCGGCAGTGGGTGGCGGTCTGCAGTGGAAAATTGGCGACAGCTTCGGTCTGTTTGGTGAGTACTATTACTCCCCGGATTCGCTCTCCAGCGGTATCGAGAGCTATGAAGAAGCCAACGCTGGCGCGCGCTGGACCATCATGCGTCCGATCACTATCGAAGCAGGTTATCGCTATCTGAACCTGGCAGGTAAAGACGGCAATCGCGACAACGCCCTGGCCGACGGTCCGTACGTTGGTGTGAGCGCAGGTTTCTGATTTTCCGGCGCGGTGTTCTGCCGCGCCTGTTTCCCTCTTCCCACCCCATCTGATTGAGCTATAGTGTTTTCACCATATAAGCGGGAGAACACAATGATAAACGTGGAGATGTTATCCACCGGCGACGAAGTGCTGCATGGACAGATTATTGATACCAATGCCGCCTGGCTGGCCAATTTTTTCTTTGAGCAGGGATTACCTTTAACACGACGTAATACCGTCGGTGACAACCTCGATTCGTTGGTGAATATTCTGCGTGAGCGCAGTGAGCATGCGGATGTGCTGATTGTTAACGGCGGGCTAGGCCCCACCAGTGACGATCTTAGCGCGCTGGCCGCCGCGACCGCAAAAGGGGAGGGGCTGGTTCTGCACAACGAGTGGTTGGTGCAAATGGAACGCTTCTTTACCGAGCGTGGCAGGGTGATGGCCCCCAGCAATCGTAAGCAAGCGGAAATCCCAGCCAGCGCTGAGCTGGTCGATAATCCAGTTGGCACGGCCTGCGGATTTGCGGTTACGCTTAATCGCTGTCTGATGTTCTTCACGCCGGGCGTCCCCTCTGAATTTAAAGTGATGGTGGAACATGAAATTCTGCCGCGGCTGCGTGAGCGCTTCACGCTGCCTGAACCACCTATTTGCCTGCGTCTGACGACGTTTGGCCGTTCTGAAAGCGATCTGGCGCAAAGTCTCGACCCTCTCCCGCTGCCTGAAGGGGTATCGATGGGATATCGCTCCTCGATGCCTATCATCGAGCTGAAACTTACCGGTCCTGCCACCCAGAAGGCCGCTATGCTGGCGCTGTGGCCAGAGGTACAGCGTGTGGCGGGTGAAAGCCTGATCTTCGAAGGAACGGAAGGCCTGCCTGCGCAAATTGCCCGTCATTTACAGGAACGACAGCTGAGTCTGACGTTAAGTGAGCAGTTCACGGGAGGCCTGCTGGCGTTGCAACTGTCGCGTCAACATGCGGCCTTGCTGGCCAGCGAAGTGGTACCATCGCAGGAAGAGACCCTCGCGCAAACCGCGCATTGGGCGGCCGACCGTCGGGTGAAGCATTTTGCCGGACTGGCGATGGCAGTGACAGGGCTTGAGGATGAGCATCTCAACTTTGCTTTGGCAACGCCTCAGGGGACCCATGCGTTGCGGGTCAAAATGAGCGTGACGCGCCATAGTTTACAGCTGCGTCAGGAAGTCTGCGCGATGATGGCCTTGAATATGCTGCGTCGCTGGCTGAATGGCAAAGACGTGGCCAGCGAGCACGGCTGGATTAACGTGGTAGATTCACTGTTTATTGAATCATAACAACCGGGGCCGAAAAGCCCCGGTTTGTTTTAGCCCAGTGATTTTGCCAACAGAGTGATGGGATGTTCGCAGCGTTTGCTGGTGGACATCTCAATCTGCCATTTACAGGTTTCGCAGTCGGTCACCACCAGGTCTGCACCGCTTTCTTCAATCTGTTGGAACAGCGGCGCGCCAATAGCCTGAGATGCCGGATAGTTTTCACGCTTAAATCCGTAAGTCCCCGCAATCCCGCAGCAACGGGAATCCAGCACCGTCAGCTCCAGCCCTGGAATCAAGCGCAATAGCTCAAGCGTATACAGCGACCAGCCCATTTTCTCCATGTGGCAGGGGGTGTGATACACCACTTTCAGCGGCAATGGATTTAACGCCAACGTTTTGCCACCCTCCAGCTTGCGCCAGAGAAAACGTGTCGCCAGTTCGATATGCTCGCGCAAGCCGCTATTATCTACATCCAGCAGGTGCGGATACTCATCGCGTAACGTGAAGGTACAGGTAGACGATGTGGCAAGTACTGGAATGCCTTTATCATTGATGGCCTCGCGCAGTGAGGTCACGTTGCTTTGAGCTTGTTTACGCGCCTTTTCGGTAAAGCCGTTGGCAATCAGCGGTACGCCGCAGCACTTCTCTTTGTTGAGCAATTGCACGCCAGTGCCCATGGCATTCAATACTTTGATCAGATCCTTACCTAACTGCGGGTGGTTATAGTTCACGTAGCAACCGTGAAAGAACGCTGTCTGGTCGGCATATTGTGCTTGTTCTGCTGCTACGGATTTGTACCAGCGACGAAATGTGCCGTGGGAATATTTTGGCAGGCTCCGGTGATGGTCGATTTTAAGAGCGACATCAAGCAGTTGCCGAACGGGCTTGAGGGACGTCGCGGCGTTGACCAGTGGAGCAAACGGGGTCGACAAGCTACCCATCAAATCCGTGTGACTTAATATGGCATCGCGCAGCGTTGGCTTTTGCTGGCTGTAACGGGCGCGGGCGCGCTGAATGATGTCGCCAATTTTGACATCGGACGGGCATGCCACTTCGCAGCGTTTGCAGTTGATGCAATATTTCAGCGCATCGTCGTACAGTGCGCCATCTTTCAGGCGCAGGCGTTCGCCGTCCGGTCCGGCCTGTTTAGGGCCAGGATAGCAAGGGTTGACGCTACTGACCGGGCAGGCGGTCGTGCAGACCGTGCATTTAATACAACTTTCAAAACGGGTATCGTTCATTATTCACCTTCCGCACGTTGGCAAATTTGCTCCGCGACATGCAGCGCGGTAATCGCGCAAACGCCGCCGCCACAGCCCTGGGCGATAGGATCGAATCCGCCCAAAATCGATCCAATAGCATAAAGATTATCGACAGGCGAACCGGATAGCTGGGGACGCAAACTGGCATCGGTGATAACGCCAAATTGCTGCCATGGCTGAGGCGCGAAGAAATCGCTTTGATACCAGTCTGCACGCGAGGCGCATTGGCGCACGTCCAGATCCAGCACGGCTTCGCGCACACCCTCACGACTGCTCAATAATCCGTTGCTGAAAAAGCTGCCGCTGGCCAGCACGGCAAACCGCGTGCGCAGGGAGATATCCTCGTGATTACGCGTCCAGACCGCGCTGACGGCACCGTCCGTCAACGTCACTTCTCTGACTTCATCACCCGCCATCCACACGCCACCCTGGGCGATGAACTGGCGCTGTAGCTGATTATGCAGGCGAATACCCGGTACTGAAGGGGGAAGGGTGGGAAGTAAATAGAGCGCGCAGGGGAGTCTATCTGAGAGCCAGCGCCACAGTCGGTTATCTGCCAGGCCAAAGCAGGCGGGCATATACAGGGTGTCATAGCCTTTGCAGAGCGGCTCAAGCGCACTGAACAGCAATGGCCATTTGTCATCGCCGTCCAAATAACGGGCAATATTAACCGCCCGGAATTCACTGGCGTTATCGCGCAGCACATCCAGTTCAGGCAATTCAATTTCTGCCGTATCCGCGTTCATTCCTTGCTGACGTAGTGATGCCGCAGCAAGATGCGCCTGAAAATCAAGAAAACCGCTGATGCCCACCACGCAAACACGCTGTGCGTGAAAAGGTGCAACGGGGACTTCTTCAGGGCTTAACCATGCCTGGCGCAACGTACCAAGCGGCGTTACGCGCTGATGGTTTCGTTGCGAACTCCCCTTCAGGCGGGTATTGCAGGTTGCCAGCAAGGTTTCGGTTTCGGCGGCAAGGCGCGCAATATGCCCGGAACCTATCAGACTATAAGGGTGCTCTGGCGGCAAAGCATGCAGGACAGAAAGCGGGTTTTGGACCGTCGTCCCGTCGGGTAGCGCACCGAGCAGATCCAGCGAACCTGACGAGAAATGTAACGCGCTCTGACCGCGACTGACTATCGCGCAGCGCAGCCCACGTTGCGTCAGCTTGAGTCCGCAGACCAAACCAGCCAGACCCCCACCGATAATCACCGTATCAAATTTCATCGTGGTGCTCCTTTTCCAGGCCGCATAACCCCTGGTATACCCAGCGTGTAAACTCGCTTTCGCGTAGCGCGTCACCCCAGGCGACAGGCTGCACCCCTTTCCAGCGCTCGTTGAGGAACTCGCTGAGCTGAGTTAATGATTGTGCCGAGGTAGTGACATTGAATCTTTGTAGCAATCCGGCAGCGCGACAGGCGCACAGTTCCCCCTGGCAGGTGCCCATGCCTACCCGAGTACGCCGACGTAAATCGAGCAGATTATTGACCGTCAGATTTTCGACCGCATACTGCACTTCACCCGCAGTCACGGCTTCGCATTCGCATACCAGACTACGGTTAAGGCGGCCTTCGCCTAACCAGCTGGGCGTTCGGTCGCCATGACGATAGATAGCCGAACCTCGCAGCGGGGCTGGCAACGAGATGATTTTTTGCAGCGTCTTTTCTGTGGGTTCCTGCGAACCGGGCAGAGGTCGGTCTGCGGTGACGCAGGGCTGACTGTTGCCCAGTTTGCGGCAGACCGCATCGGTCGCCCATTGCGCCATTAATCGATAAGTCATCAGTTTGCCGCCGGTAATGGTGATAAAACCTTCCATTCCGTCGCGCTTAGCATGATCGAAAAGAACGATGCCACGACTGACGTTGCGTCCACTTGGATCGTTATCGCAGGCCACCAAAGGGCGCACACCTGAATAAGCGCGAAGAATGCGGGTTTGCGCCATGATTGGTGCCAGCTTTTCTCCTTCGCGCAGCAGGGTATCCACCTCTTCAGCGGTGACGCGGTTGCGGTCGATATCCTGATAGTCGATGTGCGTGGAGGTGGTGCCAATCAGCGAAATGGTATCGCCGGGCACCAGGATATCGGCATCAGAGGGTTTACGGCAGCGGTTAATAACGTGGTTATTGATTCGGTGATCAAGGATAAGCAGCGAGCCTTTTGCCGGGAACATACGGATAGAGAGGTCGGCATATTCCGCAATACGTTGTCCCCAGATCCCCGCCGCGTTAACCACTACCCCCGCATACAGCTCGCTGTGTTCCCCGTAAAGCGTGTCGTAGACCCGCACACCGCGCACGGTATCGCCTTCGCGGATGAGCCCTGTCACCTCATGTGCGGTCAGGATGGTTGCGCCATGTTCCCGAGCATCAAGCATATTGGCAGCCGTAAGTCGGAAAGGATCGACGGTACCGTCAGGCACTTTTACCGCGCCAATCAGCGCTGGGTTAACCGAAGGCTCAATGCGCCGCGCCTGGTCGGGGTCCAGTATCTGAGCATTTATGCCAGCCTCAGTGCATGCGCTTACAAAGGTTTGCTGGAACGTGAGGTCGTCTTCAGGAAGGGTGATAAACAGGCCATCGGTAGGCTCAATGCAGTGACGGGCAATACGTTTCAGAATCTGGTTTTCAGCAATGCACTCGCGGGCGGATTCGTTGTCGGTCACGGCGTATCGTGCACCGCTGTGCAGCAGACCATGGTTTCGTCCAGTAGCGCCGGTTGCGATGTCATGGCGCTCCAGCAGCGTCACGCGTAAACCGCGCAGCGCGCAGTCTCGTGCGATGCCTGCGCCGGTTGCGCCTCCACCAATGATAATCACATCGCCATAACGGGGATCGCGGGTTGTCATTATCTTCCCTCATGTTCGTTTTTTTATCATTCAGCCACATAAATAGTGTGGTTTGTTTGATTTCGAACATAATCGAGCGCGATACGAAAATGAAACGTGATTTCGTGCGCCTTTTTGCGCACGCTGTCATATTTCTGTAACATTCTGTGCGTTGATTCACAGTAACAATCGCTGTGATTTTTTAACATCGCCGCCTCTGGAGCTGGGGTTAGCAAACTCCCCGGTTATTTATTACAAGGCCACGGAGGCTATTATGCTCAGTATCTTCAAACCTGCGCCGCATCGAGCGCGCGTCTCAGAAGCAGAGGTCGATCCGCTATATCGCCGTATGCGCTGGCAAATCTTCCTGGGAATATTCTTCGGCTATGCTGCCTATTATCTGGTGCGTAAAAACTTCGCGCTGGCGATGCCTTATTTGGTTGAACAGGGCTTTTCGCGCGGCGATCTGGGCTTTGCGCTGTCGGGCATTTCTATTGCCTACGGTTTTTCAAAATTCATCATGGGTTCGGTGTCGGATCGTTCGAATCCGCGCGTGTTCTTGCCCGCCGGTTTGATCCTGGCGGCGTCAGTGATGTTGTTTATGGGCTTTGTGCCATGGGCGACCTCCAGTATTGCGATTATGTTTGTGCTGCTGTTCCTGTGCGGTTGGTTCCAGGGCATGGGATGGCCGCCGTGT
>JALCNW010000082.1 GCA_022649305.1 Enterobacter sp.
GATGGTGGCAAAGTTATCATCGGTCAGGACCATATCAGCCGCTTCTTTAGTCACCTCCGTTCCTTTGATACCCATCGCAATGCCAACGTCAGCCCGTTTCAAAGCCGGTGCGTCGTTGACACCGTCGCCGGTCATTCCGACCACTTCCTTCTTGCTTTGCAGCGCCTGGACCAGGCGGAATTTGTCTTCCGGGCTGGTACGGGCAAAAATATCAAACTTCTGCGCCGCTTCACTTAACTGATTATCGTCCATAACCTCAAGTTCACGACCGGTAATCGCAGTACCCGCATTACCGATACCCAGCATTTTGCCGATACTCATCGCCGTTTGCGGATGATCGCCGGTTATCATCTTCACCCGGATCCCCGCTTGCAGGCAGTCGCGGATAGCGGTGATGGCTTCAGGACGCGGTGGATCCATCATCCCGGCAATCCCCAGCAGTATCACACCGTGCTGTAGATCGTCGTGAGTCAGCTCAGTCTGTTCAAAACTTGCAGGCTTCCAGGCCGCCGCGACCATGCGCAGACCTTCCCGGGCATACTCTTCAATCTTCGCTTCCCAGTAGGGCTGATCGAGCGGTTCAAGCCCAATTTCCGTCTGCTGATGCTGACACAGTCGGAACAGCACGTCCGGGGCACCGGTTATCAAGATCATCTCTTCATCACCGATGCGGTGCAGCGTCGACATATATTTGTATTGCGAATCAAAAGGAATTTTACTGCGCAGTTCGGTATCGAGCGCGGGCAAGGTCACTTTGGCGGCGAGCACCTTCAGCGCCCCTTCCGTCGGCCCGCCGGTGATTTTCCAGAATCCCTGCTCGTCTTTGATCAGCTGACTGTCGTTACAAAGATCGATAGTGCGCAGATAGCGCTCAAGCAGTGAACCGTGCGTAACGGTTACGGGAGAATCTTCATCTATTGGGTGAATATTCCCCACCGGTTCGTAGCTATCGCCCTCAACCCGGTAGACTTTGTCAGCGGTAATCACCGCCTTCACCGTCATTTCATTCATGGTCAACGTGCCGGTTTTATCCGAGCAAATCACTGTCATTGCACCCAGAGTTTCGACCGTCGGCAGCTTACGGATAATCGCCTGCTGCTTGGCCATTGCCTGAACGCCGAGCGACAAAATGATCGAAATAATCGCAGGCAGACCTTCAGGTACGGACGCCACCGCCAGGCTTATCAGCGAAAGCATCAATTCTGAAACCGGCATATCCCTGAACAGCACGCTAAAGACAAACAGCGCAGCCATCATGATGAGGATGATAATGAAGATAGCTTTTCCGAGCTTATCCATTTGAATCAGCAGCGGCGTACGGTGCTTTTCAATGTCCGACATCATCTGGTTGATATGGCCCAACTCGGTATCGCTGCCCGTCGCAACGACAATCCCTTTGCCGCCACCAGAGCTTACCGTGGTACCCGAGTACAGCAGGTTGGTGCGATCCCCAAGCGGGAGTTCGCCTTCGAGCCTTTCGGTGCCTTTTTCAACGACGGTAGATTCCCCCGTCAGAATGGCCTCTTCTACCCGCAGATTGTGCGCCTCGATAACCCTGAGATCGGCAGGAATACGGTCCCCTGCACGGATGACGACGATATCGCCAGGCACCAGCGCCGTCGTCGGAACGGTTTCATGAGTTCCCTGACGTACCACCACAGCCTCGCTGGAGAGCATATTGCGAATACTTTGCAGGGATTTTTCTGCATTGCTTTCCTGAATATGACCGATCAGCGCATTGATGACCGCCACGCCCAGGATAACCAGCGTATCCACCCAGTGTCCCATCACGGCGGTGAGCACGGCGGCGGCAAGCAGTACGTAAATTAAGACATCGTTAAAATGGGCCAGAAACCGCAGCCATGCGGGTTTACCGGCTTTTTGCGGTAAGGCATTTTCACCATACTTCTGGAGTCTGGCTGCCGCTTCTGAACCGCTAATTCCCTCGGCGGTACTGGCGGTATTCGCCAGCGTCTCCTCTACGGAGAGCCGGTAAAAGGGTTGTTCCGGTTTTTCGGTATTCATAGTTCCGTCCTTAAATCCTGCAACAAAAACACGCTTGTTATCTCTCGTCTAACGCACAACCAAAACCGGAACGTGCGCGTAGCGAACAATATTTGCCGCGTCTGAGCCCAGCAAATGCGTCTGAATATTCGGGTTACGGGAACCAATAATGATGACTTCCGCAGCGAGTTCGTCGGCCAGTAGTGTCACCTCGTCGCGCACATTACCGCTGCGGACATGGAGATGTATGCGGTCCTGAGGAAACGCGGTTCTTTGCGCCAGAGCAGAGAGTTTTTCTTTTGAATTATTAATCATATAGTCATCCATTTGACGCGCATCGGAAATAAACCCGCGCGTCAGCTCCGGCGAAAGCTTGGGAGTGACATAGAGCAAATGAATTTCGGCTGAAGCACTTTGAGCGAGGAACTTCGCGTGGGCCAGGGCTTTATCGGCCAGCCCGATTTCGTAGACATCGACGGGAACCAGAATGTTTCTGTACATAGGGAGCATCCTTTTATAACCAATACGAAATGTAATGAAACGTAGGGAAATAAGCTCTATAACCAGATAAGGCAAAACGGGGTGGATGCTATTAAACGTAGCACACGGGACTCAACATTTTTTCAGTTACGCTTAATTATCTGAATACTGGTAGGTATCTGTCCCAATCACTTCCCCCAGCGCACTTCCCTTCGCTTTCTCCTCCTCCCCCCCAATTTTTGAAAGTGCCTAACTTTTTCCATTTTCAGCGTGTATGATAATTAACATACATTCGGCTTTCTTAACAATCCACTACAGATTTTACATTGCAATTATTGACGCACCTGCGTTTCTTGCGAAAGGAGGGAAGATGTTTGGATACAGTTTGATTCGCCTGGTTTTATTTATCGCTCTGGCCATTATAACCAGCTCAGCTGTAGGGGTATTGACCTACCTGGTGGTTTCTGCTCTCGCGGAATAACATCTCTAATAGCTAAATGCGCGCCATAAGTCGGTTTTTTATTTATTAGGGGAATATAGTGAATCGTTACTTTTCTCTTTTACCTGCCATTATTCTGCTTACGACGGCCTGCGATCCCAAGACGCAGGAAGCTGCCCCTCAGCCGCGCATGGTTAAAGTCGCCGTAGTGCAGGCGGCAGGACAAGCTCAGCAGCGGGTTTTTCCGGCACGGATAGAATCCGGTGATGCTACCGACCTTGCGTTTAAACGTGGCGGACAGATTGAAACGCTTGATATTCGTCAGGGTATGAACGTCAAGCAGGGGCAACAGCTTGCCAGCCTTAATGCACGAGAAGCCCAGCAGCGCCTGAGAGACAGGCAGACGTCAGCCACGCTGGCGCAGCGGCAATTCGACCGTTTTCAAACGCTGTCAGGCCGCCAGGCGATCTCCAGAGCTGAGATGGACGTGCAGCGAGCCACGCGAGACTCTGCCAATGCAGCGTTAAAAATTGCTCAGGAGGAGCTTAATCAGATGACGCTCGTCGCCCCCTTTGGCGGTGTGGCTGCAAGCGTTCATGTTCGTAATCATCAGGTTGTCTCCGCCGGGCTGCCCATCGTGACGTTAACGCGAACCGACCTGCTCGATGTAAGCTTTAACATTCCCGAAAATCTGTTCAAAACCCTGGATATTCGCAATGCGAATTACCGTCCGGTGGTGAGAATCAACGCATTGCCGGATCGCGAGTTTAGCGCGGTTTACAAAGAGCACACGGGAAGCAGCGATAGTAATACGCTCACCTGGCAGGTGATCCTCACGATGCCCCGTCCGGACGATTTCCCGAGCGTGGGAGGCGTGAGCGGTACGGTGACGGTGAACCTCGCCAATCTGCCGGCAAGCGCAGGGCAGAATGCGCTGGTGGTCCCGGTGGAAGCGGTGTTTAACCCCGATAACAGCCCACGTAATGAACCGCACGTCTGGGTGGTAAAAGGTGACGGCGACCAGCTTCA
Source organism: Enterobacter sp. (assembly GCA_022649305.1). Lineage (GTDB taxonomy): Bacteria > Pseudomonadota > Gammaproteobacteria > Enterobacterales > Enterobacteriaceae > Enterobacter. The sequence continues at coordinate 3,953 of JALCNW010000082.1, forward strand.
CCTTGAAGATCGCAAAGTTAGCGTAGGCCCAGTCACCGCCCAGGGGGTCATCATTACCGAGGGCCTTCAGGCTGGCGATCGCGTTGTTGCAGCCGGCGTCGGTGAGTTACACCCCCAGCAGCAGGTTCGCATCTGGACGCGTGAGCGAGGTCTGTAATGGATATCTCCCGCCAGTTTATCAATAACCCTATCCGCGTCTGGCTGACCATATTACTGCTGGGCGTGGGTGGTATTTTTGCCCTGCTGAATATTGGTCGCCTTGAAGATCCGGCGTTCACCATTAAAACGGCCGTCGTCATTACCCATTATCCCGGAGCCTCTGCACAGCAGGTTGAAGAAGAGGTGACGCTGCCGGTTGAAAACGCTTTGCAGCAGTTGCCGTATCTCGACAACATCAGTTCAATATCATCGAACGGGCTGTCGCAAATCACCGTCAATATCGCCTCGCGCTATCACTCAAACGAGCTGCCGCAAATCTGGGATGAGCTGCGCCGCCGGGTTGGTGACGCGTCGCGACAGTTTCCCCCTGGCGTGGTGACTCCTTTCGTCAATGACGACTTTGGCGATGTGTTTGGCTTTTTCTTTGCCATCTCCGGTGATGAATTCACCAATGCTGAACTCGCTCAATACGCGGATCAGCTGCGCCGTGAACTGGTGTTGATTCCAGGCGTGGGTAAAGTCGCGATTGGCGGCGCGATCCCCCAGCAGATCAACGTCGATATTTCGCTGCCAAAAATGGCGGCGCGCGGTATTACGCTCGCGCAACTCTCTGCCATCCTGACGCGCGTCAATGTGGTCTCAAACGCGGGAGAGATAGCCTCTGGCACCGAGTCGATCCGCCTGCATCCTACCGGTGAATTTCAAAATATCGATGAGCTGGGGGATTTGATAATCACCCCTTACGGTACAGGTGCGACGACGCGGTTACGGGACATTGCCACCCTCTCTCGCGGTCTCACCGAGTCACCTTCCAGTATCTATCACGCTAACGGTCGTCAGGCCGTCACCATGGGCGTTTCGTTTATCCCTGGCGTCAATGTTATCGATGTCGGGCGCGCCCTTGAGGCGAAGCTTTCGCAAATGTCTGCCGAGAAGCCCGCAGGCATTAACATCGATCTTTTTTACGATCAGGCCTCCGAAGTGGGTCATTCGGTTAACGGCTTTATCATCAATTTCTTGATGGCACTCGCGATTGTCATTGCGGTCTTGCTGATTTTTATGGGCATCCGCAGCGGGATTATCATCGCCCTTTCCCTGGCGCTCAACGTGCTGGGTACACTGTTGATTATGTACCTGTGGGGCATTGAACTTCAGCGCATCTCTCTTGGGGCCTTGATCATTGCCCTGAGCATGCTCGTCGACAACGCTATTGTCATCGTTGAAGGCGTGCTGATCGCAAGGCAGCAGGGCTCCACCCTGATGACTGCCGTCAACTATGTGATCCGTCGCTCAGCGCTTCCGCTGTTGGGAGCAACGGTTATCGCTATCCTGGCCTTTGCGCCGATCGGGCTTTCTCAGGACTCTACCGGCGAATACTGTAAGTCGCTGTTCCAGGTGCTGCTCATTTCCCTGATGCTGAGCTGGTTTTCTGCACTCACCATTACCCCGGTAATGATTAAGTGGTGGCTATTCAAAGGTGGGCAAACCACGGTGGAAACGCCCGCCGATGAAGACCCGTACAACCGGCGCTTTTATCGGATTTACCAGCAGATGCTTAACACGCTGCTGGCGCGTAAAACCATCACCCTGACGCTAATGGTGGCACTGCTGGCGGCGGCCATCTGGGGATTTGGGTCGGTACGGCAAAACTTCTTCCCATCGTCCAACACCCCTATTTTCTTTGTCGACCTGTGGCTGCCGTACGGCACGGATATCAAGCAAACTGAGAAAATGGCCAGTGACGTCGAGAACGCCATCAAACGTGAAGCTGGCGTGGTGACCACGGTATCAACGATTGGTCAGGGCAGTATGCGCTTTATTCTTACCTACAGCGGCCAACGCCAGTACAGCAACTATGCCCAAATCATGGTGCGCATGGACGATCTGCGTAACATCGCCCCGCTCACGCGCCACATCGACGAATACATTGCTCGCCACTACCCGCAGATCAATGCCAGCACCAAACGCGTCATGTTTGGTCCCTCTGGCGACAGCGCGATAGAAGTTCGTATCAAGGGGCCGGAACCTGACAGGCTGCGTTTGATAGCCAGCCAGGTAGGCGATATTCTGAGCCGCGATCCGGCGACAGACAGCGTGAGAAATGACTGGCAAAACCGCAGTAAGGTCATACGCCCGCAATATTCCACCGCACTGGGCCGTGAACTGGGTGTGGATAAGCAAGATATCGACAACGCGCTGGAGATGAATTTCTCCGGCAGTCGGGTTGGACTGTATCGCGAAGGCTCAGACCTGCTGCCCGTCGTCGTCAGGCCGCCTGAAAGTGAGCGGCAAGATGCAAATCATCTGAACAACGTGCTGGTCTGGAGCCAAAACCGCCAGCAGTACGTGCCGTTAAGCAACGTGGTCAGTGATTTTACGCTGGAGTGGGAAGATCCGCTGATCCTGCGCCGGGACCGGAGCCGGGTACTGACGGTTCAGACCGACCCGAGTCCTCTCAGCCAGCAAACCTCCGGCGATATTCTTGCGCGAGTGAAACCGCAAATTGATGCTTTGGCGCTCCCGCATGGCTACAGCATTGAATGGGGTGGTGATGCAGAAAGCTCCAGTGAAGCGCAGCAAGGGGTCTTTTCTACCCTGCCGATTGGCTATCTGGTGATGTTTATCATTACCATACTGATGTTTAGCTCGCTGAAAAACGCGGTCGCCATCTGGCTAACCGTTCCGCTTGCGCTTATCGGCGTGACACCTGGGTTTTTGATGACAGGTATCCCGTTCGGCTTTATGGCGCTGATTGGGCTGCTTAGCCTGAGCGGTATGTTGATCCGTAACGGTATCGTGCTGGTCGAGGAGATTGAACAGCAGAAGCAACACAGGAACCAGCATGACGCGATTGTCTATGCCGCAACCTCCCGTTTGCGCCCTATATTGCTGACCGCTTTCACCACCGTGCTGGGTCTGGCCCCTCTACTGCGCGATGTGTTCTTCCAGAGCATGGCCGTGGTGATTATGTTTGGCCTTGGATTTGCTACAATCCTGACGCTACTGGTGCTTCCAGTCATTTATGCATGTTTCCACCGTACGGATAGGGTCGAGGATAATGAATTCAACAGGATTGAACATACTTAAAACGCTGGGATGCATGACGGCGGTGACGTTTTTCACCATCTATAACACCTGGGATCGCTACGATTACGATTATCACTGGATACTGGGATTCCTGACCTTTATCTCCACCATCGCCACGCCACTGTTTTTTGTGGTGGCGGGCTATCTGGACGCGCAGTCCAGGCATGGGTCGCGCTGGCAAATCGGTAAAATTAAAAGCGTAGTGGTGGTTTTTCTGTTCTGGATGACCGTTTACTATATTTGGGAGCCCTACCAGCGCGGATACCTGATCCAGCCCTGGTTTGTTTTTACCTTTATCGTGATTTACACCTTTCATCCGATTATCGAATGGCTCAGCCAGCGCCGAAGCGTATTCTGCGGCGTCATCTCCCTGCTGCTGGTTTTATCCTACGGCTACGATTTACTCACTGCGCTCTATCCGGATAAACATCTGCTTTCCCTTGCGCCGGAATATCGCCTGTGGACCTGGCTACTGTTTTATCTGACCGGTCAACTTTTTTTCGACCCGTTAATCTCTGCGTGGATAAGCAAAGATAAGGTCGTGAAAACGGCTCTCGCCTCTATCCCGATAATCTATTTATTCACCTGGTTTTACGAGCAGCACTTCTTTTTTGCCCTCTTTAAGGCAGACAGAAACGCCTTTATTTTGACAGGTTCGCAAATCTACATTTTGATTGTCGCACTGGTCATCGCTGCCAACAGCGTGCGTTTTCGCAAAAACGTTGAGTTGAAGGAGGCTATTCTAGGCGCAGTGAGCAAGACAATGACCGGCGTGTACATCCTGCACTATTCCGTTTTTCATCTGCTCACCGCATTGATACCGGTGACGTCGCTTACCACCAAACTGATGCTGATTGCGCTGACGTTTATCGCTTCGGTGCTTATTTCCCTATTAGCACTGTCGAATTCGGTGGTTAAAAAAGTCATTACCCTGTAAGGGCGATTAAAAACCTAAACGCAGCCATGCAAACAACACGTTGCCGTTGTTGTATGTGCCAGGAATATAGGTGAACTGGACGGTAACGCGTTTATATCCGGCAGAAAACAGCGGGAAGATAAACGGCAGTGGGACATAGTTAGCAAAGTCATCTCGCGCGGTTATCCCCGCTGCCGCCCCAAGGCCAAGACGGAAATCCTGAGCGTTATCAAGATACCAGCCCTTCTCCCAACCGTAGCCCACCGCGGGCTGCCATTCGTTATGGGAGTCTTTGAACATCATGGCAAAGAGTGCGCTCCAGTTTCCTTCTTCGTTATAACGCGAGACACCCAATCCTCCACCCCACGGCATTTCATTGTAGTTATCCGTCTTTTCCTTGTCATACATAAACCGGGCATGCCAGCTCAGAAACGGTAAATACACATCATAACGTTCCGGCTCATTCCAGGTCTGAGAGATATCAGTGGAAAGGTTATCCCACCAGCGACTGATACGTTGTTCACCGTAAACGGTGGGCTCCGCACGAAGCGGAAATGCGGTTAAAAACAGGACAATCCCTAATACGGAAAAGAAGCGTTGCATCGTTAATCCCTCACTATAATCACGCAGCGATCATCATTACTGTAAACCATTCAGCAACCTTCGCGAGGATTTATCTACCAAATGGTTTAGATAAGATTTATTTATTTGGTGCGTTCCGGAAATATAAAAACGTTTTCTCCAGCCCGTTGTCGCGGTAGTCTCACTAGCGTTGCCGATCGTTTAGCAACGCTAATGTGAGTAACCTTTCAATACTAATAACTAAAAATCAGTGCAGACAGGACAACAAATGGATACCACCCTCATCTCCGATCGCCCCAACGAGGAGACACCGTCACTTCATCGCGCCCGTCGCGCCGCTTTTGGTAGTTTCGCGGGGGCCGTGGTCGACTGGTATGATTTTCTGCTTTACGGCATCACCGCCGCGCTGGTGTTTAACCGCGAATTCTTCCCCCAGATAAGCCCGTCCATGGGGACGCTCGCCGCATTTGCGACCTTTGGCGTTGGTTTCTTATTCCGTCCCTTAGGCGGGGTCATCTTCGGACATTTTGGTGACAGGCTTGGCCGTAAAAAAATGTTGATGCTCACCGTCTGGATGATGGGAATTGCCACTGCGCTTATCGGCGTACTGCCCTCCTTTGACACTATCGGCTGGTGGGCTCCGGTATTGCTGGTGACCTTACGCGCCATTCAGGGCTTTGCCGTCGGCGGGGAATGGGGCGGTGCAGCGCTGCTTTCCGTTGAAAGCGCGCCGAAAAACAAGAAAGCGTTCTACAGCAGCGGCGTGCAGGTGGGTTACGGCGTGGGCCTGTTGCTCTCAACCGGGCTGGTATCGCTCATCAGCCAGCTCACCACGGATGAACAGTTCCTGAGCTGGGGCTGGCGCATTCCGTTCCTGTTCAGCATTGTGCTGGTGCTGGCCGCGCTGTGGGTGCGTAACGGCATGGAGGAATCGGCCGAGTTCGAGCAACAGCAGCGTGAAAAACCGCTGACGAAAAAACGCTTGCCGGTGATGGAAGCATTAGCGCAGCATCCAGGTGCATTTTTAAAAATTATCGCGTTGCGTCTGTGTGAACTGCTGACGATGTATATCGTGACCGCGTTTGCCCTGAACTATTCCACGCAAAACCTTGGTCTGCCACGCGAGCTTTTTCTGAATATTGGTTTGCTGGTGGGCGGAATTAGCTGCCTGACCATCCCGTGCTTTGCCTGGCTTGCCGATCGCTTTGGCCGACGTCGGGTATACATTACCGGTGCCACGATTGGCGCACTGAGCGCCTGGCCGTTTTTTATTGCGCTGGAAGCGCAGTCGCTATTCTGGATTGTGTTCTTTGCCATCATGCTGGCGAATATGGCTCATGACATGGTGGTGTGCGTACAGCAACCGATGTTTACCGAAATGTTTGGTGCCAGCTACCGCTACAGTGGCGCAGGTGTCGGCTATCAGGTGGCCAGCGTGGTCGGCGGCGGATTTACGCCCTTCATTGCCGCGGCGTTAGTGACTTTCTCGGGAGGCGACTGGCACAGCGTGGCGTTTTATCTGCTGGCAGGTTGCCTGATCTCCGCGACGACGGCTTTATTAATGAAAGACGCCCGCACCTGATGTCCTGACTTTTTTTTCACATACGAGTGACATACTATCGAGTAACGTCGCACATATGTGGAACAAGGAGACAGACATGAATAATAAGGGCTCCAGCCTGACACCTGCCCAGGCTCTGGAAAAGCTAGAAGCGCTGTACGAGCAATCCGTCAGCGCCCTGCGCAGCGCCATCAGCGAGTATATCGAAAACGGTAAACTACCCGACGAAAAGGCCAGATTCGATGGCCTTTTTGTTTATCCCTCGCTTTCTGTGACCTGGGATGGCGGCACAACGAACACACCCAAAACCCGCGCCTACGCTCGCTTTACCCACTCCGGCTGTTACTCCACCACCATCACGCGCCCTTCCCTGTTTCGCTCCTATCTTGAAGAGCAACTCACGCTGCTGTATCAGGATTACGACGCACATATCGCCGTGGGACCGTCGATGCACGAAATCCCTTATCCTTACGTCATCGACGGCTCAGCCCTGACGCTGGATCGCTCAATGAGCGCCGGGCTGACGCGGCATTTCCCGACGACAGAACTCTCGCAGATTGGCGATGAGACGGCGGACGGGATTTACCATCCCGCAGAGTATTCACCGCTATCGCACTTTGATGCCCGCCGCGTTGATTTTTCGCTGGCGCGCCTGCGTCACTACACGGGAACGCCGGTCGAACATTTCCAGCCTTTCGTCCTGTTTACCAACTACACCCGCTACGTGGATGAGTTTGTTCGCTGGGGATGCAGCCAGATTCTGGATCCGGATAGTCCGTATGTCGCGCTGTCCTGCGCGGGGGGGATCTGGATCACCGCCGAAACCGAAGCGCCGGAAATGGCCGTTTCCGACCTGGCATGGAAAAAACATCAAATGCCGGCCTGGCACCTGATCACTGCCGACGGCCAGGGGATTACCCTCATTAATATCGGCGTGGGACCTTCCAACGCCAAAACCATCTGCGACCATCTGGCCGTACTGCGCCCGGACGTCTGGCTGATGATCGGCCACTGCGGCGGCCTGCGAGAGAGCCAGCTCATCGGTGACTATGTGCTCGCACACGCCTACCTGCGCGATGACCATGTGTTAGACGCGGTATTGCCTCCGGATATCCCCATCCCAAGCATTGCCGAGGTACAACGCGCGCTGTACGACGCCACCAAAGAGGTGAGCGGGATGCCGGGCGAAGAAGTTAAGCAGCGCCTGCGCACGGGAACCGTGGTCACCACCGACGATCGCAACTGGGAGCTGCGTTATTCGGCGTCCGCGCTGCGCTTCAACTTAAGCCGCGCCGTTGCCATTGATATGGAAAGCGCCACCATTGCCGCGCAGGGTTATCGCTTCCGTGTGCCTTACGGCACGCTGCTGTGCGTATCAGATAAACCGCTTCATGGCGAGATTAAGCTGCCGGGCCAGGCCAACCGGTTCTATGAAGGTGCGATTTCCGAGCATCTCCAGATTGGCATTCGTGCGATTGATTTACTGCGAGCAGAAGGCGACAAGCTGCATTCACGCAAGCTGCGTACCTTTAACGAGCCGCCGTTCCGCTAATAATAAAAAGGAAAGACATGAACACCACATCACCGTTATCCGCCCTTCGCCACTGGCTTGAGGAAAACCATCTCGACGGCATGATCGTTCCGCGCGCCGACGCCTGGCAGAGTGAATACTGCGCGTCACACGATGAAAAACTGGCGTGGCTGACAGGCTTTGATGGCACCGCCGGGCTGGCGTTGGTGCTTAAAGATCGCGCCTTACTGTTTGTTGACGGTCGTTACCTGGTGCAGGCTCGTGTTCAGGTCAATATGGATGATTTTGAAATCCATCACTTGCATAACGAACCGCTGGTCCAGTGGCTGGAGAATCACACTGTTCCCGGCACGCGCATCGCGTTCGACCCGATGTTGATGACCCATACTGAGTTTCAGCAATACGGCGCAACGCCCTGTGAATTCATTCCACTAAACGAGTCGCCTTTTGATGCTCTGTGGGCCGAACGTCCATCAGCACCAGTGGGCCTTATTCGTGAAATGCCGGTTGAGGTCAGTGGCGAAAGTAGCGCCGCTAAGCGCCAGCGCATTGCCCAACTCCTGGCGGATAACGATGCCGATTACCTGGCGATAACGATGCCGGATAACATTGCCTGGCTCTTAAACGTGCGAGGTTCTGATATCCCGACCAGCCCGGTTCCCCTCTCCTTCGTCTTACTGAGCCGCGAGGGCAGCACCGAGTGGTTTGTGAATGGCGATAAGGTGAGCGCGCTGCCCGCATCGGTACTGGACGGGGTGATAGTGTCACCACAGGATGATTTTATTACACGCTGCGGCCAGCTATCCGGTGGCAAGCGCATCTGGCTGGATGCGGATTCAGCGCCCGTCGCGCTTCGCTTTGCTATTGAACCGCAGGGAGAAATTTTGTGGAAGGCCGATCCGATAACCTTTATCAAAGCGGTGAAGAATCCGGTTGAACTGGCAGGCTATCGTGAATCTCATCATTACGATGGCGCGGCGTGGGTTAATTTCCTGGCGTGGCTGTCCCATGAAGTCCCTCAGCGTGAAGCGGCAGGCAATCCGCTGACGGAGATGGAAGCGCAGGCACAACAGCTGGCGTTTCGCGAGCGGCAGCCAGGGTTTATTGAGCAGAGTTTTGCCACTATTTCGGCTTCAGCGAGCAATGCCGCGATGTGTCACTATCACTCCAGCGAGGCGACCAACAAGGCCATTACCAGCGGGCATTTCTATCTGAATGATTCTGGTGGCCAATATCACAACGGCACCACCGACGCGACGCGTACGGTTTCCTATAGCAAACGGGATGCGCAGCAGCGGTTGCATTACACCGCCGTTCTGAAAGGGTTCCTGTCGCTGATTACGTTGCAGTTCCCGTCAGGGACGCAGGGCCATCAACTGGACGCATTTGCCCGCCGTCCACTATGGGAGCTGGGACTGGATTATGATCACGGTACCGGACATGGCGTGGGGCACCAGTTGCTGATTCACGAAAACCCGCAGCGGATGGCCAAAAAGGTGAACCCGTGGGCGCTGGTAGCAGGCAGCATTATCACGATTGAACCGGGCTACTATCAGGCCGATAGCCACGGGATTCGCATTGAGAATCAGGTGGAAATAGTGGAAAGCGTACCGGGTTTCTGCCAGTTCGCTTCGCTGACCCTGATCCCGATTGATTTGAGCCAGGTGGAACTGCACTTGCTGAGCGAGAGGGAACAACAGTGGCTGGACAGCTATCACCAGCAGGTGCGCGAGGCGCTTTCTCCGCTGGTAGACAGCGACGCGCGTCCGTGGCTGGTTGCAGCAACGGCACCGATTCGCGTACAGGCAGGTTGATGTTCATTGCCGGGTTTTAGCCCGGCATATGACCTGAACGCAGAAAAGCAAAAAGCCTGCTTAAGTTTCCTTAAGCAGGCTTTTCTAATTTGGCTCCTCTGACTGGACTCGAACCAGTGACATACGGATTAACAGTCCGCCGTTCTACCGACTGAACTACAGAGGAATCGTGTGAACGGGGCGAATACTAACGATGCCACCCCTCATTGTCAAAGGCTGAATGCGCCAAAACAGATCGTTTGCCGATTTATTCTCCACTTTGCGCATTTGGCAGGCGCTCCGCAGGTATTTTGTCTTCTACATCGCGTTTCTTACGCGGGTATTTCCACAACCAACGCCCGCTGACCATCCGCCAGTAGAACAGTACACCGCGCACCGCCCAGTCGAGGAACATCCCGAGCCAAACGCCGACCACCCCCATCCCGAGCATAATCCCCAGCGTATAGCCTGCCACAACGCGACAGCCCCACATCCCAAGCATTGATACCCACATGGCAAAGCGCGCATCTCTCGCCCCTTTCAGCCCGGCTGGCAGTACCCAGGACGCGGCCCATATCGGCATAAACGCCGCATTCATCCAGATGAGGATTTTGACGACCTCTTTGACGTCATCCTCCTGGGAATAAAACGAGGCCAGCAGCCCGGCGAAAGGTGCTGAGCCCCAGGCAATCAGCGTAAGCCCGATCGTCGACAGCCAAAAGACATGACGAAGCTGACGTTCGGCCTGATAAATTTGTCCTTTGCCCAGACGCTTACCGGTAATAATCGTCGACGCCGAGCCAAGGGCGTTCCCCGGAAGGTTTATCAGTGACGCGATGGAGAAGGCAATGAAATTACCGGCAATCACATCGGTCCCCATTCCGGCGACGAACATTTGAGTCAACAATTTACCGCTGTTAAACAGCACCGATTCAATACTGGCAGGTACACCGATCCCCATCACTTCCCAAATAATGGCGAAATTAAAGGGGCGGAAATAGCTTTTTAGTGAGATACGCAGCGCAGGGTTAAAACCCACCATCAGCACAAAGATGATGGCAATCGCCCCAATGTAGCGTGAGATCGTGAGGCCAAGCCCCGCACCGACAAAACCCAGCCCATCCCAGGAAAAGACGCCGTAGATAAGAATGCTGCTGATAATGATATTCAGGATGTTCATCCCACCATTGATCAACAGCGGAATTTTGGTGTTCCCTGCCCCGCGTAACGCCCCGCTGCCAATCAGCGCAATCGCCGCCGCCGGATAGCTGAGAACGGTCATTTCCAGATAGGTGAGCGCCAGCCCTTTTACCTCACTGGTGGCTTCCCCGGCGACAATATCGATAATTTCTTTGCCGAAATAGTGGATTACCGCCGCCAGGATGATGGAGAAGATGGTCATGATCATCAGCGATTGCCGCGCCGCCTCACGGGCACGCTTCGGGTCGAGTTTCCCGAGGCTGAAGGCGACCACCACCGTGGTACCCAAATCAATGGCGGCAAAGAAAGAAATAATCACCATATTGAAGCTGTCAGCCAGCCCCACGCCCGCCATCGCCTCTTTCCCAAGCCAGCTCACGAGAAACGTGCTCAGTACACCCATCAGCAGAACACAGGTATTCTCCAGAAAGATAGGCACAGCAAGAGGGGTGATTTCACGCCAGAAGAGAACACGGTAACTTTTGCGTTTGGCATACCAGGGCGTACGCATGACGGCCTGACGTAAAGCAGCAGTGACGTTCAAAATGGACCTTACAGAGAGAAAGTTGAAACTACATTTCAAATGATGATGGAGAAATGCTCATCCTGCAAAGTATTTTCCTTAAAAAATTGTTTGGTCAGGCGACAAACTGTCGACAGAATCGGCAGTTGAACCACAGAAGGTAAGATCAGGTTTGACAAAACTTTTTTGGCCGTTAAGATAGGCCTCCAAACCGATTCCTCTGTAGTTCAGTCGGTAGAACGGCGGACTGTTAATCCGTATGTCACTGGTTCGAGTCCAGTCAGAGGAGCCAAATCCAATTCTTATGCCTTCCTGTTAGTCTTTCTTCAAATTCGACCCAATCATACTGTTGTAACCCCGTGCTAAAGAAAGTAGTAATTGCGTTACGCGCCCAGCGGATAACGGGGTACTGCGAGTAAAATTCGTTTGTTTGTAAAGCCACTGGATATAGCGCCTGCTGGCGGCTAAAGAGAGTATTTTGGCATTATTGATGTCCCCGCCCGTTAATGAGCAGACCATCTTACGGTTTTCTTCCTGTACCCAAAGCTGCCACCGATTTTGCCACCAACCATGGTGCGTTGTTCCCTGACAATACCAGGGCGTATTAATATCACTGTCAATTATTTCCTCTTCTAAAAACCAAAGCTCACCTTGTCGTTCGCGAAATAAATCTGCCCAGGCAGTAATAATTGCGCCCCTAAGAAAGCATTCGTGTGAAATTACCTGTGTCTTTACCTTAGAGTCGTTATCCTCTGCCAGACACCATGAATAACATGAGTAGACTGACGGCGGGAAACGTAATGAACCAAAAAAAAGCCCCTCAGCTTTCGCAAAGGGGCTCCATAATTTTTAGCGGATTTTACTCGCTTTTGGCTTCAGCGTTTTTGATTTCGCCAATCACTTTCAGTTTTTTAGAGATGTCACGACGTTCTTTAGACAGCTCAGCATTTTTGATGATGTAGTCATCAACGCGATCTTCATAGTCGGTTTTCATGCTGGCGATAATGCCCTGAATGGCTTCGACGCTCATACCTGGCTTGATGTAGTCGCTCAGGTTGTCCAGCAGCAGAACACGTTTCTGGTTGTCACGGATCTTCTTCTCAACGTCCTGGATTTCACGCTGCAGCTTGTTTTTGCGGCGGAACAGGCGGACGAATTCCAGAACATCCTGGAACGAAGGCTTGGTAGTTTCCATTTTGATACCCCTGATAATGTGAGATTCGGATTCGTTTAAGCAACCGTTGTCAGTTAACCTTACTGACAGCCGTCGCGAATGACAATGAGTAAATCGTTTAACCCTATCATAACCCCAATTGCTGCTGAATCGAAGCAGCAGGCGTCACATCTGGCGGTGGCTGCTTTTTATTTGCGCAGCGCCCGGCAGATAAGATGCGATAACAGCTCCAGTTGTCTGGCGAGTTCCATGCTTAACCAGACATAGCCGTGAATCGGCGTCTCCGCAACGTTGTCGCCCTTGTGTTCATTTATCAGCTGGCGTAACTCGACCATGATTTCGTTCAGGCGTTCGGTATTCGCAAGGATCGGCTGCGGATTGCCTTCATATAGCGCGTGAGCAATGGTCAACAACGTTTGCTGAGTCATCTGTTGGGTTTCTTTCAACGTCTGCGCATTCAGCAATACAAAATGGCTGGCACGAGAAGCCCAATGGGCATTGATCTGTAGCTCAAGCATGCACACCAGATTGCGACTCACGGTCTGTATCGCTTCAAAAATCGATTTTTGGATATGAGTCTCTTTGCTGGCTGGCACAATAAGCCCACGCATTTTTACCACATCGTTGAGTATTTTTTGCAGGTGCTTTTCGAGTCGCGGGCGCTCGACCAGATTGGGTGAAAATCCCGCCTGGTACACACGGTTGAAGGCGGTGACATAGTTAGCCATTTGAATGCGCCAGTGCAAAAAAGCACGTTGAGGCCAGATGCCGGTAAAAAGCATTGCCAGCAGTGAACCTAAAATCACATCTCCGCTTCGCCACAGCGCGGTTGCCATGTCCCCTGCCGGAGCACCAACTACCACCGACAGCGTGATACCGATAAGTAAAGCCTGGTAGGGTTTTTTACCCAGCGCCAGCCAGCCGCACAAGAACATAGCGGCAGCGCACCATAGCAGCATGACAGGCATAGAGAGCAGCTCAAGCTTGAGCGCAATCAACCCTAGCGCAGAGCCAAAAATCGTCCCGCCAATGCGCTCGAAGGCGCGCGGAACGACGTTTCCCCAAAATGAAATGGGCCCCATAATCACGACCAGCGTGATCAACGGCCAGGTTCCTTCAGGGATGTCCAGAAGTCGCACCAGCAAAAAGGTGAGAAGGAACGCAAGAGCAATACGGCATCCGTGTACGACGCGATAATGTCGGTACAGGCGAATTTCAAAAGGAGTTAATGATTTGTCGGGACGCACACCCGCTCTCCAGCTACTCGGCAAGTCACAATTGTACTGGGTTTTCTGCCAGACGTATCACGCCCGGCAGAAAAACCCTTCAAATATTAGGAAATAAGCGTTTAGCCTGCTTTATGCACTACTGGTACATACATCTCGATATCCCAGAAGCCATCTGCGTTGCCGTCATTCAGATACCGTTCAAAGCACGGTTTAGGCGCAATTTGATAATGATTATCCTGAAGGAGACTGTTAAAGAAGCTGTGCCACGGCGTTGAAAAATCGTGGTTTTCGACGCGCGTAGTGGCGACGGCATAATCACCTGCGGCAATTTCAGTCAGGATCACCCCTTCGCTATTCGCCGGGATGCTGAAATCGTCGGGCACGGTAACCGCGGTGTCACAGCGTAGCTTTTCAGCGGGGATTTCATCAGGATTATCATAATAAACCGCGACCCATTCGAGCGGCTGGATTTGATGCCCATCCACCCACATCATAAGTTGCTCAAAACCTTGCTTAACGGTTTGCTCCCACGGGCCGACCAGGTGGAAACCGGCAATTTTACGTTTCTGTTGCTGCTTGATGCTGTAGTCCATGCTGCCTCCGATTTTTACTGTATATGCATACACTATAAAGCGAATTTTGCGTGTTCAACAAATATAATGTGTTCATTATGCGAGCAGGCTCGCAAGAGTGCCAGTCTGCTCTTTTCGCGAACTCATCCGATCAAAGGGTATGATGTAAATAATCGCTCAGACGCGAGAACATCCCCCCTTTTCCCACGCTTTCCAGCGTAACCAAAGGCCAATGGGCAACGATTTTGTCCCGGTCATACAGTTCGATCTCGCCGACACGCTGGTGCGCGGCGATAGGCGCTTGCAGCTCTTTTTTATCCATCACGTACTTCGCTTTGATATTCGCGACTTCCGCTTTTGGCAGAGCCAGCCAGAAATCCTGGTCGGTACCTAATGAAATCTGCTCTTTATCACCGTACCAGATACGTTCTGTTCCAACTTGCTTCCCGTTTCGCAAAATTTGTACGGTATCGAAGTTTTGTTGTCCCCAGTGCAGCAGTTTACGCGCCTGCTCTTCACGACCTTTTGGACTCTCTCCACCCATAATGACCGCAATCAACCGACGTTGCCCATCGACAGCCGACGCAATCAAGTTAAAACCTGCGCCAGACGTGTGCCCGGTCTTCAGCCCGTCGACATTCAGCGTCTTGTCCCACAAAAGTCCATTACGGTTCTGCTGCGTCACGCCATTCCACGTCAGGCTTTTCTCACTGTACATATGATAAAACTCGGGCTCGCCATGAATAATCGCCCGGGAAAGTACGGCCAAATCGTAAGCAGAGCTGTGCTGTCCGGGGGCATCAAGCCCATGCACCGTTTCGAAATGCGTGTCGCGCAGCCCCAGCTTCTCAACATATTCGTTCATCATCGTGACGAACTGCGGCTGTCCTCCTGCCACGTAATCGGCCAGCGCCACGCACGCGTCATTCCCCGAATCTACGATCAGGCCACGGCTCAGGTCGCGTACCGAGACGCGCTCGCCCGCTTTAAGAAACATGAGCGACGAGCCGTCAAACACAGGATTCCCTTTTGCCCACGCATCGCGCCCAACGGTCACCATGTCATCAGGCGTAATGCGATGGCTGTCGATTGCGCGATCGACGACATAGCCGGTCATCAGCTTAGTAAGACTCGCCGGATTGCGCTGTTGATGCTCGTTGCCCGCCGTTAGAATTTGGCCAGTGGTATAATCCATCAGCACCCAGGAGCCTGCCTGCACGGCAGGTGGCTGCGGTGAGAAATCCAGTGGGTCAGCAGCCAGAACAGATGAAATACTCGAAGCGAGTAAAGAAACAGCAATAAACAGACGGCGTTTCAACGGTATATCCTCAGTCATGTAAAATCGTTGACCTTTTTACGGAAGTTCTCATGTCGTTACCTGGTTAAATTGCAAAAAAATGTGACTATCCGCAAATTTTCATCGGAAGCGCGCTCGCATTTTTGGCGTCGGAACGTGCTTTTTATTCGGTGTGTTGACCTCGATGGTTTACCATAGAGGAGTAACTTTTCAACAGGATGGTATTACTGGTGTCTGATTCCGCCGCGCTCCCCACTTTTCTCTTCCACGATTACTCAACACTCAAAGCAAGATATTGATTTAACCAATTAAAATCACCAGAAAACCCATTTTATGTACTTAATATTGTACTTATATTTCATCCGTTATGATTTGACGAAGTATAACCTTTTAAACAATACTGTATTTTTAAACAGTGGACATCGGAGGGGATATGTTCGTAGAGTTAGTTTATGACAAGCGTAATGTTGATGGTTTGGCAGGCGCCAGAGAGATCATACTGGCTGAGTTGACGAAGCGGGTGCACCAGATTTTCCCTGATGCCGAAGTGAAGGTGAAGCCGATGCAGGCAAACGCCCTGAATAGCGATGCCAGCAAAAGCGATCGGGAAAAACTGAACCGCATGCTGGAGGAAATGTTTGAAGATTCTGACATGTGGCTGACCTCTGAGTCTCCTACTGTTCGCCAGGTTGGGCTTTAACTATCTATCGTGTAATATTCCCCGCGTTTGCTCGGGCATGAACACTGAGCAACCAGCCGCCGCCCGTTCTTTCTTAAGTCGGACGGCGGTTTTCTTAGCGAAGCCGTTTCAATATGCTGTCTTCAGGTATATCAAGCTCCACCCTGTTTTAGCTCATCAACCTGTTTACTAAGTTCTGCTACCTTTGCGTTAAGTGCCTTTATGGCTGCAAGGGCATCCATCATCAGTGGG
>JALCNW010000083.1 GCA_022649305.1 Enterobacter sp.
CGATCACCGTGGAGTGGGCGAAGTACGCACAGTCTCTGACCGACAAACCGGTTAAAGGCATGCTGACCGGCCCGGTGACGATTTTGTGCTGGTCCTTCCCGCGTGAAGACGTGACTCGCGAAACCATTGCAAAGCAAATTGCGCTGGCGCTGCGGGACGAAGTGGCAGATCTGGAAGCCGCAGGCATCGGCATTATCCAGATTGACGAACCGGCCCTGCGCGAAGGCCTGCCGCTGCGTCGTAGCGACTGGGATGCTTATTTGCAGTGGGGCGTAGAGGCCTTCCGCATCAACGCCTCGGTAGCAAAGAACGACACCCAGATTCATACCCACATGTGTTACTGCGAATTTAACGACATCATGGATTCGATTGCGGCGCTGGATGCGGACGTCATCACCATCGAGACCTCGCGTTCAGACATGGAGCTGCTGGAGTCGTTTGAAGAGTTCGACTATCCGAACGAAATCGGTCCGGGCGTGTACGACATTCACTCCCCAAACGTTCCGAGCGTGGAATGGATTGAAGCGCTTCTGGCGAAAGCCGCTCAGCGCATCCCGGCAGAACGCCTGTGGGTGAACCCGGACTGCGGCCTTAAAACCCGCGGCTGGCCTGAGACTCGCGCCGCGTTGGCAAACATGGTGAAAGCCGCGCAGAATCTGCGTCAGGCTTAGTCATCACACACGATTGCCGGGCGGCGCTATCGCTTGCCCGGCCTTCGATTAATTCCCTGCGGATTTCTTACTGCCATACTGTGCAAACCAGGCCAGCATCCTCTGCCAGCCGTCTTTGGCGGATTCCTCGTGGTAGCTCGGGCGATAATCGGCATTGAATGCGTGTCCGGCATCGGGATAAACCACAATTTCCGCCTTTGCATTCGCGGCACGCAGCGCCTGACGCATAGTCTCCACGCTTTCCAGCGAAATCCCAGTATCTTGACCGCCATAAAGACCCAGCACGGGCGCATTAAGATCGACCGCGATATCAACCGGATGCTTAGGTGAATTCAGCGTTTTTTCACCGACCAGCTTGCCGTACCAGGCCACGGCGGCCTTAATTTGCGGATTATGCGCGGCGTAGAGCCAACTGATGCGCCCGCCCCAGCAGAACCCGGTGACCAATAAACGATGCGGATCGCCGCCGTTACGTGCGGCCCAACTGGCGACGTGATCGAGGTCGGCCAACACTTGCGCATCCGGTACCTTACTGACCAGATTACTGAACAACGTCGGAATATCGCTGTATTCATTGGGATCGCCCTGACGGAAGTAAAGCTCCGGCGCGACGGCCAGGTAACCTTCAAGCGCCAGACGACGGCACACGTCACGGATATGTTCGTGCACGCCAAAAATTTCCTGAACCACAATCACGATCGGCAGTGGACCGTCCACATCCTTTGGGCGAGCGTGATAAGCGGGCATGTTCTCACCCTGAGAGGGAATTGAGGTTTCGCCCGACGTGATAACGTCTTCGGACGTTGAGACGATAGTCGACGCGAGAGGGGCGGCGGCAGGTGCAAAATTCGTTTTTTGAGTCATGGTATTCTCCGTACCCGTTGGTGCAAATAAATATAGACCTCAAGTTAACAATTCACAGTGCCCGAAACGGGCTATCTTTTGTGCAGCAGTAAAAGATATAACTTGTTAGTGTGATTATGATCACTATTTTATAGTAATTAACTGCAATCATTTTTATTCGTGGTGAGGTCTGTCACGAAATTTACCCCGGTGCTTCTGTAAAGTACCGTTTTACTTCTGCTGACAACCCACCCACAGAGGAGTCACCTATGTCTAAGTCTGATGTTTTTCATCTCGGCCTCACTAAAAACGATTTACAAGGGGCTACGCTGGCTATCGTCCCGGGCGATCCTGAGCGTGTGGAAAAGATCGCCGCGCTGATGGATAAGCCGGTTAAGCTGGCATCTCATCGTGAATTCACCACCTGGCGCGCTGAGCTTGATGGTAAAGCGGTCATTGTGTGTTCAACCGGTATTGGCGGCCCGTCTACCTCTATCGCGGTGGAAGAACTGGCTCAACTGGGTATTCGTACCTTCCTGCGCATTGGCACCACCGGTGCTATTCAGCCACACATCAATGTGGGCGACGTGCTGGTTACGACCGCATCTGTCCGTCTCGATGGTGCAAGCCTGCACTTTGCGCCGATGGAATTCCCGGCTGTCGCTGACTTTGAATGTACCACCGCGCTGGTCGAAGCCGCGAAATCCGTGGGTGCGACGACCCACATTGGCGTCACCGCTTCTTCGGACACCTTCTACCCAGGCCAGGAACGTTACGACACCTTCTCAGGCCGTGTTGTGAACCGCTTTAAAGGTTCAATGGAAGAATGGCAGTCCATGGGCGTGATGAACTACGAAATGGAATCTGCAACGCTACTGACCATGTGCGCAAGCCAGGGTCTGCGTGCCGGTATGGTTGCGGGCGTTATCGTGAACCGTACTCAGCAAGAGATCCCGAACGCAGAGACCATGAAGAAGACCGAAAGCCACGCGGTGAAAATCGTGGTTGAAGCGGCTCGCCGCCTGATCTAATCCCTTCTTTTCGAAACAAGGCCGACGCGTTCGGCCTTTTCTTTTTGCGTAGCGCCTCGCAGGAAATCCCTTTCAAACTGGACGTTTATACAGCACAATTCTATTTTGTGCGGGTAATGGTTTGATGCAGGAGGCGTTGTGGATATCTCAATCATCATTTATGCAGTGATTGCGCTGGTGGGCGCGGGTGTGGGCTGGCTGATGTCCAGCTACCAGCATGCGCAACATAAAGCGGATCAATTGGCCGATCGCGAAGAAATGGTGGCGGAGCTAAGCGCTGCAAAACAGCAGCTTACCCAGAGTGGACACTGGCGTGAAGAATGTGAACTCCTCAACAACGAACTCCGCAATCTGCGCGATATTAATACCTCGTTAGAAGCCGATCTTCGCGAAGTCACCACCCGCCTGGAATCCACCCAGCTGCATGCGGAAGACAAAATCCGCCAGATGATCAACAGCGAACAGCGTCTTAGTGAACAGTTCGAAAACCTTGCTAACCGCATCTTCGAGCAGAGCAATCGCCGCGTTGACGAACAAAATCGCCAGAGCTTGAACGGATTACTGACGCCGCTGCGTGAACAGCTGGACGGTTTTCGTCGCCAGGTACAGGACAGCTTTGGGCAGGAAGCGCGTGAACGGCACACCCTGGCGCATGAAATCCGCAATCTTCAACAGTTGAATGCGCAGATGACGCAGGAAGCCGTCAACCTGACGCGTGCGCTTAAGGGCGATAACAAAACCCAGGGCAACTGGGGTGAAGTGGTGTTAACCCGCGTGCTGGAAGCGTCTGGTCTGCGTGAAGGCTACGAATATGAGACGCAGGTCAGCATCGAAACCGAAACCCGTTCGCGGATGCAGCCAGATGTGATCGTGCGCCTGCCGCAAGGCAAAGACGTGGTGATCGACGCCAAAATGACGCTGGTGGCCTACGAGCGTTACTTCAACGCCGAAGATGACTTCACTCGTGAATCCGCGCTTCAGGAGCATATAGCCTCGGTGCGTAACCATATTCGTCTGCTGGGCAGAAAAGATTATCAGCAATTACCGGGGCTGCGCTCGCTGGACTATGTGCTGATGTTTATCCCCGTCGAGCCGGCCTTTTTGCTTGCGCTCGACAGGCAGCCTGAACTGATTACTGAAGCTCTCAAAAATAACATTATGCTGGTGAGCCCGACCACGCTGCTGGTGGCGTTGCGCACCATCGCTAACCTGTGGCGCTACGAGCATCAAAGCCGTAATGCCCAGCAAATTGCCGATCGCGCCAGCAAACTGTACGACAAAATGCGACTGTTTGTAGACGATATGACCTCGGTTGGGCAAAGCCTGGATCGTGCTCAGGATAACTATCGTCAGGCGATGAAAAAGCTCTCTTCCGGGCGTGGCAATCTGCTGTCGCAAGCCGAGGCGTTTCGCAGCCTGGGCGTTGAGGTAAAACGCGAGATTAATCCGGAATTAGCCGAACAGGCTACCGCTCAGGATGAAGAGTATCGTCTGCGTGATGGCGTAGATGAACAAAATACCCACAGTACAGACAACGATTTAGCCAGACAAACCTCCGACGAAACGCAGGCAAACCGATTCTTTCAGGGCGGTTGAATCGTAGGGCAAACGCGCCCAATCTGTTACACTTCACGAACATTTGACTGATTAGCAGGCACTGAGATGGTTGAGGATTCACAAGATACTACGCACTTTGGCTTTCAGACTGTCGCCAAGGCGCAGAAAGCTGACATGGTCGCTCACGTATTTCATTCCGTGGCGGCAAAGTACGATGTTATGAATGACCTGATGTCATTCGGAATTCATCGCTTGTGGAAGCGCTTCACTATCGACTGTAGCGGCGTTCGTCGTGGTCAAACGGTATTAGATCTGGCAGGTGGAACCGGTGATTTAACCGCGAAATTCTCCCGTATGGTCGGTGAGACAGGACGCGTAGTGCTGGCGGATATCAACGATTCGATGCTGAAGATGGGACGCGAAAAGCTGCGCAACATTGGTGTGGTCGGTAACGTTGAGTACGTTCAGGCAAACGCCGAAGCTCTGCCGTTCCCGGATAACACCTTCGATTGCATCACCATCTCTTTTGGTCTGCGTAACGTGACTGATAAAGAAAAAGCGCTGCGCTCCATGTACCGCGTGCTTAAGCCTGGTGGACGTTTGCTGGTACTGGAATTTTCCAAACCGATTATCGAACCGTTAAGCAAAGCCTACGATGCTTACTCGTTCCACATTTTGCCTCGTATCGGTGAAATGGTGGCAAAGGACGGAGAAAGCTACCGCTATCTGGCGGAGTCCATTCGTATGCACCCGGACCAGGACACCTTAAAAGGGATGATGCAGGACGCTGGCCTGGAGAACGTTGAATACTTCAACCTGACGGCAGGCGTTGTTGCGCTCCATCGCGGCTACAAGTTCTGAGTGGAGGTGGGTAATGCCTTTTAAACCCCTGATCACTGCTGGCATCGAGAATGTCCTGAATACTTTTCTGTATCGCTCACCTGCGTTGAAAACCGCGCGTCAGCGTTTAAACGGAAAGGTACTCCGTATCGTATTGAAAGAGTTCTCGACGCCGCTCGTGCTGGTTTTCAGTGAACGTCAGCTGGATGTGCTGGGAGAATGGGAAGGCGAGGCGGACTGCTCGGTCATTACCCATATGAGCGTATTACCGAAGCTTCGCGATCGTCAGCAGTTAACGGCGCTCATTCGCAGCGGCGAACTGGAAGTGGCAGGCGATATTCAGGTGGTACAGAACTTTGTTGCCCTTGCCGATCTGGCTGAGTTTGACCCGGCAGAGTTACTTGCACCTTATATCGGTGATATTGCGGCTGAAGGTATCAGCAAGGCCATTCATGGCGGCACGTCATTCTTGCGCAAAGGTGTACAGCGTCAGCAGCGCTACGTTGCCGAGGTGATGACTGAAGAGTGGCGTATGGCTCCAGGATCGCTAGAAGTGGCCTGGTTCGCTGAAGAAACCGCTGCTGTTGCTCGTGCGGTTGACGCGCTAACCACACGGCTGGAAAAACTGGAGGGCAAATGACGCCTGGTGAAATTCGGCGCCTCTATTTTATCGTTCGCACTTTTTTGAGTTACGGGCTCGATGAGCTTATCCCCAAAATGCGTATTACGCTGCCGCTACGAATCTGGCGGCGCACGCTGTTCTGGATGCCAAATCGGCATAAAGATCGGCCGCTGGGCGAGCGGTTACGGCTAGCATTGCAGGAACTTGGTCCAGTCTGGATAAAATTTGGGCAAATGCTCTCCACCCGTCGCGACCTCTTCCCGCCGCAGATCGCGGATCAGCTGGCTTTGCTGCAAGATCGCGTTGCTCCCTTTGATGGTGCACGGGCGAAACAGCAGATCGAAGAGGCGATGGGCAATATTCCTGTCGAAACCTGGTTTGATGATTTTGATATTACGCCTTTAGCGTCTGCTTCTATTGCGCAAGTCCATACTGCGCGCCTGAAAGAGAACGGCAAAGAGGTCGTCATTAAGGTCATTCGCCCGGACATCCTGCCGGTGATCAGAGCGGATATGAAGCTGATTTATCGGCTGGCGCGTTGGGTTCCTCGACTGATGCCAGATGGGCGTCGGCTGCGCCCGATGGAAGTCGTGCGCGAATATGAAAAAACGCTTATTGATGAGCTGAATTTGCTGCGTGAATCAGCAAACGCTATCCAGTTGCGCCGTAACTTTGAAAACAGCCCGATGCTTTATGTACCTGAGGTTTATTCGGATTATTGCAGCCAGGACATGATGGTGATGGAGCGCATTTACGGCATTCCTGTATCAGATGTGGTCGCACTGGAGAAGCAGGGCACCAACATGAAGCTGCTGGCTGAGCGCGGTGTTCAGGTGTTTTTCACCCAGGTATTCCGCGACAGTTTTTTCCACGCGGATATGCACCCAGGCAACATCTTTGTGAGCTATGAACACCCTGAAGATCCGAAGTACATCGGCATCGACTGCGGTATCGTGGGCTCGCTGAACAAAGAAGATAAGCGCTATCTGGCAGAGAACTTTATCGCCTTTTTCAATCGCGATTATCGTAAGGTGGCTGAGCTGCACGTCGATTCCGGCTGGGTTCCGCCAGATACGAACGTTGAAGAGTTTGAGTTCGCGATCCGTACCGTTTGCGAGCCGATCTTTGAGAAGCCGCTGTCGGAAATCTCGTTCGGCCATGTTCTGCTGAATCTGTTTAACACCGCGCGTCGCTTCAACATGGAAGTTCAGCCTCAGTTAGTTTTACTCCAAAAAACATTACTTTACGTTGAGGGCGTAGGCCGTCAGCTCTATCCTCAGTTAGACTTATGGAAAACAGCTAAACCTTTCCTGGAGTCCTGGATTAAGGATCAGGTTGGTCTTCCTGCGCTAGTGCGTTCTTTTAAAGAGAAAGCACCATTCTGGATTGAAAAAATGCCGGAGATTCCGGAACTGATTTACGACAGTTTGCGTCAGAGCAAGAACCTTAAGCACAGCATGGATAAAATCGCTCGCGAGCTTCAGTCTAACCGTGTGCGTCAGGGTCAATCCCGTTATCTCTTTGGGATCGGTGCCACATTGTTGCTGAGTGGTACGCTGTTGCTGATTAACCGCCCGGAGTGGGAAATGATGCCCGCGTGGCTCATGGCCGGTGGCCTGGTGGTTTGGCTGGTTGGCTGGAGAAAAACGCGCTGAATTTGCGTCGCTATCGCCGGGTTGCAAACGTATAATGCGACCTGATTAATTAATCATCTATCGAGGATGTTGTATGGGTGGTATCAGTATCTGGCAATTGTTGATCATTGCCGTCATTGTTGTGCTGCTGTTTGGCACCAAAAAACTGGGTTCCATTGGTTCCGACCTCGGCGCGTCTATTAAAGGCTTCAAAAAAGCCATTAGCGATGACGAAGACAAAGACAAAGATAAGCAGGAAAAATCCAGCCCGGATGCGGATTTCACGGCTAAATCTCTCGCTGATAAACAAGAAGAAGCTAAAAAAGAAGACGCTAAACGCCACGATAAAGAGCAGGTGTAATTCGTGTTCGACATTGGTTTTGGTGAACTGCTGCTGGTATTCGTGATTGGCCTGATCGTATTAGGGCCACAGCGTTTACCTGTGGCTGTAAAAACTGTTGCAGGCTGGGTGCGCGCGCTGCGTTCACTGGCGACAACGGTTCAAAATGAACTGGCGCAGGAACTTAAGCTCCAGGAGTTTCAGGATAGCCTGAAAAAAGTTGAAAAGGCGAGCATGGAGAACCTGTCGCCTGAGCTGAAAGCTTCGATGGACGAACTGCGTGAAGCGGCTGAATCCATGAAGCGCTCCTACAGCGTCAACGATCCTGAAAAAGCGAGCGATGAAGCTAACACCATTCGTAACCCATTGGTGAAAGATAACGAAGCACAGCATGAAGGCGTGACGCCTGCAGATGCAGAGCATCAGGCTAGTGCGCCTTCGCAAGCGCCGCAAGAGCCTGTTGTGAAAGCGACGCCCACGGAAGTGAAAGTTGCTGCACCCGTTTCCGAATCATCCCCCTCGTCGAGTGATAAAGCGTAATTATGGCAGTAGAAGATACACAACCGCTCATCACGCATCTTATCGAGCTGCGTAAGCGCCTGTTATATAGCATTTCTGCGGTCATGCTTATTTTCCTGTGTCTGGTCTATTTCGCTAACGACATCTATCAGGTGGTCTCCGCGCCGCTGATTAAACAGATGCCGATCGGCGCGACCATGATTGCTACCGATGTGGCTTCGCCGTTCTTTACACCAATAAAATTAACGTTCTGGGTGTCACTCATTGCCTCTGCGCCGGTCATTTTGTATCAGGTGTGGGCGTTTGTTGCGCCAGCACTGTACAGGCATGAACGTAAGCTGGTGATCCCGCTGCTGGTGTCCAGCTCGCTCTTGTTTTATATCGGTATGGCATTCGCCTATTTCGTTGTCTTCCCGCTGGCTTTTGGCTTCTTGACGCACACTGCGCCAGAAGGGGTACAAGTCTCGACTGACATCGCCAGCTATCTCAGCTTTGTCATGGCCCTGTTTATGGCATTTGGTGTGGCCTTCGAAGTGCCTGTTGCCATTGTCCTGCTGTGCTGGATGGGGGTGACCACGCCTGAAGATTTGCGCAAGAAACGTCCGTACATGCTGGTCGGTGCCTTTGTTGTCGGTATGCTACTGACGCCGCCGGATGTTTTCTCGCAAACGTTGCTGGCGATACCGATGTACTGCCTGTTTGAAGTGGGCGTGTTCTTCTCACGCTTCTATGTGGGCAAGCGACGCTCGCAGGAAGACGAAGAAGACGAACCTGAGAAAACGACAGAAGAATAAAACCAGCCGCCCGTAAGGGCGGTTGTCATATGGGAGACCGCATGTTTGATATCGGATTGAATCTGACCAGTGCCCAGTTCGCCAAAGATCGCGATGATGTTGTCGCGCGCGCATTTTCTGCGGGCGTAAAGGGGTTACTCCTGACGGGAACTAACCTCCATGAAAGCGAGCAGGCACAGTTGCTGGCGCAGCGCTATCAACACTGTTGGTCCACCGCAGGCGTTCATCCTCACGACAGCAGCCAGTGGAATGAAGAAAGTGCTGAAACGCTCTATTCATTAGCCAGTGCGCAAGACGTTGTCGCGATAGGTGAGTGTGGCCTTGATTTCAATCGCAACTTTTCGACCCCAGCGGAGCAAGAGACGGCATTTACCGCCCAGCTTGCTCTGGCGGCGGAGAAGGGTATGCCGGTATTCATGCATTGCCGTGACGCTCACGAGCGTTTTCTGACGCTGCTTGAACCTTGGCTCGATAAATTACCCGGCGCGGTGCTGCACTGTTTTACGGGTTCCCGGCAGGAAGCTGTAGATTGTCTGAAACGGGGTCTGTACTTAGGTATTACCGGCTGGGTGTGCGATGAACGGCGCGGGCTTGAACTGCGTGAACTGTTGCCAGTTATTCCTGCGGATCGTTTGTTAATCGAGACGGATGCGCCTTACCTGTTACCGCGCGATATGAAGCCTAAACCCGCATCACGGCGCAATGAACCTGCTTATCTTGGCCATATTGTTGAGCGAATCGCACACTGGCGTGGCGAAGAGATGCAATGGCTGGACGCGCAAACGGATGAAAACGTACGTCGACTGTTTGGCGTGAGTTTTTAAACTTTGCGAAAAGCGGTGTTTTTGACGCTTTGAAGCACCTGCTTGTTGAGCAGATTGAGCAGCAGCATCGAGCGCGCTTCGCCGTCTGGCTCAGAAAATATTGCCTGTAGCCCTTCGAATGCGCCTTCGGTGATGACCACGTCATCGCCGGGGAACGGCGTCTCAGGATCGGTGATATCGTCGGGCTGTTTATAGATTGAAAGCTGATGGATGACTGTCGAAGGGACGGTCGCCGGGCTCGTACCAAAACGCACGAAGTGGCTGACGCCTCGCGTGGCGCTGATGGTGGTGGTATGAATCACCTCTGGGTCAAACTCGACGAACAGGTAGTTCGGGAAAAGGGGTTCGATGACCGTGGTGCGTTTACCGCGCTGGATTTTTTCAAGCGAGATCACAGGCGTCAGACAATTAACCGCCTGACGTTCCAGATGTTCCTGCGCGCGCTGAAGTTGCCCACGCTTGCAATACAGTAAATACCAGGCTTGCATAATCACTCTTTCCCTTTGTTCGCGGCGCAAGCATATCAAAACCCTGGCGGGATCGCTAAGGTGATTATAAGGGCCAGAAGAAGAAGATGGCGTGGAACTTCACGCTAATTTAACAAAATTACAGCGTCCTGATGACGAACGCCGTATAATGAAGCGCTTATAGAGAGGCCATGACTAACTGCATGAAATACCACGATCTACGCGACTTCCTGGCGCTGCTGGAAAAGCAGGGCGAACTCAAACGCATCACAATTCCTGTTGATCCTTATCTGGAAATGACAGAAATCGCTGACCGTACCTTGCGTGCCGGCGGCCCCGCGTTGCTGTTTGAAAAACCGAAAGGCTATTCCATGCCGGTGCTTTGTAACCTGTTTGGCACACCGAAGCGTGTGGCGATGGGGATGGGGCAGGAAGATGTCACTGCGTTACGTGAAGTGGGCAAACTGCTGGCCTTCTTGAAAGAGCCCGAGCCGCCAAAAGGTTTCCGCGATCTGTTCGATAAGCTGCCGCAGTTCAAGCAGGTGTTGAATATGCCAACCAAGCGTCTGCGTGGTGCGCCTTGCCAGCAGAAAATCGTCGAAGGCGATGCCGTTGATCTGACCCGTATCCCAATTATGCAGTGCTGGCCAGAAGATGCCGCGCCGCTGATCACCTGGGGTCTCACCGTCACGCGCGGGCCGCACAAAGAACGCCAAAATTTGGGTATTTATCGCCAGCAGCTAATCGGCAAAAATAAGCTGATTATGCGCTGGTTGTCGCATCGCGGCGGCGCGCTGGATTTCCAGGAGTGGTGCGCAGCGCATCCTGGCGAGCGTTTTCCTGTCTCTGTGGCGTTGGGTGCCGACCCGGCGACTATACTGGGAGCCGTAACGCCGGTTCCCGATACGCTTTCTGAGTATGCTTTCGCAGGCCTGCTGCGCGGCACAAAAACCGAAGTGGTTAAGTGTATTTCCAACGATCTGGAAGTCCCTGCCAGTGCGGAAATCGTGCTGGAAGGATACATTGAGCAGGGCGAATTGGCACCGGAAGGACCTTATGGCGACCATACGGGCTATTACAACGAAATCGATAATTTCCCGGTGTTCACCGTTACGCATATTACCCAGCGTGAAGATGCCATTTACCACTCGACTTATACTGGCCGTCCGCCAGATGAGCCGGCGGTATTGGGTGTCGCGCTGAACGAAGTGTTCGTGCCCATTTTGCAAAAGCAGTTTCCGGAAATTGTTGATTTCTATCTGCCGCCGGAAGGATGTTCATATCGCCTGGCGGTTGTGACTATCAAGAAGCAGTACGCGGGCCATGCCAAACGCGTAATGATGGGCGTATGGTCTTTTTTGCGCCAGTTTATGTACACCAAATTTGTTATTGTTTGCGATGATGACGTTAACGCTCGCGACTGGAATGATGTTATCTGGGCCATTACTACGCGTATGGACCCGGCGCGCGATACCGTGTTAGTCGAAAATACGCCAATTGATTATCTGGATTTTGCCTCACCGGTCTCCGGCCTTGGCTCAAAAATGGGACTGGATGCCACCAATAAATGGCCCGGCGAAACCTCACGTGAATGGGGTCGACCGATCAAAAAAGATCCTGAGGTGACAGCGCGAATCGACGCGATCTGGGATGAACTGGCCATTATGAATAACGGTAAGCCTGAGTCTGACCGTTAGCCCTATAGATTTCCCGACAGAGAGAGCGAATGACAACCTTAAGCTGTAAAGTGACTTCAGTAGATGCTATCACCGACACCGTATATCGCGTCCGTTTAGTGCCAGAGGCAGCATTCTCTTTCCGTGCTGGCCAATATTTAATGGTTGTGATGGATGAGCGTGATAAGCGCCCTTTCTCTATGGCGTCGACGCCTGCGGAGCAGGAATTTATTGAGCTTCATATTGGTGCGTCAGAGCTGAATCTGTATGCCATGGCGGTCATGGATCGCATCCTGAAAGAGCGTGTCATTGACGTTGATATCCCACACGGCGAAGCGTGGCTGAGAGACGATGAAGATCGTCCGCTCATTCTCATTGCTGGCGGTACGGGCTTCTCCTACGTGCGCTCTATCCTGCTGACCGCACTGGCGCGTAATCCAAACCGTGATATCACCATCTACTGGGGCGGGCGTGAAGAGAAGCACCTTTACGATCTGTCTGAGCTTGAAGCATTAAGTGTCACTCACCCGAACCTGCGTATCGAGCCGGTTGTCGAGCAGCCTGAAGAGGGCTGGCGTGGGCGTTCAGGTACTGTTCTGACGGCAGTCTTGCAGGATCACGGCACGCTGGCGGAGCATGATATCTATATTGCCGGTCGTTTTGAGATGGCGAAAATTGCCCGTGACCTGTTCTGCAATGAACGTGGTGCGCGTGAAGACCGTCTGTTCGGCGATGCCTTCGCGTTTATCTAGGCATAAAAAAACCCGCCCCTGACAGGCGGGAAGAACGGCAACTAAACTGTTTCTCTGCGCCAATGACGCCTTGTTCTGACGTCATTGGCGCAGAGATACTTTTCCTGATTTACACTCTCTCAAATACCGTCGCGATCCCCTGACCTAACCCGATACACATCGTTGCCAGACCAAACTGAGCATCTTTGCGTTCCATCAGATTAATCAGCGTGGTGCTGATACGCGCCCCGGAACAGCCCAGCGGATGACCCAGCGCAATGGCGCCACCGTTCAGATTGATCTTCTCGTCGATTTGCTCCATCAAGCCCAAATCTTTAATGCACGGCAGGATCTGCGCGGCAAACGCCTCGTTCATTTCGAACAGGTCGATGTCGCTTGCGGTCAGCCCCGCTTTTTTCAGCGCCAGTTTGGATGCGGGAACCGGGCCGTAACCCATAATAGACGGATCGCAGCCGACCACCGCCATTGAGCGAATGCGCGCACGCGGCGTCAGGCCCAATTCACGAGCACGGCTTTCGCTCATCACCAGCATGGCGGCAGCGCCATCGGACAAGGCTGAAGACGTACCCGCAGTCACAGTTCCGCTCACAGGATCGAATGCCGGTCGCAGTGCGGAAAGTGCATCAACCGTGGTTTCCGGGCGGATGACTTCATCGAAGTAAAATTGCTTTAACACGCCATCAGCGTCATGGCCGCCAGTGGGCAGAATTTCATTTTTAAACGCGCCAGACTGCGTTGCGGCCCAGGCTCGAGCGTGAGATCGCGCGGCAAAAGCATCCTGCATTTCACGGCTGATGCCGTGCATGCGGGACAGCATTTCCGCCGTCAGGCCCATCATACCCGCTGCTTTCGCTACGTTGCGGCTCATACCCGGATGGAAATCAACGCCGTGGCTCATGGGGACGTGGCCCATATGTTCCACGCCGCCCACCATGCACGCTTGCGCGTCGCCGGTCATGATCATGCGAGCCGCGTCGTGTAGCGCTTGCATCGAAGATCCGCACAGCCGGTTAACGGTTACTGCCGGAACCGAGTGTGGGATTTCCGCCAGCAACGAGGCATTACGCGCAATATTGAAGCCTTGTTCCAGCGTCTGCTGCACGCAGCCCCAGTAAATATCGTCCAGAGCGCTCGCTTCCAAAGCCGGATTGCGTGACAGCAGACTACGCATCAGATGCGCGGAGAGATCTTCCGCGCGTACGTGACGGAATGCGCCGCCCTTTGAACGGCCCATCGGGGTGCGAATTGCATCGACAATGACAACCTTTTCCATTGTGACTCCTTAAGCCGTTTTCAGCTCGCCGACCGGACGGGCAGGCTCAACTGGGGGATAATAGGGTTCGTTATGGCGTGCTTTGTTACGCAGCCCTTCCGGTACGTCATACAGCGGACCGAGGTGCTGATATTGTTGCGCCATATCGAGATATTTTGCGCTGCCGAGCGTATCCAGCCAGCGGAATGCGCCGCCGTGGAACGGAGGGAAACCGAGGCCGTAAACCAGCGCCATGTCGGCTTCTGCCGGGCTGGCGATGATGCCTTCTTCAAGACAACGCACGACTTCGTTAACCATCGGGATCATCATACGGGCAATGATCTCTTCGTCGCTAAAGTCCTGCTTTGGCTTGCTGACATCGGCCAGCAGGCTGTCTACGGCGGCATCTTCTTCTTTCTTCGGCTTGCCTTTGCTGTCTTCTTTATAGCGCCAGAAGCCCAGACCGTTTTTCTGCCCAAAGCGGCTGGCGTCAAACAGGGCGTCGATGGCATCGCGATAATCTTTCTGCATGCGCTGCGGGAAGCCAGCGGCCATCACCGCCTGGGCGTGATGCGCGGTATCAATCCCAACCACGTCCAGCAAATACGCCGGGCCCATCGGCCAGCCGAACTGCTTTTCCATGACCTTATCGACTTTGCGGAAGTCAGCGCCGTCGCGCAGCAGCTGACTAAAGCCAGCGAAATAAGGGAACAGCACGCGGTTGACGAAGAAGCCAGGGCAGTCGTTTACCACAATCGGGGTTTTACCCATCTTGCTCGCCCAGGCCACCACTTTTGCGATAGTGGCGTCAGACGTTTTTTCCCCGCGAATCACTTCGACCAGCGGCATACGGTGTACCGGGTTAAAGAAGTGCATGCCGCAAAAGTTTTCAGGGCGCTTCAGTACGCTCGCCAGCTCGCCAATGGGGATTGTTGAGGTG
Organism: Enterobacter sp.; assembly: GCA_022649305.1. Taxonomy (GTDB): domain Bacteria; phylum Pseudomonadota; class Gammaproteobacteria; order Enterobacterales; family Enterobacteriaceae; genus Enterobacter. The sequence continues at coordinate 14,763 of JALCNW010000083.1, forward strand.
TTTGAAGCCAGCACGGTATCTGGACGCACTTTCTCTTCGGTTTCTGCCAGTACCGCTTTTTTGACTTTTGGGTTTTCAACTACCGCTTCCACGACCACATCCACGCGGTCAAAGCCGGTGTACTCCAGCGTCGGCTGTATGGTTGAAATCACGCCCGAGAGTTTCAGACCGTCAATCTTGCCGCGCTCCAGTTGTTTATTCAGCAGCTTGGCGGCTTCGGTCATTCCCAGCGTCAGGGATTTGTCGTTGATGTCCTTCATGATCACCGGTACGCCTTTCCAGGCGGACTGATATGCAATCCCGCCTCCCATGATGCCAGCGCCCAGAACGGCAGCTTGCTTCGGCGTCTCGATGTTTTTGGTCAACTGTTTCGCTTTACCCTTCACGAACTGATCGTTCAGGAAGATACCCACCAGTGCGCGGGCCTCATTGGTATGGGCCAGCGGAACGAAGCTTTGGTTTTCGAGCTTCAGCGCTTCTTCACGACCAAAGCGAGCGGCAGCTTCGATAGTCTTCACGGCGGTAATCGGTGCCGGATAGTGTTTGCCCGCCGTCTGCATCACCATGCCTTTGGCAATGGTAAAGCTCATGGTGGCTTCGATTTTACTTAAATGCAGAGGTTCAAGCTTGGGCTGACGTTTGGCTTTCCAGTCGAGATCGCCGTTGATGGCCTGACGCAGAACGCTAATCGCACCTTCGTGCAATTTTTCCGCTTTCACGACGCCATCGATCAGACCAATCTTCAGCGCCTGATCGGCTCCGACATCTTTACCTGCGGCGATAATTTCGAGGGCGCTATCAGCACCTAACATGCGCGGCATACGAACAGAGCCGCCAAAGCCTGGCATGATGCCCAGCTTGGTTTCCGGCAGGCCGATTCGCAGGTCTGGCGTAGCAAGACGGTAGTCCGTTGCCAGCACACACTCACAGCCGCCGCCCAGCGCGTAGCCATTAACGGCAGAAATCGTGGGGACCGGCAGGTCTTCCAGGCGATTAAAGACGCTGTTGGCAAAATGCAGCCATTGGCTCAGCTGTTCTTCAGGTACCTGGAACAGAGAGAGAAATTCGGTGATATCCGCGCCGACAATAAAGGCTGCTTTATTTGAGCGCAGCAGCAGCCCTTTTAAATCCGATTGTTTTTCGAGTACATCTAGCGCGTGGCCAAGACTGGCTACGGTCGCGGTATCGAGCTTGTTGACTGAGCCGGGGGCATCGAACACCAGTTCGGCGATGCCATCTTCCAGCCAGTCCACGTATAGGGTGTCACCTTTGTAGAGCATGTCAGTCTCCTGAATCCAGCAAGTGGATCTGGTCATACCAGATGAGACGGAGTGTGGGATTTATGTTAAAGAAATGCAAATTACTCTTTAAGAAATTGCTGCGCCGATCACGCTCGGTCGAAATGACGCAGGTATAGCCAGGTGTGCTAATATGCGGATACTTGAGGTCAAAGACGAAAGGAATAATGATGGACTCACTGGCAGCACTTTATAAGAATCATATCGTTACGTTGCAGGAACGTACCCGCGACGTACTGGCTCGTTTTAAAATGGATGCGCTACTTATTCACTCCGGTGAGTTGATCAATGTCTTCCTCGATGACCATGCCTACCCCTTCAAGGTGAACCCGCAGTTTAAAGCCTGGGTGCCGGTGACTCAGGTGCCAAATTGCTGGCTGCTGGTGGACGGCGTAAACAAACCAAAACTGTGGTTCTATCTGCCGGTGGATTACTGGCACAACGTTGAACCTCTGCCGACCTCTTTCTGGACCGAAGAAGTGGACGTTATCGCGCTGCCTAAAGCGGATGGCATAGGTAGCCAACTGCCCGCCGCACGCGGCAATATTGCTTATATTGGTCCTGTACCGGAACGTGCTTTGGGTCTGGATATTCCGGCTGATAAAATCAACCCGAAAGGGGTGCTGGATTATCTGCACTATTATCGCGCTTACAAGACTGACTATGAACTGTCCTGCATGCGTGAAGCGCAGAAAACGGCGGTGAACGGCCATCGTGCGGCGCATGAAGCGTTCCTGTCCGGTATGAGCGAGTTTGATATTAACCAGGCGTACCTGACGGCGACAGGCCATCGCGATACTGATGTGCCTTACAGCAACATTGTGGCACTGAACGAGCACGCATCTGTTCTGCATTACACCAAACTGGATCACCGCGTGCCGTCTGAAGCGCGTAGCTTCCTGTTGGATGCAGGCGCGGAGTACAACGGTTATGCTGCCGATTTAACCCGTACCTGGGCTGCGAATGGCGATACCGATTTCGCGCATCTGATCAAAGACGTGAATGACGAACAGCTGGCGCTTATTGGCACCATGAAAGCGGGTACGAGTTACGTTGATTATCATATTCAATTCCATCAGCGCATCGCCAAACTGCTGCGTAAACATCAGATTGTGACCGACATGAGCGAAGAGGCGATGGTGGAGAACGATCTCACCGGGCCGTTTATGCCGCACGGCATCGGGCATCCGTTGGGTCTGCAGGTTCACGATGTTGCGGGCTTTATGCAGGATGACACCGGTACGCATCTGGCTGCGCCGTCTAAATATCCGTACCTGCGCTGTACCCGCATGCTTGAGCCGCGCATGGTATTGACCATTGAGCCGGGTATCTATTTTATTGATTCACTGTTAACGCCGTGGCGTGAAGGTCAGTACAGCAAACACTTTAACTGGCAGAAAATTGACGCGTTGAAACCTTTTGGTGGCATTCGTATTGAAGATAACGTGGTGATCCACGAAAACAATATCGAGAATATGACGCGAGACCAGAAGCTGGCCTGATGGAAAGCTGGCTGATACCGGCCGAACCGGTCATTTTCACCGAAGAGATCAAAAAGAGCCGCTTTATCACGCTGTTGGCCCACACCGACGGCGTGGAAGCGGCGAAAGCCTTTGTCGAATCGGTACGCGCAGAACACCCCGATGCGCGCCACCATTGCGTGGCCTGGGTGGCGGGAGCGCCAAACGATTCGCAAAAGCTGGGGTTTTCTGACGATGGTGAGCCTGCGGGAACCGCAGGAAAACCGATGCTCTCTCAACTAATGGGAAGTGGTGTCGGTGAAATCACTGCCGTCGTCGTTCGTTACTACGGCGGCATATTGTTAGGCACTGGCGGTCTGGTTAAGGCCTACGGTGGTGGCGTCCAGCAGGCACTGAATCAACTCAATACTCTCCGCAAAACGCCATTAACCGAATATACTTTGTTGTGTGATTACGCCCATTTATCCGGCATCGAAACGCTGTTGAAGCAGTTTAACGGCATGGTTGTCTTCAGTGATTATCAGGCGACGGTTCAATTACGTGTGGCGCTTCCTCAGGCGGAGCAGGCGGCTTTTTCGGCAAAACTGGCTGATTTTAGTCGCGGTGCGTTGCAATTACTGCCGATTGAAGAATAATCCCCACCTTACTTTCTGAATACCAAAGGAAACGGCAGAGATGCATTTTCGTGCCATAACCCGAATCGTTGGACTGCTGGTCATACTCTTTTCCGGGACAATGATCCTCCCAGGACTGGTGGCGCTTATCTATCGGGACGGCGCGGGGCGCGCGTTCACGCAGACCTTCTTCGCCGCACTGGCGATTGGTTCAATGCTCTGGTGGCCAAACCGTCGAGAGAAAGGCGAGCTGAAATCCCGCGAAGGCTTTCTAATCGTTGTCCTGTTCTGGACCGTGCTGGGCAGCGTGGGGGCATTACCGTTTATCTTTGCCGAGCAGCCTAATCTGACGGTGACCGATGCATTCTTTGAATCCTTTTCTGGTTTAACGACCACGGGCGCGACAACGCTGGTGGGGCTGGATTCACTCCCGCACGCTATTCTCTTTTATCGACAGATGCTGCAATGGTTTGGCGGTATGGGGATCATCGTATTGGCCGTGGCGATCCTGCCAATACTGGGTGTTGGTGGGATGCAGTTGTATCGCGCGGAAATGCCTGGTCCGCTAAAAGACAATAAAATGCGCCCGCGTATTGCAGAGACGGCCAAAACCCTTTGGTTCATCTATGTGTTACTGACCGTGGCCTGTGCGTTGGCACTCTGGTTTGCCGGAATGCCGGCATTCGATGCGATCGGACACAGCTTCTCTACTATTGCGATTGGCGGTTTCTCCACGCACGACGCGAGTGTGGGTTATTTCGATAGCCCAACCATCAACACGATTATTGCCGTCTTCTTACTGATCTCCGGTTGTAACTACGGTTTGCACTTCTCGTTACTCAGTGGACGCAGCTTGAAGGTGTACTGGCGCGACCCGGAATTCAGGATGTTTATTGGGGTTCAGCTCACGCTGGTGGTGATCTGTACCTCGGTTCTGTGGTTGCACGATGTCTATAGCTCGGCGGTGACCACCGTCAATCAGGCATTTTTCCAGGTGGTGTCGATGGCGACGACCGCAGGTTTTACCACAGACAGTATTGCCCGCTGGCCGCTGTTCTTACCCGTATTGCTTTTATGCTCTGCTTTTATCGGTGGATGTGCAGGTTCAACGGGCGGCGGCCTGAAGGTCATTCGTATCCTTTTGCTGTTTAAGCAGGGGAACCGTGAACTGAAACGCCTGGTGCATCCGAATGCGGTCTACAGTATTAAGCTTGGTAACCGTGCGTTACCGGAACGTATTCTGGAAGCCGTTTGGGGCTTCTTTTCTGCCTATGCACTGGTTTTCATCGTCAGCATGCTGGCGATCATCGCTACGGGTGTTGATGATTTCTCGGCGTTTGCCTCTGTAGTGGCGACGCTCAATAATCTTGGGCCTGGGCTAGGCGTGGTGGCGGATAACTTTGCTAGCATGAATCCGGTGGCGAAATGGATCCTGATTGCCAATATGCTTTTTGGGCGTCTTGAGGTCTTTACGCTGCTGGTCCTGTTTACCCCCACATTCTGGCGCGACTAAGGAAGTATCTGGTGAAGACATTGATTCTTTTCTCCACGCGAGACGGACAAACGCGTGAGATTGCCTCTTATATAGCATCTGAATTAAAAGAACAGGGCGTCTATGCCGACGTGGTAAACCTGAATCGCACTGAAGAGATTGTGTGGCAGGACTATGACCGTGTGGTGATTGGCGCATCGATTCGCTATGGACACTTCCATCCTGCGGTTGATCGCTTTGTGAAGAAGCATGCTGTTACGTTGAATGCACTGCCGAGCGCTTTCTATTCTGTCAACCTTGTGGCGCGTAAGCCCGAAAAGCGTACGCCGCAGACCAACAGCTACACGCGCAAGTTCCTGTTGAACTCACCATGGCAGCCAGAACGGTGCGCTGTCTTTGCGGGAGCGCTGCGTTACCCACGTTATCGTTGGTACGACCTCGTGATGATTCGCTTAATTATGAAGATGACGGGCGGGGAAACGGATACGAGTAAAGAAGTGGTCTATACCGATTGGCCGCAGGTCGCGGCGTTTGCCCGGGAAATCGCACAATTAACGGGCAATCAGAAGGTTTAATAAACGTTATGTTTGAAAAATAATCGAACGAAAACTTTTTCTTATTTTCCTCTTGCCACCTCAGAATAACTCCCTATAATGCGCCTCCACTGACACGGAACAACGGCTTACAGGCCGCCGTGTTAGCGGGGTTCAGAGATGAACGCCGGCAGAGAAAAGCGAAAATAAACGCTTGACTCTGAATGAGGAAAACGTATTATACGGGACCTCGCAACGGTGAGCGAAAGCCGCGTTGCACTGCTCTTTAACAATTTATCAGACAATCTGTGTGGGCACTC
>JALCNW010000084.1 GCA_022649305.1 Enterobacter sp.
GAGATGCAGACGGATTTCGGGAAGCCGTGATAGCCAAGACAGGCGGAGATGGCATGCTGCTCATTCACGATATAGTCGTTACAGATGCGATCCAGTTCGCCGGTGCTCACGCCCGGTTTGATGTACGGTTCAATCATTTCCAGCACTTCAGCGGCCAGACGACCGGCGACGCGCATTTTTTCAATTTCTTCAGGTGTCTTAATTGAGATAGCCATGTAATCTGTCCATCGGTGTCGATTTTTTCGACATTACTAGTCTAAGTGCTGTCAATGGTAACAGTCTGGCGATGCCTGTGCCAAATTGAGAATCATTAACAGCACACGCAGCCAACAACAGTTGGTGTCTTCTCGCGTTTTGTGGTATAAAGCGCGCCGGACTTCCGATCCATTTCGTCTACACAAGATGGACCAGAAGCGACAAATCTCACTTTGTGTAAATAACACACACGTATCGACACATATTCCGGGGTGCCCTTTGGGGTCGGTAATATGGGATACGTGGAGGCTTAACCCCAACTTTTAAATAGAGGTTTTAAACATGGCAACTGTTTCCATGCGCGACATGCTCAAGGCTGGTGTTCACTTCGGTCACCAGACCCGTTACTGGAACCCGAAAATGAAGCCTTTCATCTTCGGCGCGCGTAACAAAGTTCACATCATCAACCTTGAGAAAACGGTACCAATGTTCAACGAAGCCCTGGCTGAGCTGAACAAGATCTCTTCCCGTAAAGGTAAGATTCTGTTTGTTGGTACTAAACGCGCTGCAAGCGAAGCTGTGAAAGAAGCTGCCAACAGCTGCGATCAGTTCTTCGTGAACCATCGCTGGTTGGGCGGCATGCTGACCAACTGGAAAACTGTTCGTCAGTCCATCAAGCGCCTGAAAGATCTGGAAATCCAGTCTCAGGACGGTACTTTCGATAAGCTGACCAAGAAAGAAGCTCTGATGCGCACTCGTGAACTCGGCAAGCTGGAAAACAGCCTTGGCGGGATCAAAGACATGGGTGGTCTGCCAGACGCTCTGTTCGTTGTTGATGCTGACCACGAGCACATCGCGATCAAAGAAGCTAACAACCTGGGTATCCCGGTATTTGCTATCGTTGATACCAACTCCGATCCGGACGGTGTTGACTTCGTTATCCCGGGTAACGACGATGCAATCCGTGCTGTTACTCTGTACCTGGGTGCTGTAGCGACCACCGTACGTGAAGGCCGTTCTCAGGATCTGGCTTCCCAGGCGGAAGAAAGCTTCGTAGAAGCTGAATAATAAGGTTCTACCCCTTATTAGTACCGTGTATGGATAGGGGCCTCTTAATGGCCCCTTTTTCACTTTTAAACCTGTTTGGTTCCTTGAGCCGAGCAGGTCATCTCTCCCGAGGATTTAAGAATGGCTGAAATTACCGCATCCCTGGTAAAAGAGCTGCGCGAACGTACTGGCGCAGGCATGATGGATTGCAAAAAAGCACTGGTTGAAGCCAACGGCGACATCGAGCTGGCAATCGAAAACATGCGTAAATCCGGCGCGATTAAAGCGGCGAAAAAAGCAGGCAACGTTGCAGCTGACGGTGTAATCCTGACTAAAATCGACGGCACCTACGGCATCATTCTGGAAGTTAACTGCCAGACTGACTTCGTAGCAAAAGATGGTGGTTTCCAGGCATTTGCTAATAAAGTTCTGGATGCAGCTATGGCTGGCAAAATCACCGACGTTGACGTTCTGAAAGCTCAGTTCGAAGAAGAGCGTGTTGCGCTGGTTGCTAAAATCGGTGAGAACATCAACATCCGTCGTGTTGCTTCCATCGAAGGCGACGTTCTGGGTTCATACCAGCACGGTGCTCGTATCGGTGTTCTGGTTGCGGCTAAAGGCGCTGATGAAGAACTGGTTAAACAGCTGGCAATGCACATTGCTGCAAGCAAACCAGAATTCGTTAAGCCTGAAGATGTGTCTGCTGAAGTGGTAGAAAAAGAGTACCAGGTTCAACTGGACATCGCCATGCAGTCTGGCAAGCCAAAAGAAATCGCAGAGAAAATGGTTGAAGGCCGCATGAAGAAATTCACCGGCGAAGTTTCTCTGACTGGTCAGCCATTCGTGATGGACCCAACTAAATCTGTTGCTCAGCTGCTGAAAGAGCGCAATGCTGACGTGACTGGCTTCATCCGCTTTGAAGTGGGCGAAGGCATCGAGAAAGTTGAAACTGACTTCGCAGCAGAAGTTGCTGCAATGTCCAAGCAGTCTTAATGATTGCGAAGGAGCCGCCTGAGGGCGGCTTCTTTTTGTGCCCTATCATGCAGAAATCAGACAGACGCCTGGCGTTTCTGTGCTGATAAGTGACATATAATGTCGCCAGAACTAACCCCTATCTTAATCGTTGACAGTCTCAGGAAAGAAACATGGCTACCAATGCAAAACCCGTGTACAAACGCATTCTGCTTAAGCTGAGTGGCGAAGCACTGCAGGGAACTGAAGGCTTCGGTATTGACGCAAGCATTCTTGACCGCATGGCACAGGAAATCAAAGAACTGGTCGAACTGGGTATCCAGGTTGGCGTGGTAATTGGCGGTGGCAATCTTTTCCGTGGCGCTGGTCTGGCGAAAGCGGGTATGAATCGCGTTGTGGGCGACCACATGGGTATGCTGGCAACAGTGATGAATGGCCTGGCAATGCGTGATGCACTCCATCGCGCCTATGTGAACGCCCGCCTGATGTCTGCTATTCCTCTGAATGGCGTATGCGATAACTACAGCTGGGCAGAGGCAATCAGCCTACTGCGCAACAACCGTGTGGTGATCCTCTCCGCCGGTACGGGTAACCCGTTCTTTACTACCGACTCCGCTGCCTGCCTGCGCGGTATCGAAATCGAAGCCGACGTCGTGCTGAAAGCAACGAAAGTTGACGGCGTGTTTACCGCCGATCCCGCTAAAGATCCTGCGGCAACTATGTACGATCAGTTGACCTACAATGAAGTGCTGGATCAAGAGCTAAAAGTGATGGATCTTGCGGCCTTCACGCTGGCTCGTGACCATAAGTTACCTATTCGTGTCTTCAATATGAATAAGCCAGGCGCGCTGCGTCGCGTCGTAATGGGCGAAAAAGAAGGCACTTTGATCACGGAATAATTTCCGTTGGCGATAAATACAGGTAAGATTCCGCTTTACTGCGTAGTGAACGCTTACCTGGACGCGCCTCAGGCGTTGTCATGAATTAAACGCGACTATACTTAGCACACCTGTAGCGGCTGTGCTGGCGGATAGTCTGCCTGAAACAAGTTTTCAAGGATTCTTAACGTGATTAGCGATATCAGAAAAGATGCTGAAGTACGCATGGAAAAATGCGTAGAAGCCTTCAAAAACCAAATCAGCAAAGTGCGCACCGGCCGTGCTTCCCCAAGCCTGCTTGATGGTATCATCGTACCGTATTACGGTACCCCAACTCCGCTGCGCCAGCTGGCAAGCGTGACGGTTGAAGATACCCGCACCCTGAAAATCAACGTCTTCGACCGTTCTTTAGGTCCAGCGGTAGAAAAAGCGATCATGGCCTCTGATTTGGGTCTGAACCCAAGTTCAGCGGGTACCGACATTCGCGTTCCACTGCCAGCACTGACGGAAGAACGTCGTAAAGAGCTGATCAAAGTGGTTCGCGGCGAAGCCGAAGGCGCGCGTGTTGCTGTGCGTAACGTGCGTCGTGATGCGAATGACAAAGTGAAAGCACTGCTGAAAGACAAAGAAATCAGCGAAGATGATGACCGCCGTTCTCAGGACGACGTTCAGAAATTGACTGACGCTGCTATCAAGAAGCTTGATGCGGCGCTGGCAGATAAAGAAGCGGAACTGATGCAGTTCTGATTTCTGATGTCATCTGAAAAACGCCGTTCAGGAAGTCCTGGTGACTTTGCTGGCGGCGTTTTGCTTTTATATGATCTAACTTTCTTCCGGGCATCTCATGAAGCATTTAACTCTCCTCGGCTCGACCGGTTCTATTGGTTGTAGCACTCTTGACGTTGTTCGTCACAATCCTGAAAACTACACCGTCACCGCGCTTGTGGCCGGGAAGAATGTGCAGCGGATGGTCGAACAGTGTCTGGAATTTACTCCCCGCTATGCGGTGATGGATGACGAGGAAAGTGCTATTCAGGTTAAAGCACTGCTGGCAGAGAAGGGGAGTCGTACAGAAGTCATGAGTGGGCAGCAAGCCGCTTGTGATATGGCTGCGCTGAGTGAGGTCGATCAGGTCATGGCGGCGATAGTCGGCGCGGCAGGGCTGCTGCCAACGCTTGCGGCTATTGATGCAGGCAAAACGGTGCTGCTGGCGAACAAAGAGGCATTAGTCACCTGTGGCCGGCTCTTTATGGACGCGGTAAAACAGCGCGGCGCACGACTTTTACCGGTCGATAGCGAACATAACGCGATTTTTCAGAGTTTACCGCAACCTTTTCAGGAAAACCTAGGGTACGCTGATCTCGAGCAGAATGGCGTTGTGTCGATTCTGCTTACCGGGTCTGGTGGTCCATTCCGTGAAACGCCATTGTCTGAACTGGCCTCTATGACGCCCGATCAGGCATGTCGTCATCCGAACTGGTCGATGGGAAGAAAAATCTCTGTCGACTCTGCCACTATGATGAATAAAGGTCTGGAATACATTGAAGCTCGCTGGCTTTTTAATGCGTCTGCAAAACAGATGGAAGTGCTGATCCACCCGCAGTCGGTGATTCATTCCATGGTTCGCTATCAGGATGGCAGCGTGCTTGCACAGTTAGGTGAACCGGACATGCGCACGCCAATCGCACACTCGATGGCGTGGCCACATCGCGTCATCTCAGGAGCCAAACCGCTCGACTTTTGCAAGCTCAGCTCTCTGACCTTTAGTGAGCCTGATTATGACAGGTACCCTTGTCTGAAGCTGGCGATGAATGCTTTTGACCATGGGCAGGCTGCGACGACGGCGCTTAATGCAGCCAATGAAATTACCGTTGAGGCATTTCTGAACCAGCGCATCCGCTTTACTGACATTGCGGCACTGAATTTGTCAGTCCTCGATTCGATGGATCTGCGAGAGCCGCAGAGCGTCGAGGAAGTGTTGGCAGTCGATGCACAGGCGCGCGTGGTGGCGCTTGAACAGGTGACGCGTCTCGCAAGCTGGTGATAATCCAAGCGCTAGTGGTCGTGCTATTTGTTAGCGTTGGGCTTCAGTGATATAGTCTGCGCCACCTGATCGCAGGTATTTGACTACGAGTGGTCAGGTAAGCCGTGGTATGACACGGCTTTTTTATGTAAAGGCTTCAGTATTCCTGAGTACCGCTAAATCCTTTCAGGGACTAAAAACGCGTTATGTTGTCTGCGAATCAACCAATAAGCGAAAACTTGCCAGCTCATGGCTGTCGCCATGTAGCAATCATTATGGATGGCAATGGCCGCTGGGCGAAAAGACAAGGGAAGATACGAGCCTTTGGGCATAAAGCTGGGGCGAAATCTGTTCGCCGCGCCGTTTCTTTTGCCGCCAATAACGGCATTGATGCGTTAACGCTCTATGCTTTCAGCAGTGAAAACTGGAATCGACCTCCGCAGGAAGTCACTGCGTTGATGGAGTTGTTTGTGTGGGCGCTCGACAGCGAAGTAAAAAGCCTGCACCGCCACAACGTACGCCTGCGTATAATTGGCGATACCAGTCGTTTTAACTCACGTTTGCAGGAACGTATTCGCAAAGCGGAGGCGGTGACCGAAAATAATACGGGTCTTACGCTCAATATCGCGGCGAATTACGGCGGACGTTGGGATATTATCCAGGGCGTTCGGCACTTGGCCGAACAAGTTCAGGAAGGGCTGTTGAGACCCGACCAAATTGATGAAGAGGCGCTGGGTCAGCAAATCTGCATGAATGAACTGGCACCCGTGGATTTGGTAATTAGGACAGGGGGAGAACATCGCATTAGTAACTTTCTGCTTTGGCAAATTGCCTACGCCGAACTTTACTTTACTGACGTTCTTTGGCCCGATTTTGATGAACAAGACTTTGAAGGTGCGCTGCATGCCTTTGCCAATCGAGAGCGTCGCTTTGGCGGCACTGAGCCTGGCGCTGACAAAGTCTGATGGGGGTAGCTTTTGCTGAAGTATCGCCTGATTTCCGCTTTTGTATTAATACCCATCGTCATCGCAGCGCTGTTTTTACTGCCTCCGGTGGGATTTGCTATTGTCACGCTGGTGGTGTGCATGCTCGCGGCGTGGGAATGGGGACAGCTTAGCGGCTTTACCTCGCGCACTCAGCGGGTATGGCTGGCGGTGCTCTGTGGCCTGTTGCTGGCCCTGATGCTGTTTGTGCTGCCTGAGTATCACCACGACATTCATCAGCCACTGGTCGCCGGTTCGCTCTGGGCATCGTTAGGTTGGTGGATAGTGGCATTGATGCTGGTGCTGTTTTATCCCGGCTCTGCATCGGTCTGGCGTCACTCTAAGACGCTGCGCCTGATATTTGGCATGCTCACAATTATTCCTTTTTTCTGGGGTATGCTTGTTTTGCGCACCTGGCACTACGACGAAAACCACTACAGCGGTGCTTTATGGCTGTTATATGTGATGATTCTCGTCTGGGGGGCTGACTCTGGTGCCTATATGTTTGGTAAACTGTTCGGCAAGCATAAACTGGCGCCGAAGGTTTCTCCGGGGAAAACCTGGCAAGGGTTTTTCGGTGGTCTGTTTACCGCCGCGATTATTTCCTGGGGCTACGGTGTCTGGGCGAACCTTGAAGTTGCGCCAACAACGTTGCTGATTTGCTCCATCGTTGCTGCGCTGGCGTCTGTATTGGGTGACTTGACCGAAAGTATGTTCAAGCGTGAAGCAGGGATTAAAGACAGTGGTCACCTTATTCCAGGTCATGGTGGAATATTGGATCGCATTGATAGCCTGACGGCTGCGGTTCCTGTATTTGCATGCCTGTTGTTTCTGGTATTCGGGACGATTTAACGGAAGGTTTTATGCTGAGCATTCTCTGGAATCTGGCGGCGTTCATAGTTGCACTTGGTGTGCTTATCACCGTGCATGAATTTGGCCATTTCTGGGTTGCCCGGCGCTGCGGAGTGCGGGTCGAGCGTTTCTCGATTGGCTTTGGCAAATCGCTTTGGCGTCGCAATGACCGTCACGGCACCGAGTTTGTCATCGCCCTGATTCCACTTGGCGGCTACGTCAAAATGCTGGATGAACGCGTAGAAGCTGTTGCGCCTGAAATGCGACACTACGCGTTCAACAACAAAACGGTAGGCCAACGCGCCGCCATCATTGCTGCCGGACCGGTAGCCAACTTCATCTTTGCTGTCTTCGCTTACTGGCTGGTGTTTATCATCGGTGTCCCTGGCGTTCGTCCGGTGGTGGGTGAAATTTCACCCGACTCTATCGCGGCGACAGCGCAAATTGCACCAGGCATGGAACTTAAAGCAATCGACGGCATCGAAACCCCTGATTGGGATGCCGTCAGGTTGCAGTTGGTTGCCAAAATCGGCGATGAGCAGACAAAAGTCAGCGTTTCACCTTTTGGTGCTAACCAGCGGCAGGAAAAAGTTCTGGATTTACGCCACTGGAATTTTGAGCCTGATAAAGAAGATCCTGTAGCGGCATTGGGCATTCGCCCACGCGGTGCGCAGATCGAACCTGTATTAGCACAAGTGCAGGCTGATTCAGCTGCGCGTAAAGCAGGTTTGCAAGCGGGCGACAGGATCGTTAAAGTCGACGGTCAGCCGTTAACACAATGGATGACCTTTGTTAATCTGGTGCGCGATAATCCAGGCACGCCGTTGGCACTGGAAGTCGAAAGGCAGGGGAGTCCGCTCTCCTTGACGCTCATCCCGGATACTAAACCGGGTGGCGGAAAGGCTGAGGGGTTTGCTGGCGTAGTGCCAAAAGTGATCCCGCTGCCAGATGAGTACAAGACAATACGCCAGTATGGGCCGTTTAGCGCCATCGTTGAAGCCACGGATAAAACATGGCAATTGATGAAGCTTACGGTCACTATGTTGGGGAAATTGATAACCGGTGACGTAAAACTGAACAACCTCAGTGGGCCGATTTCTATCGCCCAGGGGGCTGGGATGTCAGCGGAATTCGGGGTGATTTACTATCTCATGTTCCTCGCGCTGATAAGCGTGAACCTCGGGATAATCAACCTGTTCCCGCTTCCTGTTTTAGATGGGGGGCATCTGCTGTTTTTAGCGATTGAAAAGCTAAAAGGCGGACCGGTATCCGAGCGAGTTCAAGACTTTAGTTATCGCATTGGCTCGATTTTGCTAGTGCTGTTAATGGGGCTTGCACTTTTCAATGATTTCTCTCGGTTGTAAGAGAGATAGTTAGGAAGAACGCATAATAACGATGGCGATGAAAAAGTTGCTCATAGCGTCGCTGCTGTTTAGCAGCGCGACCGTATACGGTGCTGAAGGGTTCGTAGTGAAGGATATTCATTTCGAAGGCCTACAGCGTGTCGCCGTTGGTGCGGCCCTCCTCAGTATGCCAGTGCGCCAAGGCGACACGGTTAATGATGAAGATATCAGTAATACCATTCGTGCTCTGTTTGCCACTGGCAACTTTGAGGATGTCCGCGTCCTGCGCGATGGTGATACGCTGCTGGTTCAGGTGAAAGAACGCCCGACGATTGCCAGTATCACTTTCTCCGGCAACAAGTCGGTGAAAGACGATATGCTCAAGCAAAACCTTGAAGCATCTGGTGTTCGTGTTGGCGAGTCTCTGGACCGCACAACCCTGTCCGATATCGAAAAAGGACTGGAAGATTTCTACTACAGCGTCGGTAAATACAGCGCGAGCGTAAAAGCCGTTGTGACACCGCTGCCGCGTAATCGCGTTGACCTGAAGCTTGTCTTCCAGGAAGGCGTGTCTGCGAAAATCCAGCAGATCAACATTGTGGGCAACCACGCGTTCAGTACGGACGAGCTGATCTCAACGTTCCAACTCCGCGACGAAGTGCCGTGGTGGAACGTGGTGGGCGATCGCAAGTACCAGAAGCAGAAGCTGGCGGGCGATCTCGAAACCCTGCGTAGCTACTATCTGGACCGCGGTTATGCACGTTTCAATATTGACTCTACCCAGGTCAGTCTGACTCCGGACAAGAAAGGTATCTACATTACCGTTAACATCACAGAAGGCGATCAGTACAAGCTTTCCGGTGTTGAGGTGAGTGGTAACCTGGCGGGTCACTCCGCAGAGATCGAGAGTTTGACTAAGCTCCAGCCGGGCGAACTGTATAGCGGTGCAAAAGTGACCAAAATGGAAGACGGCATTAAAAAGCTGCTCGGCCGTTATGGTTATGCGTACCCGCGCGTTCAGACTCAGCCAGAAATTAACGATACGGATAAAACCGTTAAGCTTCACGTTAACGTTGATGCTGGTAACCGTTTCTACGTGCGTAAGATTCGCTTTGAAGGCAACGATACCTCCAAAGATTCCGTACTGCGTCGCGAAATGCGCCAGATGGAAGGCGCGTGGCTGGGTAGCGACATGGTAGACCAGGGTAAAGAACGTTTGAACCGTCTGGGCTACTTTGAAACGGTTGATACGGACACCCAGCGTGTACCGGGTAGCCCGGATCAGGTTGACGTCGTCTATAAGGTTAAAGAACGTAATACCGGTAGCTTCAACTTTGGTGTCGGTTACGGTACTGAAAGTGGCGTGAGCTTCCAGGTTGGCGTTCAGCAGGATAACTGGTTGGGTACGGGTTACTCCGTTGGTATCAACGGGACCAAAAACGACTACCAAACCTATTCTGAGTTCTCGGTAACTAACCCGTACTTCACCGTTGATGGTGTAAGTTTGGGCGGTCGTATCTTCTATAACGACTTTAAAGCCGATGATGCAGATCTGTCCTCTTATACCAACAAAAGTTATGGTCTGGATGGCACGCTTGGCTTCCCGATTAACGAATACAACACCCTGCGTGCTGGTTTAGGTTACGTACATAACGACCTGTCCAATATGCAACCGCAGGTGGCGATGTGGCGTTATCTGGATTCTATCGGCCAGTCAGCTAGCACCTCCAGCGATAACAATGGTTTTGCAGCAGATGACTTCACCTTCAACTATGGCTGGACGTATAACCGCCTCGACCGTGGTTTCTTCCCGACAGAAGGTTCCCGTGTCAACCTGAATGGTAAAGTGACCGTGCCAGGCTCTGATAACGAGTTTTACAAGCTGACGCTGGATACCGCGTCGTACTTCCCTATTGATGATGACCACAAATGGGTTGTTCTGGGTCGTACGCGTTGGGGTTATGGCGATGGGATCGGAAGCAAGGAGCTGCCGTTCTACGAGAACTTCTATGCGGGTGGTTCAAGCACCGTACGTGGTTTCCAGTCTAACAACATCGGTCCGAAAGCGGTCTACTACGGCGGTAATGACAGTGATAACTGTGATAAACCAGCCACGGATGGATCGGGTAATAAAAACGTCTGTAGTTCTAATGATGCTGTAGGCGGTAACGCCATGGGTGTTGCTAGCCTTGAGTTCATCACGCCTACACCGTTTATCAGTGACAAATACGCGAACTCAGTCCGTACTTCGTTCTTCTGGGATGCGGGTACCGTGTGGGATACCAACTGGGAAAACACGTCTCAGATGAAAGCAGCAGGCGTACCGGATTATAGCGATCCGAGCAATATTCGCATGTCTGCAGGTATCGCATTACAATGGATGTCACCGTTGGGGCCGTTGGTCTTCTCTTACGCCCAGCCGTTTAAGAAATACGATGGAGACAAAGCGGAGCAATTCCAGTTTAACATTGGTAAAACCTGGTAATTGTCCGTTGCAATGGAATGCGTTGGCAGTGTAGCGCTGACAACCGGCGATCGCAGAGACGATCGCCTTGCCACGCAAAGAACGGTACCTTCGGGTACCAATGGGATGGTAAGGAGTTTATTGTGAAAAAGTGGTTATTAGCTGCAGGTCTTGGTTTGGCGATGGTAACTTCTGCTCAGGCAGCGGACAAAATTGCAATCGTCAACATGGGTAATCTGTTCCAGCAAGTTGCGCAGAAAACAGGTGTTTCTGCAACTCTGGAAAACGAATTCAAAGGCCGTGCTGGCGAACTGCAAGGTATGGAAAACGACCTCCAGTCCAAAATGCAGCGTTTGCAGCGTGATGGTTCTACCATGAAGGCAAGCGATCGCAGCAAGCTGGAAAAAGACGTGATGGCTCAGCGCCAGACTTTCTCTCAGAAAGCACAGGCTTTCGAGCAGGACCGTCAGCGTCGTTCTAACGAAGAACGTGGCAAGCTGGTGACTCGTATCCAGTCTGCTGTGAAAGCAGTTGCAGCCGATCAGAGTATCGATCTGGTTGTTGATGCTAATGCCGTTGCTTTCAACAGCAAAGATGTTAAAGACATCACTGCTGATGTACTGAAACAGGTTAAATAAGTAATGCCTTCAATTCGACTGGCTGATTTAGCTCAGCAGTTGGATGCAGAATTACACGGTGATGGCGATATCGTCATCACCGCTGTTGCGTCCATGCAATCTGCTAAAGCAGGCAACATTACGTTCATGGTTAGCCCGAAGTACCGTGAACACCTGGCTCAATGTCAGGCGTCTGCTGTCGTACTGACGCAGGACGATCTCCCGTTTGCCGCAAGCGCTGCGCTGGTAGTGAAGAATCCCTACCTGACTTACGCGCGTATGGCTCAAATTCTTGATACCACGCCTCAGCCGGCGCAGAACATTGCTGCAAGCGCAGCGATCGACCCGACGGCACAGCTGGGTAACAACGTAGCAATCGGCGCAAACGCCGTTATCGAATCCGATGTTGTTCTGGGCGATAACGTGGTTATTGGTGCAGGTTGTTTCGTCGGTAAAAAGACGAAAATTGGTGCAGGTTCCCGTTTGTGGGCCAATGTGACCGTTTATCATGAGATAGAGATTGGCGAAAATTGCCTGATCCAGTCCAGCACCGTTATTGGTTCTGACGGATTCGGTTATGCCAACGATCGTGGTAACTGGATCAAAATCCCACAGCTTGGTCGCGTCATTATTGGCGATCGTGTTGA
This sequence comes from Enterobacter sp., assembly GCA_022649305.1. GTDB lineage: Bacteria > Pseudomonadota > Gammaproteobacteria > Enterobacterales > Enterobacteriaceae > Enterobacter. Next base: position 12,022 of record JALCNW010000084.1, read on the forward strand.
GATCGGAGCATGCACGACTATCGATCGCGGTGCGCTCGACGACACCATTATTGGTAATGGTGTTATCATCGATAATCAATGTCAGATTGCGCATAACGTCGTGATTGGCGACAATACCGCAGTTGCGGGCGGCGTGATCATGGCAGGCAGCCTGAAAATTGGTCGTTACTGCATGATCGGTGGGGCCAGCGTGATTAATGGGCATATGGAAATATGCGACAAAGTCACGGTGACAGGCATGGGCATGGTGATGCGTCCTATCACTGAGCCTGGTGTCTATTCCTCCGGCATTCCGCTGCAACCGAATAAGATGTGGCGTAAAACCGCAGCTCTGGTGATGAATATTGATGATATGAGCAAGCGCCTCAAGTCTATTGAGCGCAAAATCAATCAACAAGACTAAGCGTTCATCCTTTTAACGCTAAATTTCCCGGCCTGTCGGCTTTCTTATAATCCGGCAGGCCGTGTTATTATTGCTATTCAGTACATTTTGACAGGAAGAGTATTTTGACTACCGACACTCATACTCTGCATATTGAAGAGATTTTAGAACTTCTGCCGCACCGCTACCCGTTTTTACTGGTAGACCGTGTGCTGGATTTTGAAGAAGGTCGTTTTCTGCGCGCAGTGAAAAATGTCTCTGTAAATGAGCCATTCTTCCAGGGGCATTTCCCTGGTAAGCCTATCTTCCCGGGCGTTTTGATCCTGGAAGCGATGGCGCAGGCTACCGGTATTCTTGCGTTTAAAAGCGTAGGCAAACTGGAGCCAGGTGAGTTGTATTACTTCGCGGGTATCGATGAAGCACGCTTTAAGCGTCCCGTTGTGCCTGGTGATCAGATGATCATGGAAGTGACTTTTGAAAAAACGCGCCGTGGCCTGACGCGCTTCAAAGGCGTTGCTCTGGTTGATGGCAAAGTTGTTTGTGAAGCTACCATGATGTGTGCGCGTAGCCGGGAGGCCTGATACGTGATTGATAAATCCGCCTTTATTCATCCCACGGCCATTGTGGAAGAGGGTGCCGTGATTGGTACCAATGCCCACATTGGACCTTTTTGTATTGTTGGACCCCATGTCGTAATTGGTGAGGGTACCGTGCTGAAATCTCATGTTGTTGTGAATGGTCATACGACCATTGGCCGCGATAACGAGATTTATCAGTTCGCCTCCGTTGGCGAAGTAAACCAGGATCTTAAGTATGCTGGCGAACCGACCCGTCTGGAAATTGGCGATCGTAACCGCATTCGCGAAAGCGTCACCATTCATCGTGGCACAGTACAGGGTGGTGGATTGACGAATGTGGGTAGCGACAACCTGTTTATGGTCAATGCACATATTGCACATGATTGTACGGTAGGTAGCCGCTGTATTCTCGCTAACAACGCAACGTTGGCGGGACACGTATCGGTTGATGATTTCGCCATCATTGGCGGCATGACGGCAGTCCATCAGTTCTGCATCATTGGTGCGCACGTGATGGTCGGCGGTTGCTCCGGTGTGGCGCAGGACGTTCCACCGTATGTGATTGCGCAGGGTAACCACGCAACACCGTTTGGTGTGAATATCGAAGGTCTCAAGCGTCGCGGCTTTAGCCGTGAAGCTATCACCGCGATCCGTAACGCGTACAAACTTCTGTACCGTAGCGGGAAAACGCTGGAAGAGGCGAAGCCGGAAGTTGCCGATCTGGCGGAACAGTATCCCGAAGTGAAAGCGTTCACCGAGTTCTTTGAACGTTCAACTCGAGGTCTGATTCGTTAATGGTCGACAACCGTCCGCTAACGATAGCCCTGGTCGCCGGAGAAACTTCCGGCGATATTCTTGGTGCCGGTCTTATCCGCGCACTCAAGACTCGCGTACCCAATGCACGTTTTGTTGGCGTTGCAGGCCCGCTGATGCAGGCGGAGGGCTGTGAAGCCTGGTACGAGATGGAAGAACTCGCGGTAATGGGAATCGTCGAAGTGCTGGGGCGTTTACGCCGTTTACTGCATATTCGTGCCGATCTCACGCGTCGCTTTACCGATCTCAAACCCGATGTGTTTGTCGGTATCGATGCACCTGATTTCAACATTACGCTCGAAGGTAATTTGAAAAAACAGGGCATTAAAACGATTCATTATGTCAGTCCGTCCGTTTGGGCGTGGCGACAGAAACGCGTTTTCAAAATCGGCAGATCGACAGATCTGGTGCTTGCTTTTCTGCCTTTCGAAAAAGCGTTTTACGATAAATTCAACGTTCCCTGTCGTTTTATCGGACATACCATGGCAGATGCTATGCCGCTTGATCCTGATAAAAAGGCGGCGCGCGATGTTCTGGGGATTCCACATGATGCCCATTGCCTGGCCTTGTTGCCGGGCAGTCGCGGTGCAGAAGTGGAAATGCTCAGCGCGGATTTCCTCAAGACTGCGCAAATTCTTCGTCAGACCTATCCCAGTCTCGAAGTGGTTGTCCCCTTGGTCAATGCCAAACGTCGCGAGCAGTTTGAACGCATCAAAGCAGAAGTGGCGCCTGACCTGCACGTCCATCTGCTGGATGGCAAAGGCCGAGAAGCCATGGTGGCGAGCGATGCAGCTCTGTTAGCATCCGGTACGGCAGCACTGGAATGTATGCTGGCGAAATGTCCTATGGTAGTTGGCTATCGTATGAAGCCTTTCACCTTCTGGCTGGCGAAGCGTCTGGTTAAAACAGACTATGTTTCCTTGCCCAATTTGCTTGCTGGACGTGAACTGGTGAAAGAGCTGCTGCAGGATGAGTGCCAGCCCCAGGCGCTGGCTGATGCGCTGTTGCCATTGCTGGCAGACGGTAAAACCAGTCACCACATGCACGATACTTTCCGGGAACTGCATCAGCAGATCCGCTGTAATGCCGATGAGCAAGCAGCTGAAGCGGTGATGGAGTTAGCAAAATGATGGAATTTATTTATCCGCACACGCATCTTGTTGCGGGTGTGGACGAAGTGGGCCGTGGACCGCTGGTCGGTGCGGTCGTCACCGCCGCTGTTATCCTCGATCCGGCTCGCCCGATTGTGGGATTGAACGATTCGAAAAAACTATCTGAAAAACGCCGCCTGGCGCTATTCGATGAAATAAAAGAAAAAGCGCTGTGCTGGAGTCTGGGACGCGCGGAGCCGCACGAGATTGATGAATTAAATATTCTGCACGCCACGATGTTGGCCATGCAGCGTGCGGTCGCAGGGCTTGCGATTGTACCGGAATATGTTCTTATCGACGGTAACCGTTGCCCGGCATTACCCATGCCTTCATTGGCTGTGGTTAAGGGCGATAGCCGTGTGCCAGAAATTAGTGCGGCCTCAATTATTGCCAAAGTGACACGTGATGCCGAAATGGCCGCGCTGGATCTCACATTTCCCCTGTATGGTTTTGCCCAGCATAAGGGATATCCAACCCCTTTCCATCTGGAAAGGCTGGCTAAACATGGCGCAACTGAACATCATCGACGCAGTTTTGGTCCGGTGAAACGCGCACTGGGACTGGTGTCCTGAATCAATACGCAAGCAATTAAGTAACGCGGAATCTGAAGATGGCTGAACCACGTTTCGTACACCTACGGGTGCATAGCGACTACTCCATGATTGATGGGCTGGCGAAGACCGGGCCGCTGGTGAAAAAGGCGGCCGCGCTTGGCATGCCTGCGCTGGCGATCACCGATTTCACCAATCTTTGTGGTCTGGTTAAGTTCTACGGAGCGGCGCATGGTGCTGGCCTGAAGCCTGTCATTGGCGCAGATTTTCATGTGCAAAATGAGTTGCTCGGCGATGAGATGACCCAGATCTCCGTGCTGGCAATGGATAACACGGGCTATCAGAACCTGACATTACTGATCTCTCGCGCCTACCAGCGTGGCTATGGCGTTGATGGCCCCTGGATTGACAGAGACTGGTTGGCCGAGCTGAACGAAGGATTGCTCCTGATTTCCGGCGGTCGCATGGGAGACGTGGGTAGAAGCTTGCTACGCGGCAATAATGCTCTGGTTGATCAGTGTGTTTCATTCTATGAAGAGCACTTCCCGGACCGTTTCTATCTGGAGTTGATCCGTACCGGTCGTCCTGACGAAGAAAATTATCTGCATGCCGCGGTTGCCCTTGCGGAAGCGCGCGGGTTACCAGTCGTTGCCACCAACGACGTGCGCTTTATAGACGCCGGTGATTTTGATGCACATGAAATCCGCGTAGCTATTCACGACGGTTTTACACTCGACGATCCTAAGCGTCCGCGCAATTATTCCACGCAGCAGTACATGCGCACCGAAGATGAAATGTGCGAACTGTTTGCGGATATCCCGGAAGCGCTGGAAAACTCCGTTGAGATTGCCAAGCGTTGTAACGTTACCGTTCGTTTGGGTGAGTATTTCCTGCCACAATTCCCAACCGGGGAGATGACCACAGAAGACTTCCTGGTCCTTAAATCGAAAGAAGGGCTGGAAGACCGACTGGAATTCTTGTTCCCGGACGAAGCAGAACGTAACGAGAAGCGCCCCCCTTACGATGAACGTCTGGATATTGAACTCAAGGTTATTAACCAGATGGGGTTCCCGGGCTACTTCCTGATCGTGATGGAGTTTATCCAGTGGTCGAAGGATAACGGTGTACCGGTAGGTCCGGGTCGTGGTTCAGGTGCAGGTTCGCTTGTGGCGTATGCGCTAAAAATTACCGATCTCGATCCTCTGGAATTTGACCTGCTGTTCGAGCGCTTCCTTAACCCGGAACGTGTCTCAATGCCTGACTTCGACGTCGACTTCTGTATGGAGAAACGCGACCAGGTTATTGAACACGTTGCAGATATGTATGGCCGCGATGCGGTATCGCAGATTATTACTTTCGGAACCATGGCCGCGAAGGCCGTTATCCGAGACGTAGGCCGCGTGCTGGGCCATCCTTATGGTTTCGTGGATCGTATTTCGAAACTGGTGCCGCCCGATCCTGGTATGACGCTGGCAAAAGCGTTTGAGGCAGAGCCTCAACTGCCAGAAATCTACGAAGCGGACGAAGAAGTTAAAGCGCTTATCGACATGGCGCGTAAGCTTGAGGGCGTTACGCGAAATGCAGGTAAGCACGCTGGTGGGGTGGTTATTGCCCCCACCAAAATTACCGATTTTGCGCCACTTTATTGTGATGAATCGGGCCAGCATCCGGTCACGCAGTTCGACAAGAATGATGTTGAATATGCGGGTCTGGTGAAGTTTGACTTCCTGGGTTTGCGAACGCTCACCATCATTGATTGGGCGTTAAAGATGATCAATCCGCGTCGAGCCAAGCAAGGCCTCGAACCGATTGATATCGCGGCGATCCCGCTGGAAGATAAGAAAAGCTTCGACATGCTGCAGCGCTCGGAAACCACCGCGGTATTCCAGCTTGAATCGCGCGGCATGAAGGATCTGATTAAGCGTCTTCAGCCCGACTGCTTCGAAGATATGATCGCACTGGTGGCCTTGTTCCGCCCAGGTCCATTGCAATCGGGGATGGTAGATAACTTTATCGACCGTAAGCATGGGCGTGAAGAGATTTCCTACCCTGACGTGCAGTGGCAGCATGAATGCCTGAAGCCGGTACTGGAGCCAACCTATGGCATTATCCTGTATCAGGAACAGGTTATGCAGATCGCGCAGGAACTCTCTGGCTATACCCTTGGCGGCGCGGATATGTTGCGTCGTGCGATGGGTAAGAAAAAGCCGGAAGAAATGGCTAAGCAGCGAGGGACGTTTGAGGACGGCGCGAAGAAAAATGGCGTCGACGGCGAACTGGCAATTAAAATCTTTGACCTGGTTGAGAAATTCGCCGGTTACGGATTTAACAAATCGCACTCAGCTGCTTATGCATTGGTGTCGTATCAAACGCTGTGGCTAAAAGCACACTATCCGGCAGAATTTATGGCGGCAGTTATGACCGCCGATATGGATAATACCGAGAAGGTTGTTGGCCTGGTCGATGAGTGCTGGCGAATGGGGTTGAAAATTCTGCCGCCTGATATTAACTCGGGGCAGTATCATTTCCATGTAAATGACGACGGTGAGATTGTATACGGGATCGGGGCGATCAAAGGCGTGGGTGAAGGCCCGATCGAAGCGATCATTGAGGCTCGAAACGAAGGTGGTTATTTCCGCGAACTTTTCGATCTCTGCGCCCGTACCGACACTAAAAAACTGAATCGTCGAGTGCTTGAAAAGTTGATCATGTCCGGGGCATTTGACCGTCTTGGACCCCATCGCGCCGCGCTGATGAACTCACTCGGGGATGCGCTGAAAGCCGCGGATCAACATGCCAAAGCGGAAGCGACTGGGCAGGCGGATATGTTCGGTGTGCTGGCTGAAGAGCCAGAGCAAATTGAACAATCCTATGCCAACTGCCAACCGTGGCCAGAACATACGATACTTGAAGGGGAGCGTGAAACGTTAGGCTTGTACCTGACCGGACACCCAATCAACCAGTATTTAAAAGAAATTGAGCGCTATGTCGGCGGCTATCGGCTTAAAGACATGCATCCAACCGATCGTGGTAAAGTGACCACGGCGGCTGGGCTCGTGATTGCTGCAAGGGTAATGGTCACCAAGCGCGGCAATCGCATCGGCATCTGTACGTTAGATGACCGCTCCGGGCGGCTGGAAGTGATGTTATTCACGGAAGCGCTGGAAAAATACCAGCATTTGCTGGAAAACGACCGCATACTTATCGTCAGCGGACAGGTCAGCTTTGATGACTTCAGCGGTGGGCTTAAAATGATGGCCCGTGAAGTGATGGATATTGACGAAGCCCGGGAAAAATATGCTCGCGGGCTTGCTATCTCGCTGACGGACAGGCAAATTGATGACCAGCTTTTAAACCGACTCCGTCAGTCTCTGGAACCCCATCGTTCGGGGACCATTCCAGTACATCTCTACTATCAGAGGGCGGATGCACGTGCGCGATTGCGCTTTGGTGCAACGTGGCGTGTCTCTCCGAGCGATCGTTTACTTAACGATCTCCGTGGCCTTATTGGTTCGGAGCAGGTGGAACTGGAGTTTGACTAATACAGGAATACTATGAGTCTGAATTTCCTTGATTTCGAACAGCCGATCGCAGAGCTGGAAGCGAAAATCGATTCTCTGACCGCCGTTGGCCGTCAAGATGAAAAACTGGATATTAACATCGACGAAGAAGTGCATCGTCTACGTGAAAAAAGCGTAGAACTGACGCGCAAAATCTTTGCCGATCTCGGCGCATGGCAAATTGCCCAGTTGGCACGCCATCCTCAGCGTCCGTACACCCTGGATTATGTCCGCCTGGCGTTTGATGAATTTGACGAACTGGCAGGCGATCGTGCTTATGCCGACGACAAAGCCATTGTCGGCGGTATTGCGCGCCTGGACGGTCGTCCGGTGATGATCATTGGTCATCAGAAAGGTCGTGAAACCAAAGAGAAGATCCGCCGTAACTTTGGGATGCCAGCGCCGGAAGGCTACCGTAAGGCGCTGCGCCTGATGGAAATGGCTGAGCGTTTCAACATGCCAATCGTGACCTTCATCGACACCCCGGGTGCCTATCCTGGTGTGGGTGCTGAAGAGCGCGGCCAGTCAGAAGCGATTGCGCGTAACCTGCGTGAAATGTCTCGCCTGAAGGTACCGGTTATTTGTACCGTTATTGGTGAAGGCGGTTCCGGTGGTGCGCTGGCAATCGGTGTGGGCGATAAAGTGAATATGTTGCAGTACAGCACCTATTCCGTTATCTCTCCAGAAGGCTGTGCTTCCATTTTGTGGAAGAGTGCAGATAAAGCGCCGTTGGCCGCTGAAGCGATGGGAATTACTGCCCCTCGCCTCAAAGAGCTTAAACTGATCGACTCCGTGATCCCTGAACCATTGGGTGGTGCGCACCGTAAGCCAGAAGTGATGGCGGCTTCGCTTAAAGCGCAGTTGCTTGCCGATCTGGCAGATCTGGATGTATTGAGCACAGAAGATTTGCTTAATCGTCGTTATCAGCGTCTGATGAACTACGGTTACGCCTAAGCATCACATTCGTCTTAAAAGCCGGGTCTGTGGACTGCACCCCAAAAGTTGGACACCCAACTGAGTAAGGTGCAGTTTTTTATGGCAAAGCCAAAGTATTCTCTCGAAACCCGACTGGCAGTCGTTAATTACTATCTCTCTGGTAAAGGTGGAGC
>JALCNW010000085.1 GCA_022649305.1 Enterobacter sp.
TGATGAATGGAGTGGCAAAAATGCCCAAAGTGGGGATGCAGCCGATCCGGCGCAGGCAGCTAATTAACGCCACGCTGGAAGCAATAAATGAAGTGGGAATGCACGACGCGACCATCGCGCAGATCGCCCGTCGCGCGGGGGTATCGACCGGCATCATCAGCCACTATTTCAAGGATAAGAACGGCCTGCTGGAAGCGACGATGCGCGACATCACCAGCCAGCTGCGCCACGCGGTGTTAAGCCGCCTGCGCGCCCTGCCCGATGGCAGCGCCGAGCAGCGATTGCAGGCGATTGTATCCGGCAACTTTGACGAAACGCAGGTCAGCAGCGCGGCGATGAAGGCCTGGCTGGCCTTCTGGGCGAGCAGCATGCATCAACCGATGCTCTACCGATTGCAGCAGGTGAGCAGCCGCCGCCTGCTGTCGAACCTGGTCAGTGAATTTGCCCGCGAGCTGCCGCGTCCGAAGGCGCAGGAGGCGGGCTACGGACTGGCGGCGCTGATTGACGGGCTTTGGCTGCGCGCGGCCCTCAGCGGTAAGCCGCTGGACAAACCGCTTGCCGAGTCGCTCACCAGCCACTTTATCAGCCAGCATTTACCGACCGATTAACCGAGGAGACATTATGTCCCGAATGGCTGAACAGCAGCTTTATATCAATGGGGGCTATACATCGGCCACCAGCGGAAACACCTTCGAGACCATCAACCCGGCCAACGGTGAAGTCCTGGCGACGGTCCAGGCCGCGGGGCGCGACGACGTGGATCGCGCCGTGAAAAGCGCCCAGGAAGGGCAAAAAGTCTGGGCGGCGATGACCGCGATGGAACGCTCACGCATCCTGCGTCGGGCGGTCGATATTCTGCGCGAACGCAACGACGAGCTGGCGAAGCTGGAAACCCTCGACACTGGCAAACCGCTTTCTGAAACCGCCGCCGTTGATATCGTCACTGGCGCGGACGTGCTGGAGTATTACGCGGGACTGATCCCGGCGCTGGAAGGCAACCAGATCCCCCTTCGCGATACCTCTTTCGTCTACACCCGTCGCGAGCCGCTGGGCGTGGTCGCCGGGATTGGCGCGTGGAACTATCCGATCCAGATCGCACTGTGGAAATCCGCCCCGGCGCTGGCCGCGGGCAACGCGATGATCTTCAAACCGAGCGAAGTCACTCCGCTCACCGCCCTGAAGCTGGCAGAAATCTATACCGAAGCGGGCCTGCCTGACGGCGTATTTAACGTCCTGCCGGGCGTGGGTGCGGAAACGGGCCAGTTCCTGACCGAGCATCCGGGCATCGCGAAAGTGTCGTTCACCGGCGGCGTCGCCAGCGGTAAAAAGGTCATGGCGAACTCGGCGGCCTCGTCCCTGAAAGAGGTGACGATGGAGCTGGGCGGCAAATCACCGCTGATCGTGTTCGATGACGCGGACCTCGATCTGGCCGCCGACATCGCCATGATGGCCAACTTCTATAGCTCCGGCCAGGTCTGTACCAACGGCACTCGCGTGTTCGTGCCGCTGAAGTTCAAGGCCGAGTTTGAGCAGAAAATCGCCGAACGCGTAGGTCGCATTCGCGCGGGCGATGTGTTTGATGAGCAGACTAACTTTGGCCCGCTGGTCAGCTTCCCGCACCGCGACAACGTGCTGCGCTACATCGCCAAAGGCAAGGCAGAAGGCGCGCGCGTGCTGTGCGGCGGCGACGTGCTGAAGGGCGACGGCTTTGATAACGGCGCGTGGGTCGCCCCAACGGTGTTCACCGACTGCACCGACGAAATGACCATCGTGCGCGAAGAGATCTTCGGCCCGGTGATGTCCATCCTCACCTATGAAAGCGACGACGAAGCGATTCGCCGCGCCAACGATACCGACTACGGGCTGGCGGCAGGCATTGTGACCACCAGTCTGAACCGCGCCCACGGTGCGATTCATCAGCTCGAAGCCGGGATTTGTTGGATCAATACCTGGGGCGAATCCGCCGCCGAGATGCCGGTGGGCGGCTACAAGCACTCGGGCATTGGCCGCGAGAACGGCGTGATGACGCTCCAGAGCTACACCCAGGTGAAGTCCATCCAGGTTGAGATGGGTACATTCCAGTCCATATTTTAACCGGGAGGTTTATTTGCAATTTGACTACATCATTATTGGCGCCGGTTCTGCCGGCAACGTACTGGCTACGCGCCTGACGGAAGACACAAACACCACCGTGCTGCTGTTAGAGGCAGGTGGCCCGGACTACCGCATGGATTTTCGCACCCAGATGCCCGCCGCGCTGGCGTTTCCGCTGCAAGGCAAGCGCTACAACTGGGCCTATGAAACCGAGCCTGAGCCGTACATGAACAACCGCCGCATGGAGTGCGGACGCGGTAAAGGGCTGGGCGGCTCGTCGCTGATCAACGGTATGTGCTACATCCGTGGCAACGCCATGGATCTGGATAACTGGGCCACAGAACCGGGTCTGGAGCACTGGAGCTACCTGAACTGCCTGCCCTACTACCGTCAATCGGAAAGCCGCGACGCGGGGCCGAACGACTGGCACGGCGGCGACGGTCCGGTGAGCGTCACCACTTCCAGGCCGGGCGTGAACCCGCTGTTTGAAGCGATGGTGGAAGCGGGCGTACAGGCGGGGTATCCGCGCACCGACGATCTCAACGGCTATCAGCAGGAAGGCTTCGGCCCGATGGACAGGACCGTGACGCCGAAGGGCCGACGCTCCAGCACCGCGCGCGGCTACCTGGACCAGGCGAAAGCGCGTCCGAATCTGACCATACGCACCCACGCCATGACCGATCATATTATTTTTGACGGCAAGCGCGCGGTGGGCGTCGAGTGGCTGGAGGGTGAAAGCACGATCCCATCCAAAGCGACGGCCAATAAAGAAGTCCTGCTGTGCGCCGGGGCGATCGCCTCTCCGCAGATTTTGCAGCGCTCGGGCGTGGGCAATGCGGAACTGCTCAAGCAGTTCGATATTCCGCTGGTACACGATTTACCGGGCGTGGGTGAAAACCTGCAGGATCACCTGGAAATGTACCTGCAATATGAATGCAAAGAACCGGTCTCGCTCTACCCTGCCCTGCAATGGTGGAACCAGCCGAAGATCGGCGCGGAATGGTTATTTGGCGGCACTGGCGTGGGCGCAAGCAACCACTTCGAGGCGGGCGGGTTTATCCGCAGCCGCGAAGAGTTCGAATGGCCGAACATTCAGTACCATTTCCTGCCGGTGGCGATTAATTACAATGGCTCCAATGCGGTGAAAGAGCACGGTTTCCAGTGCCACGTCGGATCCATGCGATCGCCAAGCCGTGGGCACGTGCGCATTATGTCGCGCGATCCGCACGACCATCCGGCAATCCTGTTCAACTACATGTCCCACGAGCAGGACTGGCAGGAGTTCCGTGATGCTATCCGCATCACCCGCGAGATCATGCACCAGCCCGCGCTGGACCCCTATCGCGGCCGTGAAATCAGCCCCGGCGTAGAATGCCAGACCGACGAAGAGCTGGATGAGTTCGTGCGCAATCACGCCGAAACCGCCTTCCACCCGTGCGGCACCTGTAAAATGGGCAGCGACGAAATGGCAGTCGTGGACGGCGAAGGCCGCGTTCACGGTCTGGAAGGGCTGCGCGTGGTAGATGCGTCCATCATGCCGCTGATTATTACCGGCAACCTGAATGCCACTACTATTATGATCGGCGAGAAAATTGCCGACGCGATCCGAGGGCGCGAGCCGCTGGCGAAGAGCACGGCGTCATATTACGTGGCGAACGGGGATCCTGTTCGTCGCTGATAGAGGATTCCCCTCTCCTTTCATTGGGGAGAGGGGAACGTTGACTCCCTCCAAAATTTATTTTCATTTCCCTGCATCCAATTCCCACCCTTCCCTCGTATGTGAGTATGTGAGCAACGCCTTGCTCCCCAATCCGAGGATAGATGATGAAAAAGCTAATCAGTGTTGCATTCGTATCCAGCGCTTTACTGTTCTGTGCTGGCGCATCAGCGGCCATGGATTCCGGTTCCGTCATGGTGGGCGGAGCAGAAATGCTTCCGAGCAAAAATATCGTTGAAAACGCCATGAACTCGAAGGATCACACCACGCTGGTGGCGGCGGTGAAAGCGGCAGGGCTGGTGGATACGCTACAGAGCAAAGGGCCGTTTACCGTGTTTGCGCCAACCGATGCGGCATTTGCAAAATTGCCTGCGGGTACGGTCGATAAGCTGGTCAAACCGGAAAATAAAGCGATGCTTACCAGCATCCTGACCTACCACGTGGTGGCCGGTAAGTACGACATGAAAGCGCTGGAGATGAAAATCAAACAAGGTGGTGGGCACGCGGAGCTGAAAACCGTCAACGGCCAGCCGCTGTGGATCATGAGCAACGGCCCGCACAATATCCAGTTGAAGGATGGGCAAGGCAACGTGGCGAATATCAGCACCTATGACGTCCATCAGAAAAATGGCGTGATCGATGTTATCGATACGGTCCTGATGCCTAAGTAGTTGTCTATACTTCGGAAGTCAACATCCACTTCCGGGAAAAGCATGGATAACGCGCTTGCTGAGCAGCACACCCTATTAATGCAGGCGGTCGCAACCGGCGATCGCCGCGCATTTGAGCAACTGTATCGACTGACCTCTCCGCATCTTTTTGCCGTGGCGCTGCGCATGTTACGCCATCGCGCCTGGGCCGAAGAAGTCCTGCACGACTGCTTTATCACCGTCTGGAGCAAAGCCGAAACCTATAACGACGCCCTAAGCTCACCGATGACCTGGCTGACGCACATCGTGCGTAACCGCTGCATCGACTGGCTGCGCAGTGGACAGGCGCGTGCCACGCACGTGGAAGAAGAATATACCGACCAGTTAGTTATTGCGGATAGCGACGAACCTAACGGCTGGTATGACGAATCACAGGCGGAACGTCTGCGCCACTGCCTCGGGCATTTAAGCAACGACCAGCGCCAGAGCATCTCGCTCGCTTACTATCAGGGAATGTCTCACGGCGATATCGCTGACTGGCTCCAGCAGCCCGTAGGATCGGTAAAAAGCTGGATCCGTCGCGCGATGGACCATCTTCGGGAGTGCGTTGGCCTATGAACGATCTTGAGAAACGCGATGATATGCTGGCTGCAGAATATGCCCTGGGTACCCTGCGAGGCGGTGCGCGGTTGCAGCTTCAAAGAAGGCTTGCCGATGAGCCGGATCTGGCCGCACGCGTAGCGTACTGGCAGGAGATGTTCAGCACCCTCGATAGCCATCTTGCGCCGATCCATCCGCCGGAGACGGTGTGGAAAAAGATTGCCCTCGATCTCCCCCTGAAAGCGCCTTTACGCAACACCCGACCTTATCTTGGCTGGATGGTGGCGGCAGGCCTCGCCGCCGTGACGGTCGTGACCTGGCTCTCCACCCGCGCGCCGGAACTCGCGCCGCTGATGGTCCTCAACGATGGTCAGCAGCACGGACAGTGGGTGGTCAGCGCCGATAGCCGTCGCCAACAGTTGAGCATTACGCCGTTGCGCCCAACCGATGTCGCGGCGCAAAACAGCCTGCAACTTTGGCTGATCCCGCCGGGACAAGCTCCTGTCTCGCTGGGGCTGGTGGATAACCGCGCGCCAACGCAGGTTTCGCTGAAGAACGCGTCGATTGTCGCTGATGCGGTAATCGCGATAAGCCTCGAACCGCAGGGCGGGTCACCAACCGGCCAGCCAACAGGCCCGGTGCTGTACAGCGGGAAGATATAATTCTCAGGCCTTCATCGGAAGGCCTCGAGCCGTTGGATCTGCCGCCCTTCCCCGTCGAAATTCTCCACCGCCAGCCAGGCTCGCAGCGACGCGTCGCGCTCGGGCCATTCGCCATCGATAATAGAAAGCATATCGCTGTCGCGGGTGCGTCCTTTACGCACCAGCTTCTGGCGCAGACAGCCCTCCCAGGTGAACCCGAGCCGCTCAGCTGCACGGCGCGAGGCAATGTTCATCGAGTCGCACTTCCACTCCAGCCTGCGGTACCCGTGCTCGAAGGCATTTTTCAGCAACAGCCAGACGGCCTCTGTTCCCATCGCGGTATTTTTCATTTTGCGCGACCAGGTCACGTGGCCGATTTCTACCGATCCCAGTTGGCGCTCGTTCGCCATATAGCTCACCAGGCCGACCGCGCGCTCGGTACGCAGATCGATAACGGCATACGGTACCAGTTCATCGTCCATGGCTTTTACGATAACCCAGTGGGTGGTCGCCTCAACGCTTTCGGGCTGGGTGCTGGCAAGCCACGTCCAGTCGCTGTCGTCGCCCAGCGCGTAGGCTTCAAACAGATCGGCGGCGTGGCGATGGGCATCCAGCGGCTCCAGGCGACAGAAGCGTCCGTTGAGCGGCGTGCGGGTCAGGACTCGCGCGCCCTTCCAGTCTGGGACGATATCGTTAACGATCTGACCATGTTGATTGATTTCGGGCACGGCGGTGACTCCCTGAAAGGTAAGGCTTTTGTTATAGCAGGTTAAAAAGAAGACGCAAAGAGAGCAGAGCTAATAGCCAACCGGCATGCCTTATACCCTGCGGGCATAAGCAAAGCAGAATTTGAACTTTGCGGATTTTCTGACTCAGCCTAACGTAGCGGAACATAAAACAATCACAATAATTCTTTTTCAGGGATCGCTATGACCAAAAAACTGCTGCCGTTACTGGTGCTGGCTGCGCTGTCTGCCGCCGCCCATGCCGCTACTCCGCCTAATACGCTGGTGGTCGCTCAGGGTCTGGATGACATCGTGAGCCTTGACCCGGCCGAAGCCAACGAACTGTCCAGCATTCAGACCGTACCGAGTCTTTATCAGCGTCTGGTTCAACCGGACCGCGATAACCCTGAAAAAATCACCCCAATTCTGGCAGAAAGTTGGCAAGCCGACGCGGCAGCAAAAACCCTGACGATTAAACTCAAGCCCGATGCAAAATTTGCCTCCGGCAACGCGCTGCGCCCGGAAGACGTCATCTTCTCGTATACCCGCGCCGTGACGCTGAATAAATCTCCCGCCTTCATCCTGAACGTATTAGGCTGGGAGCCTGGCAACATCGCCAGCCAGTTGAAAAAAGTAGACGATCATACGCTCACCCTCAGTTGGACGGCCGACGTCAGCCCGGCGGTGGCGCTGAATATTCTCTCAACGCCTATCGCCTCGATCGTCGATGAGAAGCTGGTTTCCGCCAACGTGAAGGACAACGACTTCGGCAACGCGTGGCTGAAAATGCACTCTGCGGGCAGCGGTGCGTTTAAAATGCGCGTCTATCAGCCGCATCAGGCTATCGTGCTTGAAGCCAACGACACCGCCCCCGGCGGCGCGCCCGCGCTTAAAAGCATCATTATCAAAAACGTGCCAGACCCGGCTTCTCGCCGCCTGCTGATTCAGCAGGGCGATGCGGACGTGGCCCGCGATCTGGGCGCAGATCAGATCAGCGCCCTGGAAGGCAAAGCGGGCGTGAAGGTGTTGAGTATTCCCTCTGCCGAGCAGAACTATCTGGTGTTTAACGCGGGCAACAGCGCCAACCTCTTGCTGAACAATCCCGCGTTCTGGGAAGCCTCGCGCTGGCTGGTGGACTATGAAGGCATCACCAAAAACCTGCTGAAGGGCCAGTACTTTGTCCATCAGAGCTTCCTGCCGGTCGGCCTGCCGGGCGCACTGGAAGACAATCCGTTCACGTTCGATCCGGCAAAGGCAAAGGAAATCCTCGCTAAAGCGGGTATTAAAGACGCGCACTTCACGCTGGACGTGGAGAATAAACCGCCGTTTATCACTATCGCCCAGTCAATGCAGGCGAGCTTTGCCCAGGGTGGTGTGAAGGTCGATCTGCTCCCGGCGGCGGGTAGCCAGGTCTATGCCCGCGTGCGTGCGAAGCAGCATCAGGCGGCCATTCGCCTGTGGATCCCCGACTACTTTGACGCGCACTCTAACGCCAGCGCCTTTGCGTGGAACGATGGTAAATCCAGCACCGTGGCAGGGCTGAACGGCTGGAAGATTCCGGAGTTGACCAAGGCCACGCTAGCGGCGGTGGCAGAGCCGGATCCGGCTAAACGTCTGGGTCTTTATAAGAAGATGCAGGAAGAGATACAGCATAACTCGCCGTACGTGTTCGTCGATCAGGGTAAAACCCAGATTGTGGTGCGCGATAACGTGAAGGGATATCAGCAAGGGCTGAACGCGGATATGGTTTGGTACGATCGCGTCACGAAGTAGATTTTTCCCTCTCCCCAAAGGAGCGAGGGGACTGTTTCGTGCAACGATTATTACTGGCGATCCCTCAGGGAGAGAGGGGTCTCCCCCGCAAATTTTCAGGATAACGATTTTCCATGCCACATCTTTCCACCCGCGTACTTCAGGGCTTTCTTACCCTGCTGCTCACGCTCTTCGGGCTATTGCTCGTCACGTTTGCGCTTTCCGCCTTTTCTCCCGTCGACCGCGTACTACAGATCGTTGGCGATCACGCCAGCCAGTCCACCTACGATCAGGTTCGCCACCAGTTGGGGCTGGATCGGTCGCTGCCCCTCCAGTTCTGGCACTATCTGCAAAACCTCGCTCACGGCAATCTTGGCACCGCCAGCGCTACCGGGCAGCCAGTGTTGCAGGATCTGCTTCATGCATTCCCCGCTACGCTCGAACTGGCGACGCTGGCGCTGATTATCGGCTCCGTGATCGGCGTGATCGCAGGCGTGCTATGCGCCCGTTATGCCGGTTCGCCGCTGGATCTCGGGATTCGGACCCTCACCCTGCTCGGCAATTCGGTGCCGATTTTCTGGCTCGGCCTGCTGATGCTGGCGCTGTTCTACGCGAAGCTACAGTGGAGCGCAGGCCCCGGCAGGCTGGACGATATCTGGCAGTACACCGTCGAGCCGCGCACCGGCTTTGCGCTGATCGATACCTGGCTTTCAGGCGATCGCGACGCGTTTAAAAACGCCGTCAGCCACCTGGTGCTGCCGGTTATGCTGCTGGCCTATTATTCGCTGGCAAGCATCACCCGCCTGACGCGCTCGGCGTGTCTAAGCGAAATGAACAAAGAGTACATTCTGCTGGCGCGCGCCAAAGGTGCCGGGGAGATGACCATCCTGCTGCGCCACGTTCTGCCAAACATTCGCAGCACTTTGCTGACGGTGATTGCCCTGGCTTACACCAGCATGCTGGAGGGCGCTGTGTTGACGGAGACGGTCTTCTCCTGGCCGGGCATAGGTCGCTATCTCACCACCGCACTGTTCGCGGGCGATACCACCGCCATCATGGGCGGCACGCTGTTGATTGGCGTGAGCTTTGTGCTGATTAATAACCTCACCGACCTGCTCGTGCGGGCGACCGATCCCAGGGTGCGCTGATGCCATTTTATCTATTTTTACGCCGCCTGCGCCGCTCTCCCGCCGCGTGTTGCGGGCTGATGGCCATCACGCTGCTGGTGCTCATCGCCCTCTTTGCGTCGTGGGTTGCCCCACTCGATCCCAACTGGCAAGACGCGGCATCGCGTTTACAAGCGCCAAATGCGCAACACTGGCTGGGCACCGACAGCTACGGGCGCGACCTGCTATCACGCCTGATCTACGGCAGCCGCCCGGCGCTGGGCTTAGTGGCACTGGTCACCATTATCACCCTGCCCACCGGGCTGCTGGTGGGTATTTTGTCCGGCTATTATGGCGGCTGGATGGAGCGGATTTTAATGCGTTTTACCGACGTGGTGATGTCGATGCCGCGCCTGATTCTGGCATTTGCTTTTGTCGCGATGCTTGGCCCCAGTCTGGTGAACGGCGCGCTGGCACTGGCGCTCACCACCTGGCCTGCGTATGCGCGTCAGGCGCGCAGTGAGATTCAGCGCCTGCGCCATAGCGATTATCTCGCCGCCGCCGAAATGATGGGTATCCGCGGGTTCCGGCTGCTGATCGGCCATATTCTGCCGCTGTGCCTGCCGTCCGCGATCGTGCGGCTGGCGCTCGATCTCGCCGGAATTATTCTCGCCGCCGCCGGACTAGGCTTTCTCGGCCTGGGTGCGCGTCCCCCGATGGCGGAATGGGGCGCGATGATTGCCGACGGTATGCAGGTGATTTTCGATCAGTGGTGGATTGCCGCCGTGCCGGGGGGAGCAATTCTATTCGCCAGCCTGGCCTTTAATTTGCTGGGCGATGGCCTGCGCGATGTACTGGAGCCGCAACATGACTGAACCCCGCGTCATCGTCGAGGCGCTAAACATCGACTATCCCGCCGCACGCGTGGTGAACAACCTGAGCTTTACGCTCGGCAACGAACGCCTCGCGCTGGTGGGGGAATCCGGCTCGGGTAAATCCATGTCTGCCCGCGCGTTGATGGGCCTGGTACGCCAGCCCGGAGTCGTGAGCGCCAAACAGCTCAACGTGCTCGGCAACAACCTGCTGACCCTGAGCCCTAGCCGCTGGCAGGCGCTACGCGGCAACGGTATTGCAATGGTACTTCAGGATCCACGCTATGCGCTCAATCCGGTGAAAAACGTCGCGGCGCAGCTGGAAGAATCCCTCACGCTGCATCACTCCCTGTCGCGCAAAGAACGTCGGGAGCGTGTTCGCGACATCATTCACGCCGTCGGGCTGAACGACGCGGCGCTTGCTCGCTACCCCGGCGAGCTCTCCGGCGGGATGGGCCAGCGCGTGATGATCGCCATGGCGCTCATTAACAATCCGCAGGTGCTGATTGCCGACGAGCCGACCTCCGCACTCGACGCGCGCCTGCGTAACCAAATCCTCGAACTGCTGGTGCAGCAGTGCGAACAACGTCAGATGGCCATGCTGCTGATCAGCCACGATCTACCGCTGGTGGCGGAACATTGCGACCGCGTGCTGGTGATGTATCAGGGTGAAAAGGTCGATGAGATGGCGGCGAATCAGCTGCCGCAGGCCACTCATCCGTACACCCGCACGCTGTGGACCTGCCGTCCCGATGCCAGCACCTATGGGCAGATGCTGCCCACGCTCGACCGCACCCAGCCTGGGAAGGAGGCAAACAATGGCCCTCGTTGAAGTCAGTCAGTTACAGGTGACGTTTGGTGAAATAACGGCAGTGTCGGCAGCAAGCTTTGCCATCGAGAAAGGTGAAACCTTTAGCCTGATCGGCGAATCCGGCTGCGGCAAATCAACCCTACTGCGGGTGCTTGCCGGGCTACAGCGCGAGTGGCGCGGCGATATCAACGTAATGGGCGAAGCGCTACAGCCGGGTCGACGCTTTGCAGGCCAGCTTCGCCGTAACGTGCAGATGGTGTTTCAGGATCCGTGGGCATCCCTGCATCCAAACCACACAATCTCGCGCACGCTGGCAGAACCGTTAAACATCTACGGTGAAACGCAGATTGCTGAAAAGGTCGCGGAGGCGTTGCAGCAGGTGGGGGTTGCGCCTGATGCGGCTAAACGCTACCCGCATCAGCTCTCCGGCGGCCAGCGTCAGCGCGTGGCGATTGCCCGCGCCTTGCTGCTTCGCCCTCAGCTACTGCTGTTGGATGAACCGACCTCGGCGCTGGATATGTCGGTGCAGGCGGAGATCCTTAACCTGCTCAACCGCCTGAAACAGCAGCACGGCATGACCTATCTGCTGGTGAGCCACGATGCAGATGTGGTTGCGCATATGTCCGATCGCGCGGCGTTCATGGCTCAGGGGGTCATTCAGCGCGTATTTGACCGGGAAGCAATGATAAAGGGCGAGCACCGAATGGGGTAAGGGGTGGCCTTTCTGGAAGGCGCCTCGCAAACCCACAAATAACTCTATGTAATTCAGAGTTGTTGCTTTTCTTCCTTTTATCTCCACCGTAAAGTGCGTGCATTGCGGCACATCCGCAATCGGGCGTAGGAACCCGTTGGCATAACATGATTAATTTTTGCATACGGAGGATGCTAAATGGCTACTATCCCAGCGATGTCTAAAACGCTCTCTGAAGAAAGCGTTGTTCACCATCTGATCCACATGCCGCTTCCAGCTTCTGCGGATCTCTTCGAACTGGCCGAACTCTGCACCGCCTATGTCAGCGTGTTGCTTGAAACAGAGGATCGCCCAACGCGCACTACGCTGTGTGAACGCCTGCTTCAGGCGCTCACACACCTGCGGGAACGTTGCGATACCGATCTCCCGCCATACCTTGTGGAACAGCTTATTGCCGGTGAGAAAATCTCCTCCTGCGTACCGGATTGCTGGCAGGAAACGGCGTTACAGGTAGATTATGCGCTGGCGTTAACACAGGCTGTGATGGGTGGGAAATTGCCTGCTAACGTAGAAAACGATCTCACCGGGCTGCTGCATGATATGGTCTGGCTGCTGGCGGAGTTCGTGAGGGAGCCGAAATTCAGCAAATAGCTGGCACAGAATTTCGGCACACAATCAGCCTGAATGACTCAGACTTTCAGCATTTTCACGGTGGCTTCGATGTCGATCTCATCTTCTGAGAAGATGTGCGTCGTTCCCTGGAAAGTGGTGATCGCCAGTTGTTTCACCGCGCGCATTTCGCCGGGTTGCGGGGCTGATTTCGGTCTGATGTTGCCCATCAATAATCCCACTGACAGCACCGCATTCTCTTTATCGATGCGGGTATCGGCTGGAATTTCTTCGCTGTAAACCACGAAAGATTTGATCGAGGTGAGCTTAAGGCGCTCACCCGCAATATAGATGTATTTGTTTTCCGGCAGCACCTTCACGGCAAACGCCGACAGGCCCTTGTTGTTGGTGGTCGGTTCAAAGGTCACCGCCGCATCTTTCTTGATCAGATCAGGGTTGGCGACCTTAATCACATGAAAATAGCGGTTATCACCGTTTTCATCTTTGATAAATCCAAAACCTTTGTCTTCAAACCAGGTTGTGATTGTTCCGTTCATCGCCATTACCGCCTAATTAATCGTTCATCAACACAATTTTTGCAGCGCGCAGTGTAATGCACATTGCCTGCGCAGACCACGTCTTTGGGTTAAGTGTGGATGATAAATTTGCGCGGTGCGAGCGAACACGTTGAGATCCTGACCGCGGTATGTCTCGTCCGATGTTGCATCGCCCACCTTCGCGCAAAAGGCGAATCAACGCTGTTGTCTATACTCATCTCATTAACGACAACGGAGCACGCCATGCCTCTACCCGACTTTCACTCTTCCGATCCTTTTACTCTCGGCATTGAGCTGGAACTGCAGGTGGTGAATCCGCCGGGTTACGACCTCAGCCAGGACTCCTCGGCGCTGATTGCCGCCGTCAAAAACGACATCAAAGCCGGTGAGGTTAAGCACGACATCACCGAAAGCATGCTCGAAATCGCCACTGGCGTGTGTCACAACATCGATCAGGCGGCGGCGCAATTTTCCGCCATGCAGCAGGCGATTCTGCGCGCGGCAACGGAGCAGCATATTCAGATTGCCGGTGGAGGCACGCATCCTTTCCAGAAGTGGCAGCGCCAGGAGGTGTGCGACGATGAGCGCTACAACCATAATCTGGAGCTGTTCGGTTATTTGATATTACAGGCGACCGTTTTTGGTCAGCACGTGCATGTGGGTTGTCGAAACGGTGACGATGCCATTTACCTGCTGCACGGGCTCTCGCGTTTTGTACCGCACTTTATCGCCCTCTCGGCCTCGTCACCGTATATGCAAGGCAGCGACACCAAATTTGCTTCCTCGCGCCTGAATATTTTCTCAGGATTTCCGGATAACGGCAAAATGCCCTGGGTGAGCAACTGGCAAGCGTTCGAAGGGCTATTTCGCCGCCTGAGCTATACCAGCATGATCGAAACCATCAAAGACGTACACTGGGATATTCGCCCCAGTCCGCATTTTGGTACGGTCGAGGTGCGGGTAATGGATACCCCGCTAACGCTGTCGCACGCCATTAATATTGCCGGGCTGATTCAGGCAACCGCGCACTGGCTGCTGACCGAACGGCCCTACAAGCATCAGGAACAGGACTATCTGTTATATAAATTTAATCGGTTCCAGGCCTGCCGCTATGGCTTAGACGGCCTTCTGACCGACGTAAATACCGGCGAGCAGAAAACCATCGCTGAAGATCTGAAAGGGTTGCTGGAGCGCGTCGCACCGTCAGCCGAAAAGCTGGGCGGTGCGAGCGCGGTTCAGGAAATTGCCCTGATGCTGAAACAGGGCAAAAGCGAGGCGCAGCGGATGCGGGACTTTATTGCCGACGGCGGCTCGCTTATCTCCCTGGTACAGAAGCACTGCGAGCTGTGGGCGACTAGTCCGTAAGCTTATGTCCCCACTCGCGCAGGCGCTGGAACAGCACAAACAGCGCCGGGATAAACACAATGCCCACCACGGTCGCCACCAGCATGCCGCTGAACACCGTGGTCCCAATAATGCGGCGGCTCTGCGCACCCGCGCCGGTCGCCAGCATCATCGGCAGTACGCCGATAATAAACGAGACGGCGGTCATCATCACCGCGCGGAAGCGGCGCGACGCCCCTTCGCGGGCGGCATCGATAATCGGCATCCCTTCCATGCGCCGCGCGCGGGCAAATTCCACGATCAGGATAGCGTTTTTCGCCGCCAGGGCGATCAGCAAGACCAGCCCAATCTGCACGTACACGTCGTTCGCGTATCCCGCAATCCATAGCCAGACCAGCGCCCCACCGATGGCGAATAGCACCGAGAGCATCACGCTCGCGGGCAGCGTCCAGCTCTCGTACTGTGCCACAAGGAACAGCCACGCCATGACTACCGCCGCCAGTACGATCCAGATGGCCTGGTTGCCGGTCTGCTGCTCCTGATAAGACATGCCGCTCCACGCATAGTCGTAACCATCAGGCAGGTTGTCTGCCAGCAGTTGGCCCATCACCGCCATCGCCGTGCTGCTGCTGACGCCCTCTGCCGCCATACCACTGACCGATACCGACGGGAACTGGTTGTATTGTTGCAGGAACGGCGCGCCCACGGTCGGCGTAATCGTGACCAGATTGCTCAGGCGCACCCGCTCGCCATTATTGCTGCGCACGTACAGGTCGCTGATTTGCTCGGCGCGCTCGCGCCACTGCATCTCGTTTTGCATCACCACGTGGTAGACACGGTTGTTGATGCTGAAATCCCCGGCGCGGGTACCGCCGAAAGCGGTTTGCAGGCTAGAGAAGATGCGCGAAACCGGCACGTCGAGCCGGGCCGCGCGCTCGCGATCGACCGTCAAAGTCAGCTGCGGCACGTTGCTGCTCCAGGTCGTAAACACGCGGTTCAGTTGCGGATCCTGATTCGCTTTCGCCAGAACCTGACGCGTGACGGCTTCCAGCTCCGCCGGGCTTTGTCCCGCCTGCGCCTGAATGCGCAGGTCAAAGCCCGACGCGTTGCCCAGGCCCGGCAGCGTCGGCGGCGCGAAGGTCATAATGGTCGCTTCCGGCAGGGCCAACAGCTGGCGCTGCAAGGTGCCCATGACGTCGTCGAGCGGCGGGCGCTCGCTCCAGTCCTTGAGCATTACCGAGATAAACCCACCGTTTGAGGCGCTGGTCCCGTTAAGAATGTTAAAACCAGAGACCTGAATCACATCCTCGACCGCAGGATTGGCGGCGATTAGCGCGCGAGCGGTGGTCATCACCGCCTCGGTACGCTCCAGCGACGCCGCTTCCGGCAGTTGCACGCTGGCGAAGAAGTAACCCTGATCCTCCTGCGGCAGGAAGCCTTTCGGCATGGCGGTAAAACTGAATACCACCACCGCAGCGGCACCCGCCGTAGCAAGCAGCGCAATCCACGGGCGCAGGTTGAACACGGTGACGACCCTGGCATAGGTGCGACGCGTGGCGTCCAGCCCACGGTTGAACACGCGGAACACCGCCGCCGGACGCGTGGTGCGCGGGCGCAGCAGCATGGCGCACAGCGCAGGGGTTAGCGTCAGGGCGACCAGGCTTGAGAGCGTGACGGCAGTAGAGAGCGTAACCGCAAACTGGCGGTACAGCTCGCCCACAATCCCCGGCAGCAGCGCCACCGGCACAAACACCGCCAGCAGCACCAGCGTGGTGGCAATCACCGGCCCGGCAATCTGACGCAGCGCCAGCGCAGTGGCGGCAGTGCGGCTCTGCCCTTCGGCCATCAGAGTTTCGACGTTTTCGACCACCACGATGGCGTCATCCACTACCATGGTGAGCGCCAGAATAATGGCGAACAGGCTGAGCGTATTCGCGGAGTAACCCAGGGCGTAGAGCACCGCGAAGGTTCCCACCAGCGAAACCGGTATCGCCAGGGTGACAATCAGCGTGGCACGCCAGCTTTGCAGGAACAGCGAGACCACCACCACCACGGCCAGCATCGTCAGCGCCAGCGAAACCCCAATCTCTTTGATGGTCGCCGCGACGAACTCGGTCGTGTCGAACTTGACCTCATATTTCAAATCGTCCGGGAATCGCGATGACAGCCGTTCCAGCTCGGCACGTACGACCTCTGCGACGCGCAGAGCGTTAGCGGACGGCGTTGGGTAAATGCCCATATAGGCAGAAACGTGGCCGTTCAGCTGTGCGCCCGAACTGTAGCTGCGCGAGCCCAGTTCGATTGTGGCAACATCTTGCAGGCGCACCAGTTGCCCCATCTCTCCGGCGCGAATAATGATATTGCCAAAGTCATCGGCCTGATTCAGACGCCCCAGGCCGTTGATGGTCAGAGTTTGCTGCTGGCCGTTAAATACCGGCGGTGTGCCAACCTGCCCCGCCGCGCCCTGCACGTTCTGCTCACGCAGCGCCTGCGAGACATCGTCCGTGGTGACGTTGAGCGCGTTCATCCGATCCGGTCGCAGCCAGATGCGCATGCTGTAGTCACGCGCGCCAAACATCTGCACTTGCCCGACACCGGGCAGACGCGAGAGCGCTTCCAGCACCTGCGTGCTGGCGTAGTTACTGACGAACAGCGGAGAATGCGTGCCATTCGGTGAGTAAAGGCTCACCCCCATCATCAGGTTGGTGGCGCGCTTACGTACCTGCACGCCGTTTTGCTGTGCTTCGGAGGGCAACTGGGCTACGGCCTGCGCCACGCGGTTTTGCACGTCGATAGCCGCCAGATCCGGGTCGGTGCCTGCGGCAAAGGTGATGTTCAGGCTGTACGCCCCTTCATCGGAGCTGGTCGATTCCATGTACAGCATGTGGTCCACGCCGTTGAGCTGGGTTTCGAGTGGCGTGGCGATTGCCTCCGCCACGTCAGCCGAGCTGGCCCCCGGCCAACTGGCCGACACGTTCACTACCGGCGGCGTGATCTGCGGATATTGCTCCACGGGAATGATTCTAAGAGCGATGGCCCCAAGCAGGGTGATGACCAGCGCAATCACCATCGCGAAACGCGGGCGTTCAATAAAAAACGTCAGCATGATGGCTCCTTAAGGCAAAATCTGAACGGCAGCGCCGGGCTGCAACCGTTGCGCGCCATCGGTGACCACGCGCTCGTTCGGCTTGACGCCGCTGTTGATCGTAAACTGCTGGCCAACCTGTCCGGCCACCGTCAGCGGACGTCGTTCCGCTTTGCTCTCGTCATTCACCACCCAGGCAAAGAAGCCATCGCCGTTTTGCTGAACCGCTGCCGCCGGGAGCATTAACGTCTCCTGCCCGGCCTGCGGGCGCAGGATCACGTTGACGTTACCGCCGGGCAGCAGGCGATGCTGCGGATTGGCGAATTCGGCGCGTAGCATCACGCTGGCGGTTCGAGGATCGATGCGGTTATCCACCGAGGTCAGCGTGCCGTTTTCACGCCGATCTCCGTTCTGGATCTGTGCCATCCACGCCTCTTTCAGCGCCGTGAGATTGGCATGTTCAACGGCCTTGGCCGCAAACGCCCCCTCTTCCAGCGCAAAGGCGATGCGAACCGGATCGAGTTGCACAATGTCCACCAGCACGCCGCTCGACGGATTCACCAGGCTGCCAACGTGATACTGGCTGTGCCCGACACGCCCATTAATCGGCGAGGTGATGCGGGTAAATCCGAGCGTCACGTTGCGCGCTTCAAGACGGGCTTTGGCCTGCTCCAGCGCAGCGCGAGCCACGTCGCGTTGCATGAGCGCATTATCGACGTCGTGGCGGCTGATAGCATTACTGGTGCCGAGGCTCTGAAAACGGGTGAGCTGTTGTTGGGCCTGACGCAGCGTGGCCTCGGCGCTGTTGACCTCCGCCTGCGCCAGACGCACCGCCGCGCGCGGCTCTGCGTCGTCAAGCTCAAACAGCACGTCGCCCTGTTTCACGGTTTGCCCGTCGCGGAAATGCATTTTGGTGATGACGCCTTCCGTGCGTGCGCGCAGCTCAACCGTGTGGATAGCCTCGATGCGGCCCGGGATCTGGCGTTCGGGGGCATGGATCGCCTGTTCGACGGTAGCGACGCGCACCGGAACGGCAGCGGCAAAGGCGGGTTGCAGGGTACAGACGAGGAGCGCGCACAGGACAGGAATTTTCATGGCGTTTATCTCAGAAAATGTTTCCCCTCACCCCGACCCTCTCCCCAGAGGGGCGAGGGAGAGTACCAGACTGTCCCCTCTCCCCTTTGGGGAGAGGGTTAGGGTGAGGGGTAAGGTGTTAACGTTCGTTACGCAGTCTTACGGAACCTGCGGGTCAGTCGCTTCTCGATTTCAACGATAAAGAACATCACGCCAGCAATCGCCAGGGTCACAAACCAGTAGCGCAGCGGCAGGGCTTCGGTGCCAAACAGCATCTGCATAAACGGCAGGTAGATAATCGCCAATTGCAGCAGAAGCAGCACACCGGTCACCAGCCAGATGCCTTTATTTGCCAGCAGGCCACGGTTCAGAGAGAACCCATCCGCGTTGCGGCAGTTGATCATGTACACCCACTGGGCGCTGACCAGCATTTGCAGCAGTACGGTACGGATAAACTCCGCGCTATGGCCGCGCGGCGCGAGCCAGGCTTCCAGCGCAAAGGCCGCTATCGCAATCATAGTTCCCACGAAGGCCACTCGCCACACGGCGAAGGCATCCATCACGTGCTGTCCGGTCTCACGCGGCGGACGCTTCATGATATTACGCTCGGCGGCTTCAAAGGCCAGGCCGAAGGAGAGCGTGGCGGACGTCGCCATGTTCATCCATAAAATCAGCACTGGCGTCAGCGGAATGATGTTCCCCGCCAGCAGCGCAATCACAATCAGCAGGCCCTGCGCCAGGTTGGTTGGCATAATGAACAGGATGGTTTTCTTGAGGTTGTCGTAAACGCGACGCCCCTCTTTTACCGCGCCAGCGATGGTGGCGAAGTTATCGTCCGTCAGCACCATGTCGGCGGCCTCTTTGGTCACCTCGGTGCCTTTGATACCCATCGCGATACCGACATCCGCCTGACGCAGCGCGGGCGCATCGTTAACGCCATCGCCGGTCATACCGACAATTTCGCCTTTGTCCTGCAACGCTTTGACCAGGCGCAGCTTATGCTCTGGGCTGGTACGGGCGAAAATATCAAACTCAACTGCCGCATTCGCCAGCTCCGCATCGTCCATTTTCTCCAGCTGATATCCGGTGACCGCCTGCGCGCTGTTAGTAATACCCAACATCTGGCCAATGCTCATGGCGGTCTGCGGGTGGTCACCGGTGATCATCTTCACGCGGATCCCTGCCTGCTGACAGGCGTGGATAGCGTCGATGGCTTCCGGACGCGGTGGATCCATCATTCCGGCAATGCCAAGGAAGATCAGGCCGTTTTGCAGATCGTCGTGAGTCAGCGTTTGCTCACCTGATGCGGGTTTGAACGCGGCGGCGACCATTCGCAAGCCCTGGCTTGCGTAGCGCTCCATCTCGGCTTCCCAGTACGCGCGGTCAAAGGTGCTCGCACCGTCACGGGTCAGTTGCTGGGCGCATAGGTTGAAAATCACGTCCGGCGCGCCGGTAATCAGAATCTGCTCCTCGTCACCGATGCGGTGGTGAGTGCTCATGTACTTATACTGCGAGTCGAACGGGATTTTGTTGATGAGCGCGGTCGCCAGCGGCGCAAGGTTCGCTTTGGCGGCGAGCACCTTCAGCGCACCTTCGGTTGGCCCACCGGTAATGCCCCACAGGCCGCGCTCGTCCTGAATCATCTGGCTGTCGTTACACAAATCGATGGTGCGCAGGTACTGCTCCAGAACCGTACCCGGCTGGATCTGTACCGGCTCGTCGCTGCCTTCCAGATAAATATCACCCACCGG
>JALCNW010000086.1 GCA_022649305.1 Enterobacter sp.
GTAAAGTGCACAAAGGCCGCAACCGTGGTCTGGCGCAGGGTACGGATGTTAGCTTCGGCACTTTCGGTCTGAAAGCTGTTGGCCGTGGTCGTCTGACTGCACGTCAGATCGAAGCAGCACGTCGTGCAATGACCCGTGCAGTTAAGCGTCAAGGTAAAATCTGGATCCGTGTATTCCCGGACAAACCGATTACCGAGAAGCCGCTGGAAGTTCGTATGGGTAAAGGTAAAGGTAACGTGGAGTATTGGGTTGCCTTGATTCAGCCGGGCAAAGTCCTGTATGAAATGGACGGTGTACCGGAAGAGCTGGCCCGTGAAGCATTCGGACTGGCAGCAGCGAAACTGCCGATTAAAACCACCTTTGTAACTAAGACGGTGATGTAATGAAAGCAAATGAGCTGCGTGAAAAAAGCGTTGAAGAGCTGAACGCCGAGCTGCTGAACCTACTGCGTGAGCAGTTTAACCTGCGTATGCAGGCTGCAAGTGGCCAGCTGCAACAGACTCACCTGCAGAAGCAAGTGCGTCGCAATGTTGCACGCGTTAAGACTTTACTGACTCAGAAGGCGGGTGCGTAATGACCGATAAAATCCGTACTCTGCAAGGTCGTGTTGTTAGTGACAAAATGGAAAAATCCATCGTTGTTGCTATCGAACGTATTGTGAAACACCCGATCTACGGTAAATTCATCAAGCGTACGACCAAACTGCACGTACATGACGAGAACAACGAATGCGGTATCGGTGACGTGGTAGAAATCCACGAATGCCGTCCGCTGTCCAAGACTAAGTCCTGGACGCTGGTTCGCGTTGTAGAGAAAGCGGTTCTGTAATAGAGTTAGCCTTCTCAATACGAATAAACGGCTCAGCTATGGGCCGTTTATTTTTTCTACCCATATTGTAGAAGCGGTGTTATAATGCCGCGCCCTCGATATGGGGCTTTTCGACGACTCTGAATGTAGAGTCTCAGGTAGTTGACATTAGCGGAGCACTAAAATGATCCAAGAACAGACTATGCTGAACGTCGCCGACAACTCCGGTGCACGTCGCGTAATGTGTATCAAGGTTCTGGGTGGCTCGCACCGTCGCTACGCAGGCGTAGGCGACATCATCAAGATCACCATCAAGGAAGCAATTCCGCGTGGTAAGGTCAAAAAAGGTGATGTGCTGAAAGCGGTAGTGGTGCGCACCAGGAAGGGTGTTCGTCGCCCTGACGGTTCTGTCATTCGCTTCGATGGTAATGCATGCGTTATTTTAAACAATAACAGCGAGCAGCCTATCGGCACGCGTATCTTTGGGCCGGTAACTCGTGAACTTCGTACTGAAAAGTTCATGAAAATTATCTCTCTGGCACCAGAAGTACTCTAAGGAGCGAATCATGGCAGCGAAAATCCGTCGTGATGACGAAGTTATCGTGTTAACCGGTAAAGATAAAGGTAAACGCGGTAAAGTAAAAAATGTTCTGTCTTCCGGCAAGATCATTGTTGAAGGTATTAACCTGGTTAAGAAACATCAGAAGCCGGTTCCGGCCCTGAACCAACCAGGTGGCATCGTTGAAAAAGAAGCTGCTATTCAGGTTTCTAACGTTGCACTCTTCAATACGGCAACCGGCAAGGCTGACCGTGTAGGCTTTAGATTCGAAGACGGCAAAAAAGTCCGTTTCTTCAAATCTAATAGCGAAACTATCAAGTAATTTGGAGTAGTACGATGGCGAAACTGCATGATTACTACAAAGACGAAGTAGTTAATAAGCTCATGACTGAGTTTAACTACAATTCTGTCATGCAAGTCCCTCGGGTCGAGAAGATCACCCTGAACATGGGTGTTGGTGAAGCGATCGCTGACAAGAAACTGCTGGATAATGCAGCAGCTGATTTGACAGCAATCTCCGGTCAAAAGCCGTTGATCACCAAAGCACGCAAATCTGTTGCAGGCTTCAAAATCCGTCAGGGCTATCCGATCGGCTGTAAAGTAACTCTGCGTGGCGAACGCATGTGGGAGTTTCTTGAGCGCCTGATCTCTATTGCTGTACCACGTATCCGTGACTTCCGTGGCTTGTCCGCTAAGTCTTTCGACGGTCGTGGAAATTACAGCATGGGTGTCCGTGAGCAGATCATCTTCCCAGAAATCGACTACGATAAAGTCGACCGCGTGCGTGGTTTGGATATTACCATTACCACTACTGCG
Organism: Enterobacter sp.; assembly: GCA_022649305.1. Lineage (GTDB taxonomy): Bacteria > Pseudomonadota > Gammaproteobacteria > Enterobacterales > Enterobacteriaceae > Enterobacter. The sequence goes on from JALCNW010000086.1 coordinate 2,183, forward strand.
AATTCTGACGAAGAAGGCCGTGCTCTGCTGGCTGCGTTTGACTTCCCGTTCCGCAAGTAAGGTAGGGTTACTGAATGGCTAAGCAATCAATGAAAGCACGCGAAGTAAAGCGCGTAGCTTTAGCTGATAAATTCTTCGCTAAACGCGCTGAACTGAAAGCGATCATCTCTGATGTGAACGCTTCCGACGAAGATCGTTGGAATGCAGTTCTCAAGCTGCAGTCTCTGCCGCGTGATTCCAGCCCGTCTCGTCAGCGTAACCGCTGTCGTCAAACAGGTCGTCCACATGGTTATGTGGGCAAGTTCGGGTTGAGCCGTATCAAACTGCGTGAAGCCGCCATGCGCGGTGAAGTACCAGGCTTGAAAAAGGCTAGCTGGTAATTACCAATTGAATCACGGGAGTAAAGACAGATGAGCATGCAAGATCCGATCGCGGATATGCTGACCCGTATCCGTAACGGTCAGGCCGCGAACAAAGTTGCGGTCACCATGCCTTCCGCCAAGCTGAAAGTGGCAATTGCCAACGTGCTGAAGGAAGAAGGTTTTATCGAAGATTTTAAAGTTGAAGGCGACACCAAGCCGGAACTGGAACTTACTCTTAAGTATTTCCAGGGTAAAGCTGTTGTAGAAAGCATTCAGCGTGTCAGCCGCCCAGGCCTGCGCATCTATAAGAAAAAAGATGAGCTGCCTAAAGTTATGGCTGGTCTGGGTATCGCAGTTGTTTCTACCTCAAAAGGTGTTATGACTGATCGTGCAGCGCGCCAAGCTGGTCTTGGTGGCGAAATTATCTGCTACGTAGCCTAATCGGAGGAAAGAATGTCTCGTGTTGCTAAAGCACCGGTCGTCATTCCTGCCGGCGTTGATGTAAAAATCGACGGTCAGGTTATTACGATCAAAGGTAAAAATGGCGAGCTGACTCGTACCCTCAACAAAGCTGTTGAAGTTAAACATGCAGACAATGCTCTGACCTTCGGTCCACGTGATGGTTTCGTGGATGGATGGGCTCAGGCTGGTACCGCGCGTGCCCTGCTGAACTCAATGGTTGTTGGTGTTACCGAAGGCTTCACTAAAAAGCTTCAGCTGGTTGGTGTAGGTTACCGTGCAGCGATCAAAGGGAATGCAGTAGGCCTGTCTCTGGGCTTCTCGCACCCCGTTGAGCATCCGCTGCCAGCCGGTATCACTGCAGAATGTCCGACTCAAACTGAAATCGTGCTGAAAGGCGCTGATAAGCAGTTGATTGGTCAGGTTGCAGCAGATCTCCGCGCCTACCGTCGTCCTGAGCCTTATAAAGGCAAGGGTGTTCGTTACGCCGACGAAGTCGTGCGTACCAAAGAGGCTAAGAAGAAGTAAGGTAACACTATGGATAAGAAATCTGCTCGTATCCGTCGTGCGACCCGCGCACGCCGCAAGCTCAAAGAGCTGGGTGCAACTCGCCTGGTGGTACATCGTACCCCGCGTCATATTTACGCACAGGTCATTGCACCGAACGGTTCTGAAGTTCTGGTAGCTGCTTCTACTGTAGAAAAAGCTATTACTGAACAATTGAAGTACACCGGTAACAAAGACGCTGCTGCAGCTGTTGGTAAGGCTGTTGCTGAACGCGCTCTGGAAAAAGGCATCAAAGTTGTGTCCTTTGACCGTTCCGGGTTCCAATATCATGGTCGTGTCCAGGCACTGGCAGATGCTGCCCGTGAAGCTGGCCTTCAGTTCTAAGGTAGAGGTGTAAGATGGCTCACATCGAAAAACAGGCTGGCGAACTGCAGGAAAAGCTGATCGCGGTTAACCGCGTATCTAAAACCGTAAAAGGTGGTCGTATTTTCTCCTTCACAGCTCTGACTGTTGTTGGTGATGGTAATGGTCGCGTTGGTTTTGGTTACGGTAAAGCGCGTGAAGTTCCAGCAGCGATCCAGAAAGCGATGGAAAAAGCCCGTCGCAATATGATTAACGTCGCGCTGAACCACGGCACCCTGCAACACCCTGTAAAAGGTGTTCACACGGGTTCTCGTGTATTCATGCAGCCGGCTTCTGAAGGTACCGGTATTATTGCCGGTGGTGCAATGCGCGCCGTTCTGGAAGTCGCTGGAGTTCATAACGTTCTGGCCAAAGCATATGGTTCCACCAACCCGATTAACGTGGTTCGTGCAACTATTGATGGCCTGGAAAATATGAATTCTCCAGAAATGGTCGCTGCCAAGCGTGGTAAATCCGTTGAAGAAATTCTGGGGTAATTGACCATGGCAAAGACTATTAAAATCACTCAAACCCGCAGTGCAATCGGACGTCTGCCGAAACACAAGGCAACGCTGCTTGGCCTGGGTCTGCGTCGTATTGGGCATACCGTTGAGCGTGAGGATACTCCCGCTGTTCGTGGTATGGTCAACGCGGTTTACTTCATGGTTAAAGTTGAGGAGTAAGAGATGCGTTTAAATACTCTGTCTCCAGCCGAAGGCTCTAAAAAGGCGGGTAAACGCCTTGGTCGTGGTATCGGTTCTGGCCTCGGTAAAACCGGCGGTCGTGGTCACAAAGGTCAGAACTCTCGTTCTGGCGGTGGCGTACGTCGCGGTTTCGAGGGTGGCCAGATGCCACTGTATCGTCGTCTGCCGAAATTCGGTTTCACTTCTCGCAAATCAGCGATCACAGCCGAAATTCGTCTGTCTGACCTGGCGAAAGTTGAAGGTGGCGTTGTAGACCTGAACACGCTGAAAGCAGCAAACATTATCGGTATCCAGATCGAGTTCGCGAAAGTGATCCTGGCTGGTGAAGTTTCAACTCCGGTAACTGTTCGTGGCCTGCGTGTTTCTAAAGGCGCTCGTGCTGCTATCGAAGCTGCTGGCGGTACAATTGAGGAATAAGTAGCAGATGGCTAAGCAACCGGGATTAGATTTTCAAAGTGCCAAGGGTGGATTTGGCGAACTGAAACGCAGACTTTTGTTTGTCGTTGGTGCGCTAATCGTTTTCCGTATTGGCTCTTTTATTCCGATCCCTGGTATCGATGCCGCTGTACTTGCCAAACTGCTTGAGCAACAGCGAGGCACCATCATTGAAATGTTTAACATGTTCTCTGGTGGTGCTCTCAGCCGTGCTTCTATCTTTGCACTGGGTATCATGCCGTACATTTCGGCATCGATTATCATACAGCTGCTAACGGTCGTTCATCCGGCCCTGGCAGAGCTGAAGAAAGAAGGGGAGTCTGGTCGTCGTAAGATCAGCCAGTACACCCGTTACGGCACTCTGGTGCTGGCAATATTCCAGTCAATCGGTATTGCTACCGGTTTACCGAATATGCCTGGTATGCAGGGCCTGGTCATTAACCCAGGCTTTGCATTCTATTTCACCGCTGTTGTAAGTCTGGTCACAGGAACAATGTTCCTGATGTGGCTCGGCGAACAGATTACTGAGCGAGGTATCGGTAACGGTATCTCAATCATTATCTTCGCTGGTATTGTTGCGGGACTCCCGCCAGCCATTGCCCATACAATCGAGCAAGCGCGTCAAGGCGACCTGCACTTCCTCCTGTTGCTGTTGGTTGCAGTATTAGTATTTGCAGTGACCTTCTTTGTTGTATTTGTTGAACGTGGTCAACGCCGCATTGTGGTGAACTACGCTAAACGTCAGCAAGGTCGTCGTGTCTATGCTGCACAGAGCACACATTTACCGCTGAAAGTGAATATGGCCGGTGTAATCCCAGCAATTTTCGCTTCTAGTATCATTCTGTTCCCAGCAACCATCGCGTCATGGTTCGGGGGCGGGACGGGTTGGAACTGGCTGACAACAATTTCGCTGTATTTGCAGCCTGGGCAACCGCTTTATGTGTTACTCTATGCGTCTGCAATCATCTTCTTCTGTTTCTTCTATACGGCGTTGGTATTCAACCCACGTGAAACAGCAGATAACCTGAAGAAGTCCGGTGCATTTGTACCAGGAATTCGTCCGGGAGAGCAAACGGCGAAGTATATCGATAAAGTAATGACTCGCCTGACTTTGGTTGGTGCGCTTTATATTACTTTTATCTGCCTGATCCCGGAGTTCATGCGTGATGCAATGAAAGTACCGTTCTACTTCGGTGGGACCTCACTGCTTATCGTTGTTGTCGTGATTATGGACTTTATGGCTCAAGTGCAAACTCTTATGATGTCTAGTCAATATGAGTCTGCCTTGAAGAAGGCGAACCTGAAAGGCTACGGCCGCTAATTGGTCGCCCGAGAAGTTACGGAGAGTAAAAATGAAAGTTCGTGCTTCCGTCAAGAAATTATGTCGTAACTGCAAAATCGTTAAGCGTGATGGCGTCATCCGCGTGATTTGCAGTGCCGAGCCGAAACATAAACAGCGCCAAGGCTGATTATTTCGCATATTTTTCTTGCAAAGTTGGGTTGAGCTGGCTAGATTAGCCAGCCAATCTTTTGTATGTCTGTGCGTATCCATTTGAGTATCCTGAAAACGGGCTTTTCGGCATGGTGCGTACATATTAAATAGTAGGAGTGCATAGTGGCCCGTATAGCAGGCATTAACATTCCTGATCAAAAACATGCTGTGATCGCATTAACTTCGATCTACGGCGTCGGCAAGACCCGTTCCAAAGCCATTTTGGCTGCAGCGGGTATCGCTGAAGATGTTAAGATCAGTGAGCTGTCTGAAGAACAAATCGACACGCTGCGTGACGAAGTTGCCAAATTTGTCGTTGAAGGTGATCTGCGCCGTGAAGTTAGCATGAGCATCAAGCGCCTTATGGACCTTGGTTGCTATCGCGGTTTGCGTCATCGTCGTGGTCTCCCGGTTCGCGGTCAGCGTACCAAGACCAACGCACGTACCCGTAAGGGTCCGCGCAAACCGATCAAGAAATAATCGGGGTGATTAAATAATGGCAAAGGCACCAGTTCGTGCACGTAAGCGTGTAAGAAAACAAGTCTCTGACGGCGTGGCTCATGTCCATGCTTCTTTTAACAACACCATCGTTACTATTACTGATCGTCAGGGTAACGCATTGGGTTGGGCAACAGCCGGTGGTTCCGGTTTCCGTGGTTCTCGCAAATCGACTCCGTTCGCAGCCCAGGTTGCAGCAGAGCGTTGTGCAGAAGCCGTAAAAGAATACGGTATCAAGAATCTGGAAGTTATGGTTAAAGGTCCGGGTCCGGGTCGCGAATCAACTGTTCGTGCTCTGAACGCCGCTGGTTTCCGCATCACTAATATTACTGATGTGACTCCGATCCCCCATAACGGTTGTCGTCCGCCGAAAAAACGTCGCGTATAACGCTTACGTTTTCTAGGATTGTTGGAGATAGAAAATGGCAAGATATTTGGGTCCTAAGCTCAAGCTGAGCCGTCGTGAGGGCACCGACTTATTCCTTAAGTCTGGCGTTCGCGCGATCGATACCAAGTGTAAAATTGAACAAGCTCCTGGCCAGCACGGTGCGCGTAAACCGCGTCTGTCTGACTATGGTGTACAGTTACGTGAAAAGCAAAAAGTTCGCCGTACCTACGGTGTTCTGGAGCGTCAGTTCCGTAACTACTATAAAGAAGCAGCGCGTCTGAAAGGCAACACCGGTGAAAACCTGTTGGCTCTGCTGGAAGGTCGTCTGGACAACGTTGTTTACCGTATGGGCTTCGGCGCTACTCGTGCTGAGTCTCGTCAGCTGGTTAGCCATAAAGCAATCATGGTAAACGGTCGTGTTGTTAACATCGCTTCTTATCAGGTTAAAGCAAATGACGTTGTTTGCATTCGTGAGAAAGCGAAAAAGCAATCTCGCGTGAAAGCAGCTCTCGAGCTGGCTGAGCAGCGTGAAAAGCCAACCTGGCTGGAAGTTGATGCTGGCAAGATGGAAGGTACGTTCAAGCGTCAGCCGGAACGTTCTGATCTGTCTGCGGACATTAACGAACACCTGATCGTCGAGCTTTACTCCAAGTAAAGCTTAGTACCAAAGAGAGGACACAATGCAGGGTTCTGTGACAGAGTTTCTAAAACCGCGCCTGGTAGATATCGAGCAAGTGAGTTCGACGCACGCCAAGGTGACCCTTGAGCCCTTAGAGCGTGGCTTTGGCCATACTCTGGGTAACGCACTGCGCCGTATTCTGCTCTCGTCGATGCCGGGTTGTGCGGTGACCGAAGTTGAGATTGATGGTGTACTCCATGAGTACAGTACCAAAGAAGGCGTTCAAGAGGATATCCTTGAAATCCTGCTCAACCTGAAAGGGCTTGCGGTGAGAGTTCAGGGGAAAGATGAAGTTATCCTTACTCTGAATAAATCTGGCATTGGCCCTGTGACTGCAGCCGACATTACCCATGATGGTGATGTCGAAATCGTCAAGCCGCAGCACGTGATCTGCCACCTGACCGATGAGAACGCAGCTATTAGCATGCGTATCAAAGTTCAGCGCGGACGTGGTTATGTGCCGGCTTCTGCCCGAATTCATTCGGAAGAAGATGAGCGCCCAATCGGCCGTCTGCTGGTCGACGCCTGCTACAGCCCTGTAGAGCGTATTGCCTACAATGTTGAAGCAGCGCGTGTAGAACAGCGTACCGACCTGGACAAGCTGGTCATCGAAATGGAAACCAACGGCACAATCGATCCTGAAGAGGCGATTCGTCGTGCGGCAACCATCCTGGCAGAACAACTTGAAGCTTTCGTTGACTTACGTGATGTACGTCAGCCGGAAGTTAAAGAAGAGAAACCAGAATTCGATCCGATCCTGCTGCGCCCTGTTGACGATCTGGAATTGACTGTCCGCTCTGCTAACTGCCTCAAAGCAGAAGCTATCCACTATATCGGTGATCTGGTACAGCGTACCGAGGTTGAGTTGCTGAAAACGCCGAACCTGGGTAAAAAATCTCTTACTGAGATTAAAGACGTGCTGGCTTCACGTGGTCTGTCTCTGGGCATGCGCCTGGAAAACTGGCCACCAGCAAGCATTGCTGACGAGTAACCGGATCACAGGTTAAGGTTTTACTGAGAAGGATAAGGTCATGCGCCATCGTAAGAGTGGTCGTCAACTGAACCGCAACAGCAGCCATCGCCAGGCTATGTTCCGCAACATGGCAGGTTCACTGGTTCGTCATGAGATCATCAAGACGACCCTGCCTAAAGCGAAAGAGCTGCGTCGCGTAGTTGAGCCGCTGATTACTCTTGCCAAGACTGACAGCGTTGCTAATCGTCGTCTGGCATTCGCCCGTACTCGTGATAACGAGATCGTGGCAAAACTGTTTAACGAGCTGGGCCCGCGTTTCGCGACCCGCGCCGGTGGTTACACTCGCATTCTTAAGTGTGGCTTCCGTGCAGGCGACAACGCTCCGATGGCTTACATCGAGCTGGTTGATCGTTCTGAGTCGAAAGCAGAAGTAGCTGCAGAGTAATCTGCAGTGACGTAAAAAAACCCGCTTCGGCGGGTTTTTTTATATCCGTTGAATCTTCACGAGGAATCGCTATGTTTCGCATCGGTGAGCTCGCAAAACGTGCAGGTGTCACGCCAGATACTGTTCGCTATTATGAAAAGCAACAGATGATAGACCATGAAGTCCGTACTGAAGGTGGTTTTCGCCTCTATACCGATAAAGATCTTCAACGTCTGAAGTTTATTCGCCATGCCAGGCAGCTTGGATTTACATTAGAATCCATTCGCGAACTCCTTTCGATCCGTATCGATCCCGAACACCATACCTGTCAGGAATCTAAAAGCATTGTGCAGGCAAGGTTGAACGAGGTTGAAACACGAATTGAAGAGTTACAGACTATGCAGCGTTCATTGCAGCGTCTTAATGACGCCTGTTGTGGGACTGCTCATAGCAGTATTTATTGTTCGATTCTCGAAACCCTGGAACAGGGAGCAAATGGTGAATCGGGCGGTTGTTGATTTTTAATACAAGCGGATTTACACTTCTGCCGACTGACAGACAATCTGGAGATTATATGAGTCGCTATCAACATACGAAAGGTCAAATTAAAGATAATGCTATCGAAGCATTGCTACATGACCCACTGTTTCGGCAGAGAGTCGAAAAGAATAAAAAAGGTAAAGGCAGTTTTCTACGAAAAGATAAGCATGAAAAGAAAGGGAATTGGGAGGCCAGTGGCAAAGAAGTAAATGATTTCTTTGCCACTGGCCTTCTTACTTTATCTCGCTAATTAAGAACGATTATTTTGTTCTTTCAGCAGGTCGCGGATTTCTGAGAGAAGGACTTCTTCTTTCGTTGGTGCAGGCGGTGCGGCTGCAGGCTCTTCTTTTTTGCGGTTAAGTCTGTTTATGAGCTTAATCGCCATGAAGATGGCAAACGCAACGATGACGAAATCAAATATGTTCTGGATAAACACGCCGTAATGCATAACAACAGCTGGGATGTCGCCTTGGGCATCTCTTAATGTCACAGCAAACTGTTTAAAATCAATCCCGCCAATCAATAACCCTAAAGGTGGCATGATAATATCGGCGACTAAAGACGAAACGATCTTACCGAAAGCTGCACCGATGATAACACCCACTGCCAAATCTACTACGTTCCCGCGCATCGCGAATTCACGAAACTCTTTTACAATACTCATTTTATTCTCCTTGAGCTAACTGACGATCATAAGTCTAACAAATGATTAGCTAATTTCCATTATAGATAAATAATAGATATGGAAATTAGCCATTATAAAATAAAGGGTTAATGCGAAAGATGTTCTGTCAGGAACATCTTTCGGGATTAGAGGAAGAAGGGACTTGGCTGGAATAAACGTTCGACGTCTGTGATAAATTTTTTATCTGTCAGGAACATAATGACATGATCACCCTGCTCAATGCGTAGGTTATCGTTGGCAATCATGACATCATTACCTCTTACAACTGCCCCGATAATAGTACCTGGTGGCAGCTTTATCTCGTCAATTGCACGGCCAACTACACGAGATGTCGATTCATCTCCATGGGCAACGGCTTCGATCGCTTCTGCAACTCCACGGCGTAAAGATGAAACGCCAACAATATCGGCCTTACGAACGTGGCTCAGGAGAGCGGATATAGTTGCTTGCTGTGGCGAAATGGCAATATCAATGACGCTGCCTTGCACCAAATCGACATATGCGCGTCGCTGAATAAGCACCATGACTTTTTTAGCACCCATGCGCTTAGCCAACATGGCCGACATAATGTTTGCTTCATCGTCATTGGTTACCGCAATAAACAGATCCACTTGATCAATATGTTCTTCAGCAAGCAACTCCTGATCCGAAGCATCACCAAAAAATACGATTGTGTTCTGTAGCTTCTCGGCGAGCTCCGATGCTCGCTGCTGATCGCGTTCGATCAACTTCACGCTATAATCTTTTTCTAAGCGATGGGCAAGACCTGCACCAATATTACCGCCACCGACCAGCATTATCCGCTTATAGGGTTTTTCCAGCCGTTGCAGTTCGCTCATAACGGCGCGAATATGCTGTGATGCGGCAATAAAAAACACTTCATCGCCAGCTTCAACAATTGTTGAACCTTGCGGGCGGATCGGTCTGTCATGACGGAAAATTGCCGCGACGCGCGTATCAATGTGGGGCATATGCTCGCGCATGGTAGATAAGGCATTGCCAATGAGAGGACCGCCATAATAGGCTTTCGCGACTGCAAGACTGACTTTACCTTCAGCAAAATTCACCACTTGCAGAGCGCCAGGATATTCGATAAGCCGGTAAATACTGTCGATGACCAACTGCTCAGGTGCGATGAGGTGATCGATGGGAACTGCTTCGGAATTAAAGAGTTTTTCAGCATCGCGGACATAATCTGGAGAACGGATGCGCGCAATACGATTCGGGGTATTAAACAACGAATAAGCTACCTGGCAGGCAACCATGTTCGTTTCGTCGGAACTGGTGACCGCAACCAACATATCTGCATCGTCGGCGCCAGCCTCACGAAGGACGCGGGGATGCGAACCATGCCCTTGTACGACTCGCAGATCAAACTTGTCCTGCAAACCGCGAAGGCGTTCACCGTTGGTATCGACAATAGTAATATCGTTATTCTCACCGACCAGGTTTTCTGCCAGCGTACCGCCAACCTGTCCGGCACCCAGAATGATTATCTTCATAGCATGCGATCCGTTTTCAACATCACTCTTTGATTAGCTTAGCGTAAAAGAAGCCGTCGCCTTCTTCTGCTCCCGGTAGATTTTGTACGCCTGGTTTATCTGGGGTGCCCGTTGCGTGCAACGTTGCATCAGGAGTACGTTTCATAAAGGCAGCGATTTGCTGGGTATTTTCTTCCGGAAGAACGGAGCAGGTTGCGTATACCAAAGTGCCACCTGATTTTAGATGTGGCCACACGGCATCAAGAATTTCTGCCTGTAACTGAGCTAACTCGTTAATATCACGGTCCCGGCGAAGCCATTTGATATCTGGATGGCGACGAATAACACCGGTGGCAGAGCAAGGTGCATCTAACAGAATACGATCAAACTGTTCATCACCGCACCATTGCGCAGGGGTACGGCCATCACCTTGTTTAACTTCGGCTTTTAAGCCTAAACGCTTCAGGTTGTCGTAAACTCGGGAAAGCCGTTGCTCATCAAGATCTACAGCCATGACGCGAGCTTGCGGTGCAACCTCCAGAATATGGGTCGTTTTCCCACCAGGCGCCGCGCAGAGATCAAGGATTCGTTCGCCATTTTGTGGCTCAAGATAGGACATGCAACCCTGAGCTGATGCATCCTGTACGGTGACCCAGCCCTGTTCGAAACCGGGTAATGCCATCACTGGTACCGGTGATGCCAGGCGTACCGCGTCAGGATAGGCATCATGCGCATATCCACTCATCCCGGTCTCTTCAAGGCAAGCGAGCCATTCGTCGCGAGTATGATGAGTGCGGTTAACACGTAACCACATCGGAGGACGTTGATTATTCGCATCAACAATGGTTCCCCACTGCTGCGGATAGGCTTTCTTCAAACGCTTAAGTAACCAGTCTGGGTGCAGAAAGCGATTTTCTGATTGTGCAAATTCAAGCAGCAGTTCGTCTTGTTGACGCTGAAACTGGCGCAATACCCCATTAATCAAACCCTTCAACTGCGGACGCTTAATCGCAACTGCGCCTTCAACAGTCTCAGCGAGGGCTGCATGGGGTGGAATGCGGGTATGAAGCAATTGGTAGAAACCCACCATTATCAAATAATGGATTGTGCGCTGCTTGCCTGTCATTGGGCGGGACATCAGTTTATTGATGAGCCATTCCTGTTGCGAAAGCGTCCGCAGTACACCGAAGCACAACTCCTGGAGCAATGCTTTATCTTTATCGGAAACTTTCTGTTGTAGCGGTGGCAGGACATTACTGAGTGACTGACCCTGTTCGACTACATTCTCAATGGCAAGAGCTGCCATGCTACGAAGATTTTGTTTTTTCATAACCGCAAAAATAAAAATGCCCGGAAGCTCCGGGCCTTAGTGAAAAATAGAATCAGGCGAGACGATGACCTGGCGTAAACCATTCGCGACGGGAATTTAACAAATCCTGTGCGCTCATTGCTTTTTTACCCGCTGGCTGTAGCGTTTCCAGATTCAAGAACCCTTCGGCAGTGACGACCTGAATACCTTGCTTATTGGCTTCTATTATTGTGCCTGGTTCTGCTGTTGACTCCCCTGGAATGACCGACGCTTTCCAGATTTTCACCGGCTGATGGTCGATGGTTATCCAGCTCATGGGCCAAGGGTTAAACGCACGTATGCAACGCTCCAGTTGAACGGCAGACAGCGACCAGTCAATTTGAGCTTCTTCTTTACTCAGCTTCTCAGCGTAGGTGACGAAGTCTTCATCTTGCGCTTCAGGTTTTATGGTCCCTTGCGCAAGCTGTTGCAACGTCTCAATCAAACCTTGTGGACCCAAGCCTGCAAGTTTGTCGTAAAGCGTAGCACTTGTATCTTCTGCAGTAATTGGACATGAAAGCTTGTAGAGCATGTCGCCAGTATCAAGACCTACGTCCATCTGCATAATGGTGACACCCGTTTCGCTATCACCTGCCCACAGCGACCGCTGTATAGGTGCCGCGCCGCGCCAGCGAGGGAGCAGAGAACCGTGTACGTTAATACAGCCCAGACGTGGCATATCAAGCACGGCTTTCGGCAAAATTAGACCGTAAGCCACAACGACCATAACGTCGGCATTAAGATCGGCGATCAGTTGCTGTTTTTCTTGCGGACGTAAAGACGCTGGCTGAAACACAGGTAATCCATACTCTTCTGCCAGAGCCTTAACCGGACCTGACATCAACTTTTTCCCGCGTCCGGCAGGGCGATCGGGTTGAGTGAATACCCCGACAACCTGATGGCCAGATGATAATAGCGCGTCAAGATGACGCGCTGCGAAGTCAGGTGTACCCGCGAAGATTATACGTAGTGATGTAGACACGTTATTCCTTGTATCTGAGGTTCGCTCTAGGCGCGAGTGCGCATACGATCCAATTTCTCTACTTTTTGACGAATACGCTGTTGCTTCATAGGCGATAAGTAATCGATGAACAGCTTACCGACAAGGTGATCCATTTCGTGTTGAATACAAATCGCCAGCAGATCGTCAGCTTCGAGCTCAAATGATTTACCCTCGCGGTCAAGTGCGCGGATTTTAACTTTTTCTGCACGCGGCACTAAGGCACGCTGCTCAGGAATCGAGAGGCAACCTTCTTCAATTCCTGTTTCACCGCTTTTTTCAAGCAGTTCAGGATTGATCAATACCAGACGCTCTTCACGATTCTCAGAGACATCGATAACGATGATCCGTTTATGAATATCAACCTGCGTTGCCGCAAGGCCGATACCTTCTTCAGCGTACATTGTTTCAAACATATCATCGACGATACGTTGAATTTCTGCATTCACTTCTTTTACCGGTTCAGCAACAATGCGAAGGCGCTCGTCCGGGATATGTAACACTTGCAAAACTGCCATAAATTTCCAGAGTCGTATTCAGGAGTTGAAAAGATTATTAGCTCTATTCTAGACAAATCCCCCTCTGATTGACAGCATCGCTGACCAATCGCAAAGATTGCTGAGGCTGCTTATGGCAGGGGAAAGGATGACTTCCACAGAGATTTGGTTACGACTAATGAACGCAGGAGATTTATGTGGTGACGCGATGTTGCTCGCTGCACAGAATCTTGCACAACAAACAAATATTGATGATTTCGCTCTGGCGGAAGTTGGTCTCACAGTTAAGCAGGCCAGCAAGTTTTTAAGCTTAAAAGAAGCTGAGCTGGAACGATCTCTGAACTGGCTAGAACTACCTGACCATTATTTAGTCTCAGCCGATAGTCCACTTTATCCCCCATTATTACGAACGTTGATGGACTACCCGGGGGCGTTATTTGTTAAAGGCAACATCAGCGTATTGAATAGCTATCAACTGGCGGTGGTGGGGAGTCGCTCGCCCTCCTGGTATGGTGAACGATGGGGGAAGATTTTTTGCGAGCAGTTAGCGACCTGCGGATTTACGATTACAAGCGGTCTGGCATGTGGAATTGATGGTGTAGCGCATCGTGCGGCACTTTCAGTCCGGGGACAAAGTATTGCGGTTCTCGGCAACGGTCTGTTTAGCATTTATCCCCGTCGGCATATTTCACTCGCTGACCAAATCATCGATGCCGCAGGGGCTATCGTTTCTGAATTTTCATTGGCGACACCACCCTGGCCCGGCAATTTTCCGCGCCGTAACCGAATTATCAGCGGGCTGAGTCAGGGCGTTTTTGTCGTTGAGGCGGCATTACGCAGCGGATCGCTTGTCACTGCGCGATGTGCTCTGGAGCAAGGCCGTGAGGTTTTTGCGCTGCCGGGGCCGATCGGCAACCCTGGTTGTGAGGGGCCGCATTGGCTTATCAAACAAGGGGCGACACCGGTTACGAGCGCAGAAGAAATCCTGGCGAATTTGAGAAACGGACTGCTTTGGTTGCCAGATGAGCCTCAAAAAAGACTTTATTCATCAGATCAGGAGGAGGTGGCATTGCCATTTCCTGAGCTCCTGGCTAACGTAGGAGATGAGGTAACACCTGTTGACGTTGTCGCTGAACGTGCCGGCCAATCTGTGCCAGTCACGGTAGCACAGCTACTGGAACTGGAGTTAGCAGGATGGATCGCAGCTGTACCCGGCGGCTATGTCCGATTGAGGAGGGCAAGCCATGTTCGACGTACTGATGTATTTGTTTGAGACTTACATCCATAACGAAGCTGAAATGCGCGTGGACCAGGACCGACTAACGCGGGATCTTACCGATGCGGGATTCGAACGGGAAGATATTTATAATGCGTTGTTGTGGCTTGAGAAACTGGCTGATTATCAGGAAGGCCTCGCCGAACCGATGCAGCTGGCTTCCGATCCGCTGTCCGTGCGTATTTATACATCTGAAGAATGTGAAAGGCTGGATGCCAGTTGCCGGGGATTTGTCTTATTCCTGGAGCAGATTCAGGTGCTAAACCTCGAAACCCGAGAAATGGTGATAGAGCGTGTTATGGCGCTGGATACAGCAGAATTTGAACTGGAAGACCTGAAATGGGTGATTCTGATGGTTCTGTTTAACATTCCAGGCTGCGAAAATGCCTATCAACAAATGGAAGAATTACTCTTTGAAGTGAATGAAGGTATGCTGCATTAATTCATTATGTGGCATTAAGAGTTGTTATGGCCAAATCAGCACTTTTTGCGGTGCGCAATCATGAGCCCTGTCCAGAATGTGGGGCTGAACTTGTCATCCGGTCCGGGAAACACGGTCCGTTTCTCGGTTGTTCACACTATCCAGAATGTAGCTTTGTCCGTCCCCTGAAAAACCAGGCGGACGGGCATATCGTTAAAATTCTGGAGGGGCAAGTGTGTCCATCCTGTGGTAGCGATCTGGCATTGCGTCAAGGACGATTTGGTATGTTCATTGGCTGTAGTCACTACCCAGAATGCGGGCATACAGAACAAATTGATAAACCAGACGAAACGGCGATTGCATGTCCTCAGTGTCATCAAGGGCAATTGGTGCAGCGTCGCTCCCGTTTCGGTAAGACCTTTCATTCTTGCGATCGCTATCCGGAATGTCAGTTTGTTATCAATTTGAAGCCAGTTGCGGGAATATGCTCCCATTGCAATTACCCGCTTCTGATAGAAAAGAAAACTGCGCAAGGTGTTAAACAGTTTTGCGCAAGTAAACAATGTGGAAAGCCGGTCTCGGCGGATTAAACCTGTGAATAATTACCTGCCATCAGGATCCATTGCGCATGCGGTGGATGTACTGAATAAAGAAGAAGTCATCGCTTATCCGACGGAAGCTGTATTCGGAGTCGGGTGCGATCCTGACAGTGAAACTGCAGTCAGTCGTCTATTAACGCTTAAGCAGCGTCCGGTTGAAAAAGGCCTAATTCTGATTGCGGCCAGTTTCTCGCAACTCAAACCTTACATTGATGACTCAATGTTAACGAAGGCTCAACGCGAGATGATTTTCTCCGCATGGCCCGGCCCAGTGACGTTTGTTTTCCCTGCAAACCCGAGGACACCACGCTGGCTGACAGGTCGTTTCGACTCGCTTGCCGTGCGCGTCACTGACCATCCCCTGGTCGTAGCGTTGTGCGAAAGTTTTGGCAAGCCGCTGGTTTCTACCAGCGCCAATCTGACGGGATTGCCTCCTTGTCGCACAGTGGAGGAAGTGCTGGCGCAGTTTGGCAACCATTTTCCTGTGGTTATTGGCGAAACCGGCGGTCGCCAGAATCCCTCTGAAATCCGTGATGCATTGACTGGCGAGCGTTTTCGTCAAGGGTAATAAATAATGGAAACGTACGCCGTTTTTGGTAACCCGATTGCTCACAGCAAGTCACCTTTTATTCATCAACAATTTGCTCAGCAACTGCGAATTGATCATACCTATGGGCGTATCCTGGCCCCGGTTGACGATTTTATCGTGACGCTTAACACTTTTTTTGATGCTGGTGGCCAAGGCGCTAACATCACGGTACCTTTTAAAGAAGAGGCGTTCGAACGAGCAGATGAGCTAACCGAACGCGCATCGCTGGCGGGTGCGGTGAACACACTCAAACGGATGGAGGATGGGCGGTTACTTGGAGATAATACTGACGGGATTGGTTTATTAAGCGACCTTGAAAGATTGTCCTTCATTAAACCTGGCTTTCGTATCCTATTGATTGGAGCGGGAGGCGCATCACGCGGTGTGATATTACCTCTGCTCTCAATGGATTGCGCCGTTACGATCACCAACCGAACATTTTCTCGTGCTGAAGTGCTTGCACACTTGTTTGCCCATACCGGCAGCGTGAGTGCGAGGGGAATGGACGACCTTCACGGGCAAGAGTTTGATCTTATTATCAATGCGACGTCTAGCGGTATCGGCGGTGAAGTTCCGACTATCCCACCTTCACTTATTAATGTACATACATATATCTATGACATGTACTACCAGAAAGGGAAAACGCCTTTCCTTACCTGGTGCGAGGAACATGGCGCAAAACATCTAGCTGATGGTTTGGGGATGCTGGTGGGGCAAGCAGCGCATGCTGTTTTACTTTGGCATGGCGTGTTACCTGCGATTGAACCTGTCATTCTTAAGGTAAAAGAGGAGTTGTTATCGTGAATCAAGCGATCCAGTTCCCGGATAGAGAACTTTGGGATGAAGATAGACTGGCCGTTTGCTTCCCGGTTTTAGTCAACGGCATGCAGCTCAACTGTGCCATACGGGGAGAGGCATTGTTAAATCGCTTTGGTGGGGTGGTTCCTCTTGAGACATTTCGTGAAAATCGCTGGGATTTGGAAGAGGAAGCCAGCGATTTGATCCGTGAGCAGCAGGACGACGATCAAGGCTGGGTCTGGTTATCCTGATTCAGATACTCATCTTTCCATTTAACGTAGTTATTAGCTGAGTATCTTAATCCTTCAAGTTCTGCTTCGGTTAGAGGGCGGATCTGCTTCACCGGGCTGCCCAAATATAGATACCCACTCTCAAGGTTTTTGTTCTGTGGCACCAGACTCCCGGCGCCAATCATCACGTTATCCTCTACTACTACTCCATCCAGTAAAATAGATCCCATCCCGACTAGTACCCGGTTGCCAATAGTGCAGCCGTGCAACATGACTTTATGCCCTACGGTGACATCCTCCCCCACAATCAGCGGATTGCCATCTGGGTTATAAGAGGATTTGTGAGTAACGTGCAGAACACTACCATCCTGGATATTGCTGCGTGATCCTATTGAGACATAATTCACATCCCCTCTGATCGCGACTAAGGGCCAGATGCTGACATCATCGGCCATTCTGACATCACCGATAACCACACTAGTGGCATCAATCATTACGCGTTCCCCTTTAGTAGGGAAAAGATCTTTATAAGGACGCAGTACTACAGACATATCAACCTCGACTAATGAACGCTATACAGAAGACTGTGATCGCAATGGGCAAAGCGATCTAGGGTTAAATACGTCATTTTTTAATCAGATCGGACAGGATCTCAGCGGAAAGAGTGTAAAAACAGCAGTCGGAAAAAAAGATCCATAAAACGCTTGTGCTAAAAGCTGGGATCCCTATAATGCGCCTCCATCGACACGGCAGATGTGAATCACTTCACACAACAGCCGGTTCGGTTGAAGAGAAAAAATTCTGAAATTGAGGGTTGACTCTGAAAGAGGAAAGCGTAATATACGCCACCTCGCAACGGTGAGCGAAAGCCGCGT
>JALCNW010000087.1 GCA_022649305.1 Enterobacter sp.
CTGACGGTCAAGGTAACGCAATCTATCTGGCTGAACGTGACTGCTCTATGCAGCGTCGTCACCAGAAAGTGGTCGAAGAAGCACCAGCACCGGGTATCACCCCGGAACTGCGTCGCTACATCGGCGAGCGTTGCTCCAAGGCATGCGTTGACATCGGCTATCGCGGTGCAGGTACGTTCGAATTCCTGTTCGAAAACGGCGAGTTCTATTTCATCGAGATGAACACCCGTATTCAGGTTGAACACCCGGTTACCGAAATGATCACTGGTGTCGATCTGATTAAAGAGCAGCTGCGTATCGCGGCAGGTCAACCATTGTCCATCAAGCAGGACGAAGTTGTGGTCAAAGGCCATGCGGTAGAATGCCGTATTAACGCCGAAGACCCGAACACCTTCCTGCCAAGCCCGGGTAAAATCACGCGTTTCCACGCGCCGGGTGGTTTTGGTGTGCGTTGGGAGTCTCATATCTACGCTGGGTACACCGTACCTCCGTACTATGACTCAATGATCGGTAAGCTTATCTGCTATGGCGAGAACCGTGACGTGGCGATTGCCCGCATGAAGAACGCGTTGCAGGAGCTGATCATCGACGGTATCAAAACCAACATTGATCTGCAGATGCGTATCATGAGTGACGAGAATTTCCAGAACGGTGGAACTAACATCCACTACCTGGAGAAAAAACTCGGCCTTCATGAAAAATAAGTTCGCATGACTGCTAAAAGGCCGGATATTCCGGCCTTTTTTATTTCTGGGGATAGCCAAGTCCCATCATGTACAATCCCCGCTTTCTTCATCCACAAGGGACTTAAAATGGACAAGCGTTTTGTTCAAGCCCATAAAGAAGCGCGCTGGGCGCTGTGGCTGACCCTTCTTTATCTCGCAGCATGGTTAGTAACCGCTTACTTACCCAACTCCACCGCAGGGTTCACTGGACTTCCGCACTGGTTTGAAATGGCCTGCCTGCTGCTGCCGCTGGTCTTTATTGTGCTGTGCTGGGCAATGGTGAAATTCATCTATCGCGATATTTCGCTGGAGGACGATGATGCAGCTTGAAGTCATTTTGCCGCTTATCGCGTATTTATTCGTCGTGTTTGGTCTCTCGGTCTATGCCATGCGCAAAAGAACGACGGGTAATTTTTTAAACGAGTATTTCCTGGGCAGCCGTTCCATGGGCGGCGTGGTTTTGGCCATGACGCTGACGGCAACCTATATCAGCGCCAGCTCCTTTATTGGTGGGCCCGGTGCGGCCTACAAGTACGGTTTAGGCTGGGTCCTTCTGGCGATGATTCAACTCCCTGCCGTCTGGCTCTCTTTAGGGATTCTGGGTAAGAAATTCGCCATTCTGGCGCGCCGGTACAACGCCGTCACGCTCAACGATATGCTGTTTGCCCGTTATCAAAGCCGCCTGCTGGTTTGGCTGGCGAGCCTGAGTCTGTTGGTCGCCTTCGTCGGCGCCATGACGGTGCAGTTTATCGGTGGCGCCCGCCTGCTTGAAACCGCAGCAGGTATCCCTTACGAAACCGGGTTGCTCATTTTCGGCGTCAGCATCGCCTTATATACCGCCTTTGGCGGTTTCCGGGCCAGCGTCCTCAACGATACGATGCAAGGCCTGGTGATGCTGATAGGCACCCTGGTTCTGCTGGTTGGTGTGGTTCACGCTGCCGGTGGGTTGCATCAGGCGGTGGAAACCCTGCAGACCATTGATCCAAAGCTGGTGACTCCGCAGGGTGCCGATGACATCCTCTCTCCAACGTTCATGACCTCGTTCTGGGTATTGGTCTGCTTTGGCGTCATTGGTCTACCGCATACGGCGGTCCGCTGCATTTCCTACAAAGACAGCAAGGCAGTACACCGTGGCATCATTATCGGCACAATCGTGGTCGCCATTCTGATGTTCGGTATGCACCTGGCCGGCGCACTGGGTCGGGCAGTATTGCCGGACCTGACGGTTCCCGACCTGGTTATCCCAACATTAATGATGAAAGTATTACCGCCCTTTGCCGCCGGGATTTTCCTTGCCGCACCTATGGCGGCTATCATGTCGACGATTAACGCTCAGCTCCTGCAAAGTTCCGCTACGATCATTAAAGATCTGTATCTGAACTTTCGCCCGGAGCAGATGCATAACGAAACGCGGTTGAAGCGCATGTCGGCCGTGATCACGCTTGCGCTGGGGGCGCTCTTATTGCTAGCCGCATGGCGTCCGCCAGAGATGATTATCTGGCTCAACCTGCTGGCGTTTGGTGGGCTTGAAGCCGTGTTCCTGTGGCCGCTGGTGCTTGGCCTGTATTGGGAACGCGCCAATGCTGCGGGCGCGCTAAGCGGTATGATTGTTGGTGGCGTACTTTATGCAGTACTTGCCACGTTTAAAATTCAGTACCTGGGCTTTCATCCGATTGTGCCTTCGTTACTGTTAAGTCTGCTGGCGTTTATGGTGGGGAACCGTTTTGGTCAACCCGTTCCGCAGGCAGCCGTCATTTCTACTGATAAATAAAGAGTTTTGCCATGCCGTGGATCCAACTAAAACTGAATACAACGGGCGCGAATGCCGAAGAGCTAAGTGATGCGCTGATGGAAGCCGGTTCGGTTTCTATCACCTTCCAGGACACTCATGATACGCCGGTATTTGAGCCGCTGCCGGGCGAGACTCGCCTGTGGGGTGATACCGACGTGATCGGCCTGTTCGATGCCGAAACCGACATGAAAGACGTCGTGGCGATTCTGGAGAATCATCCGCTACTCGGCGCGGGCTTCATGCATAAAATCGAGCAGCTGGAAGATAAAGACTGGGAACGCGAGTGGATGGATAACTTCCATCCTATGCAGTTCGGCAAGCGCTTGTGGATTTGCCCGAGCTGGCGTGACGTGCCCGACGCTAATGCCGTGAACGTGATGCTCGATCCAGGCCTGGCGTTTGGGACAGGCACCCATCCAACGACCTCACTGTGCCTGCAATGGCTGGACGGACTGGATCTGGAAGGCAAAACTGTGATCGACTTCGGATGTGGATCCGGGATCCTCGCGATTGCGGCGCTGAAATTAGGTGCGGCCAAAGCCATTGGGATCGATATCGATCCGCAGGCTATTCAGGCCAGCCGTGACAATGCTCAACGCAATGGTGTTTCGGAGCGTCTTGATCTGTACCTTGCGCAAGAGCAGCCAGAGGCCATGAAAGCCGATGTGGTGGTCGCCAACATTCTGGCGGGCCCATTACGTGAACTGGCACCTTTAATCAGCGTGCTGCCCGTTGAGGGTGGCCTGCTGGGCTTGTCTGGCATCCTTGCCAGCCAGGCAGATAGCGTCTGCGAAGCCTACGCCGATCTCTTTACGCTTGACCCAGTGGTTGAGAAAGAAGAGTGGTGCCGCATTACGGGAAGTAAGAAATAAGATTTTGGTGTGGTCATCTGACCACACCGCCCTCCCTCACTAATTCCTCACGCTCACAATCATTCTTCCCGTAAAATAACCTCTGTTTTCATATGGTTATTTTATATTTCAAACAACAACATTCATCGGAAGAATTTTATGATTCCCTTTATTGGCAAGGCCGCGCTTGTGGCGCTCTGTATGACATCCGTTTCCGCTTATGCATCGCACTGGAGCTACGAAGGCGAAGGGTCACCCGAGCACTGGGGTGAGCTGGACGATGCCTATAAAACCTGTCAAAGCGGTATGAATCAATCCCCAGTTAATATCGATTCAACGGTTAAAGCACATCTATCTCCCCTTAAAACACGTTACATCGACGGCCCTGTCACGTTGACAAATAACGGCCATACGATCCAGGCAGTCGAGAAAGCCGACACTCAGGACACCATCACGCTGGATAAACAGTCCTGGACGCTGCAACAGTTCCATTTCCATTCCCCGAGCGAAAATACCGTTCACGGAAAGAAATACGCCATGGAGATGCATCTGGTGCATAAAAATGCCGAAGGTGAACTCGTGGTCGTTGCCGTGATGTTTAACGAAGGGGCGGCCAATACTGAACTCAATCAGCTCTGGAGCATTATGCCGGGGCTGGCAGAACAATCCGCTACACTGCAAACACACCTGGATCTGAACAAACTGCTGCCGAAAAACAAGACCTACTGGCGCTTTAGCGGTTCTCTCACCACGCCTCCGTGTTCTGAGGGCGTGACCTGGATTGTCATGCAGCATCCTATGACGTTGTCTGCTGAACAGCTGGAAAAATTCAAGCATACGATGCATCACGATAATAACCGTCCGATACAGTTACTTCATGGACGTGTCGTGGTTGAATAATGCTCATTTTTCACTGTGAGATCATGTTCTAAAATGGGAGCTTGATCGCAAAGAAGGTCGATAATCTGCTGCTAAAAACAGCAGATTATCCCGATCAAGTGATTCAATTAGACAGAAATGATGAGAACTTACGGGAATTTGTAAGCGTCTATAAAATAGACAAACCTAGTTAAAGCACTGATTTATATCATTAATAATAAATCCTTCTCACACTGACTGTCGATTCATTGATCTACGACAGCGGATTGTTCAAAGTTTGGCCTTTCATCTCGTGTAAAAAATGCGTAATATACGCCGCCTTGCAGTCACAGTATGGTCATTTCTTAACTCATGCGCATCGGACACCACCAGCTTAGAAATCGACTG
Source organism: Enterobacter sp. (assembly GCA_022649305.1). Classification (GTDB taxonomy): domain Bacteria; phylum Pseudomonadota; class Gammaproteobacteria; order Enterobacterales; family Enterobacteriaceae; genus Enterobacter. Next base: position 4,635 of record JALCNW010000087.1, read on the forward strand.
ATCGCAGCGCCAATGGCAGGTATTACTGACCGGCCTTTCAGGACGCTGTGCTACGAGATGGGAGCAGGATTAACCGTTTCCGAGATGATGTCGTCTAACCCGCAAGTTTGGGAAAGCGATAAGTCCCGCCTACGGATGGTGCACATTGACGAGCCAGGTATTCGCACCGTGCAAATTGCCGGAAACGATCCTGAAGAAATGGCGCAAGCCGCGCGTATTAACGTTGAAAGTGGCGCCCAAATTATTGATATCAATATGGGTTGCCCGGCAAAAAAGGTGAATCGCAAGCTGGCTGGTTCTGCTCTTTTGCAGCATCCCGATCTGGTGAAGTCTATCCTGAAAGTGGTGGTTGCAGCGGTGGACGTGCCTGTTACGCTGAAGATTCGCACTGGTTGGGCGCCGGAACACCGTAACTGTGTAGAAATTGCCCAATTGGCCGAAGACTGTGGTATCCAGGCCCTGACCATTCATGGACGTACTCGCTCCTGTTTGTTCAATGGCCATGCGGAATACGACAGCATTCGGGCAGTTAAGCAGAAAGTTTCCATTCCGATTATCGCGAATGGCGACATAACTGACCCGCTAAAAGCCAGGGCTGTGCTCGACTATACAGGGGCAGATGCTCTGATGATAGGACGTGCCGCTCAGGGAAGACCCTGGATCTTTCGGGAAATCCAGCATTATCTGGACACTGGGGAGTTGCTTGCTCCACTGCCTCTGGCAGAGGTTAAGCGCTTGCTTTGTGCACATATTCGGGAACTGCATGACTTTTATGGTCAGGCAAAGGGGTACCGAATTGCGCGTAAACACGTATCCTGGTATCTACAGGAACACGCTCCAAATGACCAGTTTCGGCGCACATTCAACGCCATAGAGGATGCCAGCGTACAGCTGGAGGCGTTGGAGGCATACTTCGAAAATTTTGCGTAAACAGAAATAAAGAGCTGACAGAACTATGTTCGAACAACGCGTAAATTCTGACGTACTGACCGTTTCTACCGTTAACTCTCAGGATCAGGTGACTCAAAAACCTCTCCGTGACTCGGTTAAACAAGCACTGAAGAACTATTTTGCTCAACTGAATGGTCAAGATGTGAGTGACCTGTATGAGTTGGTACTGGCTGAAGTTGAACAGCCACTGTTGGACATGGTGATGCAATACACCCGCGGTAACCAAACCCGCGCTGCCCTGATGATGGGTATCAACCGTGGTACCCTGCGTAAGAAATTGAAAAAATACGGCATGAACTGATACTAATCAGCTAAGTGTTTGTTTAAAAAGGCGCTACTCGGCATGGGGAAGCGCCTTTTTTATTGCCTGCAATCCGGACCGTCAACGCTTTGTAAACGTTGGACTATCTTCCTTTTAAACCTCTGCTTTTCGTGTATATTTCCACCACTTTTAGCGATTTATAACCACGGAATGACACAATGATTCGTAAATACGGGTGGCTGGTTGTATTTGCTGTCACGGTTTTCATCTTTGATGCGCTGCTCATGCAGTGGATTGAGATCCTAAGCACCGAAATCGATAAGTGTCGCAATATGAATTCCGTGAATCCGCTAAAATTAGTGAACTGTTCAGATCTCGATTAATCTTCGAACGTCGTGAAAAACATCGCTTTCACCCATTAAAAACAGGGATTTAAATCCCTTTTCGTCATTACCTTACGGTGATAATGTCTCAGCCCTTTTCAAATGCTATTCCTCACCCTCTCACAAAGAATGAGTTAAACAGACCATGCTGGTTAGCCAATACAACCAAATACTCGTAGTCATCTCGTTTGCTGTTGCCATTCTTGCTGCTTACACCGCTCTCAACATGGCTGCACGCGTGGCCGGGAGTCAGGGTATCGCTGCGCGTATTTGGCTGGCGGGTGGTGGTGTCGCGATGGGAATCGGCGTTTGGGCAATGCATTTCATCGGCATGCTGGCGATGGATATCTCCATGAGCATGAGCTACAACATTGCGATCACCGTGCTCTCGATGATCATTGCGATTGGCTCATCGATGTTCGCCCTCTGGCTTGTCAGTACAGAACAGCTGCGTCTTCGCCGCCTGCTACCCGGCGCGTTAGTGATGGGAATGGGTATTGTTGCCATGCATTACACGGGTATGGCCGCGCTGGAAGTTACACCCGGGATTATTTGGGATAAAAGCTGGGTCACGCTCTCCGTAGTCATTGCATTAGCTGCATCGCTGACGGCATTGTGGCTGACGTTTCGATTGCGTCACGAAGCCGCACAGGTTGCGCTGATGCGTCTGGGTGCTGCGATCACTATGGGAATAGCGATCGCGGGTATGCACTATGCGGGTATGAAAGCGGCGCAATTCCCTGCAACGACCATGATGCAACATCACGGTATTAACGGTAGTTGGTTAGCGGTTTTGGTGAGCGTCGTCGCCCTGTCTATTTTGGGCATTACGCTGCTGATTTCTATGCTTGATGCCCGACTACAGGCCCGGACATCGCTGCTGGCATCTTCTCTGGCCGAGGCCAACCGCGAGCTGGCTCAGTTGGCGCTACACGATACCCTGACGCGCTTGCCTAATCGTGTTCTTCTGGAAGACCGCCTGGATCAAGCCATTAGCAAGGCGGACCGCGAGGGAACCCACTTCGCGCTGATGTTTATGGATCTGGACGGATTCAAAACGGTGAATGACGCCTATGGTCATGATGTTGGCGATAAGCTGCTAATCGCTGTCACCAGGCGGCTCATGTTGCCACTTAAAGGCCAGTTTACGCTTGCGCGCATTGGCGGTGATGAGTTCGTTCTGCTCGTGGAGATCGGCGGTCCGGACGATGCCGCCTCACTGGCTAATGCGCTCGTGCGTGCCATTGACAGCCCTTTCAACGTGGAACCTTATGAACTGGTCGTCACCGTCAGCATCGGTATCGCATTGTATCCGCATGATGGAAAAACCGATCGCGAGTTGATGTTTAATGCCGATGCGGCGATGTATCACACCAAGCACGTCGGGCGTAACGGCTATCATTTTTTCCAGCCGTCTATGAATACGTTGGCTCAGACACATCTACAGCTGATGAACGATCTATGGTTGGCGGTAGACAGGAATGAATTACGTTTGCATTATCAGCCTAAATTCCATGCCCCGGCTGGCCCTATCCTGGGTTTCGAAGCACTGCTGCGCTGGCAGCATCCGAAACAAGGGCTGTTAACTCCTGATGTCTTTCTACAACTGGCGGAAAAAACCGGTTTGATCATCCCGATTGGTAATTGGGTGATAAATGAAGCATGCCGACAGTTACGCGTGTGGCACCTTCAGGGCCACACGGACTGGTCTATGGCGGTTAACCTTTCGACGCTTCAGTTTGAGCAACCGTCATTAGTTAATACCGTACTTGATTGTCTGGCGCGACACGATCTTCCACCAGAAACGTTAATCCTGGAAGTCACGGAAACTACCGCAATGAGTAATCCTGATGAAAGCGTGAGGGTGTTAACAGAGCTAACGGATGCAGGGGTAAAAGCCTCAATTGATGATTTTGGTACGGGCTATTCAAGCCTTCTTTATCTAAAACGTCTACCGGCCTGCGAACTGAAAATCGACCGCGCTTTTGTGAAAGAATTGAGTGGCGAGAGTGATGATGCCACCATTGTATCGGCGATTGTGGCCCTCGCGAAAACGCTTAATCTAAAAGTCGTCGCGGAAGGCGTTGAGACTAAAGCTCAGCAGGAATTTCTAACACAGCTGGGCTGCAACACGCTCCAGGGCTATCTGTTAGGGAAACCCGTAACGGCTGAAACGGTTGAGGAACTTTGCAACAATGCCGAAAGATTCAACGCTCACTATCAGGATAGCCATCCGATATCATGAGGCGACGGGGTAAATGACTGGCGGCACGCGCGTAATGTGCAGCGTCGCCAGGATATTATCTACCAGCACAGGTGCTTGCTGATAAAGGTTGAAACTTTCACTGTCCATTAACCAGTTTTTAATGAGCCCGCTGAAGAAGCCATGGAAAACAATTAACGCCACCTCAACGTTAACCTGTGCAGAAATGAGACCTTGAGATAGACAATTCCCTAACAGTTCTCGCACATTCTCATAATTAAAACCAATTCGTTTCCGAATTTCATATTCTGACGTCATTTCATAATGAAATTCACATTTGTGATACAGAATTTGTAATAGCGCATGTTGCCGTGGTTCACGGGCAATATATTGCAACGCAGTGATAAAACGTTCGCGAAGGACGAGTAAGGGATCGTCATTGCCTGCCAGAGTCAGCCTATCGTGAATGAGGTCGCACAAAGGCAACTGTTGTTCCCATATTGCATTGAAGAGTTCCAGCTTACTGGTGAAATGCCAATACACCGCCCCACGTGTCACACCCGCCGCTTCAGCGATGTCGGACAATGTGGTGTTCGCAACACCCCGCGTTGCAAACTCCGCGATAGCGGATTCGATGAGTAACTGCCGGGTTTTCTGTGCTTCTTCTTTCGTTTTACGCGCCATAACGGTTACTCATTGCCCATACATGTTGCTACGAAAACAAGGAAATCGACTTGCTGACGTAGTCGTCAAAGTATTGCTCAACAATTAAATTCATTCTGTACAAAAAAAGTGAATTTGAATGATTAATAAACCACACGAATGAATCATGATAATTAAATACAAATAACACATGAGTTATTCAGTGAGAAAATAAAAATAATGCGTTCTATCTTCTTCACTATATCGTTGATTAACGGTGTCAGATTCTGATTTTTGCGTTTACGTGCCGTCAGCCGCACTTATAAATTAAACAACTTCAAGACACCTCATTATTATGTGCGCTAACTTTCTGACTCTTTGCCCCTGCGCATCTCTTCATTTATTCACGGCAAATATCAGTTTATTGTTTTTAAAGGAACAGTAATGACCACACATTTCAGGCTTTTACCTTTATCCGGTTTTATTGTCTGCGCTACGCTGCTTGCGGGCTGCGACACATCTGATAATCCGCAGCAACACGTGCAGGCACCGCAGGTAACTGTCTATGTTGTGAAGAGTGCCCCCCTTGCAGTAACGACCGAGTTGCCCGGTAGAACCGACGCATTTCGCGTTGCTGAAGTTCGCCCGCAGGTGAGTGGTATCATTTTACGACGTAATTTCACTGAAGGTAGCGATGTCAAAGCGGGCGATTCTCTCTATCAGATCGACCCAGCAACCTATCAGGCAGCCTATGACAGCGCCAAAGGCGAGCTTGTAAAAGCCGAGGCCGCTGCAAACATCGCGCATTTAACTGTGAAACGCTACGTTCCGCTGGTTGGTACGCAGTATGTGAGTAAACAAGAGTACGATCAGTCAGTTGCCAACGCCAGGCAAGCAGATGCGAGTGTTATCGCCGCAAAAGCTGGTGTTGAGACGGCTCGCATTAATCTTGCCTACACCAAAGTGTCTTCGCCTATCGGCGGACGAATTGGTAAATCTAGCGTTACCGAAGGAGCACTGGTCACAAATGGTCAGGCTTCTGCCCTGGCAACCGTACAGCAGCTCGACCCTATCTATGTGGATGTGACGCAATCCAGCAATGACTTTATGCAGATGAAACAGTCCAGCTTGCAGAAAGGGGAAGGCAGCAGCAGCGTTCAGCTGTTAATGGAAAATGGTCAACCTTACTCAGAAAAAGGCACATTGCAGTTCTCCGATGTCACCGTCGACGAAAGCACAGGCTCCATTACGCTTCGAGCAGTCTTCCCGAATCCCCAACATATGCTGTTGCCAGGCATGTTTGTACGAGCACGAATCGACGAAGGTGTACGACCTGACGCGATCCTGGTTCCGCAGCAGGGCGTCACCCGTACGCCTCGGGGTGATGCTACCGTCCTCGTTGTAAACGAAAAAAATCAGGTTGAATCCCGCACCGTCGTTGCCCCACAGGCCATTGGCGATCGCTGGCTCATTACGGAAGGGTTGAAAAACGGTGACCGCGTTATCGTGAGCGGCCTGCAAAAGGCCCGTCCCGGCGCCACCGTAGTGGCAACCCCTGATTCAGCCGCTAATAAAGCCAGTTAAGGGATTACAAAATGGCTAATTTCTTTATTCAAAGGCCGATTTTTGCCTGGGTTCTCGCCATCATTCTGATGATTGCGGGCGGGCTGGCTATTCTCCAGCTTCCCGTGGCGCAATATCCGACTATTGCACCACCCGCCGTTGCCGTTTCGGCAACTTATCCGGGCGCAGATGCGCAAACGGTGCAGGATACCGTAACGCAGGTTATCGAACAGAACATGAACGGCATCGATAATCTTATGTACATGTCGTCCACCAGCGACTCTTCGGGGAGCGTGACCATTACGCTCACCTTCCAGTCAGGTACCGATCCGGATATCGCCCAGGTACAGGTGCAGAACAAACTCCAGCTGGCGATGCCTTTACTGCCGCAAGAAGTGCAGCAACAGGGTATTAGTGTAGAAAAGTCCAGCAGTAGCTTCCTGCTGGTCGCAGGGTTTGTCTCTGATAACAAAAATCTGTCCCAGGATGATATCTCGGACTATGTGGCTTCAAACGTTAAGGATGCCATCAGCCGAACCTCTGGCGTGGGTGATGTGCAGCTTTTTGGCGCGCAATATGCGATGCGTATCTGGCTTGATAGCAATGCACTGAATAAATATCAGCTGACTCCGCTGGATGTCATCAATCAGCTTAAGACCCAGAACAACCAGATTGCCGCCGGTCAATTGGGCGGGACACCTTCCGTACCTGGGCAACAGTTGAATGCGTCTATCATTGCGCAAACGCGTTTGAAAACGCCGGAGGAGTTCCGCAACATCACGCTTAAAGTGAACCAAGATGGATCGATGGTTCGCCTTAAAGATGTGGCTCGCGTTGAGCTTGGCGGTGAGAACTACAACATGGTGACCAAGATCAACGGCCAGGCAGCAACAGGTCTTGGGATTAAGCTCGCAACAGGTGCAAACGCCCTGGATACGGCCGCTGCTATTAAATCAAAACTGGCGGAACTCCAGTCTTTCTTCCCACAGGGACTGAAAGTTGTCTATCCCTATGACACCACGCCGTTCGTTAAGATCTCCATCCATGAGGTTGTCAAAACGCTGTTTGAGGCAATTATCCTCGTCTTCCTCGTGATGTACTTGTTCCTGCAAAACCTGCGCGCCACGCTCATCCCAACGATTGCAGTGCCGGTTGTATTGCTGGGTACGTTTGCCGTACTGGCCGCCTTTGGTTTTTCAATCAATACCCTGACGATGTTTGGGATGGTGCTCGCCATTGGCTTGCTGGTTGATGATGCGATAGTGGTGGTTGAGAACGTCGAACGCGTCATGGTGGAAGAAAACTTGCCGCCAAAAGAGGCGACGCAGAAATCCATGGAGCAAATTCAGGGTGCTCTGGTGGGTATCGCGATGGTGCTTTCAGCGGTATTTATCCCTATGGCGTTTTTTGGTGGTTCAACGGGTGCAATTTACCGCCAGTTCTCACTGACCATTGTCTCTGCCATGGCGCTCTCGGTTCTGGTTGCCTTGATTCTGACCCCAGCGCTGTGTGCCACCTTACTGAAGCAACCCTCTGCTGGACATGAGAAAAAAGGCGGTTTCTTTGGTTGGTTTAATAACCTCTTTGATAAGAGCGTGGACCATTACAGCAATAGCGTCAGCGGGATTTTACGTAAAACTGGCCGCTATCTGGTGGTCTATGTACTGATTGTTGGCGGCATGGCGGTACTCTTTTTGAAGCTGCCAACCTCATTCCTGCCCGAAGAAGATCAGGGCGTATTTATGACGATGGTGCAGTTGCCGGCAGGTGCTACGCAAACGCGTACGCAGCAAATTCTGGATCAGGTTCAGCAGTACTACCTCACTAAAGAAAAGGCAAACGTTGAATCGGTCTTCACCGTTAACGGCTTTAGTTTTAGTGGTCAAGGTCAAAACGCCGGCATCGCATTTGTGAGCCTCAAGCCATGGGAAGATCGTCCGGGCAAAGAAAATGGTGTCGGTGCAATAGTGGGCCGTGCAACAAAAGCCTTTAGCCAGATAAAAGATGGTCTTGTCTTCCCATTCAACTTGCCAGCGATCATTGAATTGGGTACTGCGACAGGGTTCGACTTTGAGTTAATCGATCAGGCAAACCTAGGGCATACTCAGCTGACTCAGGCACGAAACCAGCTGCTGGGCATGGTAAAAGATCATCCCGATCTGTTGGTTCGCGTACGTCCTAACGGTCTTGAAGATACTCCACAATTTAAGCTGGATGTCGATCAGGAGAAAGCGCAGGCTCTGGGCGTCAGTGTATCTGATATTAATCAGACTATATCTACTGCACTGGGTGGGACCTACGTTAATGACTTTATTGATCACGGTCGCGTGAAAAAGGTTTACGCGCAGGCTGAAGCCCAGTTCCGTATGTTGCCGGGTGATATCAATAATCTGTACGTACGCAGTTCAAATGGAGAAATGGTTCCCTTCTCAGCCTTCAGCACTTCGCGTTGGATTTCCGGATCGCCACGCCTGGAACGCTACAACGGGATGCCATCCATGGAAATTCTGGGAGAATCCGCACCGGGTAAAAGTACAGGTGAAGCGATGGTCATGATGGAAAGCCTCGCCCAGAAATTGCCGTCCGGGATTGGTTACGACTGGACAGGGATGTCTTATCAGGAACGTTTATCTGGCAATCAGGCACCGGCGTTATATGCTATTTCGCTGATTGTGGTATTCCTGTGTCTGGCGGCGCTTTACGAGAGCTGGTCAATTCCATTCTCCGTGATGCTGGTGGTGCCATTAGGCGTGATTGGTGCCCTCCTCGCCGCTTCGCTGCGTGGACTGAATAATGACGTCTACTTCCAGGTGGGTCTTCTGACGACCATTGGGTTATCCGCCAAGAATGCGATTCTTATTGTCGAATTTGCTAAAGATCTCATGGATAAAGAGGGGAAAGGTATCATCGAAGCGACGCTAGAGGCATCACGAATGCGCCTTCGTCCGATTCTGATGACTTCTCTGGCATTCATTCTTGGCGTCATGCCGCTGGTTATCAGTAGCGGAGCGGGTAGTGGCGCACAGAATGCTGTCGGTACCGGGGTTATGGGGGGAATGCTGTCGGCAACGCTATTAGCGATTTTCTTCGTGCCTGTATTCTTCGTGGTTGTCAGACGAAGGTTTAATCGTCATGTAGAATAATCAACATAAAAGGCGTCATTCGACGCCTTTTTCTTTTCAATCTAAACAGCAAGTTAACTTTTTTGACGTCACAATATTAATTTGTCTGCTAATAAAAATAGCATCGTCTTATTTTCCTTTAGTGCGGACGATATTTATTACCACTGCATTTTCTCCACTATTTTTACAATCCACATAATTTGAGATTATTCCTCGTGTTCCCTCCGTTTGTACTGATGGTAAAATGGCTAACAGTTCGTTAAACAACCCAACAGGTTTATAGCGAGTAGAGATTTAATTCTGAGGTAACACCATGAAAAGATTCATTTCCGTTGCACTGCTCGCTGCGCTATTAGCTGGCTGCGCGCACGATTCTCCGTGTGTACCGGTATACGACGATCAAGGCCGACTGGTTCATACTAATACCTGTATGAAAGGCACTACCCAGGATAACTGGGAGACAGCAGGAGCGATTGCAGGCGGTGCTGCCGCTATCGCAGGTCTGACACTGGGCATCGTCGCCTTAACTAAATAGAATGATTTAAGCAAAAGTGCGGTTTATCCCGTGCTTTTGCTTTAAAAGAGTGCAGTCATTTCTTCCTACGTTAAAAAAATGTTCTTTTTCATCCCCTCACCTATATGAATATCTGATTGCTCTCACACCTTTTTCGCGGTTATTTTTTAGTTTCATATTTTAACGTGATATTTTTCACAAATTAATGCCGTTTAATACTCTGCCAATATTCACTTCAGAAACTACCCTTCTAGTTTTATTCACGCCTAATCAACTTTTGCTCTAATTTGTGGCGCAGGTTGTGATTTCGCACCATTTCAGGGCGCTTAAATTATTTATCCCTGTCTACACTCAGCATTGTGCGTTCTGCTATCTCCTTTTTAGCCGAATGTTAAAACTGGCATTACGTTTGCTTTATAAACGTCGGCCAACGCCACAGACAGGTATAAGCATTTCAAAACGACTCTTTATAACGATAAATTTCGCTACACAGGATGCATTATGAAAAAGACGATGATAGCCAGCCTGGCCGCTGCGGGCATGTTGTTTGTTGTAGCCAGTCAGGCGCATGCAGGCACCACTTTGGATGCCGTTAAAAAGAAAGGCTTTGTACAATGTGGTATTAGTGATGGGCTGCCCGGCTTCTCTTACGCCGATGCAAACGGCAAATTTACCGGTATTGATGTTGACGTGTGTCGTGGTGTGGCGGCGGCTCTCTTTGGAGATGATACTAAAGTAAAATATACCCCGTTGACCGCGAAGGAACGCTTCACGGCGCTGCAATCCGGTGAAGTGGATATGCTTTCACGTAATACCACCTGGACCTCTTCCCGCGATGCAGGAATGGGGATGTCATTTACGGGTGTGACTTACTATGACGGTATCGGTTTTCTTACCCATAATAAAGCTGGCCTGAAGAGCGCTAAAGAACTCGACGGTGCAACCGTGTGTATTCAGGCAGGTACTGATACCGAGTTGAACGTCGCTGACTATTTCAAAGCCAATAAAATGAAATATACGCCAGTCACCTTTGATCGCTCGGATGAATCCGCCAAAGCGCTGGAATCGGGCCGTTGCGATACCTTGGCCTCTGACCAATCTCAGCTATATGCTTTGCGCATTAAACTGAGTAATCCTGCTGAATGGATCGTTCTGCCGGAGGTGATTTCGAAAGAACCACTGGGACCGGTAGTTCGCCGTGGCGATGAAGACTGGTTCTCAATCGTTCGCTGGACGTTGTTTGCCATGCTGAACGCAGAAGAGATGGGCATTAACTCGAAAAATGTCGATGAAAAAGCCGCAAATCCGACGACTCCGGATATGGCGCATCTTCTGGGTAAAGAAGGTGACTACGGCAAAGATCTTAAGCTCGATAATAAATGGGCTTATAACATCATCAAACACGTGGGTAACTATGCTGAGATCTTCGAGCGTAACGTTGGATCTGAGAGCCCACTGAAGATCAAACGCGGCCAGAATAATCTCTGGAACAATGGCGGCATTCAGTACGCTCCGCCAGTACGTTAAGCAGTAGCTGTAACGGGCACTGCACATGTAGTGCCCAGTCCAGAGTCATGGTTACCGAGGTTTTTATGCCCCATCGCCGCTCAGCCGTAAAAGGAAAACTTTCCTTTTCTCATCCCGCGGTTCGCGCCTGGCTATTTCAAATCATAGCTATTGTCGCCGTCGTGGTTGTCGCGATTTATTTAATTCACAACACGGTGACTAATCTTAGCAACCGCGGTATTACCTCCGGCTTTGCGTTCCTGGATCGCAGTGCAGGGTTTGGAATTGTGCAGCACTTAATTGACTATCAGGAAGGAGATACATACGGCCGAGTGTTTCTCGTCGGTTTGCTCAATACACTGCTTGTCTCGGCGTTGTGTATTGTATTTGCCTCTTTTCTTGGCTTTTTCCTGGGTCTGGCACGTCTGTCAGAAAACTGGCTATTACGTAAACTCTCAACAATTTATATTGAGACGTTCCGCAATATTCCCCCGCTACTGCAGATCTTTTTTTGGTATTTTGCAGTCCTTCGTAACTTACCGGGCCCACGTCAGGCAGTAGATGCTTTTGATCTGTTTTTCTTAAGTAATCGTGGACTTTACATCCCGTCGCCATTATCTGGCGAGGGAGTTTATGCATTTATCGCCGCCATTGTTATGGCTATCGCAATATTTGTCGGATTGTTTCGCTATAACCGCGCACTTCAGATAAAGACCGGCCAACTTCGCAGGACGTGGCCAGTTGGAGTAGCACTGATAGTGGGTTTACCGCTACTCGCACACTGGGTTTTCGGCGCGGCTTTACATTGGGATATTCCACAACTTCGTGGGTTTAACTTCCGCGGAGGAATGGTGCTGATTCCTGAACTGGCAGCATTGACGCTCGCTTTATCAATTTATACTTCTGCGTTTATTGCTGAAATTATCAGGTCGGGTATTCAGGCTGTTCCTCATGGACAACATGAGGCGGCACGATCGTTGGGATTACCAAACCCAGTGACGCTACGCCAGGTGATTATTCCGCAGGCCTTACGCGTGATAATCCCCCCGCTAACCAGCCAGTACCTCAATATCGCAAAAAACTCCTCACTTGCTGCCGCGATTGGCTATCCCGATATGGTGTCACTGTTCGCAGGAACGGTACTCAACCAAACCGGTCAAGCTATCGAGACCATCGCCATCACAATGTCGGTTTATCTGATGATCAGCCTGACGATTTCCTTGTTGATGAATATTTATAACCGTCGTATTGCACTGGTTGAGCGCTAAGGAATCATGATGACAAAAGCCGTACTGTCACACGCCCCGCGTCCGTCCAGCAAAGGAAATTGGCAATTCATTGCGTGGGCGCGCAAAAATTTGTTCTCCTCGTGGAGTAACAGTCTGCTGACAATTATCTGCATAGGTTTGATGTGGCAACTGCTTCCTCCGTTATTTAATTGGGTACTCTTCCAGGCTAATTGGGTGGGTTCCACACGCGCCGATTGCACGAAAGCGGGCGCATGTTGGGTATTTATCCACGAGCGTTTCGGTCAATTCATGTATGGGTTGTATCCGCACGATCAGCGTTGGCGTATTAATGTGGCGCTGATTATTGGTTTGATATCGATCGCGCCAATGTTTTGGAAACGCATGCCGCATCGTGGCCGATATATTGCTGGCTGGGCGGTGATTTATCCGTTGGTTGTCTGGCTACTGCTATATGGCGGGATTCTGGGGCTGGAGCAAGTCGAAACTCGCCAATGGGGTGGGTTGACGCTGACGCTGATTATCGCCTCTGTAGGAATAGCCGGCGCACTACCGTTGGGCATCTTACTCGCTCTCGGGCGTCGCTCGACCATGCCCGTAGTGCGCGTGCTTTCGGTACTCTTTATCGAATTCTGGCGCGGCGTACCGTTAATCACTGTGCTGTTTATGTCTTCCGTCATGTTGCCGCTTTTTATGGCTGAAGGGACAACAATCGATAAACTGATTCGCGCCCTTGTCGGAGTCGTTTTATTCCAGTCCGCTTATGTCGCCGAAGTGGTTCGTGGCGGACTTCAGGCTCTACCGAAAGGTCAATATGAAGCAGCTGAATCGCTGGCGCTTGGTTACTGGAAGACGCAGGGACTGGTGATATTACCGCAAGCACTCAAACTGGTTATTCCAGGGCTGGTGAACACCATTATCGCACTCTTTAAAGACACCAGTCTGGTCATCATTATTGGCCTGTTTGACCTCTTCAGTAGTGTGCAGCAGGCCACGGTCGATCCAGTCTGGCTTGGTATGTCGACTGAAGGCTATGTTTTTGCCGCTCTTGTTTACTGGATTTTCTGTTTTAGCATGTCGCGCTATAGCCAACATCTGGAAAAGCGCTTTAACACCGGGCGTACACCGCACTGAGGAATGTATGAGCAAAATTACGATGACCCCCGCTGACGCGATGATTACCCTGGAAAACGTCAATAAGTGGTACGGGCAGTTTCACGTATTAAAAGATATTAACCTTAAGGTGCGGCAAGGAGAGCGTATCGTTTTATGTGGGCCGTCTGGCTCAGGGAAATCCACAACGATACGTTGCATTAACCATCTTGAAGAGCATCAGCAAGGACGTATTGTGGTAGATGGAATTGAACTGGATGAAGACATTCGCAACATCGAACGTGTCCGACAGGAAGTGGGAATGGTATTTCAACATTTCAACCTATTCCCACACCTGACCGTTTTGCAAAACTGCACGCTAGCCCCGATCTGGGTTAAAAAGATGTCGAAGAAAGAAGCTGAAGCACTGGCAATGCACTATCTGGAACGTGTTCGCATAGCTGAGCATGCGAATAAATTCCCGGGACAAATATCAGGCGGGCAACAACAACGTGTGGCGATCGCTCGTTCGCTTTGTATGAAACCCAAAATTATGTTGTTCGATGAGCCCACATCAGCTCTCGACCCAGAAATGGTGAAAGAAGTACTGGATACAATGGTGGGCCTTGCCCAATCAGGTATGACAATGCTCTGCGTTACACATGAGATGGGGTTCGCCAGGACAGTTGCGGACCGGGTAATCTTTATGGACAGAGGTGAAATTGTCGAGCAAGCGCCACCGGATGAATTTTTCGCACATCCTAAATCAGAACGTACGCGTGCATTTTTATCGCAAGTTATCCATTAATACCAATGCAAAAAGGCCATCCTTTCGGATGGCCTCTTCACTTAATTAATGTCTGGCAGTTCCCTACTCTCACATGGGGAGACCCCACACTACCATCGGCGCTACGGCGTTTCACTTCTGAGTTCGGCATGGGGTCAGGTGGGACCACCGCGCTAAAGCCGCCAGACAAATTCTTTTACTATGTGCCGAACTTCAACCACGTATGAAGTGGTGCTGATACCCAGAGTCGAACTGGGGACCTCACCCTTACCAAGGGTGCGCTCTACCAACTGAGCCATATCAGCACTCTAAATTTTGATGCCTGGCAGTTCCCTACTCTCACATGGGGAGACCCCACACTACCATCGGCGCTACGGCGTTTCACTTCT
>JALCNW010000088.1 GCA_022649305.1 Enterobacter sp.
GAATTCCACATCACCACGGGCACGTTCGATAACGCGCTTACCTTCGTCTTTTTCCTGTTCGGAATCCAGAATGCTGAACAGCGTCTGACAAGCCGCCATACCGCGCTGGAACTGCGCGTTGACGTTTGTGAGCGATTTCTGAGGACGCATCAGCGCGATCATTGACGAGAACACGACGGTGATCGTACCGGCAGTCAATGTCTCCATGACGCTCGGGAAGCTCGCGGCGTAGAGGACAAATGCCAGCGCCAGTGATGCAATCAACTGGATAATCGGATCGGAGATAGAGGAGGCCGAAACCATTTTCATCCCCTGCAAGCGCATCTTGTTGCTGACTTTATCAAAGCGTTTTGCTTCTACTTCCTGGCCGCCGAAGATCAGTACTTCTTTATGGCCTTTCAGCATTTGTTCAGCGCTGGTTGTCACCTGCCCCATCGTATTCTGCATATTTTTGCTGATGCTACGAAAACGCTTGGAAACTACGCGAATGGCAATCGAGACAATAGGCGCCAGAACAATCAGGATAATTGAGAGCTGCCAGCTGTAGTAGAACATCAATATGAATAAACCGATGATTGATGCACCTTCACGCACTACGGTTATCAATGCACCTGAAGAGGAAGAAGCGACCTGCTCGGAATCGTAGGTGATACGTGACAGCAAGGTTCCGGTGGATTGTTTATCAAAGAAAGCGACCGGCATGCCCATCATATGGCCAAAGAGCCGACGGCGCATCGTCATCACGACTTTCCCCGACACCCAGGAGATACAGTAACTTGAAACATAGCTGGTGATACCGCGCAGGATCATCAGTCCAATAACCACCAGAGGCATCCATAGCAACACTGAGCGATCCGTCTTACCAAAACCGTCGTCCAATAACGGTTTGAGGAGCGATAGCATAAATGTATCGCTGGCTGCGTTCAGGATTAACGCGACGCCTGCCACCATCAGACCTGTTTTAAAAGGTGCAATCATCGGCCAGAGTCGGCGGAAGGTCTGCCACGTGGAGAGATCTTTGTCGTTATGCATTCATAAAACCAGCATTTATTGAAATAGCCGCATATTCTACCCGTTATCTACGGGCGCGCCAAACCACTGATGATACCAACGAGGTAAAATTTGATCTCGTAAGCGTTGGATTTCCCAGCCATGTGATGAAAAGCTGACTGAGATTTGGCCAGAATGGGGTGTATCGAACCACGAATAACCCTCCTTAGTGTAGCGCCCCACCACGTGTTTCGATGGAAAGCGCCATGCGTTGTAACGCGCCGCCGAGGCTAGCGCGAGGGTTCCTTCCACACGCTGTACGAGCGGTAAGGACGAAGACGTATTGCTACCATGATGCGGTACCTGAATAAGTGTAGACGTTAGAAACTGCCAGCGATGACTTAACATTGCCTGCTCAGACTTGGCCTCAATATCACCTGTTAATAATGCACTATGTTTGCCATCATCAATTTTAACCACGCAAGAATGATTATTACCCTGACCCTGATAATCTTCCGGTGGCCAATGAACCGTGAAGTTTAGCCCCTGCCATCGCCATTGCTGGCCCCGAAAGCAGGGGCGATGACCAGCCCAGCGTAACGGACTCCGAATCCATAGCGCTGGCCATTCCTCCCGAAGAGAATTTAGCCCACCGATGTGATCCAGATGTTCATGGCTAATGATGACACCTTCAGGCGTCAGATGATGCCAACGAAGCCAGGGGATGATTATCTGTTTCGCACTGTCGCCACCGGGCCATGCAAGACCCGTGTCGTACATAATCGCTTTTCCATGGCGTTCTACCACCAGCGCTAGTCCTTGCCCCACATCCAGCATATGCACTGTCCAACTGTCGTTTTTAACGACCCGCCAGAGTGGGAATGTCATGAGTACGCCGCAGGCAGCGCAAACCGCTGGTATGCTCCTCCAGCCACGAAAGCGCCAGGCCATCAGCGCAAGCCAGGGTGCAAAAGTGAGGGTAAACCAACGTTCATCAACATCCTGCCAGCCATCTGGCAGACCGTTTAACAGCCAAAAAAGGCCTTCCAGCGATTTGTCCGCAAGAGACCATATCTTCGTTTCTATCGAACCAAGTGGAAAGAGATGCAACAGCATCCCGCTCAGAATCAACGGAACCGAAATAAACGTCACCAGCGGTACGGCAACGATATTCGCAATAAGCGATGAGAGACTGATCCCGTGAAAAATGACGACCTGCAAGGGAAGCAACAAACACAGCATTCCCAGTTGCAAATGAAGTAAATTGATAAGCGGTTTTGCCCATCGGGTTGTCTGCCACTCAGGAATGGGTAACCACTGATACCAGAAGATAAGCGCAGCAACAGCAAAGGCAGAGAGCGCCAGGCTTTGTGAGAGCACCGCGAGCGGATCGAGAAAGAGAATCGCGGCAACGCAGCTTAGCCAGACCTGCCAGGGTGACCACTGACGACCGCTGATACGCAGCAGTGCAAGGATCGCGAGGGAGACGACAGTGCGCAATGCAGGGGGCTGCATTCCCGTTAGCCAGGCATAAAATGCGGCGAAACATACCCCCGCGAGCAAAGGCATGCGCCAGTCAATCCATCGACAAGGAATCAAAAACTGGAGTCCCCGAACCAGCAGCCAAACTATCGATGCGGCCAGAGCAATATGCAAGCCGGAGATAGCCATCAGATGCAATGTCCCTGTTTCACGCATGAGCTTTTTGACTTCCGGCGTCACAGCCAGTCGTTCGCCCATACCCAAACCAAGAATTACCGTGCCCCACCTATAGGGTGTCAACGTTGCCGTGAGCGAATCCAGATAGCGGGAGCGAAGACTACAGGTCGCCTCCAGTACCTCGGCATGTGTAAAACGTCCACTCAAGGGTTGATGCATGGCAAGCGCGTTGCGCTGTGAGTCAAATCCGCCATCATTAAGCTCGCCATGAGCAGCACGCAGACGTAAGGTCATCGCCCAACGTTGCCCCGCGCATGCTGCCTGGGGTAGGTAATTGCCATATACAGTGATCCCTGTCGACGAAAACCAGGGTTTGCCGTTCAGACTCACGATGTTGCCTCGATGCGTTGTTGCCCCGTCGGTGGCCGTCAATATGACTTCGGCCTGCTGCGGGCCCGCCGTCAGATGTTGCATTGGCCAGACGGCCTCCAGTGCAGCTAACACGCCCCATGCAAAGAAAATGACCCATAATCCAGCGAAACGTAGCCAGGCAGGACGCTGAAACGCGAGC
Source organism: Enterobacter sp. (assembly GCA_022649305.1). Lineage (GTDB taxonomy): Bacteria > Pseudomonadota > Gammaproteobacteria > Enterobacterales > Enterobacteriaceae > Enterobacter. The sequence continues at coordinate 3,221 of JALCNW010000088.1, forward strand.
AAAATGCCGATAGCGATGCACGCCCACACAAGTGATAACGCTGGCAATGCGGACAACCAAAGCAATGGCAATATGGCCGTGATTAGACATGCGCTCAGCGCGGGGATACTCATTCACACCTCCCTGTTTTCGGGTAGTGTGCAGCAGGAAAAGGAGAGTGTCAGACAGGAAATGAGGGAATTACTGCGAAGGCTGAAAAGATTAAATCGGTTTGCAGTCGCTAAGGATCAAAAATACGAGGCGGCTCCAGGTTTAAGAATCGACCTTATAAAAAAAGCACCCGAAGGTGCTTTTTCTTTTGGTGACCCAGTTTTGCCTGTTGGTAAAACTCAGTTGCCGTAAATGTTGGCGCGATCGCGCAATTCTTTACCCGGTTTAAAGTGCGGAACGTATTTACCTTCCAGATCCACTTTATCGCCAGTCTTCGGGTTACGCCCGGTACGTGGTGCACGATAGTGCAGAGAGAAACTACCGAAACCGCGGATTTCAATGCGCTCGCCTTGGGCCAGAGTCGTGGCCATATGCTCCAGCATCTCTTTAACGGCATCTTCCACAGCTTTTGCAGGAATGTGCGATTGCTGGCTGGCAAGTCTTTCAATCAATTCTGACTTGGTCATGATTCCTCCGGTTCCTTCAAACCAATTAGCTGAACAGCTTATTAAACAAGGGCGGCCGTAGCCGCCCTTTGTTATTGATTACAGGACGAATCCTGCAATCTGTCAAGTCTGCTCGTCATTCTTCGAACGGTAACTGCGTTACAGCTCAAAGGATTCAGAACGCTTGAATTACTCGCCTTTAGCTGCTTTGAAAGCTTCAGCCATTGCGTTGTTGGAGAAACCTACATCTTCCTGTTTGTTAACAGTAGCGATTGCATCTTTCTCATCAGCTTCGTCTTTCGCACGAACAGACAGGCTGATTGCGCGGTTCTTACGGTCTACACCGGTGAACTTAGCTTCAACATCGTCGCCAACGCTCAGAACCAGAGTCGCATCTTCAACGCGGTCACGTGAAGCTTCAGAAGCGCGCAGGTAACCTTCAACGCCGTCAGCCAGTTCTACGGTTGCGCCTTTAGCGTCAACTGCAGTGACTTTACCGTTTACGATTGCGCCTTTCTTGTTCACAGCAACCCAGTTGTTGAACGGATCTTCTGCGAGCTGTTTAACGCCCAGGGAGATACGCTCACGTTCTGCGTCAACCTGCAGAACAACTGCTGCGATTTCGTCGCCTTTTTTGTATTCACGAACTGCTTCTTCGCCTGTAGCATTCCAGGAGATGTCAGACAGGTGAACCAGGCCGTCGATGCCGCCGTCCAGGCCGATGAAGATACCGAAGTCAGTGATAGACTTGATTTTACCTTCAACACGGTCGCCCTTGTTGTGGGTTTCCGCGAACTGCTGCCATGGGTTGTTTTTGCACTGCTTCAGACCCAGGGAGATACGACGACGTTCTTCGTCGATATCCAGAACCATCACTTCCACTACATCACCAACGTTAACAACTTTGGATGGGTGGATGTTTTTGTTGGTCCAATCCATTTCTGAAACGTGAACCAGGCCTTCAACGCCTTCTTCGATTTCCACGAAGCAGCCGTAATCAGTCAGGTTGGTCACACGACCAGTCAGACGGGTACCTTCTGGGTAACGCTTAGCGATAGCGACCCATGGATCTTCGCCGAGCTGTTTCAGGCCCAGGGAAACACGAGTACGCTCGCGGTCGAACTTCAGCACTTTAACAGTGATTTCGTCGCCAACGTTTACGATTTCGCTTGGATGCTTAACGCGTTTCCACGCCATGTCGGTGATGTGCAGCAGGCCATCAACGCCGCCCAGATCAACGAATGCGCCGTAGTCAGTGAGGTTCTTAACGATACCTTTGACTTCCATGCCTTCCTGCAGGTTTTCCAGCAGCTGATCGCGTTCTGCGCTGTTCTCGGATTCGATAACGGCACGACGAGATACAACAACGTTGTTACGCTTCTGGTCAAGCTTGATGACTTTGAACTCAAGCTCTTTGCCTTCCAGGTGCAGCGTATCGCGAACAGGACGAACGTCTACCAGTGAACCTGGCAGGAACGCGCGAATACCGTTCAGCTCAACAGTGAAGCCACCTTTAACTTTGCCGTTGATAACACCGACTACAGTTTCAGCTTCTTCGTAAGCTTTTTCCAGCGTGATCCAAGCTTCGTGACGTTTAGCTTTCTCACGGGACAGCAGAGTTTCACCGAAGCCGTCTTCTACTGCATCCAGTGCAACGTCAACTTCGTCACCCACCTGGATTTCCAACTCGCCTTGGGCGTTTTTGAACTGCTCTGCCGGAATGGCAGACTCAGATTTCAGACCGGCGTCAACCAGTACGATATCTTTGTCGATAGCAACAACAACACCACGAACGATGGAACCCGGACGGGTTTCGATTGTTTTTAAGGATTCTTCAAATAGTTGAGCAAAAGATTCAGTCATGTTTAATCTTCAGGTTAATATAACGTCCACCTGGCTCCGTGCCGGATGGGGTTGTTTCACATACCCGCCGTCAATCCATTGCAGCGGGGGTACTACAAATTCTGTCGCGATTATGCGATAGCCAGTTTAAGGCGCGCATATTGTAACGCTTTTTCAATCACTTGCTCAATAGTTAAACTGGTTGAATCCAGTACTAAGGCATCTTCTGCCGGAACAAGCGGTGCTACAGCACGATTACGATCGCGGTCGTCGCGCTCTTTTATCTCGGATAAAAGGCGATCAAAGTTAACACTAAACCCCTTTTCCTGCAACTGAAGCATGCGACGCTGCGCACGTTCTTCAGATGAAGCATCAAGGAAAATTTTAACCGGCGCATCCGGGAATACCACCGTGCCCATGTCACGCCCGTCAGCGATGAGCCCCGGAGCGTCACGGAAGGCCCTCTGACGACGCAACAGTGCTTCACGTACGCGTGGGAAGGCTGCAACCTGAGAAGCCGCATTTGCCACCTCTTGGGTGCGGATTTCACCGCTGACATCTTCCCCTTCGAGAATCACTTCAAGGTTGCCGTTAGTAGAGACAAAACGCACATCGAGATGCGCAGCCAGCGGTACCAGCGCTTCTTCAGAGGCCACATCCACATGATGGTGTAATGCCGCCAAAGCCAGTACGCGATAGATTGCTCCCGAGTCTAAAAGATGCCATTGCAATGCTTCTGCCATCGCTTTACACAGAGTACCTTTCCCTGCGCCACTTGGCCCATCAATGGTGATTACCGGGGCAATTGCCGTCATCTTTTTCTCCTTCAGTAAGGCATACCGTTAACATGAACGCCGCGCATTATACGCGCCAACGGGCGCAACTGTTACCTTTGCGTGCAAATTACGGAATTAATGAAGCAGAGTGTAGAAGAAATGGGCGAGAACAGTGTCAGGAAGCGTAAGCAAATGCCGCATCCGTTGATGCGGCATGATTTTATCAGGCAAGCGTGCTGATACGAGCGAGCTGCGCGAAATAATCCGGGAAGGTTTTTGCGGTACATTTCGGATCAAGAATCGTGACTGGCGTATCGGATAGCGCCACCAGCGAGAAACACATCGCCATACGGTGATCGTCATAGGTACCGATCTCCGCGACTTGCAGTTTAGCAGGTGGCGTGACGCGAATGTAATCTTCGCCCTCTTCCACTTCTGCACCTACTTTACGCAGCTCCGTAGCCATTGCGAAAAGGCGATCGGTCTCTTTCACACGCCAGTTGTAAATGTTACGCAGCGTGGTGGTTCCTTTGGCAAAAAGCGCCGCCGTGGCAATGGTCATAGCTGCATCAGGGATATGGTTCATATCCATGTCAATGGCGTTCAGCTCACCACGCGTACAGGCGATGAAATCATCACCCCAGGTCACGGTTGCCCCCATTTTTTCCAGCACGTCAGCAAAGCGAATATCGCCCTGAACGCTGTTGCGCCCAATTCCGGTCACTTTGACCGTACCACCTTTAATGGCACCTGCGGCAAGGAAATAGGAAGCTGAAGAGGCATCGCCCTCAACAAGATAACGGCCAGGCGATTGATACAATTGCGCGCCGCGAACCACAAAGCGTTGATACGCCTGATTTTCAACCTCTACGCCAAACGTCTTCATCAGATGCAGCGTGATATCAATATAGGGTTTGGAAACCAGCTCACCTTTAATCGTGATAACCGTGTCCTTTGGTGCCAACGGCGCGGTCATCAGCAGCGCGGTGAGAAACTGGCTGGAGACGCTGCCGTCAACCTCGACTTCCCCTCCGGTAAACCCACCGCGCAGGCGCAGTGGCGGATAATTGTCCTGTTCCAGATAATCAATCTGAGCGCCGCCCTGACGCAGCGCATCAACCAGATGCCCAATAGGACGCTCTTTCATGCGCGGTTCGCCGGTTAACACGATGTTGTTGCTGCCCAGACACAAGGCCGCGGCCAGCGGACGCATCGCGGTTCCCGCATTCCCAAGGAACAACTCGATTTCATCTGCCGACGTCAGCGCCCCACCGTTGCCCGTCACTTCGCAGCGGGTACGATCATCAGACAGCGTGTAGTGAACTCCCAACGCCTTTAGCGCATTGAGCATGTGGCGAACGTCATCGCTATCCAGCAGATTGGTCAGGATGGTCGTGCCGTTTGCCAGAGCTGCCAGCAGCAGGGCGCGGTTCGAGACACTTTTTGAACCAGGCAAATTGATGGTGCCATCGACTCGCGCGATAGGTTGTAACGTCAGGGATTCCATGAAACTTAACTCTCAACTCAACGTAATATAAAACCCCGCAGAGAAACTGCGGGGAGAAAACAGCGCAATTAACCGTGGCGACGTTCGAAATCAACCATAAAATCAGTCAGCGTCTTAACACCTTCCAGCGGCATCGCGTTATAAATAGAAGCGCGCATACCACCGACAACACGGTGACCTTTCAGCGCGTGCAGGCCCGCCGCAAATGACTCCTCGAGGAAGACTTTATCCAGATTGCTGTCGGCCAGCTGGAACGGGACATTCATACGCGAGCGGTTAGCTTTGGCCACGTCATTGCGATAGAAATCGCTACCGTCGATCGTGTTATACAGAAGCGTTGCTTTCTGCTGATTAATCTTGTCCATCTGCGCCACGCCGCCGTTTTGCTTCAGCCACTTAAAGACCAGGCCAGAGAGATACCAGGCAAACGTTGGCGGTGTATTGAACATTGAGTCGTTTTCGTTCAACACGGTGTAATCCAGAATAGACGGACACGCCTTATGCGCTTTACCCAGCAGATCTTCGCGCACAATAACCAGCGTCAAGCCTGCCGGGCCAATGTTTTTCTGTGCACCGGCATAGATGACACCGTAGCGGCTAACGTCAAGTGGGCCAGAAAGAATGGTGGAGGAAAGATCGGCAGTGACGACAACATCATCGCCAAAATCTGGTGTTTCATGAATGGCAATGCCATCGATGGTTTCATTCGGGCAATAGTGGAGATAGGCGGCGTTGCTGGATAGCTGCCATTCGCTCATTGGTTTTACGGCACGCAGGCCGTCAACGGTGACTTTGGCATCAATAACATTCGGCGTGCAATATTTATGAGCTTCTTTGACCGCGCTAGCAGCCCAGTATCCGGCGTCGACATAGTCTGCAGCCGTCTTGTCACCCAGCAGGTTTAACGGGATACCCGCAAACTGCCCGCGCCCACCACCATGGCAGAACAATACTTTGTAGTTCGAGGGAATGTTCAGCAGATCGCGAAAATCCTTTTCTGCCTCTTCCGCCACCTGGATGAACTCTTTCCCGCGATGGCTGATTTCCATCACCGATGTACCAAGACCCTGCCAGTCGCAGAGATCCTGTTGAGCCTGTTTGAGCACATCCACCGGTAACATTGCCGGACCTGAACTGAAATTGAAGACCTGAGCCATTTACCCTCACCACGCTAAAAGCAATAAGTTAAAACTGTGGATATCGGTTTTATCATTCAGTGACACGCGCCGCAATGTCTAAAACTTATGACCACGGAAATGTGTCCGCCATCACACAATACAATCTACCGATGCGCCGTCACAAAACCGACAAAATCGCTGTCAGGTGATGCGTTTGGCCCTGCTAACCTTTGTCCATTCTGGATTCGTACAGCGGGGACATAATTGATGCTCTCCCGCCTGCATGGCGACAACATGGCTACAACGTATACAGGCATACTCTTCTGACTCAGGAACTTCAATGAAGCGCTTTACGCACTCGTCAGGCAAAATACAAAGACCCGGCTTAACCTCGTCGTCCTCGTAATAATAAACGCTTATCTGCCCGTTGGTTTCCATGATGGCGAGTCGCACCTGGCCCAACTGCTCAACGCTGTTGAGCCGCAGCTCCATAAAAAACTCAAATTCAGTCATGTTGGCGCTGCGCACTTTTTCCCAGGCTAACTGCCCTTCCTGTACGATGACTACGGGTTTACCTTCCAGCAGATCTTCCAGTTTTTCACTTTTCGACATCAGCCACATCACCAGGCGGTAGAGCAAGGCCAGAGTGACAAACACGATAAAGACCGGGACCATCGGTACGTCGTCGTAAAATGCAACGTCTCCCGCCGCCGATCCCAGGGTGAGGATAATCAGTACTTCGAACAACGACATCTGACGTACGCCGCGTCGTCCGGTAATCTTGAGAAACAGAAATACCAATATAAAGGTATAAAGACTACGAAGTGCGACTTCCCCTAAAAACTCTAACGGAACTTTGTCGAATGCCATCCGTTGAAGATCAAACGCTTTCATTTTTCTATGCCTTAACAGTAAGTTACTACCTATAAGCATAGTTCAGCCTTTTATTTTCGCCGTATCCTTCGCGAAGATAGCGCCTGTCACACAAAACCCGTATCATTGCGCGCTTTCCGTACGATAAAAAGTGATAGCCATGACTCAAACATTCATCCCCGGCAAAGACGCCGCACTGGAAGACTCCATTGCTCGCTTCCAGCAAAAACTGACCGACCTGGGTTTTAATATCGAAGAAGCCTCATGGCTTAACCCGGTCCCTCACGTCTGGTCCGTGCATATTCGCGATACAGACTGTGCGCTGTGCTTTACTAACGGCAAAGGTGCCACCAAAAAAGCGGCACTGGCTTCTGCTCTGGGTGAGTATTTCGAGCGTCTGTCCACCAACTATTTCTTCGCAGACTTCTGGCTCGGCGACACCATCGCTAACGGCGAATTCGTGCATTATCCGAATGAAAAATGGTTCCCGTTAACCGACAGTGATGAACTGCCAGAAGGCATTCTGGATGCCCGCCTGCGCGCGTTTTACGATCCAGATAATGAACTGGCTGCCGGCATGCTGGTTGATTTGCAGTCAGGTAACGACGAGCGTGGCATTTGTGCCCTGCCGTTTACCCGTCAGTCTGATGAGCAAACCGTTTACATTCCGATGAACATCATCGGCAACCTGTACGTATCCAACGGTATGTCCGCAGGTAACACCCGTAATGAAGCCCGCGTTCAGGGTCTGTCCGAGGTGTTTGAGCGCCATATTAAAAACCGCATCATTGCCGAATCTATCAGCCTGCCAGAGATCCCAAGTGACGTTCTGGCGCGCTACCCAGGCGTAGTGGAATCCATCGCTAAACTCGAAGCGGAAGGTTTCCCTATCTTTGCTTACGACGGTTCACTGGGCGGCAAATACCCGGTCATCTGCGTGGTACTGTTTAACCCAGCGAACGGAACATGTTTCGCCTCGTTTGGCGCACACCCTGATTTTGGCGTCGCGCTGGAACGTACCGTCACGGAACTTCTGCAGGGACGTAGCCTGAAAGACCTTGATGTCTTCACTCCACCGACCTTCGACGACGAAGAAGTGGGTGAGCACGCCAACCTCGAAACTCACTTCATCGATTCCAGCGGTTTGATCTCCTGGGATATGTTTAAGCAGGACGCGGATTATCCGTTCGTGGACTGGAGTTTCTCAGGCACGACAGAAGAAGAGTTCGCCACCCTGATGGCTATCTTCAAAGCAGAAGATCAAGAAGTTTACATTGCCGATTACGAGCATCTGAGCGTTTACGCTTGCCGTATTATCGTTCCTGGCATGTCTGATATTTACCCGGCCGAAGACCTGTGGTTGGCGAACAACACGATGGGTAATCACCTGCGCGAAACGCTACTGGCGCTGCCAGGCAGCGAATGGGAAAAAGAAGATTATCTGAACCTGATCGCTCAACTGGACGATGAAGGCCACGATGACTTTACCCGCGTACGTGAGCTACTAGGCCTGGCAACTGGCAAAGATAACGGTTGGTATACCCTGCGCATCGGTGAACTGAAAGCGATGCTGGCGCTGGCCGGTGGCGATCTGGATCAGGCGCTTGCCTGGACCGAGTGGACCATCGAGTTCAACCAATCCGTCTTCTCTGCAGAGCGTGCAAATTACTACCGTTGCCTGCAAACGCTGCTGCTTTTAGCACTGGAAGAAGATCGCCAGCCTCTGCAATATCTCAACGCCTTTGTGCGGATGTACGGTGCAGAAGCCGTTGAAGCAGCTAGCGCAGCACTGAGTGGTGAAGAACCTTTCTATGGTCTTCAGGCGGTTGATAGTGATTTGAAAGCGTTCCCTGCGCACCAGTCGCTGCTGAAGGCCTATGAGAAGCTGCAACGTGCAAAAAGCGCTTACTGGTCAAAATAAGCGCAGATAACACCACTGGCTGTAGGCGTATCCAATCGTCTGAGCTATATTACGGGGCAATTTCATTGCCCCGTTTTTTATATCTTTGGCAATAAAATCTGTTTGTAATAATAACGTTAAACACAGGTAAATATAATTATGTTTACTTGAGCTTTACTGTTACTTTTTATGGTCAATACTCCATTGTAATTAACCGCTTCAAAGGGAACGGGAGAAAAAATTCAACTCTTCTCATAACTTTTAAAATTTATTTTTATACGGATAATCAATTACTTACTCCGCATTCGCTGTAAAACCATGCGCTTTGCGGGCCTATAAGCCAGGCGAGATATGATCTATATCAATTTCTCTTCTATAATGCTTTGTTAGTATCTCGTCGCCGACTTAATAAAGAGAGAGTTAGTGTGAAAGCTGACAACCCTTTTGATCTAATACTCCCAGCTGCAATGGCCAAAGTGGCCGAAGAAGCGGGTGTCTATAAAGCTACAAAACACCCGATGACGACGTTCTATCTGGCGATTACCGCTGGTGTGTTCATCTCCATCGCGTTTGTATTCTACATCACTGCAACCACCGGTACTGCCGCGATGCCTTTTGGTATTGCGAAGCTCATTGGCGGCATCTGTTTCTCACTGGGTCTGATTCTTTGCGTCATTTGCGGCGCCGACCTCTTTACCTCAACGGTGCTTATCGTTGTGGCCAAAGCAAGCGGAAGAATTACCTGGGGTCAACTGGCGCGCAACTGGCTTAATGTCTATGTTGGCAACCTGATTGGCTGTTTGCTCTTCGTTTTACTCATGTGGTTGTCTGGCGAGTATATGACCGCCAACGGTGGCTGGGGGCTCAACGTCCTGCAGACTGCCGACCACAAAATGCATCACACCTTTATCGAAGCCGTCGCACTTGGCATCCTCGCAAACCTGATGGTCTGCCTGGCCGTCTGGATGAGTTACTCTGGACGCAGCCTGATGGACAAAGCCATGATTATGGTTCTGCCCGTCGCGATGTTTGTAGCCAGCGGCTTTGAGCACAGTATCGCGAATATGTTTATGATCCCAATGGGTATCGTAATCCGCAACTTTGCGAGCCCCGAGTTTTGGACAGCAGTTGGTTCAAGTCCGGAAAGTTTCTCTCACCTGACTATCATGAATTTCATCACAGATAACCTGATCCCCGTCACTATCGGGAACATTATCGGTGGGGGTCTGTTGGTTGGGTTGACATACTGGGTCATTTACCTGCGTGGCGACAATCATCATTGATGGTTATCTCAGGCAGTAAAGAAAAATCCACTTAAGAAGGTAGGTATCACATGTCCGAGCTTAATGAAAAGTTAGCCACAGCCTGGGAAGGTTTTGCTAAAGGTGACTGGCAGAAAGAAGTCAACGTACGTGACTTCATTCAGAAAAACTATACCCCGTATGAAGGCGACGAATCCTTCCTGGCTGGTGCGACTGACGCAACAACCAAACTGTGGGACAACGTAATGGAAGGCGTTAAACTGGAAAACCGCACTCATGCGCCAGTTGATTTCGACACTTCTGTTGCTTCCACCATCACTTCTCACGATGCTGGCTATATCAACAAAGCCCTTGAGAAAATCGTTGGTCTGCAGACTGAAGCTCCACTGAAACGTGCGATTATCCCGTTCGGTGGCATTAAAATGGTTGAAGGTTCATGCAAAGCGTATAACCGCGAGCTGGACCCAATGCTGAAAAAAATCTTCAGCGAATACCGCAAGACTCACAACCAGGGCGTGTTTGACGTTTACACCAAAGACATCCTGAACTGCCGTAAATCTGGCGTACTGACCGGTCTGCCAGATGCGTATGGCCGTGGTCGTATCATCGGTGACTACCGTCGCGTTGCGCTGTACGGCATCGACTTCCTGATGAAAGACAAATATTCACAGTTCCTGTCTCTGCAATCCGATCTGGAAAACGGCGTAAACCTGGAAGCAACCATCCGTCTGCGCGAAGAGATCTCTGAACAGTACCGTGCGCTGGGTCAGATCAAAGAAATGGCTGCCAAATATGGCTGCGATATCTCTGCTCCTGCTACCAATGCTCAGGAAGCTATTCAGTGGACTTACTTCGGCTACCTGGCTGCGGTTAAATCTCAGAACGGTGCAGCAATGTCCTTCGGTCGCGTATCCACCTTCCTGGATGCCTACATCGAACGTGACATTAAAGCAGGTAAAATCAACGAACAAGACGCACAGGAAATGATTGACCATCTGGTCATGAAACTGCGTATGGTTCGCTTCCTGCGTACTCCAGAATATGATGAACTGTTCTCTGGTGACCCAATCTGGGCAACGGAATCTATCGGTGGTATGGGCGTTGATGGCCGTACTCTGGTAACCAAAAACAGCTTCCGTTTCCTGAACACCCTGTACACCATGGGCCCGTCTCCGGAACCAAACATCACTGTTCTGTGGTCTGAAAAACTGCCGCTGAGCTTTAAAAAATTCGCAGCCAAAGTGTCCATTGATACCTCTTCTCTGCAGTATGAGAACGATGACCTGATGCGTCCGGACTTCAACAACGACGATTACGCTATCGCATGTTGTGTAAGCCCAATGGTTGTTGGTAAGCAAATGCAGTTCTTCGGTGCGCGTGCTAACCTCGCGAAAACCATGCTGTATGCAATCAACGGCGGCGTTGATGAAAAACTGAAAATCCAGGTTGGTCCTAAATCTGAACCAATCAAAGGCGATCTGCTGAACTTCGACGAAGTGATGGATCGTATGGATCACTTCATGGATTGGCTGGCTAAACAGTACGTCACCGCACTGAACATCATCCACTACATGCACGACAAGTACAGCTACGAAGCCTCTCTGATGGCTCTGCACGACCGTGACGTGATTCGCACCATGGCGTGTGGTATCGCAGGCCTGTCCGTTGCTGCTGACTCCCTGTCTGCTATCAAATATGCGAAAGTTAAACCCATTCGTGACGAAGACGGCCTGGCTGTAGACTTCGCTATCGAAGGCGAATACCCGCAGTTTGGTAACAACGACTCTCGTGTTGATGACATGGCGGTTGACCTGGTAGAACGTTTCATGAAGAAAATTCAGAAACTGACCATGTACCGTAACGCTATCCCGACTCAGTCTGTTCTGACCATCACTTCTAACGTTGTGTACGGTAAGAAAACGGGTAACACCCCAGATGGTCGTCGTGCTGGCGCGCCATTCGGACCAGGTGCTAACCCAATGCACGGTCGTGACCAGAAAGGTGCTGTTGCCTCTCTGACTTCCGTTGCTAAACTGCCGTTTGCTTACGCTAAAGATGGTATCTCTTATACCTTCTCTATCGTGCCAAACGCGTTGGGTAAAGACGACGAAGTGCGTAAAACCAACCTGGCAGGTCTGATGGATGGTTACTTCCATCACGAATCGTCCATCGAAGGTGGTCAACACCTGAACGTGAACGTGATGAACCGTGAAATGCTGCTTGATGCGATGGAAAACCCGGAAAAATATCCGCAGCTGACCATCCGTGTATCTGGCTACGCAGTACGTTTTAACTCCCTGACTAAAGAACAGCAGCAGGACGTTATTACTCGTACCTTCACTCAGTCCATCTAATATCTTGTCTGACTGAAAACGCGTACAATAAAGGCTCCACTCACGTGGGGCCTTTTTAACATCCTCTCCAATGAAGTCTCTTTTGTCCGCTATCTATACTCAATGGATAACAGCCAAAACAGACTCGACATAGCCGAATGAGCTATGCACATAAACAGGCCCGGGATGGGCCGAATCTGGAGATATCACCGCAATGTCAACTATTGGTCGTATTCACTCCTTTGAATCCTGCGGCACCGTCGATGGCCCAGGTATCCGCTTTATCACCTTCTTCCAGGGCTGTCTGATGCGTTGCCTGTATTGCCACAACCGCGATACATGGGATACGCACGGCGGTAAAGAAGTCACAGTAGAAGAGTTAATGAAGGAAGTGGTGACCTACCGCCACTTTATGAATGCCTCTGGCGGCGGTATCACGGCATCCGGCGGAGAAGCTATCCTGCAGGCTGAATTTGTCCGCGACTGGTTCCGCGCCTGTCGGAAAGAAGGTATTCATACCTGCCTGGATACGAACGGTTTTGTTCGTCGTTACGACCCCGTGATTGATGAACTTCTGGAAGTGACCGATCTCGTGATGCTCGATTTGAAGCAAATGAACGACGAGATCCACCAGAATCTGGTGGGTGTCTCCAACCACCGCACGCTGGAATTTGCCAAATACATCGCTGGTAAAGGTATCAAAACCTGGATTCGTTACGTAGTAGTACCCGGCTGGTCAGACGATGATGATTCTGCGCACCGTCTCGGCGAGTTCACCCGCGATATGGGTAACGTCGAGAAAATTGAGCTGCTGCCCTACCATGAGTTAGGGAAACACAAATGGGTAGCAATGGGCGAAGAATATAAACTGGATGGCGTTAAGCCGCCGAAGAAAGAGACCATGGAGCGCGTTAAAGGTATCCTCGAGCAATATGGTCACAAGGTGATGTACTAAATCATAAAAGCCCGGACAGTGAGTGAGCTGTTCCGGGTTTTTTACTATCAGGCGTGAGCCACTGGCGTAGGATGCTCGCCCGCTTTACGCAGCAGCATCAACAGGTAGATAAACGACACGCTGGCAATCATGATAAACAGCAGATTGTCGGAATAGTTTTGCATCAGTATGGCCGTAAAGGTTGGCCCCAACAAGCTGCCAATGGTGTAACTGAGCAACAGAGCCTGATTCATCGCCACCAGTTGATGGTGCTCAACTCTTTCACAGGCCCAGGCCATTGCCACCGGATAAAGCGTAAAGCCCGCCGCACCGAGGATAAACAGCGCAGGTGCCATTGCTGCATTACCAAGCATCGCAAGACAACCCAGAATCACCACGAAGACCTGTACACGCAGTACCAGCAGTCGTCCATAGCGATCGGCAAGCTTGCCAATAGGCCATTGGCCGACAATCCCCGCACTGACCATGACCGCCATCCAGAAACCAATGCCAGAATCGCTTACGCCCTGGTGATTCAGATACAAAGGCATTAAGCCGTACAGTGAGCCCAGCACAATACCTGAAATAATACAGCCGTTAACGCCAAGGCGCGCATGGCGTAACCGGAGCATCGGCCAAACCTGCGTGGTTTCCTGATGTTCGCTGCTCTGGTTCACAATGCGGGTGAAAAGCAGCGGTAAGATTGCCGCCAGTACCATCCCGGTAACCCAAGGCAGCACGCTCATCAGGTCGGTCGGCAACTTGCTAATCATTAACTGCCCCAGCACCGTACCGACGTAATAAACCATCATATACGCTGCCAGCAAACGTCCACGGTTGCGTGATGTCCCGCTGCACATCAGGGCACTCTCTACGACAACCCAGATCATCGCGCAGCCGACACCCGCGATAAATCGCCACGCCATCCAGCTCCAGAAGCCGACCATCACACCCAGTCCAACACATCCGGCGGCAAAAATAAGTGACGCGACATAATAGCTGCGATTAAAGCCAAAGCGCTTAATCAATTTCCCCGTCAGCAATGTTCCCAGCAGGTTGCCGGTAAAATAAGACGAGCTGACCATACCAACCTGCCAGGTCGGTAGATGTTCATGGGCGAGCCATAGCGGGACGAGCGTATTTAAAACCGCGATCGCCAGCGTCAACAAAAGCAGGCCACAGAGCAACAGCAGCACTGGCCGAGAATAGGTGGACATGGATTAAAAACCGTGAGGAAGTAAAGATTTCGAGCGCATCATGCCACCGCTAAAAACAAAGTCAATCCATAGGCTTAGCGGCCTCGCACGATTTGTTCCCTGTCGATTTAAAAAACTAATCCTCCTTAAGTGGCGAGTGCCATGCACAATACTTATCTGATTGTTTTTATTAATCTAAGAAACAAATAAATATTAATGCTCAGTTGAAAAATTTCATGATAGAAAATGAAAAAGCCGGAGCAAATGCCCCGGCTCGTTATAACTACGCGATGCTTTAGCTCGCGATAGCCATCCCGACAGTCATATGCAGACCGTAGAAGACGCCGCGCCCGATTAACTCCCCTGCCAACACCAGCACGAAGGCCAATGACAGTAAAGGCAGCGCGGGTTGATTCCCTTTCACCTGCGGTAGCACCCAACAGGTCAGCGCGACCGCCAGCAGGACGATGCGCCAGGCCATCAGCGAACCGTAGTCAGGTACCAGGGCAGACGCTTGTTGGATTGAGCTATGGATAGTCGCCAGCTCAGCACCCTGCATGAGCGCAACAACCGCGCTGATAACTAACGCCAATAACGAAACGGCTGGCAGCAAACGCATTGCCCACCCATCAACGCCTGCCACACGCAGAAGCAGGAAGCCTAACAGCGGACCGCCGATGAACATCGTCAGGAAGAAACTCATCGGCGTCCAGATGCTGTACCAGGTTGGAACGGTATCGATAGTGTTATAAACACGAACCATCATCCATACAAACACCACACCAAGTACCATGGTCACGATGAGCCACAAGCCACGCAGACCAGAAGGTAGTTTTTTCATTGCAGCCAGGAGCCAACCTAAGCCCCCTATCGCAAAGAAGATTGCACCACTGGCAATTTCGTTACTGAGCGATGATGCTCCAATGCGGTTCAGCGAGTTGAACGCCCGCATCGGTGACCCAAGGTGAAGGGTTGAGGCTACAAAACCAATCCCCATTAACACCCACAGGCCAAACATACTCAAGATCAGACGCTGTTGCTGCTCAGCTCGTAAATCACCTTTGAGCAAGGCTAACGCGAGAACGATAAACCCGCCCGCCACGCATTGTCCGAAGACGGTGAAAATCATCAGCGGCCATTCATGCCATCCACTTCCCATTTTACACCTCCTTCGGATTAGCCAGATAGCCGGTGGTATCACCCGTCGGACGGCTATTGGCATTAGGTTTAATCACAATACTCGGCTTCGTAAAGTGCGCCCCCGGCAGCGGAGCGACCGCCGCAAGGTTACCGTGCTTCTGGCGCAGCTCGTCAATCGGCCCGAAGTCCAGCGCACGAAGCGGGCAGGATTCCACGCAAATCGGTTTCTTACCGTCGGCCACACGCGAGTGGCAACCGTCGCATTTGGTCATGTGACCTTTCGCGGCGTTGTACTGCGGCGCACCGTATGGGCAGGCCATATGGCAGTAGCGGCAACCAATGCAAACGTCTTCGTCCACGACCACAAAACCGTCTTCACGTTTGTGCATCGCGCCGCTCGGACACACCTTGGTACAGGCCGGATCTTCACAGTGGTTAC
>JALCNW010000089.1 GCA_022649305.1 Enterobacter sp.
GCGCGCAGGTGCTTCTGTGTTCCGAAATCGGTTCTGAAGGTCGCAACTTCCAGTTTGCCAGCAACCTGGTGATGTTCGACCTGCCGTTTAACCCGGATCTGCTTGAGCAGCGTATTGGTCGTCTGGACCGTATTGGTCAGGCGCACGATATTCAGATCCACGTTCCGTTTTTGGAGAGAACCGCCCAGTCCGTACTGGTGCGCTGGTTCCACGAAGGGCTGGACGCGTTTGAACATACCTGCCCGACCGGACGCACGATTTACGATCAAGTACATAGCGATTTGATTGGCTACCTGGCCTCGCCAGAAAACACCGACGGTTTTGACGACTTGATCAAAACCTGTCGTGAGAAGCACGATGCGCTGAAAATTCAGTTGGAACAAGGTCGCGACCGTCTTCTGGAAATCCACTCTAACGGCGGCGAAAAAGCGCAGGCGCTGGCAACGTGTATCGAAGAGCAAGATGACGATACCAGCCTTATTAGCTTTGCGATGAACCTGTTCGATATCGTTGGAATCAACCAGGACGACCGTGGGGAAAACATGATCGTCCTGACGCCGTCCGATCATATGATGGTACCTGATTTCCCTGGTCTGCCGGAGGATGGTTGCACCATCACCTTCGAGCGTGAGGTGGCGCTTTCTCGCGAAGACGCTCAGTTCATTACCTGGGAACATCCGCTGATTCGTAACGGTCTGGATCTGATTCTTTCTGGTGATACCGGCAGCAGCACCATTTCATTACTGAAAAACAAAGCGTTGCCGGTAGGTACGTTGTTGCTCGAACTGATTTATGTGGTTGAAGCACAAGCACCGAAACAGTTGCAGCTTAACCGTTTCCTGCCCGCCACACCGGTACGTCTGATGCTGGACAAAAACGGCACTAACCTGGCGGCACAGGTTGAGTTCGAAAGCTTTAACCGTCAGCTGAGCGCAGTCAACCGTCATACCGGCAGCAAGCTGGTGAACGCGGTACAGCAGGAAGTCCACGCCATTTTGCAGCAGGGTGAAGCGCAGATCGAGAAAGCCGCACGCGCGCTTATCGATGCCGCGCGTACCGAAGCAGACGAAAAACTGTCCGCTGAGCTGTCTCGTCTGGAAGCGTTGAAAGCGGTTAACCCGAACATTCGCGACGATGAGCTGGCAGCGATTGAAAGCAACCGTCAACAGGTGCTGGAAAGCCTGGATCAGGCGGGCTGGCGACTGGATGCACTGCGTCTGATCGTTGTGACGCATCAGTAAACGGAGCGCGATATGATCATGGAGACCTACAATCCGCCAACAGAACCCTGGCTGGTCATTCTGTATCAGGATGAGCACATCATGGTGGTCAACAAGCCGAGCGGCTTGTTGTCGGTCCCTGGACGCTTGGAAGAGCACAAAGACAGCGTGATGACGCGCGTTCAGCGCGATTATCCCTTAGCCGAATCCGTGCATCGTCTGGATATGGCCACCAGCGGCGTGATTGTAGTGGCTCTGAATAAAGCGGCCGAGCGTGAGTTAAAAAGGCAGTTCCGCGAGCGCGAGCCGAAAAAACAGTATATCGCGCGTATTTGGGGACACCCGGAGAAAGCAGAAGGTCTGGTTGATTTACCGCTGATATGCGACTGGCCGAATCGACCAAAGCAAAAGGTGTGTTTCGAAACCGGAAAAGCCGCACAAACCGAGTATGAAGTGCTGGATTACGCACCGGATAACACCGCGCGCATTCTGCTTAAACCAATCACCGGGCGTTCGCATCAGCTGCGGGTCCATATGCTGGCAATGGGCCATCCGATTTTGGGGGATCGCTTTTACGCGACGCCAGAGGCGCTGGCGATGGCACCGCGTCTCCAGCTTCATGCTGAAATGCTGACCATTACCCATCCGGCTTATGGTAACGCGATGACGTTTAACGTTCCCGCAGACTTTTAATATCCGCCCGGCATTGCCGGGCAGATACCTCACTACTTGAAGCCTTTCTGTTCTTTAATCAGTTCGTACGCTTTCTGGATGTCCTGCGCTTTCTGCTTCGCCATCTCCATCATTTCTGGTGGTAAACCTTTCGCCACCAGCTTATCCGGGTGATGCTCGCTCATCTGCTTACGGTAAGCACGTTTGATGGTGGTCGCATCGTCGGTCGGCTTCACGCCGAGGACGTTACAGGCATCTTCAAGCGTTGGTCCACGCTGCGTCTGTTGCCATCCACCGCCCGCCGACTGCTGCTGATAACCGCCGCCAAACTGCGCCCCGCCCTGCATCATGCGCAGGAACTGGTCAAACTGCATCCGTGAAATACCCAGCTCTTCTGCAATCACATAGAGTACGTCACGTTCATTGGGATGCAGCGAACCATCGGCAAATGCAGCCTGGATTTGGATTTCCAGAAACATCTTAATTAAATCAAACCGTCCGAAACAAATGCTGCGGAACTGACGCATTTTTTCTCGCAGCGGATAGTTATCTGCCTTACCGATACGAAATGCATTTTGCGCCGCGACGCGAGAATCGCCGTGCAGGTTCATCCGATCCATAAAAACGCTGGCTATCTGAATGTCTGCTTCGGTAACCCGTCCCTTCGATTTGGTTAAATGCCCCATCACTTCAAAAGTGGTCGAGAAGAAAAGCGCCTGACGCTCACGCTGGTTGGCAAACCAGGCCATTTTGCGGCTGCGAGCTTTATCAAACATATGGCCGATAATGAGGCCCAATACGATGCCCCAAAATCCTGCGCCCATCACTAAAGCGAATGCGACGCCAATTATTTTACCCCAATACTGCATATACTCCCCGGATGGTCATGTTCCTGGTCCGACGCAACTCCATCATCTCAGTGGTCTAGCCACGGTCAATTGAAGGACATCGCCTATAATTTGCATTATCATACTCGTCATTCGATCGCGAGCCTAACACTCTGGCTCGCAAACGGGCAGGATTAACGCTGGCACTGCGCTGATGAGTAAGATAGTCTCTGACCGTTTGCCAGCGTAACGCCACTGATGATGGAACAATAAATACAACGTATGAAAAAACGTATCCCCACCCTCCTGGCCACAATGATTGGTGCAGCCCTGTATAGTCAACCAGGGCTGGCGGCCGATCTCGCCTCGCAATGTATGCTTGGCATCCCAAGTTTTGATCGCCCGTTGGTGCAGGGTGATACGAACAGCTTGCCTGTCACTATTACTGCCGACAATGCAAAGGGTAATTACCCTGATAATGCCACCTTTACGGGCAACGTCGACATTAACCAGGGCAATAGCCGCCTCCAGGCAGATGAAGTTCAACTTCACCAAAAGCAGCCCGACGGCGAAGCGGTGCCGGTTCGAACGGTGGATGCGCTTGGGAATGTGCACTATGACGACAATCAGGTCATCCTGAAAGGTCCGAAAGCCTGGTCAAACCTGAATACAAAAGATACCAACGTCTGGGAAGGTGATTACCAGATGGTGGGTCGTCAGGGCCGCGGTAAAGCGGATCTGATGAAACAGCGCGGTGAAAACCGCTATACCATTCTGGAAAACGGCACCTTTACGTCCTGCCTGCCAGGTTCAAATACCTGGAGCGTGGTGGGGAGTGAAGTCATCCATGACCGCGAAGAGCAGGTTGCGGAGATCTGGAATGCGCGCTTTAAACTTGGCCCGGTGCCGGTTTTCTATAGCCCTTATTTGCAGTTGCCGGTTGGTGATAAACGTCGTTCGGGCTTCCTGATCCCGAATGCCAAATACAGCACCACGAACTATTTTGAGTTCTACCTGCCGTATTACTGGAACATCGCGCCCAACATGGACGCCACGATTACGCCGCACTATATCCATAAGCGCGGCAATGTCATGTGGGAAAACGAATTCCGTTATCTGACTCAGGCGGGTACGGGCCTGATGGAACTGGATTATTTGCCGTCGGACAAAGTCTATCAGGACGAGCATCCCACCGAAGGCGATCGCCACCGCTGGTTGTTCTTCTGGCAACATGCCGGGGTGATGGATCAGGTATGGCGTTTTAACGTCAACTATACCAAGGTCAGCGATCCCAATTATTTCAATGACTTTGACTCCAAGTACGGTTCAAGTACCGACGGTTATGCCACGCAAATTTTCAGCGCCGGCTACGCGGTTGAAAACTTCAACGCGACGGTATCTACCAAGCAATTCCAGGTCTTTAACACCCAAACGAACAGCACTTACGGCGCTGAACCACAGTTGGATGTTAACTGGTATCAGAATGACGTTGGCCCGTTTGACACCCGTGTATACGGCCAGGCCGTGCATTTTGTAAATACCAATTCCAATATGCCAGAAGCCACGCGTCTTCACCTTGAGCCTACAATCAATTTACCGTGGTCCAACAACTGGGCAAGCCTGGATACAGAAGCCAAGATGATGGCCACGCATTACCAGCAGAAAAATGTGGACTGGTATAACAACCGCTATGGCACCGATCTTGAAGACTCGGTCAACCGCGTTCTTCCGCAATTCAAGATGGACGGTAAGCTGGTCTTCGAACGTGAAATGAATTGGGCGGAAGGTTATACCCAGACGCTGGAGCCACGTATGCAGTATCTTTACGTGCCTTATCGCGATCAGAGTAAAATCCAGAACTACGACTCTTCGCTTCTGCAGTCAGACTATACCGGCCTGTTCCGCGATCGCACCTATGGCGGTCTCGACCGTATTGCTTCAGCAAACCAGGTGACCACTGGCGTGACAACGCGCGTTTATGATGATGCTGCCGTTGAACGTTTTAACGTTTCTGTTGGTCAAATCTATTACTTCACTGAATCTCGTACCGGTGATGACAATATTAACTGGGAGAAAGACAACAATACCGGGTCACTGGTATGGGCCGGTGATACTTACTGGCGCATGACCGATCGTTGGGGCCTGCGTGGTGGGCTGCAATACGATACGCGTCTGAATAACATTGCTACGAGCAGCACCTCTGTGGAATATCGTCGCGATGAAGACCGCCTGGTTCAGCTAACCTACCGCTATGCCAGCCCGGAATACATCCAGGCGACACTGCCCAACTATGCGACGGCCGAACAGTACAAAGATGGCATTTCACAAGTGGGCGGCGCTGCAAGCTGGCCTATTGCCGATCGTTGGTCGGTGGTCGGTGCGTATTACTTTGATACCAACACCAGTAAACCCGCAGACCAGATGGTTGGCTTACAATATAACTCCTGCTGTTACGCGATTCGCGTTGGCTATGAGCGCAAGCTTAACGGTTGGGATACGGCAAACAGTCAAAGTAAATACGATAAGGTCATTGGCTTTAATATCGAATTACGCGGCCTGAGTTCCAACTACGGTCTGGGCACTCAACAGATGCTGCGTTCGAACATTCTGCCGTACCGTAGCTCCTTGTAATGTGCTTGATTTACCACGTAATCCGCTTTGCGGTTAATTGAAATGGAAAAAGTATGAAGAACTGGAAAACGCTGCTGCTCGGTTTCGCCATGGTTGCGAATACCAGCTTCGCCGCGCCACAGGTTGTTGATAAAGTCGCCGCCGTTGTGAACAACGGCGTAGTTCTTGAAAGCGACGTTGATGGTTTGATGCAGTCTGTGAAGCTCAACTCGGGTCAGGCAGGTCAGCAACTTCCGGATGACGCGACGTTGCGCCATCAGATCCTGGAGCGTCTGATCATGGATCAGATAGTCCTGCAAATGGGTCAGAAATTGGGTGTGAAGGTCACTGACGAGCAGCTCGATCAGGCGATCGCTAACATTGCAAAACAGAACAACATGACCGCCGATCAGATGCGCAGTCGTCTGGCCTACGATGGCATCAGCTACGCGACATACCGTAATCAGATTCGTAAAGAGATGCTGATTTCAGAAGTCCGAAACAATGAAGTCCGTCGTCGTGTCACGATCCTGCCACAGGAAGTGGATCAGTTAGCGAAGCAGGTTGGCAATCAGAACGATGCCAGCACCGAGCTGAACCTGAGCCACATCCTGGTTCCGCTGCCGGAAAACCCAACCTCCGATCAGGCTGCCGAAGCAGAAAGCCAGGCACGTTCTATCGTTGAGCAGGCGCGTAACGGCGGAGACTTTGGCAAACTGGCTATTACCTACTCTGCTGACCAGCAGGCCCTGAAAGGCGGCCAAATGGGTTGGGGTCGTATTCAGGAGCTGCCTTCCATCTTTGGTCAGGCACTGAGCACGGCGAAGAAAGGCGATATCGTCGGTCCTATCCGTTCAGGCGTGGGCTTCCACATTCTGAAAGTGAACGATTTGCGTGGGCAGAGCCAGAGTATCTCCGTTACGGAAGTACACGCTCGCCACATCCTGTTGAAACCGTCGCCAATTATGAGTGACGATCAGGCTCGCGTTAAGCTGGAGCAGATCGCTGCGGATATTAAGAGTGGTAAAATCTCGTTTGCAAACGCTGCGAAAGAGTACTCTCAGGATCCAGGCTCTGCAAACCAGGGTGGCGATCTCGGCTGGGCGGCTGCGGATATTTACGATCCTGCCTTCCGCGATGCATTGATGAAGCTGAATAAAGGCCAAACGAGCGCACCGGTGCACTCGACCTTTGGCTGGCACCTGATTGAACTGCTGGATACCCGCAACGTCGATAAAACCGACGCCGCGCAGAAAGACAAAGCTTACCGAATGCTGTTTAACCGTAAGTTCTCTGAAGAAGCGGCGACCTGGATGCAGGAACAACGCGCCAGCGCCTACGTGAAAGTTCTGAGCAACTAATGAAACAACATCGTGTTGTTATCACTCCCGGCGAACCCGCCGGGATTGGTCCAGACCTCGTCGTCCAACTCGCCCAGCGTGATTGGCCGGTGGAACTGGTTATCTGTGCTGATGCAACACTGTTACAAGACCGAGCGAAATTGCTCGGTCTTCCGTTAACGCTCCTGCCCTATCAGCCCGACCATCAACCCGTTCCGCAGCGAGAAGGGACGTTAACGCTTCTCCCTGTTTCGCTTCGTGCTCCGGTTATGCCAGGACAGCTCTGTACTGAAAACGGACACTACGTGGTCGACACGCTGGCTCGCGCCTGCGATGGCTGTCTGAGCGGCGAATTCGCCGCGCTGATTACCGGTCCGGTGCACAAAGGTGTTATCAACGAGGCGGGCATTCCCTTTACCGGGCATACCGAGTTTTTCGAAGCTCGTTCTCACAGCGATAAAGTCGTGATGATGCTGGCAACGGAAGAGCTACGCGTCGCACTGGTCACTACTCATCTGCCGATCAAAGCGATCTCAGAAGCGATCACGCCGGAATTGCTGCGTGAAATCATCACCATTTTGCATCACGATCTGCGCACTAAATTCGGCATTCCGTCGCCGCATGTCCTGGTGTGTGGTTTGAATCCGCACGCTGGTGAAGGCGGTCATATGGGCACCGAAGAGATCGACACCATTATCCCGGTGTTGAATGAAATGCGCGCCAAAGGGATGAACCTCAGCGGGCCGCTGCCTGCCGATACCCTTTTCCAGCCCAAATATCTTGAAAATGCAGATGCCGTGCTCGCGATGTACCACGATCAGGGTCTGCCCGTGCTAAAATACCAGGGCTTTGGCCGTGGCGTGAATATCACGCTGGGCTTACCTTTTATTCGAACGTCCGTTGACCATGGTACTGCACTTGATTTAGCAGGACAGGGTAAAGCGGATGTCGGCAGTTTTATTACGGCGCTTAATCTCGCCATCAAAATGATTGTTAATACTCAATGAATACTAGAGTCCATCAGGGCCACTTAGCCCGCAAACGCTTCGGGCAAAACTTCCTTAACGATCGATTCGTTATTGAAAGCATCGTTTCTGCCATCAACCCTCAGAAAGGCCAGGCGATGGTCGAAATCGGTCCCGGTCTTGCCGCGTTGACTGAGCCTGTAGGTGAACGTCTCGACGAAATGACCGTTATCGAACTGGACCGCGATCTTGCCGCGCGCCTGCAAACGCATCCGTTCCTCGGTCCTAAACTGACGATTTATCAGCAAGATGCCATGACCATGAATTTCGGCGAGCTGTCTGAAAAGCTCGGTCAACCGCTGCGCGTCTTTGGTAACCTGCCGTATAACATCTCCACGCCGCTGATGTTCCACCTGTTTAGCTATACTGATGCCATTGCGGACATGCACTTTATGCTGCAAAAAGAGGTGGTCAACCGTCTGGTTGCAGGGCCAAACAGTAAGGCGTATGGTCGACTAAGCGTGATGGCGCAATATTATTGCAACATCATTCCGGTGCTAGAAGTGCCGCCGACGGCCTTTACGCCAGCACCGAAAGTGGATTCTGCGGTTGTGCGTCTGGTTCCGCATGCCGTCATGCCGCATCCGGTCAAAGAGCTTAAAGTACTGAGCCGCATCACGACAGAAGCGTTTAATCAGCGTCGTAAAACGATTCGTAACAGCCTCGGTAATACCTTTACCGTCGACGTGTTAACGGAATTGGGCATCGACCCGGCCATGCGCGCAGAAAACATCTCTGTTGAGCAGTACTGTAAGTTAGCTAATTACATCAGCGATAATGCCCCGCCGAAGGAGAGCTAAGCCATGATTGATTCGCCCCGCGTATGTGTTCAGGTGCAAAGCGTCTATATCGAGTCTCAGTCCACACCGGACGAAGAACGTTTTGTTTTTGCTTACACCGTGATCGTTCGCAATCTGGGGCGGATGCCTGTGCAACTGCTTGGGCGTTATTGGCTTATCACTAACGGCAATGGCCGTGAAATCGAAGTTCAGGGTGAAGGTGTGGTGGGAGAACAACCCCACATCGATCCCGGCGAAGAGTTCCAGTACACCAGTGGTGCAGTTATCGAAACGCCGATGGGTACCATGCAGGGCCATTATGAAATGGTCGATGTAGACGGCAACACCTTCCGTGTTGCTATTCCTGTTTTCCGCCTGGCTGTTCCTACATTTATCCATTAAATCATGTCTACATATCTCATTGGCGATGTTCACGGTTGCTACGATGAACTGATCGCGCTGTTAAAGCAGGTGGATTTTACACCAGGACAAGACACACTCTGGCTGACGGGCGATCTCGTCGCGCGTGGCCCTGGTTCACTCGAAGTCCTGCGCTTTGTAAAATCGATGGGCGACAGCGTACGCGTTGTGCTCGGTAATCACGATTTACATCTGTTGGCCGTTTTTGCCGGGATCAGTCGTAATAAACCGAAGGACCGTATCACCCCGCTGCTCGAAGCACCGGATGCCGACGAGCTTATCAATTGGCTGCGTCGACAACCGTTATTGCAAATCGACGAAGATAAAAAGCTGGTCATGGCGCACGCTGGGATCACGCCGCAGTGGGAT
This sequence comes from Enterobacter sp., assembly GCA_022649305.1. Lineage (GTDB taxonomy): Bacteria > Pseudomonadota > Gammaproteobacteria > Enterobacterales > Enterobacteriaceae > Enterobacter. Next base: position 9,263 of record JALCNW010000089.1, read on the forward strand.
CTGCAAACGGCAAAAGAGTGCGCCCGCGACGTAGAAGCGGTACTGGCAAGCGACTCCTATCCTTTCTTCCTCGATGCGATGTATGGCGATATGCCGAATAACTGGAGTCCAGAGCTCAGCGGTCTGGCGCGCCTGAGATTTATCAGCAATGCCTTTACGCGGATGCGCTATTGCTTCCCGAATGGACAGCTCGATATGTATTGCAAAGACACTCCGGAAAACGCCCCTTCTCCGCTGAAACCGTGGTTTGCCATTCCTGGTCCCGTCACGGATGAATACAGTGTGATATTTGGTCACTGGGCTTCGCTGGAGGGCAAAGGTACGCCTGAGAATATCTACGGACTGGACACAGGCTGCTGCTGGGGTGGTGATATGACCTGTCTGCGCTGGGAAGATAAAGCGTACTTTATTCAGCCTTCAAATCGGCAGCTGGATTTAGGGGAAGGTGAGGCGGTCGCCTCCTGACAGGTTTTTCCCTCTCCCGACCGGGAGAGGGAAGACAATCTTAACGGCGTTCTAAAACTTCGAAGCAGTAGCTGTGTGAGTTCTGCTCATCCGCATCGTGGAATTCGCTGAACACAGATTCCCATTCGTCCGGATCGTAGTCCGGGAAATGCGTATCCCCTTCCACTTCCGCGTCAATGTGAGTCAAATACAGCTTCTGCGCTTTTGGCAGGAACTGCTCGTACACACGACCACCACCAATCACCATAATTTCTTCGGCGTCGCCGCAGGCTGCAATCGCGTCATCGACGGATTTTACCCACTCAACACGAGAGTCAGTACCAGGCTGGCTACTGATAACGATGTTCTTACGCCCAGGCAATGGACGACCAATTGACTCCCAGGTCAGGCGGCCCATAACTACTGGCTTGTTCAGCGTGGTTCGTTTAAACCACGCGAGATCGGCTGGCAGATTCCATGGCATGGCGTTTTCCATACCAATAACGCGATCTACCGCCAGCGCTGCAATCAGACTGATCATTGAATATTTCCCGGATGCAAAAAATTGCCGCCACTATACGTAAAGCTTAATCTTTCGTCGACTAGAGCCAGAGTAAAGAAACGGAAATTTTTCATTATTGCTGGCAACGCCACTTCACGAGATCGGTTTACTCTCCGGCTCATCCTGAGGATCGCCGGTATGCTTGCCCTCTTCCGTCCCCTGCCAGCCATGCCGCTGGGTCAACGTCAGATGATTACGGTCCTCGTTGATGATTTCCGTCAGCATCGCGCTGGTGCGCTTAACCACCGCCGCACGGGATGTCGCATCGTTTTCTGCCATCTCAACCATCTCTTCAACCATTTCCATGTTAAAACGACGGAACAGATCGGCGCGCTCCCGCGCTTCATACGCGCCCAGTCCTAAGCCCTCTAGCGCCATGCGGCCTGTTTTGAGTGCACCTTCAAAGGTTTCACGTTCAGGGGCCTCAATGCCAACCTGGCGCAGCTTGATGTAATGATCCACATCGCGCGCGCGGGAGATAATTTTCAGGTTCGGGAAATGCGCTTTCGCCAGCTCCGCCAGTTGCAGACTCGTCAGCGGGTCATCGATGGCGTTAATTAACACTTCGGCTTTCGCTGCGCCCGCAGACTCCAGCAGGTCGACGCGCGTGGCATCACCGTAAAAGACCTTCATACCAAATTTGCGAAGCGTTTCGATGTGGTCAGGATCGTGGTCGAGAATCACCATCTTCACACCGCTGGACAGCAGCAGACGCCCGGATATCTGACCAAAACGGCCAAACCCGGCGATGATGACACGCGGCTGCTCTTCGTCTATCTCATCGGCCTCCCGATCCTGTCCACTGTCCGATTGATCAAGACGCGTCAGCAGCACCAGTAAAATCGGCGTCGCCGCCATCGACAGCGCAACGGCAAGGGTCAGCGCTTTGGCCCATTCCGGATCGAGTACCTCCGCCATCTGCGCCGCACCAAATACCACAAACGCAAATTCACTGCCCTGCCCAAGCAGCACGGCAAACCAGCGGCGCTGTTTCTTCGGCACGTTCAATGGGCGAGCAATCAGCCAGAGCATGCCCATTTTAATCACCAGGAAACCAACCAGCAGAATAAGAATCCGCAGCGGATGCGTCACCAGCGTGCCAAAGTCGACGGACATCCCCACGCCGATGAAAAACAGCCCCAGCAGCAAGCCTTTGAACGGCTCAATATCGCTTTCGAGCGCGTGACGGTATTCAGAGCTCGCCAGCAGAACGCCCGCCAGGAAGGCCCCCATCGCCATCGATAAACCGGCCTCCTCAAGCAGCAAGCCAAAGCCAAACACCAGGAATAGCGCCACGGCGCTGAACACCTCGCGCAGACCCGAACGGGCCACAAAGCGCAGCAGCGGACGCGTGACGTAACGGCCTAATAGAATCACCAGGGCCAGGGCGCCAGCCACTTTCAGCGCCGAGAGCGCAAACGCGCCCAGCGTTGTTGACGAACCGCTTGCCGCGAGCAGCGGGATCATTGCCACCAGCGGGATGGCCGCGATATCCTGGAATAACAGCACCGAAAAAGTGCTGCGCCCCATCTGGGAAACCGTCAGGTTACGCTCGTTCATCGCCTGCATCGCAATTGCCGTTGAAGAAAGCGCCAGCGTCATGCCAATCAGCTCCGCGACCTTCCAGTCCATGCCGAGCAATATGCAGAACCCACCCAGCAACGCGCCACAGGCGACCATCTGCAGCGCACCTCCGCCAAATACCGAAGCACGTAGTTTCCAGAGCCGCTGCGGATCGAGTTCCAGACCGATTACAAACAACATCAGCACCACACCGATTTCAGCGAAATGCAGGATCGACTCGGCATCGGTCACCAGACGCAGTCCCCACGGACCGATAATGCAGCCAGCGATTAAATAGCCGAGCACCGAGCCCAGCCCGAGACGCACGGCAACGGGCACGATCAACGCCGCCGCACCCAGATAAATCAGTGTCTGTATCAGCGTATGGCTATCCATGATGCATCTCCTGCCAGTCGAGTAAGCGTTGTTTATAGTGACGCGCCTGAGCCTGTAGCGTTTCGTCATCGCACACAAAGGTACAGTGAACAGCGAAAGGAGGGAGCCAGGTTAAACCGCAATAGAGTGCGGTTGCCTGAAGCGGCTGAGCCAGCATGTCAAAACCTGGATGGGAGCCGATATCGAAATGACTTTCACCGCCACCGGTAGTGACGGCCCACAGCAGGCTTTTGCCCTTTAGCGCATGGCCGTTATGACCATACGCCCAACCGTGAGAGAAGACTTTATCGATCCACAGCTTGAGCAGCGGTGGCGTGCTGTACCACTGCATAGGATGTTGCCAGACAATCAGATCGGCACGCGATATCGCCTCCTGTTCGGCGGCGATATCAATATTGAAGTCTGGATAGAGTTCGTAAAGAGAGCGTATCTCTACACCGTCGAGTGTCCTTGCCTGATCAAGCATCCGCTTATTCGCGTGCGAATGACGCGGATAAGGGTGCGCATAAATTATCAGAATCATTGTCTAGCCTGCTTTAACGCTTGTTGTAATCAGCAAGAGTGTAGACAGTTAATATAACCACTTACAATGATATCTATTATTTATGCCTGACCGGGTTGCTCGCGGGCAGCCACATCTGGCGCATTGACCACAAGGTCGCATTTTTTCGGCAGCAGGAAGGTCATGGTACCGGCGATAATCAGCGAACCCGCCAGCGCACATACCGCAACGTTCTGACCATAAAGATAGATCATCACCCCCACCAGGTACGGGCCGCAAAAACCGCCAAGGTTTCCCAGACCGTTAATGACGCCACGCGCGCTACCGGCAACTTCCGGAGAAGCAATGCGGCCAGGCATTGACCAGAACGGGCTGGTTGCTGATTTAAGGAAGAATCCGCACACCACCAGTGCGATATACGCCGCCACAACATGCTCGCGAAGTATCACGGAAGCGACCAACGCGGCGGCAAAGCTGTAGAGCGAAAACCGAACCCACAGACGACGCTTACCGCTTCGGTCACTGAACAGTGAAATGACATAAATCCCCGCCAGCGTTGCCACGAAAGGCAGCACCGCCAGAAAACCAACGCTCACCATACTGCCGCCCGTCAGCCCCTTGAGGATCGTCGGTAGCCACAGGGTGTAGCCATAATCTCCGGTCTGGTAGAAAAAGTTGAGGATCACCAGTTTCATTAGCGCAGGGTTGCGGAAAACATCTTTTACCGGTGCCTTGCTAACCGGCGCTTCCGCCAGCTTTGCCGCCCGCTCTGCTGCCAGCGTCGTGACTAAATAGTCGCGTTCGCTGTCCGGCAACCAGCGCGCCTCCTCCGGACGGTCGCTTATCATGTACCACCACACGGCCAGCACCACCAGCGACAACAGCCCTTCGATGATAAACAGCCACCGCCAGTCAAAGGCAGAGATGATCGCGCCGGAAATCGGTGCGGTGAGCATTCCACCCAACGGCGCAAACATCATCACGAAGGCATTGGCTCGCCCCACTTCTTTCTCCGGGAACCAGTTGCTGACCATCGTCAACACAACCGGCAACATGCCGCCTTCCGAAACACCCAGGATAAAGCGCAGAACTAATAACTGATATTGATGCGTCACAAAACCCGTCGCAATAGACACTATCGCCCAGGCCACCAACGACCAGGCAATAAAACGTTTACCACTGCCGTTAACGGCAATGCGACCGCCGGGTATTTGCAGAAATAAATAACCAATAAAAAAAATACCGCTCGCCACGCCAGCCATTTGGCTGGTAATACCTAAATCCGCTTCCATCCCACCGGGTAAGGCAAAGCTAATATTGACCCGATCCATAAACGAAATAATACAGGCAATTAATACTGGCGCGATAATACGCAGCCAGCGGGTAGCAGGAATGTTATCGTTCATATTTCTCACTCTCTATGCAGAGGTTATTGTTGTCATTGAATGAAAACAGGTACAGAAATAAGAGTCAGGAATTAATCAATCGCGTTTGGTAAACGTACCCCAGCAAAATAAGCCGCCACGTTGGCAAATACCACGTCGCTCATTTTTTGACGCGTCTCGTGAGTCGCGCTGGCGACGTGCGGTTGAAGAACCACATTATCGAGAGCGATGAGTTGTGCCGGAACATTTGGCTCATCGGCAAAAACGTCCAGACCTGCCCCAGCGATAACACCTTTTTGTAACGCGTCGATCAGCGCCTCTTCATCGACCAACGATCCACGGGCAATGTTAATCAGCCATGCATGCCCTGGCATTACGTTAAACACCGAGGCATCGATAATCCCGCGATTGGCTTCGCCACCAGACGCCGCAATCACCAGGAAATCGCTTTCGTGCGCCAGCGTATGCAGGTCTGCGCACCACTGATAATCCAGACCCGTCACTTTTTTACGATCCGTGTAGAGCACCTCCATATCAAAGCCACGCGCACGACGTGCAATAGCCTGGCCAATATTTCCCATTCCCAGCAGACCAATACGTTTACCGCTAACCTGCGTTGCCAGCGGCAGGCCACCCGTCAGCCATTGCCCCTCACGCACAAAACGATCGCCCAGACACAGCTTGCGGGCCCCGGCCAGCAGCAGGCCCATCGCCAGGTCGGCAACATCGTTGGTCAGTACGCCAGAGGTAATGGTGACGGCTATCTGTCGGGTACGAACGAAATCGAGATCCACCGCATCGGTGCCTACGCCAAAAATAGCGATCAGCCCAACGTGGGGCAGTAGCTCCAGCACGTTGTTCTGTACGCCAACGTCGCCGCGCGTAACCACAGCGGCAATGTGCTCTCCATGCTCACGCAAAAAACCGATCGGATCTTCTTGCTCGTAAAGGCGGTATACCGGAAATGCATCGGACAGTTGCGCTTGTAGGCTCTCGACAACGGGTGCCACTAACAGCACGGCGCGGGTCATTGCAGTATTCATCAGATCACCTGTTTGAAGTTGGGTTAAAAACGGTTGTCACTATCAAACGGGTTTTTTGTAGGGCTTTTTGCGATCTGCATCACGCTGAATCGTGTTAAGAATGGCTGTTACACCGTCCGTGATCGGTAAGACAAATTAGAGGGTTTCCCCCATTGAGAGGCGATAATGAAGATCGACTTTTTCTATGGTTGGCAGCCCTTTGATTTTCTTAATCAGGATTTCTGTCGCCACTTTCCCCATTTCAAAGCGCGGAGTGAGCACGCTCGCCAGCCGAGGGGAAATAATCTGTCCTATCTCCAGTCCGTGAAAACCGGCGATGGCTAAGGTTTCGGGAACGCGAACGCCTGAAGCCAGACATTCCTGTAATACGCCCACCGCCAGGTCGTCGTTAGTACACAGAATCGCGTCCATGCTGGCATACATCTGGCGCGCCAGCGTCATCATCCCGGTTCCAATAGAGACCGACGAGACCTTATTGGGTGCGATTCGCCCGACCGCCAGGCCCGCGCGTTCCATCGCCTGACAATAACCGGCATAGCGCTGCTCGTCACGAACGTCAGACATCGAACCGAAGTAAATAACATGCTGTTTTCCGCTCGCCAGCAGCATGTTGGTCATATCAAAACCGGCCTTAACGTTATCGAACCCCACATTGATCCGCCCTGGGTTTTCCGACAATCCCATCACTTCAGCAACCGGGATTTTGGCGGCATTAAGATATTTCTCCGCCCGGAGCGTATGCACAGATTCTGTCAACAATAGACCTTTGACGTTAAACGCCAGCACCGCTGCAATCTGCTCTTCTTCGCGCTGTCGGTCATAGTCATAATTCACGACCAGCGTTTGATAGCCGTGCGCAGCCGTCACCGACTCGATTCCGGCCAGCAGATCGGCAAAGATTTGGTTATGAAAAGAAGGGATAAGCACGCCAATACGTGGAACCACCACGCTGCTCATCGCTGGATTATCCGGATCCGGCTCAAAACCCACTTCCGCAATGACACTGGCAATGCGTTCTGCCGTTTCGGGTTTCACTTTATCCGGGGTACGTAAATAACGGCTGACGGTCATTTTCGTTACGCCAGCGAGCTCAGCAATATCATTGAGCGTAATGCGTTGTGCTTTCATCTGTTGGCCCGTCAACTACATCCACTGCATCAGGCCATTATGCCTGCCGCCTGGTAAAAAGAGAATCGCTCCACCCCCGCGCTTCGCCGCTATTACACGGGAATTGCCACCCCCCGTCACGATTACCGTAACCCCTTTTTGTAACACGTTTTAGGGTGATCGCCATCACAGTTTGCCAGGACAAAAAACCGTGAGATAGAACACACGACGTTATTTATATTCAGCCGTTAATCAGGATATCAAGATGAAAGATCTTTTTAGCTTACAGGGCAAGCGCATTTTAATTACCGGTGCAGGGCAAGGAATCGGCTTTATTATGGCCAAGGGCCTGGCACAATATGGTGCAGAAATTATTATCAATGATATTTCCGACACTCGTGCTAATGATGCCGTCATGAAATTACGCGATGAAGGTGCGATTGCGCATCCTGCGGTATTTAATGTGACCGATGCTGATTCTGTTGAAAATGCCATTGCCACCATTGAAAGCGAAATAGGCTCGATTGATGTGCTCTTTAATAATGCGGGCATCCAGCGCCGTCATCCTTTCACTGAATTTCCGGTACAAGAGTGGAATGACGTTATTGCCGTTAACCAGACCGCGGTATTTCTTGTTTCTCAGGCCGTCGCTAAGCGAATGATGGCCCGCCAGCAGGGTAAAATCGTCAATATCTGTTCAATGCAAAGCGAACTGGGACGCGACACGATAACACCTTACGCCGCCGCTAAGGGGGCCGTGAAAATGCTCACCCGAGGCATGTGCGTTGAGCTGGCGCGTTACAATATTCAGATTAACGGCATTGCGCCTGGCTACTTCAAAACCGCCATGACCCAGGCGCTGGTTGACGATCAAGCCTTCACCGACTGGCTGTGCAAACGTACGCCCGCCGCTCGCTGGGGAGACCCGCAGGAACTGGTCGGCGCGGCGGTATTTCTGTCATCAAAAGCGTCCGATTTTGTTAACGGGCATTTGTTGTTCGTTGACGGCGGCATGCTGGTTGCGGTCTGAGTAAGGAGCTCGCTATGGCAGGGCAATGCATTATTTTGATGGGCGTCTCTGGCACCGGGAAAACCACCGTCGGGCAGGCGCTCGCTCAGGCGCTTGGTGCCAAATTTATTGACGGTGACGATCTTCATCCCAGGCAAAATATCGTCAAAATGGCGGCAAGCCAGCCGCTGGAAGATCATGACCGTGCGCCGTGGCTGGAACGGATCGCCGATGTCATATTTAGCCTGGAGCAAAAAAACGAGTCCGGCGTGCTGGTGTGCTCGGCGCTCAAAAAACGCTATCGCGACAGACTACGCGAAGGCAGCAGCAGTCTGCGTTTTCTTTGGCTCACCGGTGATTACGCCTGCATTCTGGAACGGATGCAGCAGCGCAAGGGCCATTTTATGCCTGAAGCCTTGCTGCGCAGCCAGTTTGCCGCGCTGGAAGCCCCCGATGAAAGTGAACCTGACATTCTCGCCGTCGACATCGCGCCAGACGTGCCGCATATCGTCGCGCAATCCCTCACCTTACTTAAAGACCAGCCCTCCAGGAGGATACCGGCATGATTATCGATACCTTAGCCGCTGCGGCCAACCATCCCTTTTATCCGCCCGTGATCCGCAAGGCGTTGCAGGCAGTTATCGCACAGGATCCGCACGCGCTTCCGGCGGGTAAATATACCGTCGAGGGCGACAATATTTTCTTCACGGTTGTAGAAGGCGAGACACGGCCTCTTGCCGAGCAGCGCCCGGAATACCATCGTCAGTATATTGATATTCATATCGTGCTTGCGGGGGAAGAGATGGTAGGTGCGGGAAACAAGGGACTTAACATTTCTGAGGATGGCCCGTTCAACGAGGCTCACGACATTGGTTTTTGCGAATACATCAGCAGCGAAACGCTGATTCATCTGCATCCGGAAGAGCTGACGGTACTTTTCCCCGGCGAATTGCATCGCCCGATGGGGTCACTCGGTGCCGGAGCACCTCTGCGTAAAATTATCGTCAAAATTGACCACGCGTTACTCTAACTTGCGCTTGCCGGCCCCACCCTCGGCGGGGCCACGCAACAGCTTATTAGTTGTCCAGTTCACCCATCGACTTCACCTGATCGCGATTGATCTGCTCAGTCTTACCGGTTTCGGCATTTTTATAGGAGACCAGACCGGTATCGTCATCCACCTGTGGTTTACCATCGGTCACAATGGTTTTGCCATCGGAGGTTTTCACGGCCTGATTAGACGAACAACCGGTTACGGTCATCAACGCTGCGGCAGCAAAAATTGAGGTCATCAGAAGTTTATTTCGCATGGTGTTCTCCCTGCTTATCAGTTGAATTTCATTATCTACCTAACCATTTTAGGCTAACTGACTGAGAAGAGATGGAAAACCAGAACACTCTGAAGAAGGGGAAAATGCCCGGCAGCAAGGCTGCCGCCGGGTGATAGGGCTTATTTGCTGATTTGTGCGTGCATTTCCTGAACGGAAATCACTTTCTCAGTGGCATCCGCGTTCAACGCCATGGCGGTTGCGAAACCGCCGTTCAGGGTGGTGTCGTAGTGCACTTTGTACTGCAACGCACTGCGGCGAATCAGCTTGGAATCTTCAATCGCCTGACGTCCTTCGGTGGTGTTGATGATGTAGGTGTATTCGCCATTCTTGATACGGTCCTGAATGTGCGGACGACCTTCATGTACCTTGTTGACCAGACGTGGGTTAATACCCGCTTCACCCAGGACAATCGCG
>JALCNW010000090.1 GCA_022649305.1 Enterobacter sp.
CAGCCATTATTAATGAGATGGATGCCAACGATGGCTCTCTGACGCTGGATACCCGCTTCGACCTCGCCATTAAGGCGTTTGAACATACCGCCGCTTACGACAGCATGATCGCCAACTACTTTGGCAGCCTGGTTCCGGCCTATCACGGCGAGAGTAAAGAACCTTCCGGCCGCTTCCCGCGCACCTTGAATCTGAACTTCATCAAGAAGCAGGATATGCGTTATGGCGAAAACAGCCACCAGCACGCTGCCTTCTATATAGAAGAAGAGATAAAAGAAGCCTCAGTCGCCACCGCGCAGCAGGTTCAGGGCAAAGCTCTCTCTTATAACAACATCGCCGATACCGATGCGGCCCTGGAGTGCGTGAAAGAGTTCAGCGAACCCGCATGTGTGATCGTGAAGCACGCGAACCCCTGTGGGGTTGCGGTAAGCACCTCTATTCTTGATGCTTACGAACGTGCCTACAAAACCGACCCGACTTCCGCTTTCGGCGGCATTATTGCCTTTAACCGCGAGCTGGATGCCGAAACGGCACAAGCGATCGTCTCCCGCCAGTTTGTGGAAGTGATTATTGCCCCTTCCGCTACTGAAGAAGCACTGAAAATCACCGCGGCTAAACAGAACGTCCGCGTACTGGTTTGTGGTCAGTGGGCCGAGCGTGTTCCAGCGCTGGATTTCAAACGTGTTAACGGTGGAGTGTTAGTGCAAGACCGTGACCTGGGAATGGTAACAGCAAGCGATCTGCGCGTTGTCAGCAAGCGCCAGCCAACCGAGCAGGAACTGCGTGACGCGCTATTCTGCTGGAAGGTAGCCAAGTTTGTTAAATCCAACGCCATTGTTTACTCGAAAGAGAATATGACTATCGGCATTGGCGCCGGTCAGATGAGCCGCGTCTATTCCGCTAAAATTGCCGGTATTAAAGCCAGTGATGAAGGTCTGGAAGTAAAAGGCTCCGCAATGGCATCTGATGCTTTCTTCCCGTTCCGCGATGGTATTGATGCCGCAGCCGCAGTAGGCGTGACCTGTGTTATCCAGCCTGGCGGCTCAATCCGCGATGATGAAGTGATTGCCGCTGCCGATGAACACGGTATCGCGATGATCTTCACCGACATGCGTCACTTCCGCCATTAATTCCTGGAGCAAAGAATGAAAGTATTAGTAATTGGTAACGGCGGGCGTGAGCACGCTCTGGCATGGAAAGCAGCGCAATCGCCGCTGGTGAATACGGTATTTGTTGCACCAGGCAATGCCGGTACCGCGCTGGAACCTACTTTGCAAAACGTCGCTATCGGTGTGACCGATATTCCGGCGCTGCTGAGTTTTGCTCAAAACGAGAAAATCGATCTGACAATTGTCGGCCCGGAAGCGCCGCTGGTTATTGGCGTGGTTGATGCATTCCGCGCGGCTGGCCTGAAAATCTTCGGCCCGACTGAAGGCGCCGCACAGTTGGAAGGATCTAAAGCCTTTACCAAAGATTTCCTTGCGCGTCACAAGATCCCAACAGGCGAGTACCAGAACTTTACCGAAGTCGAACCTGCGTTGGCCTATTTACGTGAAAAAGGCGCACCGATCGTCATAAAAGCCGACGGCCTGGCTGCCGGTAAAGGCGTGATTGTGGCGATGACCCAGGAAGAGGCAGAAGCGGCCGTTCAGGATATGCTGGCTGGCAACGCGTTTGGCGATGCAGGACATCGTATCGTTATCGAAGAGTTCCTCGATGGCGAAGAGGCAAGTTTCATCGTTATGGTTGACGGCGAGCACGTGCTGCCTATGGCCACCAGCCAGGATCATAAGCGCGTTGGCGATGCAGATACTGGCCCGAATACCGGTGGCATGGGCGCGTATTCACCTGCACCTGTTGTGACCGATGAAGTTCACCAGCGCACCATGGAACGTATCATCTGGCCAACCGTCAGAGGCATGGCAGCAGAAGGCAATACTTACACAGGCTTCCTTTATGCCGGTCTGATGATCGACAAGCAGGGCAACCCAAAAGTTATCGAATTCAACTGCCGCTTCGGTGACCCAGAGACTCAGCCCATTATGCTGCGCATGAAGTCCGATCTGGTTGAACTGTGCCTCGCGGCCTGCGAAGGCAAGCTGGATGAGAAAACATCCGAATGGGATGAGCGTGCCTCTCTGGGCGTGGTGATTGCTGCGGGAGGTTATCCGGGCAACTATAACAATGGCGATGAGATCCACGGTCTGCCGCTGGAAGCAGTCGAAGATGGCAAAGTATTCCATGCGGGAACTACGCTGTCCGACGATGACCGCGTATTGACCAACGGTGGGCGTGTACTGTGCGCCACAGCGCTGGGCAATACCGTTGCGGAAGCACAAAAACGCGCATATGCATTGATGGCAGATATTCACTGGAACGGCAGCTTTAGCCGCAGCGATATTGGTTATCGTGCAATAGCACGCGAGCAGGGCGAGTAATTCATGCAGGCCCTCTCCATCTGGAGGGGGTTTTCATTCAAAAATTCTTTTCTGTCGGCTGCCAGGTGCAAAAATCTTCATTTGCCACCAGTAACAGCTGCGAGCCTTCCGGCGCTTCAAGCCACGCAACGTTCACTTCCATCGAAGACTGGCGTTGACGCTTTTCGATATGCTCTCTCGCCCACGACTCCAAATCCGGCTTTACGGTTTGTCCTTCGCAGGTGGTGACCGAACCATCGGCGTGCCAGCGTCCCTGACGCAGCACCACTCGCCCCTGACGCAGCGCATCGCTGGTCTGACGGATTTGTTCAGCACGATAGCGGTATAAGGCAATTTGATCGCTGGAAAGCTGCTGTTTTTGACCATTCACTTCACGCTGCATAAAGCTCAGCTCACCGTGATCGTCAAAACGAACGCGAACGTGTTCCGGGGTTTTACTGTAGATATTGAGTTCGATCAGCGACAGCGTATCGTCTTGCCAGCGGTATTCCGCTGTGGAGGTATCACCGTTATGCCACGGACTGAACGCAGAAAGAAGATGGACTTCGCCACTGACGTCTTTACGCCAGATACGCACCGCACCCTGGTTGTCAGCATAGCCGCTGGCGGTGAACGGTGGCAGAGAGGAATCATGACTACAGGCAGAGAGCAACAGTATGCCCGCCAGCGCCAACGTTGCGCGCCAGACGGACAAAAGGGGCGAAACCGCCCCCTTGGTAAAACTGTTCACTGCCACGCGGCTTACTTAACTGCGTCTTTCAGAGCTTTACCAGAAACAAATGCTGGTACGTTAGCAGCAGCAATTTTGATTTCATTACCGGTCTGCGGGTTGCGGCCAGTACGCTCAGCGCGGTGGTTCACTTTGAAGGTACCGAAACCAACCAGTTGTACAGCATCGCCTTCTTTCAGAGACTCAGTAATAGCAGCCAGGGTGGATTCCAGTGCAGCTTTAGCCTGCACTTTAGACAGATCAGCCTTGTCCGCAATTACATCAATCAGTTGAGTCTTGTTCATAAGTTATCCTTTCAATGTGTTTATCGCTTGCTAAGCATCGAGTGCGACGAAAATGCCAAAAAAGCACTCCCATGCATACACGCACCGATAGCCACTTTTTTTCGCCCCCCAAATGTAGACCAGACGGGGGGCAGAAGGGAAGAGTCGAGGTGTGACAAAACAGGCGTTAAATCACGTTTTATTGTCTCACTGGTTAAACATTATACCAATATTGCTCTCACCAGCCTCGCGCAGGTCCGCTCGTAGCCCTTTTATCAGCTCAATATCGCGTTCTTCACACTCGGCCAAAAGTCGGAATATTTCCCACTGAATGTCCCATTCTTGCTCCACCGCTGGGTTTACCCTGAGCTCTTCGTCGGTCATTTCGCGACCTTCCTGAGTCATTTCCAGCATCGCAACGGTCGTGATCGACGCCTTACTGACTTCAATGGCATGCTCCAGGGTTTCACCGCTCAGACGGGAATGCACCAATTCACTTAAGGCAACACAGGCATCAATTGCCGGATAGACGCCATACAAATCGTAGTCGTCCGCCGAAGGAATCGCCTCTTCCAGCTTTTCAAGCTGAGAGTCGAAATTCACCTTCGCGTCTTTGACCGTTAGCGTTTCCCAAATCAGGTCCAGAATTCGACGATAAATCTGGCCTTCACCAAATTCGGTTTGCTTGCAGAACGTAGCATAGTTGGGATACATGCGCTCACACAGGCAAGCCATAAAGGTGACATGCTGCCAGCTTTCCAGCTTCTCAAGGCGCAGATGAATTGGGTTTTGTAACATGATGATGTCTCGAATCGGAAATTAGCCGCAGTTTAACTCAATCACCGCTGAATTTCCTGCCAACGAATGAATGCCGGACGCGCGGATGCTACTGCATCAGCCCAGCGAGTCGGCTCAGGTAAACGATAGCCCTTCATACAGCGCTGCACCCACGCCAATGCGCTATCTGTGCTCACCCGATGTCCGGTAGCGACAAACAGCGGATTGCAACGCGCTTTACTGCGCCAGACCCATGCCAACTGCTCCCCTTTATCCATCAGAGGAGCGAGCGCACCAGGTTCGGCAGACAGTGGTTCAAATTTACCGCACAGACGTTTTTTGGCGACGCCAATCGTTGGGACATCCACCAGCAAGCCAAAATGGCTGGCAACGCCCAGACGGCGGGGATGAGAGATGCCGTGGCCGTCAACGAACAGTAAATCAGGTTTTTGTGAGAGTTGTTCCCACGCTGCCAGCAGCGCGGGATACTCACGAAAGGAGAGAAAGCCAGGAATATAAGGCATGGTGGTAGCGATACGCGCTACCTTGTATTCAACCAGTTCAAGCGCAGGATACGTCAACAGCACCATCGCCGCTCGCGTCACTTCTCCGCCCTGCTCAAATCCGACATCGGCACCGGCAATCAATTGCGGCGGGTCCTTATCCAGACAATCCTCACGGATCACTGACGAGGCAAGTTCGATTTGCTGAGCGCGTAACGACGCGAGATCCATAACTACTCCTTAAAGATGATACTGGGCAGAATGTCGGTGCACCGCCTCCACAAAAGCGCCAGCGTGTTCTGGCGGAACATCCTGATGAATTCCGTGACCCAGGTTAAAGACGTGACCTTCGCCCTGACCGAAACCGGCCAGAATAGAGGCAACTTCTTCTTCAATACGGGCAGGCTGAGCATAAAGCATAGACGGATCCATGTTGCCCTGCAGCGCGACTTTGTCACCTACGCGACGACGGGCATCGGCGATATCTGTCGTCCAGTCGAGACCCAACGCATCGCAGCCGGTAGCCGCCATAGCTTCCAGCCACTGTCCGCCGCCTTTGGTGAACAGTGTGACCGGCACGCGACGACCTTCGTTTTCACGCAGTAGGCCATCTATAATTTTATGCATGTAATACAGCGAGAACTGCTGATAATCCCGCCCGGTCAGCACGCCGCCCCAGGTGTCGAAGATCATCACCGACTGTGCGCCTGCTTTAATCTGCGCATTGAGATAAAGCGTGACGCTCTTCGCCAGCTTATCGAGCAGCGCGTGGAGGGCCATTGGCTCGGCATACATCATTTTTTTGATTACGGTAAAGGCCTTGCTGCTACCGCCTTCTACCATATAGGTCGCCAGAGTCCACGGGCTACCGGAGAAACCGATCAGTGGTACTTCGCCCTTCAGCTCGCGACGAATGGTACGAACCGCATTCATCACATAGCCCAACTCTTGTTCCGGATCCGGAATCGGCAGTTTATCGATATCGGCTTTGTTCTTGATTGGCGAAGTAAAACGCGGACCTTCGCCCGTCTCGAAATACAGGCCAAGGCCCATCGCGTCCGGGATAGTCAGAATGTCTGAAAAAAGGATCGCCGCATCGAGCGGGAAGCGGCGCAGCGGCTGCAGGGTGACTTCGCAAGCCAGCTCCGCATTTTTGCACAGCGACATAAAATCGCCCGCTTGCGCACGCGTGGCTTTGTACTCCGGCAAATAGCGTCCCGCCTGGCGCATCATCCACACTGGGGTGACATCAACGGGTTGGCGCATCAGCGCACGCAGATAACGATCGTTCTTCAGTTCGGTCATTTTGCATTTCCTTAAGCGTTATGGCCTCAGTGTATCATGTCATTCGTACTCGGCCCGACACATCGCCACCGTATCTTCTATCAGCCTGCGCGCCACGGTGCCTGGCGGCGGGAGCAACGGTAAATCGTCATAACGATACCAGTTGGCATTGAGCAACTCTTTCGGGTCAATCGCAATGTCGCCGCTGTCATAATCAGCCATAAACGCCGTCATGAGCGACATCGGGAACGGCCACGGCTGGGAGGTGACGTAACGCAGGTTTTTAACGTTGATACTGCTCTCCTCCATCACTTCACGAGCAACCGCCTGCTCAAGCGTTTCGCCGACTTCAACAAAGCCAGCCAACACGGTATGAATACCGTTACGATGGCGGACATGCTGTGCCAGCAAAATAGAATCATCGCGACGAATCGCCACGATAATGCACGGCGCAATTTGCGGGTAATAACGTTCACGGCAGTGATTGCAAAGCAATGCCCATTCGGTTTTGCTTGGGTGCATTGCGTGACCACAATAGCCACAGAATTTATGCGAGCGATAAAACTCGGCCAACTGCACGCCGCGTCCGGCTAGCTGAAATAGCCCTGCATCAAGATCGATGACCTGACGAACCGATCCCATATCGTGGCGTCGATGTTGTTGGATCAACCACACAGAATCGCCCTGCCACTCGCCAATCTTAAGTGCAGATTGCCCCACAAGATCGAAATTCTCTGCGTCGCCATACGGTATTTCTCCGGCAGGCAACCATAATTTTTGTTCATGACTGACGATCCACCAGCCACGATCTAATTTTTCAATTATACGATCCATATCTATTGCACAACCTTTGCTTCACAGGCATGTTGGTTACATTATTCTTACATTTTTAGGTGGGCAGCTTTTAACCTTAACCTTGCGGAGTCAAACATGCTAAACCAGCTAGAGAGCCTGACAGAGCGCGTTGGAGGAAGTAATAAACTGGTCGATCGCTGGCTTCACGTGCGCAAACATTTACTCGTTGCCTATTACAACCTGGTAGGCATTAAGCCTGGCAAAGAATCGTATATGCGCCTGAATGAAAAAGCGCTGGATAATTTTTGTCAGAGCCTTGTCGACTACCTTTCCGACGGTCATTTTAATATTTATGAACGCATTATCCGTGAAATGGAAGGGACTCATCCGTATTTAGCCGCCACTAAGCTCTATCCACAGCTGGAGGCGAATACCCAGCAGATCATGGATTACTATGATTCAACGCTCGAAAACGCCATCGATCATGACAACTACCTTGAGTTCCAGCAGGCCCTGTCCGATCTCGGCGAAGCGCTGGAAGCACGCTTCACGTTAGAAGATACGTTGATTGCCCTTGCACTGGATAACAACCTGAACACCAGCAACGAAGATAGTATCGCTCGCCCAGCTTGAGTTATTCATCATTAACGTATAGTTTACAACCAATGCTCCTGTTTTAGGGGAGCAAATTCTTGTCGGAGTGCCCAGTGCGAAAGCCGGGCTGAGACCGTTAATTCGGGATCCGCGGAACCTGATCAGGTTAAGACCTGCGAAGGGAACAAGAGTCAAACTTGTTGTTGTATCGCCCGTGGGCGATCCTTCCTCTTGCTTCATCCGTCGTCTGACAAGCCACTTCCTTTTCTTTTTGGAATGAGCTATGTCTACACCTAAACTGACCCGCCGCGAGCAACGCGCGCAAGCCCAACACTTCATCGATACGCTGGAAGGCACCGCTTTCCCCAACTCAAAACGCATTTATATCAACGGCTCACAGGCGGATATCCGCGTACCTATGCGCGAGATCCAGCTCAGCCCAACGCTGATTGGTGGCGACAAAGATAATCCGCAATTTGAAGATAACGAAGCAGTGCCGGTCTACGACACATCAGGTCCATATGGCGATACCAACGTAGCCATCAATGTCCAACAGGGGTTCGTAAAATTGCGCCAGCCGTGGATTGATGCACGCAACGACTGCGACGCGCTGACCGTACGCAGCTCCGCTTATACCAAAGAACGTCTGGCCGACGATGGCCTTGATGACCTGCGATTTACCGGCCTGCTCACCCCCAAACGCGCAAAAGCGGGCAAGTGCGTGACTCAGCTGCATTACGCGCGTCAGGGCCAGGTCACGCCAGAGATGGAATTCATCGCTATCCGCGAAAACATGGGCCGCGAGCGTATTCGCAGTGAAATTTTACGCCACCAGCATCCTGGAGAAGGCTTTGGCGCTCGTCTGCCCGAGAACATCACGCCTGAATTTGTCCGCGACGAAGTGGCCGCCGGTCGCGCCATTATTCCTGCCAATATCAATCATCCGGAATCGGAGCCGATGATCATAGGCCGAAACTTCCTGGTGAAAGTAAACGCCAATATTGGCAACTCGGCGGTGACGTCTTCCATCGAAGAAGAGGTAGAGAAACTGGTCTGGTCAACGCGCTGGGGCGCGGATACGGTAATGGACCTTTCGACAGGCCGCTATATTCACGAAACCCGGGAATGGATCCTGCGCAATAGCCCAGTGCCTATCGGCACGGTCCCGATCTACCAGGCGCTGGAGAAAGTGAACGGGATTGCCGAAGATCTCACCTGGGAAGCGTTCCGCGATACGTTGCTGGAGCAGGCAGAACAGGGTGTCGACTACTTCACCATTCATGCCGGCGTTCTGCTGCGCTACGTACCGATGACCGCCAAACGCCTGACCGGAATTGTCTCGCGTGGCGGCTCCATTATGGCGAAATGGTGCCTATCGCATCATCAGGAAAACTTCCTGTACGAACATTTCCGCGATATCTGCGAAATCTGCGCGGCCTATGACGTTTCGTTGTCTTTGGGCGATGGTCTGCGTCCAGGTTCCATTCGTGATGCCAATGATGAAGCGCAGTTTGCCGAATTGCATACGCTTGGCGAACTGACCAAAATCGCCTGGGAGTATGACGTGCAGGTCATGATTGAAGGCCCGGGACATGTGCCAATGCAGATGATTCGCCGCAACATGACCGAAGAACTGGAGCACTGCCACGAAGCGCCGTTCTACACGCTAGGGCCGCTAACCACAGATATCGCGCCTGGCTATGACCATTTCACCTCTGGTATTGGTGCGGCGATGATCGGCTGGTTCGGCTGCGCGATGCTCTGTTACGTCACGCCAAAAGAACACCTCGGTCTGCCAAACAAAGAAGACGTTAAGCAGGGGCTAATTACCTACAAAATTGCCGCTCACGCCGCCGACCTGGCAAAAGGCCATCCTGGCGCGCAAATCCGCGACAACGCCATGTCTAAAGCGCGCTTCGAATTCCGCTGGGAAGACCAATTCAATCTGGCGCTTGACCCGTTTACCGCCCGCGCTTACCACGACGAAACGCTACCGCAGGAATCCGGCAAAGTTGCCCACTTTTGCTCTATGTGCGGACCAAAGTTCTGCTCAATGAAAATCAGCCAGGAAGTGCGCGACTACGCCGCAAAGCAGGTGATTGAAGTGGGCATGGCGGATATGTCAGAAAACTTCCGCGCCAAAGGTGGCGAAATCTACCTCAAAAAAGAGGAGGCATAATGTACCAGCCTGATTTTCCACCGGTGCCTTTTTGTTTAGGTCTTTACCCGGTTGTCGATAGTGTGGAGTGGATTGCTCGCTTGCTAAATGCGGGTGTAAAGACACTCCAGTTGCGTATTAAAGATAAAACCGATGCGGAGGTCGAAGGTGAAGTGTTAACCGCCATTGAGCTCGGTCGCCGTTTCGATGCCCGTCTTTTTATCAATGACTATTGGCAACTCGCCATTAAGCATCAGGCCTACGGCGTACATTTGGGGCAGGAAGACCTGGAAACCACCGATTTCAATGCCATTCGTCATGCTGGCCTTCGTCTGGGCGTATCGACTCATGATGATATGGAAATCGACATCGCACTGGCGGCACGTCCCTCTTACATCGCCCTCGGTCATGTTTTCCCCACCCAGACCAAACAGATGCCTTCATCGCCACAAGGGCTGGAACAACTGGCGCGACATATCGAACGTCTGGCGGATTACCCGACGGTTGCTATCGGCGGCATCAGCCTTGACCGCGCTCCTGCGGTATTGAAAACCGGTGTGGGTAGCATCGCGGTGGTCAGCGCCATCACTCAGGCTGCTGACTGGCAGGCTGCCACAGCTCAGTTGCTGAAGCTGGCAGGAGCGGGCGATGCGTGACAGCGACTTTATGCGCTACAGCCGCCAGATTCTGCTGGAAGATATCGCCATCGACGGGCAACAGAAGCTGCTCGCCAGCCGGGTATTGATCATCGGGCTGGGTGGATTAGGTGCTCCGGCAGCGCAGTATCTGGCAGGTGCAGGTATTGGCACTCTGGTATTAGCCGACGACGACGATATCCATCTGAGCAATTTGCAGCGGCAAATTCTGTTCACGATCGATGACCTTGGTCAGCCAAAAGCACAGGTCACAAAGCGAAGGCTAAGCCAGTTGAACCCTGATATTCAGATTCTTGCTCGCCAGCAGAGGCTCGAAGGAGAAGCACTGCATCATGAAATTTCGCTGGCCGACGTGGTGCTTGATTGCACCGATAACATGGCAACGCGTCAGGCTATTAACGCCGCCTGCGTGGTTCTGGGTAAGCCACTCATCACGGCCAGCGCCGTCGGCTTTGGCGGACAAATGATGGTGTTGACGCCACCGTGGACGCAGGGCTGCTATCGCTGCCTGTGGCCAGATGACGACGAACCTCAGCGCAACTGCCGCACGGCGGGCATCCTTGGCCCAGTTGTTGGCGTCATGGGTACGTTACAGGCGCTCGAAGCCATCAAGCTACTCAGCGAGATAGATACCGCACGCAACACGTTGCGTCTCTTCGATGCGCGATCGGGTAGCTGGCGGCAATTGGCGTTACAACGCGCCAACGGCTGTCGGGTTTGTGGAGGCCATCATGCGGATCCTGTTTAACGATGAGCCAATGCAATGCACTGACGGGCTCACAATCTCAACGCTGCTTGAACAACTCCGCCAGCTAAAACCAGGAATGGCTCTGGCACTTAATCAACAGATCCTGCCGCGTGAGCAGTGGGAGCTTCAGCAGGTGCGCGACGGCGATCGAATCCTGCTTTTTCAGGTCATCGCGGGAGGCTGATATGTTACGTATTGCAGATAAAATCTTTGAATCACATCTCTTCACCGGCACAGGGAAATTCGCCTCGCCTCAACTGATGGTAGAGGCCATCCACGAGAGCGGGAGTCAACTGGTGACGCTGGCGCTGAAACGCGTGGATCTGCGTAATCATAGCGATGCCATACTCGCACCGTTGCTTGAGGCAGGCGTGATGCTGCTACCCAATACCTCTGGTGCAAAGACCGCGGAAGAAGCCGTTTTTGCCGCGCAGCTGGCAAGAGAAGCGCTGGGAACAAGCTGGTTGAAACTGGAAATCCATCCTGATGCGCGTTGGCTATTACCGGATCCTATCGAAACGCTTAAAGCGGCTGAGATTCTGGTCAAGCAGGGGTTTACCGTGTTGCCTTACTGCGGCGCTGACCCGGTCTTATGCAAACGGCTGGAGGAGGTAGGATGCGCGGCCGTGATGCCGCTCGGCGCACCGATTGGCTCCAACCAGGGGCTGGAAACGCGCGCCATGCTTGAAATCATTATTGAACAAGCGACGGTACCGGTCGTGGTCGATGCGGGAATTGGCGTGCCGAGTCATGCGGCACAGGCGCTAGAAATGGGCGCTGACGCGGTTTTAGTGAATACGGCAATTGCGGTCGCAGAAGATCCGATAATGATGGCCCGTGCGTTTCGCCTGGCGGTAGAAGCGGGCGTGTTGGCGCGGCACTCTGGCGCTGGCGCACGTCGCTATCAGGCACAGGCAACCAGCCCGCTGACCGGGTTTCTGGAGACATTTTGATGAGCACGTTTACTGACCGCTGGCGACAGTTGGATTGGGATGATATTCGGATGCGCATCAACGGCAAAACGCCCGCCGATGTGGAGCGCGCATTACATGCGCGTCATCCCACCCGCGACGACATGATGGCCCTGCTCTCCCCCGCCGCCAGCAATTATCTTGAGCCCATGGCACAGCGCGCACAACGGCTGACCCGTCAGCGCTTTGGCAACACGGTGAGTTTCTATGTGCCTCTTTATCTGTCGAACCTATGCGCCAATAACTGTACCTATTGCGGCTTTTCGATGAGCAATCGCATCAAGCGTAAAACGCTCGATGACGCTGAGATTGCACGAGAATGCGCGGCAATTCGGGAGATGGGTTTCGAACATGTGCTGCTGGTGACCGGTGAGCATCAAGGAAAAGTAGGAATGGATTATTTTCGCCGGCATTTCCCCGACATTCGCCGTCAGTTCTCGTCATTACAGATAGAGGTTCAGCCGCTTTCCACAGAAGAGTACGCTGAATTGAAAACGCTGGGGCTGGATGGCGTGATGGTTTATCAGGAGACGTATCACGAAAAAATGTACGCTCAGCATCACCTCAAAGGCAAGAAACAGGATTTCCTCTTTCGTCTTGAAACTCCAGACAGGCTTGGCCGCGCAGGAATCGATAAAATTGGGCTCGGCGCGCTGATTGGCCTATCGGACAGCTGGCGGGTAGATTGTTATATGGTCGCGGAGCATCTTTTATGGCTTCAGCAACAGTACTGGCAGAGCCGCTATTCCATCTCGTTTCCCCGATTAAGGCCCTGCACCGGAGGCATCGAACCCGCATCAATCATGGACGAGCGCCAACTGGTTCAAACTATCTGCGCGTTTCGCCTGCTGGCACCTGAGGTCGAACTGTCATTATCCACACGAGAGTCACCGGGGTTTCGCGATAAGGTCATTCCATTAGCGATCAACAACGTGAGCGCGTTTTCGAAAACACAGCCAGGTGGCTATGCTGATGCTCGGCCTGAGCTAGAACAGTTTACCCCACACGATGGCCGCCGCCCTGAAGATGTCGCTAAGGCACTCACTGCGCAAGGTTTGCAACCGGTATGGAAGGACTGGGATAGCTGGCTGGGGCGCGGCTCGCAGTATCGCTGAAAAAAGAGGTAATGCTGGAGAAATCTTACAAACCGTCTCGGAAAGCATCAAAAGCAAGATTGTTAAATATTACGCGTTTTTTTATTCTCTTGTCGTCAGCAACGGACGCTGACCAGGGCGAAAATCCACTTCCTCGTTTCGCCCTGCCCTCAAACAACGGACGCCAGAAACGAAAAAACCCGCCGAGGCGGGTTTTTTATTCACTATCGCTTAACTGCTCAGGCTCAGGCCTTCATCGCTATTGTAAGTGGCAGTGAGATTATCGGCTATTACAGCGCGATAACGTTAACAGCAGACGGGCCTTTAGCGCCGTTCTCAATTGAGAACTCAACTTTTTGGCCTTCGTCTAAAGTTTTAAAATCGCTGCTCTGGATTGCAGAGAAGTGTACGAACACATCTTTGCTGCCGTCCTGAGGGGTGATAAAGCCGAAGCCTTTTTCAGGGTTGAACCATTTTACTAAACCAGTCATTTTGTTAGACATTGATATTTCCTTTCTTATATTTGAGCCACTCTCGCGGCGAACTTGGCCTGTTTTTCAGAATTTATCTTATGGGGCACTTAGGAGGAGGCTCATGAAGAAGGGATATCCAGGATAGCGCTTGAACTGAGGACTGCTTTACTAAAACTGCTTGCATAAGGTCTGTGTTCCAAACCGATGACAACATAGTAGGCTTGGTTTGATTTATTAAGCAAGGATTAATTTTTTTATCTTACGTGCATCAGAAAAGTGAAGTGAGACAACAAGACGAAAGGAAGGAGGTGAACGATCGTGTCAAACACATTGATATCGATACAATAAAAGCCCCAACTATTGCAGTCAGGGCTTTT
Organism: Enterobacter sp.; assembly: GCA_022649305.1. GTDB lineage: Bacteria > Pseudomonadota > Gammaproteobacteria > Enterobacterales > Enterobacteriaceae > Enterobacter. The sequence goes on from JALCNW010000090.1 coordinate 13,862, forward strand.
ATGGTACTACGAACTTCAGATTTAACATTAATTGACTTACGTTTTTGGTACTACTTATGGTACTGCTTTTAATGTACGCGTTTAATACAGATAATATTGGATACTGATACTAACTAACTTGCTCCTCTATTTACCGTTTAACCTATCCCACCAGCCTGATAACACAACTCAAGCATGGCAACTTAAACAAGTACACTCCCCATCGCGACATATACTCTTTGATGCGTGGCCTTACTGTCTTTGCGGAAGATAACAACAGAACGCATCCGCAAAAATTTACTTCAAAATCATGGCCTTACATCGTCGCGCTTCACTTACTACTTTGCGATTTCGTCTATCAGTTACAGGACCTTGAAGCTTTAGCGAAGCGAGAAATATACGTTCATCTCACATCAACTAACCCAAAAAACAGACTTCGTGGCCTTCATCGCAAACCCCAATAAAGCTTAACTGCTACTTACTGGCTAACAGCAAACTACCATTTCTCTGCTGTTGAGTCCTAATTTACATATTTAAAATCTGGTGTCAATACTGTTTTTAATAACATGTCTATATGGACAGTATCAGCAAAAAACTATTATCCCCTTTGCAAATTGTAACCGGTTTCAGTAAAGCGAGGTTTCTTTGTGATGCCAGACACACAATCGCGGTAAAGCGGTTGTTGAAGGTGCCTGCTCGGGATAATTATCAATAAACACATGTAGATCGAGGCTGACTATGAAGAACATCGTTTTATGTTGTGCAGCGGGAATGTCCACCAGCATGCTGGTTCAGCGCATGAAAGACGCGGCACAAAAGAAAGGTATCGAAGTAAGCATCAAAGCCGTTCCCGTTGCTGAGTTCAAGGACATTATTGCAACAGCCGACATCGTGTTACTGGGGCCACAGGTAAAATACGAATTGGCAAAACTGCAGGCACAGGCGGAACCACTAGGTAAACCTGTCGCGGTGATCGACATGATGGATTACGGCATGATGAAAGGCGATGTCGTACTGGAAAAAGCCCTCAAACTGCTGGAGTAAATCGTGGAAGATTTAGAGACGACCATCATGGAATTACTGGTAAATGCCGGTGCGGCACGTAGCGCGGCGCTTACCGCTTTACAGCTGGCCCGCAAAGGTGATTTTGACGAGGCTGAAAAATCGATGGAGGAGTCGCGCGAGTATGTTAAACATGCGCACGTCATCCAGACACAGCTTATCGGTTTTGATGAAGGCACCGGAAAACTGCCGGTGAACCTGATTACCGTTCACTCGCAGGATCACCTGATGAATGCGATGGTGATTCAGGATCTCGCGGGCGATATGATCGAGCTTTATCGTCGGTTGCCACTACTGAAGTAATCATCACCCTACCAGGTTACAGTCATAAAAAAACCCGCCGAAGCGGGTTTTTTATTAGCTCAAGTCACGATTAATCGTTGTTAGAGCCGCCCAGACCTGCGTTCAGCAGTTCTGCCAGGCTGGCAGATGCATCTTCAGCAGTAACCTGAGGTGCAGCTGGCTGTTCGCCTGCAGCACGACGACGCATACGATCCTGGTGATACGCATAACCCGTACCAGCTGGAATCAGACGACCAACGATAACGTTCTCTTTCAGACCGCGCAGTTCATCACGTTTACCCGCTACAGCAGCTTCAGTCAGGACACGAGTGGTCTCCTGGAACGATGCAGCAGAGATGAAGGACTCGGTTGCCAGAGACGCTTTGGTGATACCCAGCAGATCGCGGGAATACAATACCGCAACTTTGCCATTCGCTTCGAGATCGCGGTTAGCAATCTTGACGCGAGAGTATTCAACCTGCTCGCCTTCCAGGAAGTCAGAGCTTCCAGCGCTATCGATGGTTGCTTTACGCAGCATCTGACGAACGATAACTTCGATGTGTTTATCGTTAATCTTAACGCCTTGCAGACGGTAAACGTCCTGTACTTCGTTGGTGATATAACGCGTTACCGCGTGTACACCACGAAGACGCAGAATGTCGTGCGGCGCTTCTGGACCATCGGAAACCACGTCACCACGTTCTACACGTTCGCCTTCGAACACGTTGAGCTGACGCCATTTAGGAATCATCTCTTCGTATGGCTCGCTACCGTCTAACGGAGTGATAACCAGACGACGTTTACCTTTGGTTTCTTTACCGAAGGAAATGATACCGGTAATTTCCGCCAGGATTGCAGGCTCTTTCGGACGACGTGCTTCGAACAGGTCAGCAACGCGTGGCAGACCACCGGTGATATCCTTGGTACCGCTGGATTCCTGAGGAATACGCGCCAGAGCATCACCCGCACTGATCTGGATACCATCTTCCAGCTGAACAATCGCTTTACCCGGCAGGAAGTACTGAGCAGGCATATCGGTACCTGGGATCAGAACATCGTTACCATTGGCATCAATGATTTTCAGCGCTGGACGCAGATCTTTACCGCCCGCGGTACGTTCTGCAGAATCCAGAACCACCAGGGAAGAAAGGCCGGTCAGTTCGTCGGTCTGACGAGTAATCGTCTGGCCGTCAACCATATCGGTGAAGCGAATGAAACCACCCACTTCAGTGATAACTGGCATGGTGTGTGGATCCCAGTTTGCAACGGTTTCGCCGCCCGCAACCTGTTCGCCATCGCCTTTGCCCATTACCGCACCGTAAGGCACTTTGTAGCTTTCTTTGGTACGACCGAATTCGTCGATCAGCTTCAGCTCGGTGTTACGAGACGTCACTACCAGTTTACCGGCAGAGTTCACAACCGACTTCGCGTTGCTGAGCTTGATGCTACCTTTGTTTTTCACCTGGATGCTAGATTCAGCAGCGGAACGAGATGCCGCACCACCGATGTGGAACGTACGCATCGTCAGCTGTGTACCTGGTTCACCGATGGACTGTGCCGCGATAACCCCGATAGCTTCACCTTTGTTGATGATATGGCCACGTGCCAGGTCGCGACCATAGCAGTGAGCACAAACGCCAAAGTCAGTTTCGCAACCTACTACGGAACGTACTTTTACGCTGTCAACAGAGTTGAGTTCTAACAGGTCACACCATTGCTCATCGAGCAAGGTATTACGGGTGACCAGGATGTCTGCAGTACCCGGCTTGATCACATCTTCAGCCGTTACACGGCCCAGAACGCGATCGCGCAGTGGTTCTTTAACGTCGCCACCTTCGATAACCGGAGTCATCAGGATGCCTTCGTGTGTTCCACAGTCATCTTCGGTAACAACCAGATCCTGCGCGACGTCAACCAGACGACGAGTCAGATAACCGGAGTTTGCCGTTTTCAGTGCGGTATCCGCCAGACCTTTACGAGCACCGTGCGTGGAGATGAAGTACTGGAGTACGTTCAGACCTTCACGGAAGTTCGCGGTGATTGGCGTTTCGATGATGGAGCCATCTGGCTTAGCCATCAGACCACGCATACCTGCCAGCTGACGAATCTGTGCTGCTGAACCACGCGCACCGGAGTCGGCCATCATGTAGATGCTGTTGAAGGAAACCTGCTGCTCTTCTACACCGTCACGGTTAATAACGGATTCAGTTTGCAGGTTATCCATCATCGCTTTAGAAACACGATCGTTCGCCGCAGCCCAGATATCGATAACTTTGTTGTAACGCTCACCTGCGGTTACCAGACCAGACTGGAACTGCTCCTGGATCTCAGCAACTTCAGCTTCCGCTTCAGAGATGATCTCAGTTTTCTTCGCTGGGATGACCATGTCATCGATACCAACAGAAACACCTGAACGCGCTGCATATGCAAAGCCGGTGTACATCGTCTGGTCAGCAAAGATTACCGTAGGCTTAAGGCCCAGAATACGGTAACAGGTGTTCAGCATTTTGGAGATTGCCTTCTTGCCCAGCGCCTGGTTGACGATGGAGTAAGGCAGGCCTTTCGGCACGATCATCCACAAAATCGCACGACCTACGGTAGTGTCGATAATGCTGGTTTTACCAACGAATTGATTGTTGGCATCTTTTTCAAATTCAGTGATACGCACTTTTACACGCGCATGCAGTGAGGCCAGACCTGCGCGATAGATACGCTCAGCTTCTTTAGGGCCAGACAGCACCATGCCTTCGCCTTTGGCGTTAACACAGTCACGGGTCATGTAGTACAGACCCAATACAACGTCCTGAGAAGGAACGATGATTGGCTCGCCGTTCGCAGGTGACAGGATGTTGTTGGTAGACATCATCAGCGCACGCGCTTCCAGCTGAGCTTCAAGCGTCAGCGGAACGTGTACTGCCATCTGGTCACCATCGAAGTCGGCGTTATAAGCCGCACAAACCAGCGGGTGCAGCTGGATAGCTTTACCTTCGATCAGTACCGGTTCAAATGCCTGAATACCCAAACGGTGCAGAGTTGGTGCACGGTTCAGCAGTACTGGGTGTTCGCGGATAACTTCGTCCAGGATATCCCAAACGACAGCTTCTTCACGCTCAACCATCTTCTTAGCAGCTTTAATGGTGGTAGCAAGACCACGCAGTTCCAGCTTGCCGTAGATGAACGGTTTGAATAGCTCCAGTGCCATTTTCTTCGGCAGACCGCACTGATGCAGACGCAGGTATGGACCTACGGTGATAACAGAACGACCAGAGTAGTCAACACGCTTACCGAGCAAGTTCTGACGGAAACGACCCTGCT
>JALCNW010000091.1 GCA_022649305.1 Enterobacter sp.
AAGTGGGCGAGAAAATTGCCATCCTTGGTGCTAACGGCGTGGGTAAAACCACCCTGCTGAAAACCCTGGTCTCTGAGCTTCAGCCTGACAACGGTACCATTAAGTGGTCAGAAAATTCGCAGATTGGTTACTACGCACAGGATCATGAGTATGAGTTCGAAAATGATCTGACCGTGTTCGACTGGATGAGCCAGTGGAAGCAAGAAGGTGACGACGAGCAGGTGATTCGCGGCATTCTTGGCCGTCTGCTGTTCAGCCAGGACGATATCAAAAAGCCTGCGAAAGTCCTTTCCGGTGGTGAGAAAGGCCGCATGATGTTCGGCAAGCTGATGATGGAAAAACCTAACATTCTGGTGATGGATGAACCAACCAACCACCTGGATATGGAATCTATCGAATCGCTGAACATGGCGCTGGAAATGTATCAAGGTACGCTGGTGTTTGTTTCCCACGACCGTGAGTTCGTGAGCTCCCTGGCAACGCGTGTGATTGAGATTACGCCAGAGCGCGTGGTGGACTTCACCGGTAACTATGAAGATTACCTGCGCAGCAAAGGTATCGACGGCTAATTTCCCGTCGTCTTTCACGCTGCAGATGCGTTGGCTGCACCTGTTCACCCCGGTCACTTACTTATGTAAGCTCCCGGGGATTCACATATTTGCCGCCTTCCTGCAGCGCGAAATACTTAGGGAAAGGAATATTGCTCCTTTTCCCTCTCCCCGTGGGAGAGGATTAGGGTGAGGGCAACAGACCGCACTAAACCACCCACTCACTCCCTTCAATACCATTCACCCGCAGCTTACGTTTCTCGCCCGCCGGTAACGACACTTTCAATGCTTTCCACGCCGGACGATAATCGCCACTCGCTTCCACCTTCAGATTGATCGTTGAACCCTCGCACACCATTTCCCAGTTCAGCCAAAGCGCATTTCCCTTCTTATAGCCCCAGCTTTCACCGTCATCTTCAAATAGCATACCCGCTGAATGACCAACGCCTTTAACGGGGAACAATTTCAGTTCACGGGTATCATCTTTCTCGGCTGATACATGAGTAATCCGTTCGCTCAGCGGCAGACCTGCACCGGCACGAACCATTAACGGCAGTTTTTCCAGCGGCGCATCGCGCGTTACCCACTGTCCGCCAGAGAACCATTCGTGAGTATAGAAATCGTACCAGCCGGTTTCGTTATCCGGCAGCCAGACGCGGCGCTCGCGCTGTCCTGCTTCAACCACGCTTGCGACCAGCAGATCGCGGCCAAGCAGGAAATCATCACACTCCTCGAACGTCTGAACGTCATGTTCGTGGTCGAGGAAGGTCGGGCGCAGCATCGGCTCGTCATCGGCATGCGCCTGCCAGAGCAGGGTGTACAGATACGGCAGCAGGCGATAGCGCAGCTCAATCGCGCCACGGATCGCAGGCGTCACGCCGGGATACATCCACGGCTCGTTTACGGTGCAATCATCATTCCACGAATGAATGGTAAAGCGCGGATGCATCACGCCGTTTTGCACCCAGCGTACAAACAGCTCAGCGTCCGGTTTATCGCCAGAGAAGCCGCCAACGTCATGGCCCACGTTGAACAGCCCGGAAAGGCTCATCCCCAGCCCCATGCGGGTGTTATAGCGCAGCGTATCCCAGTTGGTACGGTTATCACCGCTCCAGGTCTGGACGTAGCGCTGCATCCCGGCGCAGCCGGAACGCGAAATCAGGTAAGGGCGCTTTTCTGGCGCGAAGCGTTGTTGAGCTTCCATCGAGGCGCGCATCATCAGCAGCGGCATCACCGGGCGAATGTGCTTGATCGCAATTTCCTGACCAAAGCCGTGACAGCGGGCTTCGCCATCCCAGACCTCAAACTCGTTGTTATCGTTCCAGGTGGAATCAATGCCCATCTCTAGCAGCTGCGTCGTGACGCCGTTTTGCCACCACTTGACCGTGTTCGGGTTAGTAAAGTCGAGATGCGAACCTTCGTCATCCCAGAAGCTTGAACGTTCCGGCGCGTCGCTTTCAGAATCGCGAATGAACAGCCCGTTCTCTGCCACTTCGTTATAGCGTGGGTGATCCTGCAACAGGCAAGGTTTGATGTTTGCCGCCAGCTTCAGCCCTGCATCATGGAAGGCCTGGCTCATCACCTTCGGCTGCGGCACTTTGTCATAGTTCCAGTTAAAGACGTAGCGCTTGCCGTTGATGGAGGTATAGCCGGACGACAGCTGGAACGAATCACACGGGATCGCTTGCTCTTCACACAGGCGGATAAAGTTCATCAGCTGATTTTGCGCGTCCGGCGCATCTGTGTAGTGCATGGTCGAGCCGCTGTAGCCCAGGCTCCATTTTGGCCCGAACAGGGTTTTCCCGGTCAGGCGCACAAACGCTTTGGTCACATCCAGCACGCGTTTGCCAGTAAAAATGTAGTAATCGATATCGCCCGCTTCCGCCTGCCAGCGGCGATAGGCGGTGTGATAGTTGTCGATCTCGTTGCCCAAATCCAGCCAGCAGCTGCTCAGGTTGTCGTAAAAAAGACCGTAGCTCACGTCGTCGCGGCGGGTGATGGTGAATGGAATATGTTTGTACAACGGATCGGTGCTCACCGCGTTGTAACCCATGGCATCCAGATTACGCATCTCGAAGCGCTTACCGTTACGCTGCAAATCACCGGCCTTCTCGCCCAGCCCGTAAAAACGCTCATCCTTACGACGGCTCAGGTAGTGCGCCGCGCCGTCGCCGTGCGCGTTGAGCAGATAGGCGCTGGTGGGGCGATCGTTGACCAGTTCCTGCCACTCGCCAGCCTCGTTGCGGTAATGCCACTCCAGCCACAGCGGCTGGTGAACGGTGACGCGCAACTGCTCGCTTGCGACGATAAGCGTTTCCTCCGTCTGGGTGAGCGTCCAGCCTGGGCAGCTAAATCCGCTCACATCTTCACGATGGCGACCCTCCCACGGCACGTCCTGCTCGGGGGCAATGCTCCAGGTTTTGTCCAGCGCCAGCTCGCCTTTGCGCTTAATCAGCACGCGGAACAGGTTCTCTTCAAGCACGTACAAGAATAAACGGTGTTGATTATCGACCAGCAGTTCCAGATGGTTCGCTGACTGCTTATCTACGTTCCAGTTCTTCAGAGTTTTCATATGCAATACATCCACTATCAGGCGCGCTTGGCGCGACGTTCAGCAATAAATGCTACCAGGAATACAGCGCCAATCAGGTCAAAGAAACCCATGGCAATAAAGAGCGGGTTAAAGCCGATTTTGTCGGCGGTGACGCCGATTAACAGCGAGAACAGGAAGCTGGCGATCCACGCAGCAGAACCACGCATGCCGTTGACGGTCGCCATCTGGCCTTTATCAAAGGACTCCACTACCAGCGCGCTCAGCATGCAGGAGATGATCTGGTGGCCGAACCCGCCGATGGAGATCAGGGCGATGGTGACGTAAGGATCGCGGGTGATCGCAACCGCCGTCAGCGAGATCATCAGAAACGCGCCAGTCACCGAGCTTGCCACAACCGAGTTAACGCGGGTGCAGCCGAAAAGGCGGGTATACAGACGGGTGAGATAGCCGCTTGCGACGCTGCCGAGATCGGCGGCGAGGAACGGCAGCCAGGCGAACATGGCAATTTGCTTCAGGTCCATGCCGTGCTCTTTGGCGAGATACAGAGGAACCCAGAAGCTTAGGACAGCCCAGGCCGGTTCTGCCATAAAGGCAGGGATCGCGATGCCGTAAAAGCGTTTGTTTTTGGAGACGGTTTTCAACGCGGTCAGAAAGGGCAGCTTTACGGCAGGTGGTTCGTTATCCTGCTGGATAAATGCCAGTTCGTCCTTGCCCAGGTTAGGGTGCTGTTCCGGATTATGGTAGAACGCCCACCACAAAATGACCCACAGCAGCGCCAGCACGCCGGTAAACATGAATGCGCCTTGCCAGCCGAAGGAGGCATGCGCGAAGTAAATAATCGGCGGGGCCAGCATGGCACCAATTGAGAAGCCAACTCCCGCCCAGCCTGCGGCGATAGGGCGTTCGGATTTCGGGAACCATTCGCCAATCGTTTTGGCGTTAGCAGGCGTGGCGGCGGCTTCGGATGCGCCCATAAAGAAGCGCAGAACGGCCAGGTGTAGCCAGCTGCTGGCACCCGCGTGGAAAATACACATCAGCGCCCAGATCCCGGCGCATACCATAAAGCCAATCTTCAGGCCGATGACGTCAATCAGCCAGCCGCACAGCGGCTGGAAAATGGTATAGGCAATCTGGAAGGCACCCACGATCCACGAGTATTGCTCGGTCGTAATCCCCATGCTCTCTTTGAGCTCGGGAGCGAGGATACCCAACGAGTTACGGGTAATGTAGTTAACCGTGACGCCCAGTAAAAACAGTACCAGCACATACCAGCGCAGGTTCTTAATGACGCGACGGGTTTTGCTTGCCACAACGGGGTGATTAATGTCCTGACTCATTTTTATCTCCACAAGACGGACGGTAGGGAAAGGGTTTTAGTTGTCACACCGATTTTTATTGCTTTGATAGTTATCTGTTTTATGACTTCAAGTTGGTATACAACTAGTATGGAAGATGTGTGACAAGTTCACCTTAAGGGAGAAAAAGAGTGGGCAATAGCGGATTTTGTGCAAGGTTTCTCATAATAAAGCGTCTGGATTTGTCATGATGCTTCGAAACCCAGTCATTGCTTAATCTCGATGCTATGAAAATTTTTACATTTAGCAAATGGAGCGAGATCACAAAATGGATAAAAGGCTAAAAATCGCGGAAATCGCCACCCGAACTCAGCTCTCAATCAGTACCGTTTCTCGGGTGCTGGCGGGGAAGGCCAATACCAGCGAAAAAGCGCGAAAAAAGGTGCTGGAATGCGCACGGGAGCTCGGCGTAATGGACGGCATGGCGGCGGGTCGATTGCTGCTGAACAGTCTGATGGTCTTTGCGCCGCAGCGGGCCTTTGACGAGCGGTCCGACATCTTTTATTACCGCGTGATCCAAAGCGTGAGCAAAGCTTTGGCTTCTCACGAGGTCAGGCTGCGCTACTGCGCTCTGGAAGAAAACGACGGCGATGCCCAGGTGTTTTTAGCACGAATGAACGAAACCGATACCCAGGCGGCCATCCTGCTCGGCATTGACGATCCGCATATTCACGATCTGACCGTCGATGTGGGTAAACCTGCGATGCTGATTAACTGTCGGGATCGCCGGATGCGCATACCCGCCGTCGCGCCCGACCACCGGGCCATTGGAGAGCTGGCGGCAGACTATCTGTTCGAGATGGGGCACCGCGAGGTGCTGAACGTACTCTGCCTGCGGCGTTACACGATGGAACAGCGTCTGGCGGGGATCCGCGAGGCCTGGCTCACGCACAACCTGAAGTTCAACGACAAACGCGATCTGCTGGTGGTGCCGAGCTTCAGCGCCAAAGAAACCGAGCAGCAGGTGAGTGAATGGCTCAGCCAAACGGCAGCAAAAAACCTGCCGACGGCGTTCCTGGTGGGTGGGGATTTTATGGCGGCGGGAACCATCAGCGCCTTGCAAAAGCATGGCCTGCGTGTTCCGCAGGATGTGTCGGTCATGAGCATCGACGGTTTTAATCTGGCAGCAATCCAGGATGTGCCCTTAACGGCGGTACACGTTCCGCGTGATGAGCTGGGGACCGAGGCGGTACATATGCTCCAGCAGCGATTAATGCGACCGGACGCTCCCGTCGGGACGCTGCTGTTAAACGGTACGCTGGCGGTCAGGGAATCGGTGCGGCGGATACGTCAGGGAAAACGACGCACCGCCGTTGAGCGGGAAGGATTGTATGACGATTAGGCCATGCCGAGCGCGCGCTTACCGTGGATATTCAGGTCGTTCACGGTAAAGCGGTCCTGCCAGCTTTTTTCGTAATCCTCACGCGGGAAATCACCCGGTGATGCCCCGGTTTCAAGCGCCGCTTTGACCTTCTTCGCGTAGGCGAGGTTCTTCTCGCACAGTGGTGCGGCCGGAATGTACATCACGTTGCCCCAGCCTTGCTGGTTTTCGACCGGAGCCACGGAGTGAATCACATCGCAATGCCACCACACGGAATCACCCGCTTCCAGCGCTGGAATACTGGTCAGCGCTTCGATGAGCAGCGGATGCCACTTCTCGGAAATCGGCAGCACGCGACCCGGTGCGACGCCGCAGAGTTCATCTTCAGGTACATCATCCAGCAGCGGGCGTAGCAGAATGTAGGCCATCGCTTCGGGAATTGGCACGACGTGCAGCAGGCCCTGATTCGGGATCATATCGGACAGTGCCGTCCACCCCTGGAAGGTACGGAACACGGAACACTTGGTGGTGTTATCCACGGTATATTCTTCCACTTCGGTACGGTGCGCCGCGTTCCACGGATCGTATTGCTCGATGTTGCCATCAAACACCCGAGCAAATACCTGCTGATAAGCCGGCAGCAGCCAGCGTTCAAGCGCGCCAGAATCCGTATGCGCACCCAGTCCTTTGGAGGTGGTTCCCGGTGGGCGACGGCGGATACGATCCGGATAGATCACACTGACGTCAGGATTAAACCACTGCTTGCCGTTGCTCTCGAATGTCCATAAACGGTTCAGAAATGATTGTACCTGCGCCATTGCTTCGCTTTGACGGGCCTGCATTTGCGACTGGGACCAGTAAATCGGGTAAATTTCCGGGCGAGACGCCGTTAAGGTGCCAAAGAAGTTATCGCCCGGCCCTTTATACACATCGTCAAATCGATTGAGATCGAGGTAGTCGAGCATCGCGTTATCCCACGCCAGCGCCTGCTCGCGAGGAAAATGACCTTTGATAACCGCGCATCCACGGCGTTTGACCGCCTCACGCTGGGCCTCGGTAATGTTGCCGCCCTTCACATCGTCGTAGGGAATCACTGGCCAGACGGATTCGCCGCGCTTTTTCAGGGCGTTAATCTCTGCCACGCGCGTCGCGATCTTATCGCTCAGTGTGTCGAAAACCGCCTGCACGTCACCGATCTGCGCCCGCAGTTCGCGTTTCATCTGGCGGATAGCGGCTTTAGGGTCCGCAGGTAAAGTGTCACTGGTAAATGTTAACGTCATAACCGCCTCTCAATCTTTCATTCGAAAGTAAAAGTATTTACAAGTGATACTTTAAGTTAAAAAGAAGTTAATGCAAGTTTAAAAACTTGATGTAAGCCACAGGTTGGAAAAACAGTGATGTGCCGGAGCGTTGCCCCGGCGAAGGAAGGGTCAGACGTTGAAGGGTTCAGCGTTATCGAGTACGGCCTGAATGACGTTCAGTGCGCCCTGGTGGTTGTTATCTTCGGCACGGTAATGACTGATGGCTTTGATAGCCTCTGCGGCGTTGCCCATGGCATAAGAGTATTTCACAAGCTTGAGCATCTCGGCGTCGTTACCGCTGTCGCCAATGGCCACGCACTCCTGCGGGGAAATCTTCCAGCGCTTGAGCAGACGGCTAATGCCGTTGGCTTTGTGCAGACCGGGGATAATCAAATCGACAAAGCCAAAACCGCTGGTGACCGGCTTCATGATGCCGTCCAGCGAGACGTGCAGCTTGTCGATTAAATCAGGAATATCGCTGTCGGGCAGGTTGAGTGAGAACTTAAACAGGACGTCGTCAATCTCGTGATAATTGCTGATGCGTTTGAGGCGGTGATAGTGCTTTGACATCAGTGCGACAAACTCGTCCGGGGCTTTATCACTGACGTAAGCGCTCTCTAGCCCGCAGGCGACGAAGTTGAGCTGTTTATCTTTTAATAGTTCACCGATAACGATTTGCGACTCGTGGCGGGTCAGTTCGCCATGGAAAATTTTCTCGCCATGATCGAACACCAGCGCGCCGTTTTCCGCCACAAAAGAGATCTGATTTTTCAGTTCCGGGAAGAAGGAGATGAGCTGGTAATACTGATTGCCACTGGCGACGACAAACTCAATGTCACGGGCCTGAAGCTGCTGGAATTGTGCCTGAAAGCGGTCGCGATCGTACTGCTTGGCATCATCAAGGAAAGTTCCGTCCATATCGGTGACGATAACTTTTACGGTCATACATTGAGCTCCTGGATATAACTGTGACCAGAAACATTCTAATAACAATGTGACCAAAACCACAAATTAATTTCGAATGAAAGCAAAAATGCCCGGTTAGCGTATCGCCACCGGGCATCAGGGCCTGCAAACTAGAGCGTATGCTCCGTGCGCGCGATGATATCGTCCTGCGCGTCAGGGGACAGGGCGGTAAAGAACGCCGAGTAACCCGCAACGCGCACAACGAGATCGCGATACTGATCCGGGTGTTTCTTGGCTTCCAGCAACGTTTCGCGTGAGACAATGTTGTACTGAATATGCCAGCCTTTATGCACCTCGAAGAAGGTCCGCAGCAGCACCATCAACTTCTGGCGGTCCGAATCATTTTCCAGCGTCGCTGGGTTCAGCTTCTGGTTTAAGAGTACGCCACCCAAAATCGCTTCGGTTGGAAGTTTACCGACGGAGCCAATGACCGCCGTTGGGCCGAGGTGATCGGTTCCGGATGCCGGGCTTGCGCCTTCTGCCAGCGGGGTGTACGCCTTACGCCCGTCAGGCGTCGCCATGGTCGCTGCGCCGAATGGTACGTTGGCGGAAATAGACGATGTGCCAGCATAGTAGTTGCCGCCAATCGGACCGCGACCGTGGCGCGGGTTATGATACTGCTTCAACTCTTCGATATAGGTCTGGTACGCGCGAGCCAACAGTAAATCAACGCTGTCATCGTCGTTGCCGTACTTCGGTGCGCCGTTGATCAGGCGCTGACGCAGCTGTTCATGAGTCAGACCTTCGTAATCATCCGCCAGCGCCGCCGCCAGCTGCTGCTGACCAATCGTACCCTGTTCGAAGACCAGTTTTTTCACCGCTGCCAGGCTGTTGCCCAGGTTAGCAATGCCAACCTGCAGACCGGATACCCAGTCATACTTCGCGCCACCTTCTTTGATGCTTTTTGCGCGTTCGATGCAATCATCCACCAGCGCGGAGCAGAGAATATCGTGCACGTTCTCTTCGAGCATCGTGTCCACCACGTACTCAATCTCAATGGATTTACGGGTGTAATAACGAATCTGATTGTCCCAGGAATCCATCACCTGCTCGAAATTATCGAAGTTGCCCGCAGAGAGCGCTTTTTCATGTGGCAGGAACACCTTACCGCTGGTGGCGTCGCGACCGCCTTCCATTGCAGCAAGCATGACGCGGGCAAAGTTAATAAAGCTCATGCCGGTGCAGCGATAGCCCCATTTGCCGCCTACCGCGGTTTCGATGCAGCCAATGGCCGCATAGTCGTAGGCATCTTCTTTTTCCACGCCCAGCTTGATGAACTCAGAGATAACAATCTCGTCGTTGTTAAATGCTGGCATCCCAAAGCCACAGCGGATTACCTGTACGCACGCGTCGAGGAAGTCGTTGCTCATGCCCGCGTGATAACGCACGCTCAGGTTTGGCTGGGTGGAGCGCAGACGACCACAGGATTCCAGAATGGCGTAGGAGAGGGGGTTGACCGCATCCATTGGTTCGCCGTTGACCAGTTTCTGCCCGCCAATGGTCACGTTCTGATACAGCGGGCTGCCTGCCGAAGCCTTAGAGTGGGAGCCGGAGCGGATCTTGTTCACTTCCAGCAGTTTCAGCCAGCAGCTGTGCAGCATTTCGATCGCCTGTTCGCGACCCAGCGTGTGGTCGAGTTCAACGTCACGGCGGTAGAACGGGTACAAGTACTGGTCCATACGTGCAAAGGAAACGGAGTGACCATTGGACTCGATTTGTAGAATCAGCTGAATGAAGTAGCACAGTTGCAGCGCCTGCCAGAAGGTTTTTGGCGGCTCGTGAGCAATCACGTCGCAGTTTTCTGCCATTGCCAGCAGCTCGTCGCGACGGCTTTCGCGGGTTTCGGTCGCGGCCATTTTTCGCGCCAGCTCGGCGAAGCGTTGGATATGCAGGCTTACGGCCTCCAGCACGATATCAATTGCTTTCAGGAACTGATCGCCGTGCAGGTCTTCCAGTACGGTCAGGTTGATGCGGGTACGACGTTCGGCAACTTTGGCACGCATGCCGTCGAGGCCTTTTTCGAGCAGCAGCGGGAAATTCACCGCCAGGTGCGCATCCCCGGAGGTCATGTTGCCTTCGGCTTTAATGATACCGGTTTCTAACAGGCCTTTTTGCTCGTCGGTGAACATTCCGTAGCAGCGATCCTGGACCGTCTGGCCGCGCCACCACGGGCAGACATCATGCAGTACGCGCTTGTTCTCTTCACTGACGGCAAAACCTGCGCCCGGGCGATCGGCCAGGTCATCAATCTCTTTTTCGATCCACGACACGGTGTATTCCGGGAAGATCGGGGCCGCGCGCACTTCGCTTGCCTGGTTACCGATAATCAGTTCATCGTGTTTGATCCAGATGGTGCGTTCAGCCAGATGATGCGCCAGCGCCAGCGCACGACGTACCGGGATAGGCTTGTCCATATGTTGCTGGTACATTTCGGTGTAATGCTGGGCACGTTCGGTACAGACCGGCGGCTTAACGATGTGCACCAGAGCGGTTTTGTGCGCCTTAATGCGGTCAGTCAGGGTGTTCAGATTAAGCTGTGTCATAACATTATCCTCGTAAGGTCGCGGTTAACCCATTCTGGCAAGCAAACTCCTGGGCAAAGTCCAGCAACGCAGGGTTATCGAGCGGTTTATCAGGGGCAGAGTAAGGTTGGCCGAGCAGGGTATATTTGTTCATGCCAAGGGTATGGTACGGCAGGAAATGGATATCGCGGACGTTCAGTTCGTCAGCGGCAAAACGGGTGATGGCTTTAATCGACGCTTCATCAGCGTTAAAACCCGGAATCAGCGGGACGCGGATGGTGAGCTGTTTGCCGGCAGCGGCCAAACGTTTCAGGTTGTCCAGAACACGCTTAGCCGAACCATCGGTCCATTGCTTAAAGACATCGCCATCGACGTGTTTAAGGTCCGCAAGAAACAAATCGACATAGGGTAGAGAAGGTTCGATATAGTGCCACGGCACGTGAAGACAGGTTTCAACGGCGGTATGAATACCCTGCTCGTGGCTCGCCTTGAACAACGCTTGCGCCAAACCGGGGCTCATAAACGGCTCACCGCCGGAAAGGGTTATTCCGCCGCCGCTGCGATCGTAGAAGGGCTTGTCGCGCATGACGGTCGCCATAATCTCTTCGACCTGTTTTTCTTCACCGCAGACGGTCAATGCCTGCGTCGGGCAGCAGTCGACGAGCGCATCAAGGTGCGCCTCGTTGAGTTTTTCGCGGTGGATGACAATCCCGTTCAGCGCACGATCGATGATGCCAGGGGCCGCCTGTTGGCACAGGTCGCAGCCATCAAGGCACAGACGCGCGTCAAACAGCACATCCCGTGTGCGGGAACGACTCTCCGGATTCTGACACCAGCGACAGCCTAATGAGCAGCCCTTAAGGAACACCACGGTTCGAATACCGGGGCCGTCGTGGGTTGAGTAGCGCTGAATATTGAAGATCATAATTTCACCTCTTGTTGCGTATGAAGATTAAATAACTTTCGAATGAAAGTTATTTTGATGTGGGTCAACTCTGAGGCGGGTTTTTACGTGGTAGGGTTATTGCAGGCTAAATTTGAGGGTTACATCATGGAACTTTATCTCGACACATCTGACGTTGTCGCAGTCAAAAAACTGGCACGCATCTTCCCGCTGGCAGGCGTCACCACTAACCCAAGCATTGTGGCGGCGGGTAAAAAACCGCTAGACGTTTTGCTGCCAGAATTGCATGACGCATTAGGTGGCAAAGGGCGTTTGTTCGCACAGGTCATGGCGGCGAGCGCCGAAGGTATGGTGGAAGAGGCGCGTATGCTTCGCGCGATCATTAAGGACCTTGTCGTCAAAGTCCCGGTCAATGCTGAAGGGCTGGCGGCGATTAAAATGCTGAAAGCGGAAGGTATTCCGACGCTGGGTACCGCAGTTTACGGTGCCGCGCAGGGGATGTTTTCTGCCCTGGCAGGCGCAGAATATGTCGCACCCTATGTGAATCGCGTAGATGCCCAGGGCGGCGATGGGATTCAAACCGTGATTGAATTACAGCAACTGCTGACGCTGCATGCGCCACATTCGAAAGTGCTGGCCGCGAGCTTTAAAACTCCGCGTCAGGCGCTGGACTGCATGTTGGCCGGTTGTGAATCGATTACCCTGCCGCTGGACGTCGCGCAGCAGTTTATTAGCTCACCCGCAGTGGATGCCGCAATTGTGAAATTTGAGCAGGACTGGCAGAGTGCGTTTGGCAGAACATCTCTTTAACACCGTTGCCGGGGCTACCCGGCATTTCGCGATGCGCCACACACCTCACACCCCGGATTACACATCAATTTCATCTCGCGGAACTGACAGGTCATCGCGTCATACATCACGATTTTACCCGCCGCTGGCGTGCCGTAATGCGCCAGCAATTTGATGGTTTCCATCGCCTGCATCGACCCGATCACCCCAACCAGTGGCGCCATTACTCCTGCTTCTACGCA
This sequence comes from Enterobacter sp., assembly GCA_022649305.1. GTDB lineage: Bacteria > Pseudomonadota > Gammaproteobacteria > Enterobacterales > Enterobacteriaceae > Enterobacter. Next base: position 12,503 of record JALCNW010000091.1, read on the forward strand.
GGTTAACGCGTTCTCGCCAAAAAGGCGGCTTAAGCAGCGATAGCAGGGTTCGCCGTCAGCGTAAGTAAATACGCTAATCTGCCCCTCCATGCGAATAGCCGCCCCGGAAACCAGCGGCGTTTTATGGGCAAAACATCCGCTATTTAACTGATTGCGGATCGCCACGTTATCGGTGCAATCCATGACTACGTCGTGCTTCGCAATCTGTGCATTCAGCGCGTCGTCATCAAGCAGGGCATCAATCAGGGTAAACTGAACGTTTGGATTGATACGCGCGAGCGCAGCGCGGGCGGACACGACTTTAGGCTGGCCGACAGTGGCGTCGCTGTGCAACGTCTGGCGTTGCAGATTCGACACCGAAACGGTATCGAAATCCAGCAGCGTCATCTTACCCACGCCTGCCGCCGCCAGATACTGCGCGGCTGCGCAACCTAATCCGCCCAAACCCACTACTAACACGCTGGCGGCTTTAAGTGCTTCTTGCCCGTCGAAATCAAAACCGCGCAGCACAATCTGGCGGTTGTAGCGCATCATCTCCTGGTCGCTCAGTTCCACCGCCATCGTTAGCCTCCAAACAAATGGTTAAAGGCTTCGACTTCGACCCACTCGCCAGCTTCCACATTCCCGCGCTCACGTTCCAGCACGATAAAACAGTTGCCCTGGCTGAAGGAGCTGAAAATATGCGACCCCTGATGGCCGGTGGTGCTCACTTCAAGGTCGCCCTCGGCATTACGCGCCAGAATGCCGCGCTGGAAATCCAGACGACCGGGGGATTTTTTAAAGCGTGTGGCAGCACGAACGCGCTGACGAGCAGGCAAGGTGTGTCCGGTATTACCCGACAATTTTGCCAGCAGCGGTTGCACCAGCTGATAGAACGTCAGGGCCGCAGAGACTGGATTGCCCGGCAGGCCGCAGAACCAGCTGTGCTCGAGCTTGCCGAACGCGAACGGCTTGCCCGGTTTAATGGCTAATTTCCAGAAACTGATTTTGCCCAGCTCATCGAGCATGGTTTTGGTGTAATCAGCTTCGCCAACGGACACGCCACCAGAACTGATCACCACATCGGCGGAGTTATCCGCTTCGATAAACGCTGCACGTAGCTGCTGCGGATCGTCCGGGATAATGCCCAGGTTAATGACTTCACAGCCCAGCTGTTCCAGCATCAAATGCACAGCCAGGCGGTTGGTATCGTAGATTTGACCGTCTTTCAACGGTTGGCCCGGCAGTTGCAGTTCGTCGCCGGTGGAGAATAGCGCGACACGCACCTTGCGTATCACGTCGATTTCCGCAATACCCAGCGAAGCCAGCACCGGCAGTTCGGCGGCCGTTAGTTTTGTGCCAGCGGCAAAAACGGTCGCGCCTTGAGTGATATCTTCCCCGGCGCGGCGAATATTTTGGTTCGCCTTGACGCTGGCGGTAAAACGCACGCCTTCGTCAGTTTGCTCGGTCTCTTCTTGCATCACCACCGCATCACAATCTGCGGGCACTGGTGCGCCGGTCATAATGCGAAGACAGGTACCTTGCGGCCATTCGCCCTGGAAAGGCTGCCCCGCAAAAGCTTTACCGGCAACCGGCAAGGCATGTCCCGCATGAAGATCGGCAAGACGTACCGCGTAACCGTCCATCGCCGAGTTATCAAAACCCGGAACGTTCAGCGGAGAGACAATATTGCTGGCGCTTACGCGACCAAAACAGCGCAGCAGAGGTAGCGTTTCGTGCTCTTTAATTGAGGAAACCTGGTCGAGCATCTGCGCGAGTGCCGTATCAAGCGGCATCAGTCCGGCGGTAAAATCCATGGGTCACTCCTGCGGGATAACAGCGAAAGCGCCCATTATGGCAGAAAAGTGCCGCTAACTGTATGACACCATGGGCTTAGCCTTTACATCACACTCGCGTCTTTCTATATTCAAAAATCATCTGATGCTCCGGCGACGATAATGATATTTATAGAAAAAGCAGCGGTTTTACGCTGATGGGTGATGGAAATGAGTAATGCGGTCATCGCGATACACGGCGGAGCAGGGGCAATCACCCGCGCAAAGTTAAGTCCGGAGCAGGAAAAACGCTATATCGATGCGTTATCTGCCATTGTGGAAACCGGCCAACGAATGCTGGAAAACGGTGCGAGCGCGCTGGACGTCGTCACCGAAGCGGTGCGTTTGCTGGAAGAGTGTCCGCTGTTTAATGCGGGTATCGGTGCGGTCTTTACCCGCGATGAAACCCACGAGCTGGATGCCTGCGTGATGGATGGCAACACGTTGAACGTGGGCGCGGTAGCAGGCGTTAGCCATCTGCGTAATCCTGTTCTGGCGGCGCGTCTGGTGATGGAGCAAAGTCCGCACGTGCTGCTGGTGGGAGCGGGTGCTGAAAAGTTTGCCTCTGAACACGGAATGGAAACCGTTCCACCCGAAACCTTCTCTACACCTGAACGCTACCAGCAACTGCTGGAGGCCAGAACGGCGGGCATTACCCAGCTCGATCATTCAGCACCGCTGGATGAGAGCACCAAAATGGGCACCGTGGGTGCGGTTGCTTTAGATAAAGCAGGCAATCTGGCGGCGGCGACATCGACCGGCGGGATGACCAACAAACTCCCGGGACGGGTGGGGGATAGCCCGTTGCCTGGAGCGGGTTGCTATGCCAATAACACAAGCGTAGCGGTGTCCTGTACCGGAACCGGCGAAGTGTTTATTCGCACCCTTGCGGCATACGATATTGCCGCATTGATGGATTACGGCAACCTGAGCCTCGCAGAAGCCTGCGAGCGCGTCGTAATGGAAAAACTCCCGGCGCTGGGTGGCAGCGGCGGACTGATTGCCGTCGATCGTGAAGGCAACGTGGCGCTACCGTTTAACAGTGAAGGAATGTATCGCGCCTGGGGCTATGCGGGCGATACACCGACGACAGGTATTTATCGTGAATAAGGGGGTACGCGGTGCCGCACAGTAACGAATTGGACCGCCAGGAAGTTCTGGCCGTCCACAACCTGAATATTGCCTTTCAGGAAGAGCGGCGACCGGTCCCGGCAGTAAGTCATCTCTCGTTTTCTCTTAAGCGCGGTGAGACGCTGGCGATTGTCGGCGAATCGGGTTCCGGTAAATCGGTGACCGCGCTGTCGCTGATGCGTCTGCTGGAACAGGCAGGCGCAATCGTCCAGTGCGACAGTATGCTGCTGCGCAGGCGTAACCAGCAGGTGACCGATCTGACAACACTCAGCCAGTCGCAAATGCAGGGCGTGCGCGGCGCGGACATGGCGATGATTTTCCAGGAGCCGATGACCTCGCTTAACCCGGTCTTTCCGGTGGGTGAGCAGATAGCCGAGTCGATTCGCCTGCATCAGGGGTTGAATCGCGAAGCGGCGCTGATGGAGGCCCAGCGCATGCTCGAACAGGTGCGTATCCCCGAAGCACAAGATATTGTGACTCGATACCCGCATCAGCTTTCGGGTGGGATGCGCCAGCGCGTTATGATCGCCATGGCGCTTTCATGTCGTCCTGCGGTGCTGATTGCCGATGAACCGACCACCGCACTGGATGTCACTATTCAGGCTCAGATCCTGCAACTGATTAAGGTGCTACAGCAGGAGATGGAAATGGGGGTGATATTTATCACCCATGATATGGGCGTAGTGGCTGATATTGCCGATCGAGTGCTGGTGATGTATCGGGGCGAGGCGGTGGAAAGCGGCAGCGTTGAGCAGATTTTTCACGCCCCAAAGCACCCGTATACTCAGGCCCTACTGGCTGCCGTACCGCGTCTTGGTGCCATGAATGGCAGTGATTTACCGCGTCGTTTTCCGCTGATTTCGCTCAACAAGCCTGGACAACAGGAAGCCGAAACGGAGCAGGACACGGTCGTCCCCGGCGAGCCTATTTTACAGGTGCGTGATTTGGTGACTCGTTTCCCCTTACGCGGCGGTATTTTCAACCGTGTGAAGCGGGAGGTGCATGCGGTTGAAAACGTCAGCTTTGACCTTTGGCCCGGCGAAACGCTGGCGCTGGTGGGAGAATCAGGCTGCGGTAAATCGACCACCGGGCGGGCGTTGCTCAGACTGGTGGAGTCGCAGGAAGGTAGCATTCTGTTCAACGGCGAGCGCATTGATACGCTGCCGACGGGTCGGTTACAGGCGCTGCGCCGCGATATCCAGTTTATCTTTCAGGATCCTTACGCATCGCTGGATCCCCGTCAGACCGTGGGTTACTCGATTATGGAGCCACTTCGGGTACATGGTTTATTGGCAGGGGAAGAGGCCCAGCATCGCGTGGCATGGTTACTGGAGCGTGTCGGATTAAAGCCGGAACATGCCTGGCGTTATCCGCACGAGTTTTCCGGTGGACAGCGCCAGCGAATCTGCATCGCCCGGGCGCTGGCATTAAACCCAAAAGTTGTGATTGCCGATGAGTCGGTGTCTGCGCTGGACGTTTCCATTCGCGCGCAAATCATCAACCTGCTGCTCGATTTGCAGCGGGAGATGGGCATCGCCTTTTTGTTTATCTCCCATGATATGGCGGTAGTTGAGCGTATTAGTCATCGCGTGGCGGTGATGTACATGGGACAAATTGTAGAGATAGGGCCGCGTCGCGCGGTGTTTGAAAACCCTCAGCATCCGTATACCCGTAAGCTCATGGCCGCCGTGCCGGTCGCTGACCCGACGCATCGACACGGTCAACGCGTGCTCCTGCAAGATGAGATGCCGAGCAATATTCGTAAGCGGGGAGAGTCAATGGAGCGGGTTGTGTTACGCGAAGTTGGCCCGGGACATTTTGTGGCACCTCCGCGTCAGGGCAATGCGTTTTCGCGGTTATAACTTTTGACAGACAGGGAACAACAGGGGAATACAATGACAAAATATGTTGCTCGTACATGGCTGTTAGCTGCAAGCGTAACGGCAGCGCTGGCCGCCACTCCCGCATTCGCTGCTAAAGATGTGGTGGTCGCGGTGGCGTCCAATTTTACGACGCTGGATCCGTATGATGCGAACGACACGCTGTCGCAGGCGGTGGCGAAGTCGTTCTATCAGGGGCTGTTTGGCCTTGATAAAGACATGAAGCTGAAAAACGTGCTGGCCGAAAGCTATACCGTTTCCGATGACGGGCTGGTGTATACCCTGAAACTGCGCAGCGGCGTGAAGTTCCAGGACGGCACAGAATTTAACGCTGAAGCAGTAAAAGCCAACCTCGATCGTGCCAGCAATCCGGAAAACAGCCTTAAGCGCTATAACCTCTACAAGAATATCGCCAGCACCGAGGCGGTCGATCCCGTGACGGTGAAAATCACCCTCAAAGAACCGTTCTCGGCGTTTATCAATATTCTGGCGCACCCGGCGACGGCGATGATCTCCCCAGAAGCGTTGAAAAAATACGGCAAAGAGATTGGCTTCCACCCGGTGGGAACGGGGCCTTACGAGCTGGTGACCTGGAATCAAACTGATTTTGTGAAGGTGAAGAAATTTGCCGGTTACTGGCAGAAAGGTCTGCCAAAGCTGGACTCCATTACCTGGCGTCCGGTGGTCGATAACAATACCCGCGCGGCAATGCTGCAAACCGGGGAAGCGCAGTTTGCCTTCCCGATCCCCTACGAACAGGCTGCAATCCTTGAGAAAAACAGCAAGCTTGAGTTGGTGGCCAGCCCGTCTATCATGCAACGCTACATCAGCATGAACGTC
>JALCNW010000092.1 GCA_022649305.1 Enterobacter sp.
CTGCTGGCGCGCGGCGATCTCATGACCCTGATTTTCCGGCAACGACGGGTGATAAAGCTTCTTCACCAGCGGCTGATCTTTCAGGAAATCGACAATCGCCTGGGCATTACGTTGCGCCACGTCCATACGCGGCGACAAGGTGCGCAAACCGCGCAGCAGCAGATAGCTGTCAAACGCGCTGCCAGTGACGCCAATGTTATTAGCCCACCATGCCAGTTCGGTGACAACATCCGGATCTTTTGCAATCACCACACCGGCGACGACATCAGAGTGGCCGTTCAGATATTTAGTGCATGAATGCAATACCAGGTCGGCACCCAGTGCCAACGGGTTCTGAAGCGCCGGACTGAGGAACGTATTATCCACTACACTTATCGCTCCCGCATCCCTTGCGAGCTGACAAATTTTCGCAATATCGACTACGCGCAGTAATGGATTGCTTGGACTTTCCACTAAAACCAGCTTTGGTTTTTCTGCAAGCGCTTGTTTTAGCGCCTGTTCGTCATTTTGATCGACAAACAGCACGCGATAACAGCCACGTTTTGCCAGGCTATCAAAAAGACGGTAGCTACCACCGTAGCAGTCGTGTGGTGCCACCAGCAGATCGCCAGGTTTCAGGAAGACCGTCGTCACCAGATGAATCGCCGACATGCCGGTATTGGTTAATACCGCGCCCGCGCCGCCTTCCAGTTCCGCCAACGCGCGCTGTGTGACGTCACGCGTAGGATTGCCACGACGCGAATAGTCATGCGCGCGAGGTTCATTAAATCCGGTGAAGTTATAGGTACTGGAGAGATGAATCGGCGGGACAACGCAGCCGTACTGCTCGTCATCATTCAATCCGCTACGCACTGCTATGGTGGCCTGTTTACGCGTCATGGTGAGGGCTTCCTGGCTTATTAGGTGAAAAGTCAGGCACCAGAGTAAACACTCAAACTATAGACGTCAATACATCTGGACATCTAAACTTCTTTGCGTATAGATTGAGCAATGCGAGAATAGCCGTTAAAATTACATGCTTTAGTGCACGCCGCAGGCTCAATATCCGTGTCACGGTATCGTCTCTACGGTAAACTACGCGAGATTACGGTTCAAAACCCTACATGATATGAGGTTTTGGCCCTTTATAAATGACAGAGAGGATTAAAGGTATCTCATGGCTGAATGGAGCGGCGAATATATCAGCCCATACGCTGAGCACGGTAAGAAGAGTGAACAAGTAAAGAAAATTACGGTTTCCATTCCTCTGAAGGTGTTAAAAATCCTCACCGATGAGCGTACGCGTCGTCAGGTGAATAACCTGCGTCACGCGACCAACAGCGAACTGCTTTGCGAAGCGTTCCTGCATGCGTTTACCGGTCAACCGTTACCGAACGATGAAGACCTGCGCAAAGAGCGTAGTGATGAAATTCCAGAAGCGGCTAAAGTGATTATGCGTGAACTGGGTATCGACCCGGATACGTGGGAATACTAAGACGGCAGAAGGTAGAAGGTAGAAAAATCTCTACCTTCTCCGTTCAATCCCGCTGAGCATTCTCAGCGGGATAACTTCTTAGAAGTTGTAGCCTAAACCAACACGGAAACGCGTCTGACGATCGTCTGATGTTGCCGTATTGTAGCCTGAAGAGACGTTGCCCACTTCGATAAACGGAATCCACGAGTCGATGTTATAAGCAACACGGAAGTTATATTCATAGTCTTCTTTTTTGTTGTTATACAAATCTTCGCTATCGGCAAATTTATAAATTCCGTTTATTTCAAACATCCAGTTATCAATATTATATCCGACCCATGCTTCCGGGCGATAAACTATGCGGTCGTCTTTACCATCGGCATTGCGTCGCGTATATTCAGTGCGGTAGCGGAAAGCGGTCCACCAGTTATCATCTATGTTGTACTGTACGCGAAGATACGGTTTATATATTGCCATATCATCACCCATTTCAACGGCCACACCCGGTTGCCACAGGAAACCTTGCCAGGCAAATTGATAACTTGCCGTATATTCGCTGCTATTACTTTCCATATTATTCAGCGCATCGTTAGACTGGCTGCTATCGGAGCGTGAAACCGCCTCTACAGCCACACCAAAGCCTGTGGCAAAACGATGCGACATGTAGACACGATCATAGTTACGACCATCATCATAATATTCGTGACGGTAATCAACATAACCTGCCTGTACCGCACATGATACTAACGGAAGCAAAAATATAAATTTTTTCATTTTCATCATCATTTCCCAAAAGGAGATTACAGCCTTGTAAAAACGCGACGTGCGTAATGTTCTATTTAACTATCCTGATGCGCGCAGTGTAGTTTTACAAAGTTCGGCAAACCTTTTATCTTTTGCCATTAAAATGAAAAATTTGGCAATCAAATAAAGAAAATGAAGATGAACATCACCTTTTGAAAATATATAAATCAGGTAAATGTATTTATTAAAGGAACCGTTAATTCATATTTTTTAAAATATATGAAAAATGAATTTACAAGCTAAATAGCAGAAGTGAATTTATTCTGGAGGGCGATTACGGATACAAAAAAAGCGCCTTTCGGCGCTTTTTTTCAGGTCGCTTACTTAGAAGCGCCTGGCAGGCTGAAACGCTTGTTGAAGCGGTCAACACGGCCACCGGTTGCAACATCACGCTGCTTACCAGTGTAGAACGGGTGGCACTGGCCGCACACGTCCAGGTTCAGATCGTGGCCCACGGTGGAGCGGATCTGGATAGAGTTACCGCAAGAACAGTTCGCAGTAATGAAATCGTATTTAGGGTGAATATCTTTTTTCATGGGGAGAACCTCAGTTAAGGCCGCGTCGCTCTTCCAGCCCTAACGCCAGACACCACGCGATGTTGATTGTAAGTTCTTTAGCGTAAAATACACCAAAGGCGGCGAATCATACAGAATAAGACCCGAGTATGCAAACTGATCCGCACGCTGCCTTTTACTAATGTGTATACTAACGCGCCACTTTTCAAGTCAGGAAGATTCGATGCCCGTAGCTCACGTTGCCCTGCCCGTTCCGCTTCCACGCACCTTTGACTATCTGCTGCCCGACGGCATGAGCGCCAAAGCGGGCTGTCGCGTGACTGTGCCTTTTGGTAAACAACAGCGTGTCGGCATCGTGGTTTCGGTAAGCGAGAAAAGCGAGTTACCGCTCAACGAGCTTAAAAGCGTCGTTGAGGTGCTGGATAGCGAGCCGGTGTATTCCAGCAGCGTCTGGCGATTGCTGCTTTGGGCGGCCGATTACTATCATCATCCGATTGGTGACGTCCTGTTCCACGCGCTACCCATTCTGCTGCGTCAGGGCAAAAATGCCAGCCACGCGCCGACGTGGTTCTGGTTTGCCACCGAGCAGGGCCAGGCGGTTGATATCAATAGCCTGAAACGCTCGCCTAAGCAGCAACAGGCGCTGGCCGCGTTGCGTCAGGGCCGAATATGGCGGCATCAGGTTGAAGAACTGGAATTTAATGACGCAGCACTCCAGGCCTTACGCAAAAAAGGGCTGAGCGAGCTGGCGAGCGAAGCACCTGCACTGGTGGACTGGCGCGATAGTTTCAGCGTACCGGGTGAACGCTTGCGGCTTAATACCGAGCAGGCCACCGCCGTCGGGGCCATTCATAGCGCCTTCGATAATTTCTCTGCCTGGCTGTTAGCTGGCGTCACCGGTTCTGGTAAAACTGAAGTCTATTTAAGCGTACTGGAAAACGTGCTCGCCAAAGGCAAGCAGGCGCTGGTGATGGTGCCCGAAATTGGTCTGACGCCGCAAACCATCGCCCGTTTCCGCGAACGCTTTAACGCGCCGGTTGAGGTATTGCACTCCGGTTTAAACGACAGCGAGCGCCTCAGCGCCTGGCTTAAAGCCAAAAACGGCGAGGCCGCAATTGTTATTGGTACGCGCTCGTCGCTGTTTACCCCGTTTAAAAATCTTGGCGTTATCGTCATCGACGAAGAACACGACAGTTCCTATAAACAGCAGGAAGGCTGGCGCTATCACGCTCGTGACCTGGCCGTTTACCGCGCCCATAGCGAGCAAATTCCGATTATTCTAGGCTCGGCCACGCCCGCGCTGGAAACGCTGCACAACGTTCGTCAGCGTAAGTACCACATGCTGCGCCTGACGCGCCGTGCGGGCAATGCACGCCCGGCCACGCAGCACGTGCTGGATTTGAAAGGTCAGCAGGTACAGGCAGGATTAGCGCCCGCACTGATTAGCCGTATGCGCCAGCATCTTCAGGCGGATAATCAGGTGATCCTGTTCCTGAACCGCCGTGGATTCGCCCCGGCGCTGCTATGCCACGACTGCGGCTGGATTGCCGAATGTCCACGCTGCGATCATTACTACACCCTGCATCAGGCTCAGCATCAACTGCGTTGCCACCACTGCGATAGCCAGCGGCCCGTGCCACGTCAGTGCCCGTCGTGCGGCTCCACGCACATGGTACCCGTGGGTTTGGGTACTGAGCAGCTTGAGCAGGCGCTTGCACCCTTTTTCCCCGGCGTACCGCTCTCGCGTATCGACAGGGATACCACCAGCCGTAAAGGGGCGCTGGAGCAGCAACTGGCCGAAGTGCATCGTGGCGGCGCGCGCATTCTGATTGGCACACAAATGTTGGCAAAAGGGCATCACTTCCCCGACGTCACGCTGGTCGCGCTTTTGGACGTCGACGGCGCGCTGTTTTCTGCCGATTTCCGATCGGCTGAACGTTTCGCTCAGCTTTATACCCAGGTAGCTGGCCGCGCCGGACGCGCGGGGAAACAAGGGGAAGTGGTGCTGCAAACCCATCACCCGGAACACCCTTTGCTGCAAACCTTACTGCATAAGGGCTACGACGCCTTTGCCGAGCAGGCGCTGGCCGAACGTCAGACGATGCAGCTACCGCCATGGACCAGCCACGTGATAATCCGTGCAGAAGACCACAATAATCAGCAGGCTCCGCTTTTCTTACAGCAGTTGCGTAATCTGTTGCAGGCCAGTCCACTGGTCGATAGTCAGTTGTGGATTTTAGGCCCCGTGCCTGCGCTGGCACCAAAACGCGGGGGCCGTTATCGCTGGCAAATTTTACTCCAGCACCCTTCGCGCATCCGTTTACAGCACGTCATCAGCGGTGCGCTGGCCTTAATCAACACGCTGCCGGAGGCGCGCAAAGTGAAGTGGGTTCTCGACGTTGATCCCATTGAAGGCTAATGCACGGTGCGAGAGGGATCGAAAAATTGAACACTCCTCACACTTTTTATGAAAATTCTGTAACCGCTTCCATTAACTATCTGTAAAAATGAAGTCGTCAGAAGTTCTGTGGTCCCTGCGAGGAGAAGACGTTGAAGTCCAGGAAAGAGGTTGCTGCGGCGACCATGAAAGACGTTGCCCAGAAAGCTAAGGTATCCACGGCAACGGTATCCCGAGCATTAATGAACCCGGATAAAGTCTCTCAGGCTACCCGTAACAAGGTGGAGCAGGCGGCGCTGGAAGTGGGTTACTTACCCCAGGCCATGGGGCGTAACGTAAAACGTAATGAATCACGCACCATCCTGGTGATTGTGCCGGACATATGCGATCCGTTTTTTAGCGAAATTATTCGCGGCATAGAAGTCACCGCCGCGGGACAAGGTTATCTGGTATTGATTGGCGATTGCGCCCATCAAAATCAGCAGGAAAAAACCTTTATTGATCTGATAATCACCAAGCAAATCGACGGCATGCTGCTGCTCGGTTCGCGCCTGCCGTTTGATGCCAGCATCGAAGAACAGCGTAATCTGCCACCAATGGTGATGGCGAACGAGTTCGCACCCGAGCTGAAACTGCCAACCGTTCATATCGATAATCTGACCGCCGCCTTTAACGCCGTGAACTATCTTCAGGAGTTAGGGCATAAGCGAATTGGCTGTATTGCCGGGCCAGAAGAGATGCCGCTGTGCCATTACCGCTTGCAGGGTTATGTTCAGGCATTACGTCGAACAGGCGTGACCGTCGATCCTCATTATATTGCGCGGGGCGATTTTACCCTTGAAGCCGGTGGCCTGGCGCTGGAAAAGTTACTATCTCAGCCTGAGCCGCCTACCGCCGTGTTCTGTCACAGCGATGTCATGGCGCTGGGCGCACTGTCGTATGCCAAACGCCGCGGCCTGCGCGTACCCCAAGACTTATCGATTATCGGCTTCGATAATATTTCGCTGTCCGAGTTTTGCGACCCGCCGCTTTCGACGGTGGCACAGCCGCGCTACGAGATTGGTCGCGAAGCCATGCTTTTGCTTCTCGATCAACTGCATGGACAAACGGTCAGCAGCGGTTCGCGTTTACTGGATTGCGAACTGATTATCCGAGGCTCTACGCAGCCGCTTACTTAAAGTAAACGGCTTTAGGACTCCCTCTCTGGTCAAAGGCCCGCCGCTTAAGTAACATGGCGGGCTGACGAACGAATAAATACAGCGAAACGATAGTGGCACAACGAGATTATGTACGTCGCGGCCAGCCGGCACCTTCGCGACGCAAAAAGAGCGCCCCACGGAGCAAGCAGCGTAGCCTGCCGTCTGTCTCGCCAGCAATGGTCGCGATTGCCGCCGCTGTGCTGGTGGCCTTTATCGGTGGCCTGTACTTTATTACTCACCACAAGAAAGAAGAGTCTGAAGCCCTTCAGGGTAATAAAGTAGTCGGGAACGGTTTGCCACCCAAGCCTGAAGAACGCTGGCGCTACATTAAAGAACTTGAAAGCCGCCAGCCGGGCGTACGCGCGCCAACCGAGCCTTCTGCCGGTGGCGAGGTGAAAAACGCCGATCAGCTCACCAATGAACAACGCCAGCTTCTGGCGCAGATGCAGGCCGATATGCGCCAGCAGCCTACACAGTTGACCGAAGTGCCGTGGAATGAGCAAACGCCGCAGCAGCGTCAGCAAACCCTGCAACGCCAGCGTCAGGTTCAACAGCAAGTTCAGCAGCAGCAACAACAGCAGTGGACGCAAACGCAGCCGGTTCAGCAACCACGAACGCAGCCGCGCGTGACCGAACAACCGTATCAGCAGCCACAGCAGCAGACGCGTACCGTTCAGTCGCAGCCAGTCCAGCAGCCGCGCCAGACGCAGCCGCAACAGCAGAAACAAACGGCCTCTGCACAGCCTTATCAGGATCTGCTGCAAACGCCAGCACACAACACCACGCAGCAGCCGAAAGCGCAGCCGCAGCAAACTGCGCCGGTCGCTCAGGCCACCGAGGCGCCGAAGCAGACCGCTGAGAAAAAAGATGAACGCCGCTGGATGGTGCAGTGCGGCTCGTTTAAAGGTGCTGAACAGGCCGAAACCGTTCGCGCGCAGCTGGCCTTTGAAGGATTCGACTCACGTATTACCACCAATAACGGCTGGAATCGCGTCGTGATTGGCCCGGTAAAAGGCAAAGAAAACGCCGATGGCACCATTAGCCGTCTGAAGGTCGCTGGCCATACAAACTGCATTCGACTCGCCTCTGGGGGTTGAAACCCCCAAAATCTCCCCCATCTATCATTTTATTCAGCCCTGAGCATAGGCTCAGGGCCCCTATTCCGATTTTGTAACCAGGGGGTCTGCTCGTGACAACAATAGTAAGTGTACGCCGTAACGGCCATGTGGTTATTGCCGGTGATGGCCAGGCCACGCTGGGTAATACCGTCATGAAGGGCAATGTGAAAAAAGTGCGTCGTCTGTATAACGACAAAGTGATCGCCGGTTTTGCGGGCGGTACGGCTGACGCCTTCACGCTGTTTGAACTGTTTGAACGCAAACTTGAAATGCATCAGGGCCACCTGGTGAAAGCCGCCGTTGAGCTGGCTAAAGACTGGCGTACCGACCGCATGCTGCGCAAGCTCGAAGCGCTGCTGGCAGTGGCCGATGAAAACGCCTCTCTGATTATCACCGGTAATGGTGACGTCGTTCAGCCAGAGAACGACCTGATTGCTATCGGCTCCGGCGGTCCTTACGCCCAAGCCGCTGCGCGTGCTTTGCTTGAAAATACCGAGCTGAGTGCCCGTGAAATTGCCGAGAAGGCGTTGGGTATTGCAGGTGATATCTGCATCTACACCAACCACTTCCATACCATCGAAGAATTGACCTCCAAAGCGTAAGGATCTCCCATGTCTGAAATGACCCCACGCGAAATTGTCAGCGAGCTGAACAAACACATTATCGGCCAGGACAACGCCAAGCGTTCCGTGGCGATTGCCCTGCGTAACCGCTGGCGTCGTATGCAGCTTGATGAAGAGCTGCGCCACGAAGTCACCCCAAAAAACATTCTGATGATCGGCCCGACCGGTGTCGGTAAAACCGAAATCGCTCGTCGTCTGGCGAAGCTCGCAAACGCGCCGTTCATCAAAGTTGAAGCCACCAAGTTCACCGAAGTGGGCTATGTGGGTAAAGAAGTTGACTCTATCATCCGCGATCTCACTGATTCAGCGATCAAGATGGTACGTATTCAGTCGATCGAGAAGAATCGTTATCGCGCTGAAGAACTCGCCGAGGAGCGCATTCTCGACGCGCTGATTCCTCCGGCAAAAAATAACTGGGGTCAGAATGAACAGCCTCAGGAGCCGTCTGCCGCACGTCAGTCGTTCCGCAAAAAACTGCGTGAAGGCCAGTTGGACGACAAAGAGATTGAAATCGATCTCGCCGCCGCACCGATGGGCGTAGAAATTATGTCTCCTCCTGGCATGGAAGAGATGACCAGCCAACTGCAGTCCATGTTCCAGAACCTGGGCGGACAAAAGCAGAAGCCGCGCAAGCTGAAAATCAAAGACGCAATGAAGTTGCTGATTGAAGAAGAAGCCGCGAAGCTGGTGAATCCGGAAGAGCTGAAGCAAGACGCTATCGACGCCGTTGAACAACACGGGATCGTGTTTATCGACGAAATCGACAAAATCTGTAAGCGCGGAGAATCTAACGGTCCAGACGTGTCCCGCGAGGGCGTACAGCGCGACCTGCTGCCGCTGGTTGAAGGCTGCACCGTTTCGACCAAGCATGGCATGGTCAAAACCGATCACATTCTGTTTATTGCCTCGGGCGCGTTCCAGGTGGCTAAGCCTTCCGATTTAATCCCGGAACTGCAGGGCCGTTTGCCGATCCGCGTTGAACTTCAGGCGCTGACGACTGAAGATTTCGAGCGCATTCTGACCGAACCGAATGCGTCCATCACCGTGCAGTACAAAGCGCTAATGGCGACCGAAGGCGTCACTATCGACTTTACCGAAGACGGTATCAAACGCATTGCTCAGGCCGCGTGGCAGGTTAACGAAACCACCGAGAACATCGGTGCGCGTCGCCTGCACACCGTACTGGAACGTCTGGTGGAAGATATCTCTTATGAAGCCAGCGACCTGAACGGTCAAAGCATTACCATTGACGCAGATTATGTGAGTAAACATCTGGATGCGTTAGTGGCAGATGAAGATCTAAGCCGTTTTATCCTATAATCGCGGTTATTGCATTTTCATCACTGTTGATGGGGCTAAAAAGCCCCATTTTTATTGGCTAAAAAACTATGACAGAAATCAGCCGTACCCAAGCCTGGCTGGAAAGCCTGCGTCCTAAAACATTGCCTCTGGCCTTTGCCGCCATCGTCGTCGGCACCGCGCTCGCCTGGTGGCAAGGTCATTTTGATCCACTGGTCGCCGCACTGGCGCTTACCACCGCTGGCCTGCTGCAAATCCTCTCTAACCTGGCTAACGATTACGGCGATGCCGTGAAAGGCAGCGACAAACCCGATCGCATTGGGCCGCTGCGTGGCATGCAAAAAGGGGCGATTACCCAGGCACAGATGAAACGCGCGTTGATTATCACCGTGGTACTGATTTGTCTTTCCGGTCTGGCGCTGGTCTCGGTCGCGTGTAAAACGCCTGCTGATTTTATTGGTTTTATGGTGCTGGGCCTGTTGGCCATTGTTGCAGCCATTACCTACACCGTCGGCACACGCCCTTACGGATACATTGGTTTGGGTGATATTTCGGTACTGGTGTTCTTCGGCTGGCTCAGCGTGATGGGTAGCGGATATCTCCAGGCTCATACGTTGATACCTGCCCTGTTTCTGCCCGCCACCGCCTGCGGACTCCTGGCTGCGGCGGTACTGAATGTCAATAATCTGCGCGATATAGACAGCGACCGTCAGAACGGTAAAAACACGCTGGCAGTACGTTTAGGCCCAGTCAACGCGCGTCGTTATCATGCGGGCTTGTTAACAGGCGCATTGGTTTGCCTGGCGCTATTCAACCTGATTTCTTTGCATAGCATCTGGGGTTGGCTATTTGTACTGGCGGCTCCGCTACTGCTTAAACAGGCGCGCTTCGTGATGCGAGAGCTAAACGCCTCGGCGATGCCTCCGATGCTCGAACGCACGGTAAAAGGCGCACTACTGACTAACCTGTTGTTCGTGATTGGAATTGTCCTGAGTCAGACGGTCGGTTAACTGACAAATATCAATTAACAATTGATGATTTTGCCAACAGCACCTTTCGCGCGATATACTGAACACATTCGCAGCAACTGAGCGTTAACCTTATGAAATACGATACCTCCGAGCTTTGTGACATCTACCAGGAAGATGTCAACGTCGTGGAACCGCTGTTTTCCAACTTTGGAGGACGGTCGTCGTTTGGCGGGCAAATCATCACGGTAAAATGTTTCGAGGACAACGGGTTGCTGTACGATCTGCTCGAAAAGAACGGCCGTGGTCGCATTCTGCTAGTTGATGGTGGCGGTTCTGTGCGTCGTGCGTTAATTGATGCAGACCTTGCCCGCCTTGCTCTGCAAAACGAGTGGGAAGGGATTGTGGTGTATGGTGCCGTCCGCCAGGTAGACGATCTGGAAGAGCTGGATTTAGGCATTCAGGCCATTGCAGCCATTCCAGTAGGAGCGGCAGGTGATGGCATCGGCGAAAGCGACGTACGCGTTAATTTCGGCGGCGTAACCTTCTTCTCCGGCGACCATCTCTACGCCGACAATACCGGTATTATCCTTTCCGAAGATCCACTGGATATCGAGTAATAAAAAAGCCGGGTGGCGGCGCGATGCCTTACCCGGCCTTCTCATTATCTGCATCTGTACGCTTTCCCTAAAGCTTTCGTGTTGTAGCAAGGTAGCAAGCAAATGAATCCCCAGGAACATAGGCTGCTATGTGGCTGGGGTGAATGCGCGCAACCAACGCCGCTACGGCGCGAAAGATGACGGGGAATTACACTTCTTCCATACGTCCCAGCAGAGCCTGCAGACGATCCTGCCAGCCGTCCTGCTGTTCGCGCAGTTGACCGTTTTCGCGTTCAAGTTCTTCACGGCCGTGCTGTGCAGACTGTACTTCCTGCGCCAGTGAGTTGTTCTTTTCTTTCAGCTCTTCGATTTCCATCTGCAAAAGCGTGATGGTGTCGATCGCCTGCTGTACTTTCGATTCCAGTTTCTCAAAAACTTCTAATGACATGACAATACCTCTCCTGAATTGCAAGGCGACGCTTTAACGTAAACGCGCACAATATATAGTGTCGATTGTATGGAGCGCCGCCTTCCCTGTCCAGCGACATGCCGCGCAGATCGTGGTTTGCAACACTTTTCGGCCTCGTCCTGGTGATTTCGACGCATATACCACTAAGTTGTTAATACTTTAGTTAATGAAATGATTCAGCTCACACTTTATAGATGATGCAAAAATGCGCTTTATGGCGCGATAACGCTCATTTTATTGACGCAGCACACACATTTTGATTTCGATATTTCTCGTTTTTGCTCGTTAACGATAAATTAACACCATGTCTACAGGACATCGTGGCCTCCGGTTGTTGCTGCGCTAACAATAAACATTCATCTTTCTTCAGGATCCGATTATGAGTCAGACATCAACCTTGAAAGGCCAGTGTATCGCCGAGTTCCTTGGCACCGGGCTGCTGATTTTCTTCGGGGTCGGCTGTGTCGCAGCACTGAAAGTGGCAGGCGCTACCTTCGGTCAGTGGGAAATCAGCATTATCTGGGGTTTGGGTGTGGCAATGGCCATCTACCTGACCGCAGGGGTTTCCGGCGCACATCTTAACCCGGCGGTGACTATCGCATTGTGGCTGTTCGCGTGCTTTGACGGACGTAAAGTTGCGCCTTACATCATTTCTCAGTTTGCCGGCGCCTTTTGCGCAGCGGCATTAGTTTACGGGCTTTATTACAATCTTTTCATCGACTTTGAACAGACGCATCACATGGTGCGTGGCAGCGTCGAAAGTCTTGATCTGGCGGGTATTTTCTCAACTTATCCAAATCCACATATCAATTTTGTGCAGGCCTTCGCCGTTGAGATGGTCATTACCGCTATCCTGATGGGCGTTATCATGGCGCTGGGCGATGACGGCAACGGCATTCCACGCGGGCCGCTGGCACCGCTATTAATTGGCCTGCTGATTGCGGTCATCGGTGCATCGATGGGTCCGTTAACGGGCTTTGCGATGAACCCGGCGCGCGATCTTGGCCCAAAAACCTTTGCCTTCTTTGCGGGCTGGGGTGAAGTCGCCTTTACCGGTGCGAAAGATATTCCTTACTTCCTGGTGCCGCTGTTTGGCCCGATTGTGGGGGCAGCACTGGGTGCATTCGGCTATCGCAAATTCATTGGTCGCCACTTACCGTGCGACACCTGTGTGGAAGAAGAGAAAGAAACGACCTCTACCGCACAGCAAAAAGCTTCGCTGTAATCTGACTACGGGACACTTACTATGACTGACAAAAAATATATCGTTGCGCTCGACCAGGGCACGACCAGCTCCCGCGCTGTTGTAATGGATCATGACGCGAACATCGTCAGCGTGTCACAGCGCGAATTCGAGCAGATCTACCCTAAACCAGGCTGGGTAGAGCACGACCCAATGGAAATCTGGGCGTCACAAAGCTCCACGCTGGTAGAAGTGCTGGCGAAAGCTGATATCAGCTCCGATGAGATTGCCGCCATTGGTATTACCAACCAGCGTGAAACTGCCATTGTCTGGGAACGCGAAACCGGTAAGCCGATCTACAACGCCATCGTCTGGCAGTGCCGCCGTACGGCTGAAATCTGCGAGAAACTCAAGCGTGACGGCATGGAAGATTACATCCGCAGCGCCACTGGCCTGGTGGTGGACCCGTACTTCTCAGGGACTAAAGTGAAGTGGATCCTCGATCACGTAGAAGGCTCTCGTGAGCGTGCAAAACGCGGCGAACTGCTGTTTGGTACCGTGGATACCTGGCTTATCTGGAAGATGACTCAGGGGCGCGTACACGTCACCGACTACACCAACGCCTCACGCACCATGCTGTTCAACATCAACACCCTCGAGTGGGATGATAAGATGCTGGACGCGCTGGACATCCCGCGCGCCATGCTGCCGGAAGTCCGTAAATCGTCTGAAGTGTATGGCCAGACCAACATCGGCGGTAAAGGCGGCACGCGTATTCCTATCTCCGGCATCGCCGGTGACCAGCAGGCGGCGCTGTTTGGTCAACTGTGCGTAAAAGAAGGGATGGCAAAAAACACCTACGGTACCGGCTGCTTTATGCTGATGAATACCGGCGAGAAAGCGGTCAAATCAGAAAACGGCTTGCTGACTACCATCGCCTGTGGACCACGTGGCGAAGTGAACTATGCGCTGGAAGGCGCGGTATTCATGGCGGGCGCATCCATTCAATGGCTGCGTGACGAAATGAAGCTCATCAGCGACGCGTTCGATTCCGAATATTTTGCGACCAAAGTGAAAGACACCAATGGCGTATACGTGGTGCCTGCCTTTACCGGTCTCGGCGCGCCTTACTGGGACCCGTATGCTCGCGGCGCGATCTTCGGCCTGACGCGCGGTGTGAACTCGAATCACATCATCCGCGCCACGCTTGAATCCATCGCCTACCAGACACGCGACGTGCTGGAAGCAATGCAAGCTGACTCCGGTATTCGTCTGCACGCCCTGCGCGTGGACGGCGGCGCGGTAGCCAACAACTTCCTGATGCAGTTCCAGTCCGACATTCTGGGCACGCGCGTCGAGCGTCCTGAAGTGCGCGAAGTGACCGCGCTGGGTGCGGCTTATCTTGCGGGTCTGGCGGTGGGCTTCTGGCAAAACCTGGACGAGTTGCAGGAAAAAGCGGTTATCGAGCGTGAGTTCCGCCCGGGTATCGAAACCACCGAGCGTAACTATCGCTACAGTGGCTGGAAGAAAGCGGTCAAACGCGCCCTGGCGTGGGAAGATCACGAAGAGTAATCCTCTCACCCTGCCCTCTCCCCAAAGGGGAGCGGGTTAGGGTACTCAAACCGCACTATCCCCACTCTGTGATAAACTTCGTGCAATTCCTTTTGACTGCACGAGTATCAAATGAGACGTGAACTTGCTATCGAATTTTCCCGCGTAACCGAAGCCGCCGCCCTGGCGGGCTATAAATGGTTAGGTCGTGGCGACAAAAACACCGCCGACGGCGCTGCCGTCCACGCGATGCGTATTATGCTCAATCTGGTCAACATCGACGGCACCATCGTGATTGGCGAAGGCGAAATCGACGAAGCGCCAATGCTCTATATCGGTGAAAAAGTCGGGACCGGCAACGGTGATGCGGTCGATATTGCCGTCGATCCCATTGAAGGTACCCGCATGACGGCAATGGGCCAGGCCAACGCGCTGGCAGTGCTCGCCGTGGGTGATAAAGGCTGCTTTCTGAACGCTCCTGACATGTACATGGAAAAGCTGGCCGTCGGTCCGGGCGCAAAAGGGTCTATCGATCTTAACCTGCCGCTGAAGCAGAACTTACGCAACGTCGCCGCCGCACTCGGCAAACCTCTTAGCGAGCTGACCGTGACCATTCTGGCGAAGCCGCGTCACGACACGACCATCGCCGACATGCAAAAACTCGGCGTGCGAGTATTTGCAATTCCAGATGGCGACGTGGCGGCATCTATTCTGACCTGTATGCCGGATAGCGAAGTGGATGTGCTGTACGGCATCGGCGGCGCACCGGAAGGCGTCGTCTCGGCGGCGGTGATCCGTGCGCTGGATGGCGATATGCAGGGCCGCCTGCTGGCGCGCCATGACGTGAAGGGCGACAGCGAAGAGAACCGTCGTATCGGCGAGGAGGAGCTGGCGCGCTGCAAAGAAATGGGTATCGAAGCGAACAAGGTCCTGCGTCTGGATGAGATGGCGCGCAGCGATAACGTTATTTTCTCCGCAACCGGTATCACCAAAGGCGATCTGCTGGACGGTATCACCCGCAAGGGCAACATGGCCACCACCGAAACCCTGCTGATCCGCGGCAAGTCGCGCACGATTCGCCGTATCCAGTCGATTCACTATCTGGATCGCAAAGACCCGAATGTTCAAACTCACATCCTGTAAGGTGATTTGATCAATAGAGCTTTCCGGCCCCGCTGGGCTGGAAATCTCCCCGGCAAGAACGGAAGATAGCAACAGAATTTCAGCACAGGAGAACGTCATGGCGGACTGGGTAACAGGTAAAGTCACAAAGATAGAGTTCTGGACCGATGCACTCTTCAGTATCACCGTTCATGCCCCTATCCAACCATTTACGGCTGGGCAATTCGCCAAGCTGGGGCTGGAAATTGACGGCGAGCGCGTCCAGCGTGCGTATTCTTACGTTAATGCGCCGGATAATCCGGATCTCGAGTTTTATCTGGTTACCGTTCCTGACGGCAAACTCAGCCCACGTCTGGCCGCGCTTCAACCCGGCGATGAAGTTCAAATCGTCAGCGAAGCCGCAGGATTCTTTGTGCTGGATGAAATTCCGGATTGCGACACGCTGTGGATGCTGGCGACCGGAACGGCCATCGGGCCTTATCTCTCTATTTTGCAGTACGGAAAGGATCTGGAACGCTTCAAAAATATCGTGCTGATCCATGCCGCGCGCTATGCCGCCGACCTGAGTTATCTGCCATTAATGCAAGAATTGCAGAAACGATACGAAGGGAAGCTCAAAATTCAGACCGTGGTGAGCCGCGAAACGGTAGCCGGATCGCTGACCGGGCGCGTTCCAGCACTGATTGAAAGTGGTGAACTGGAGTCAGCCGTTGGTTTGCAGATGAACACCGAGACCAGCCATGTCATGTTGTGCGGTAACCCGCAGATGGTGCGTGATACCCAGCAGTTACTGAAAGAATCCCGGCAGATGACTAAACATTTGCGTCGCCGACCGGGCCATATGACTGCCGAGCATTACTGGTAATTAGCGGTACTTCACTTCTATCGTGTCTTTACCGTATTTATTCTCGCTCTGGGTGCCCACAAACGCGCCCAGATCGATGAACATCATCACAAAAATCAGCGTGGGAACAAAGCGCCCCACCAGCCAGGGCAGCACGGATGGCAGCATTGACCAATTCCCTGCCAGCAGCATCCAGGCCAACACGACCAGCAGCGCCCACAGGCCTGATCGCCCGCGATCGTGCAGACGTTTGACGATCACCGATGCCGTTGGCCACAGCAGACAAACCAGCGCGAACGCCGCCATTTGCGAGCTAAGAAGCGCGGTGTCTGCGAGACTAAAAAGCAGCAACATGCCGGCAATCCACAGGCCAATCCAGATCCAGAAATCACGGCGTCCAATACGCCCTTTGAATGAAAACAGCCACTGCTGTATGGTCATGTAAGGTTCCTTTTATCGTAATGCCGCGTAGTTTACCCTGGAGTGGCGACCTTTTGACAAGCCGACCGGATTTCGTTTTAAATATGAACAGTGACGACCAGGGACAATACCGATGAAAAGATGGACTCACTCTCTTTTGCTGTGTTTAACCATACTGAGCGTCAGTACTACCCTGCACGCCAATGAGACTTCTGCACCCGCAACCGCACCCTATCTGCTCTCAGGGGCACCCTCGTTCGATCAATCCATAAGTCAGTTTCGCGAAAGCTTCAACCAGGACAATCCCACGCTGGCATTAGGCGAGTTCCGGGCCATTGACGGCGCGCGTGATACGCCCACCCTGACGCGGGCAGCGAGTAAAATTAACGAAAATTTGTATGCGTCCACCGCACTTGAGCGTGGCACGTTGAAGATCAAAAGCATGCAGATCACCTGGCTACCGATTCAGGGGCCCGAGCAAAAGGCCGCCAAAGCCAAAGCGCTGGAGTATATGAGCGCGATTTTGCGCGCTTTCACGCCGGTACTGACAAAAGCACAAAGTCAGCAAAGGCTGCAAAAATTGCTCACTGCGGGCAAAAACAAACGCTATTACGCCGAAACAGAAGGTGCAATTCGCTATGTTGTTGCAGACAACGGGGAAAAGGGCCTCACCTTAGCCGTTGAACCGATTAAGCTGGCGCTATCTGACACCCTCGGAGGGGCGAATTAATGACAAAAAGCAAAGCCTTTCAGGGGAAAATCTCTATACTGATTCACAGACCATGCTGCCCTTCTGGGCGGCCATAATCCTTAATTCGCTTTTGTAGCGTGGAGAATTGAAATGCGACATCCTTTAGTGATGGGTAACTGGAAACTGAACGGCAGCCGCCACATGGTGAACGAGCTGATTGCTAACCTGCGTAAAGAGCTGGCTGGCGTAACCGGCTGTGGCGTTGCTATCGCTCCACCAGACATCTACCTGGATCAGGCTAAACACGCCGCTGACGGCAGCCATATCATTCTGGGCGCGCAGAACGTTGACGTTAACCTGTCTGGCGCATTCACCGGTGAAACCTCTGCTGAAATGTTGAAAGACATTGGCGCAAAATACATCATCATCGGCCACTCCGAGCGTCGTACTTACCACAAAGAATCTGACGAGTTCATCGCTAAGAAATTTGCCGTAGTGAAAGAGCAAGGTCTGGTGCCGGTTCTGTGCATCGGTGAAACCGAAGCAGA
>JALCNW010000093.1 GCA_022649305.1 Enterobacter sp.
GCCGGGTGAAGCAATCGAGCACCCGTGGGTCACCAAGGCAATTGCTAACGCGCAGCGTAAAGTAGAAAGCCGCAACTTCGATATTCGTAAGCAACTGCTGGAATACGATGACGTTGCTAACGACCAGCGTCGTGCGATCTACACTCAGCGTAACGAACTGCTGGACGTATCCGACGTTAGCGAAACCATCAACAGCATTCGTGAAGATGTGTTCAAAGTGACTATCGATGCGCATATTCCACCGCAGTCGCTGGAAGAAATGTGGGACATCGAGGGTCTTCAGGAACGTCTGAAAAACGACTTCGACCTGGAACTGCCAATCAAAGAATGGCTGGATAAAGAGCCAGAGCTGCACGAAGAGACGTTGCGCGAACGTATCCTTGAAAATGCTATGGAAGTCTACAAGCGTAAAGAAGAAGTGGTTGGCATTGAGATGATGCGTCACTTCGAAAAAGGCGTGATGTTGCAAACTCTGGATTCCCTGTGGAAAGAACACCTGGCCGCAATGGACTATCTGCGTCAGGGTATTCACCTGCGTGGTTACGCGCAGAAAGATCCGAAGCAGGAATACAAGCGTGAATCCTTTGCGATGTTCGCGTCTATGCTGGAGTCACTGAAATACGAAGTGATCAGCACGCTGAGTAAAGTACAGGTTCGCATGCCGGAAGAAGTTGAAGCGATGGAGCAACAGCGTCGTGAAGAAGCCGAGCGTCTGGCGCAAATGCAGCAACTGAGTCACCAGGATGATGAAGGTGTGGCGGCCGCTGCGATTGCTGCAGAGACTGGCGATCGTAAAGTTGGTCGTAACGATCCTTGCCCATGCGGTTCCGGTAAGAAATATAAGGCGTGCCACGGCCGTCTTAACTAAGCACGTACTGAATCGAAAAGGCGCAGATATCTGCGCCTTTTTTATGGGAGTAATAGTATGAAAATGCTACAAATTTCAGTCGGGATCATTCGCAACCCGCAACAACAAATCTTCATAACGCAACGCGCGGCTGATGCCCATATGGCCAATAAATGGGAGTTTCCTGGGGGCAAAATCGAATCAGATGAAACACCAGAGCAAGCACTCGTTCGCGAACTTCAGGAAGAGGTTGGGATCACGCCACTCGGTGCCACGTTGTTTGATAAGCTTGAGTATCAATTTCCCGATCGCCACATCACTCTGTGGTTCTGGTTGGTCGAAAGTTGGGAAGGCGAACCGTGGGGCAAAGAAGGGCAACCAGGAAGCTGGGTAGAACGAGAGGCGTTGGATGCGGATAAATTCCCGCCAGCGAATGAACCGATTATTACCAAACTGAAGGCCTGCTAAGCGAAACGCCAGCAGGCTCACAGCCACTGAATTATTTCTCCTCTTCGCTCCAGCCATCGCTATCGGAGAGATCGCCTTCGCTTGGAATACGCTTCTCTTCAGCAGCCCATTCACCCAGATCGATTATCTGGCAGCGCTTGGAGCAGAAAGGACGAAATGGGCTGATTTCGCCCCAAATAACAGCTTTGCCGCACGTTGGGCAATTGACGGTAATAACTTCAGACATTGGCACTCCTTAGCAGCAAGCCAGTTCAAAATCGAGGCGTTCAGGCACCGTTCCATTTTCGCTATCCAGCGGCATAAACCGAATGGCAAAGCGGCTTTTATAGCCCGATATTTGTGGGTAAAGCTGAACAGCAAGGGAAAGATGAAGGCGCAGCAGGTCGGCGTCGTCGCCGTTATCCTGATAAAAGCCGTTCAGACTGGTTTGCTTACGGAACTGCGCTGAGTTACGAATGAGATCCAAAATCAGGGACAGGGCCTGATTCATTGGCTCAAGGCTTTCAAGCCAGCTCTTCACCTGCGCATCCCGCTGTTCCTGCGGCAGATGCAGCCAGACGTGCAATGTTGGCAGGTCAAAACTACAACAACCGCCAGGGATGCTCAGCCTTTGGCGAACCAGTCCAATCAAACGATCTTCACGCAGAAATTGCCCGATGCGCGGTGCCGCCATCAAAATGCTGCTGCTCTGTTTTAACTGTTGGCGAATTGAATCAATTCGGCTTTGATCTACACCGGGAACTTCGGCCCATCCTTGTAATTTTCGCTGCTGACGTTCCAGTTCTTTAAGCAAATCGGTGCGAACTTCGCCGCGTTCAATGACATCCAGCAGATCGCCCAGGTTTCTCAGTAAAGGCAGGGCGGTTGCATGATCGCAAACCGGCAGATGGTGTGAACACTGCTGAATGAGAAATTCAATACGCAGCCAGGTGCGCATTTTTTCATTGAGCGGATGCTCAAAAAGGATCTGGGTATTCATCATGATTTTTCCTGTGCTACGGCCTGCGAGGCGTATATGAGATATTGCGTGTGCAGGCGGGCAACATCCGATGCAATAGCATCTGGAGCGCCGTCATTATCAATAACATCATCCGCTACGGCAAGGCGTGCTTCACGCGTGGCCTGAGCGGCAAGAATTTGTTCAGCGTGTTGACGCGAGACGTTATCGCGCAACATGGTTCGCTGGAGCTGTGTTTCGGGTGAGACATCGACCACCAGTACCCGATTTGCCTTGTGTTGAAGCTGGTTCTCCACGAGCAACGGCACCACCCACAATACATAGGGCGACGTGGCATCCGCGATCTGACGCTGAGTTTGCTGGTGGATAATGGGGTGCAGAAGGGCGTTAAGCCAGGTTTTTTCAGTTGGCGTCGTGAATATGCATTCACGTAGTCGACGTCGGTTCAGCGTTCCATCGGCGTTGATAATATCGTTCCCGAAATGCGCTTCAATAGCCTTTAGCGCGGGTGTATTCGGCTCCACCACCTGACGGGCAATGACATCGGCATCAACAATGGTGATACCCAGACGAGAGAAGGCGTCAGCAACAGTGCTTTTTCCACTGCCTATGCCACCTGTTAATGCGACGATATACCCCATTAAATCAAACCTTGGGAATTATTCATTATTGAAATCAATTGCTTAAAAAACAAACTTGCAATGGCGAATGGTAAGTGCTGCTTACCCGCTTTTGACCAGGTAAATTTATAGGATTGTAGCGTAAAAAAAGAGAAAATCGCAGTCTTGCGGAGCAGGTATTAGTGCGTATGATAACGTCACTGGAGTTGTGCTTTTAACATATCTGCCTCTAACCCCAGGAATCCGCACATGCGTATCGAAGAAGATCTGAAGTTAGGTTTCAAAGACGTTCTTATCCGCCCTAAACGTTCTACACTCAAAAGCCGCTCAGACGTTGAACTCGAACGTCAATTCACCTTTAAACATTCCGGTCAGACCTGGTCTGGCGTACCGATTATCGCTGCCAATATGGACACCGTAGGGACGTTTGCGATGGCAACCGCGCTGGCCTCTTTCGATATCCTGACCGCCGTCCACAAACACTACAGCATTGAAGAGTGGAATGCCTTTGTGGCGTCAGCATCTGAAAATGTGCTTAAGCATGTCGTGGTTTCTACCGGCACGTCTGACGCTGATTTCGGCAAAACCCAACAGATCCTGTCCGCTAATCCCATGCTCAATTTTGTCTGCATTGATGTGGCGAATGGTTATTCGGAACATTTCGTCCAGTTCGTGAGTAAAGCGCGTGCAGCCTGGCCGACCAAAACCATTATCGCGGGTAACGTTGTCACCGGTGAGATGTGCGAAGAACTGATTCTTTCTGGTGCGGATATCGTTAAAGTCGGTATCGGTCCGGGTTCTGTGTGCACCACGCGTGTGAAAACAGGTGTCGGTTATCCGCAGCTGTCCGCGGTGATTGAGTGCGCAGATGCGGCGCACGGTCTGGGCGGTCAAATTATCAGTGACGGTGGTTGCACTACGCCGGGCGATGTCGCTAAAGCCTTTGGCGGCGGCGCGGACTTCGTCATGCTCGGCGGTATGCTGGCGGGCCACGAAGAGAGTGGCGGCACAATGGTGGAAGAAGACGGTGAGAAATTTATGCTGTTTTATGGCA
Organism: Enterobacter sp.; assembly: GCA_022649305.1. GTDB lineage: Bacteria > Pseudomonadota > Gammaproteobacteria > Enterobacterales > Enterobacteriaceae > Enterobacter. The sequence goes on from JALCNW010000093.1 coordinate 3,948, forward strand.
TGAGTTCTGAGTCCGCGATGAACCGTCACGTGGGTGGCGTTGCCCAATATCGCGCAGCAGAAGGAAAAACGGTTAAGCTGCCGCTGCGTGGCCCGGTTGATAACACCGCCCGTGATATCCTTGGTGGTTTGCGTTCAGCCTGTACTTACGTGGGTGCTTCTCGCCTGAAAGAGCTGACAAAACGTACCACGTTTATCCGCGTTCAGGAGCAGGAAAACCGCGTTTTCAATAGCCTGTAAGCTCCTCAGACTGGCGCAATACGTTGCGCCAGCGTTTGTTACCCTGCGCCACTCATGGCATCTCCTAAATGAAAAATGGGCAGATACATGGCAACGACCAGGGTTCCAATAATCACTCCCGTCACAATTAATAGCAGTGGTTCTAACAGCGATGCCAGGTTATCGGCATGCTGAAAGGTTTGTTCGTTATGATGGCGCGCCAGATTTGCCAGCATAATATCCAGCGCACCTGAAATTTCCCCCGTTCGCACTAGCTGAATGCACAGTGGGGTGAATACACCTGCTTCACGTAGTGATGACCAGATAGGCGTTCCCTGTGCGACTCGTTCCTTGATACCTTTCACTATCTCCTGCCAGTAGGGGCCTTCTACCGACTCTTGCGTACTTTCGAGTCCCTGTAAAAACGCGATGCCAGATTGTTGGGTTAGCGATAACACCGTAAATATTTGGCTTAGCTTCTGGCCGCGAACCAACGTTCCAACGATCGGTGTACGCAACAGAATGCGCTGGCTCGTGCGCTGCCAGCCTTGATGACGTCGCAGGCAGCGCATGAGGATGGCGGGTAAAAGCATGACCACCAGGATAGCCACGGCGTTCTGTCGAACAAAGGCGGCTAATCCCATCACTATCTGCGTCAGGGCTGGTAGCGGGGTATTAAACGTTTTATAGATAGCCGCAAACTCGGGTAAGACCAGCATCACCATGGCTAGCACAACAACCACCGCCAGCGTTAAAATGATCATCGGGTAGCGCAGTGCTTTTTTGACCTTTGCACTCAGCTGCTGCTGCATTTTTTGCTGCTGTGCTAACTGAAGACAGCACTCCTCTAGTTTTCCTGTTAGCTCACCCGTTTTCATCATCGAGATATACAGAGGGGCAAAAACCTCCGGCCATTTTTTTAACGCGTCCGAGAAGGATTGCCCTTCACTGAGGTCGTCAGCAAGGCTGTGTAACAGTGCCTGCCATTGCTTTGCCGGATGCTGTTCTGCCAGCATTTGTAGGCTATATGCCAGCGTGAGGCCTGCCTGAAGCAGCGTGGCAAGCTGGCGGAATATCTCGTAACAGTGCTGAGACTGCCATGACTGGAGTAGCAAGCAGCGAGAGAGATCCAACGGGTAGATCTCTTTATGCAGCAATCGGCGATAGGCTGCCTCACGATCGTTGGCCCACAGCGTGCCTTGCAGAAGTTCGCCATTTACGTTCAGCGCCCGCCAGTGCCAGAGATGATTAGGCGTCATCAGGAAGCCCCAACACGCGGACCAATTCTTCAAGCGTGGTCTGTCCTTGTTCAACCGCCATGCAGCCATGTTCGAAGAGTGTCGTCATGCCCGTTTTTTTAGCACATTTTTCGACTTCTTCTACGGACGCGCCACTGGCGATAACCTGACGGATCTGGTTATTAATGGTGAGCACTTCGAATAGCGCGATGCGGCCATAAAAGCCGTGATAGCACCGATCGCAGCCTGTTGGCTGCCAGTGGGGCAGCTTTCTCGGCCAAACGGTTTGCGGGATTAACGCCTCCTGATGCGTTTCTTTGCGGCAGTGAGGGCAAAGTCGACGAACCAGTCGTTGCGCGATAACCAGCGTCAGGGCTGACGAAACCATCCACCGGGCAACGCCCATTTGTTGCAGCCGTACCAGCGTCTCGGCCGTCGAGTTGGTGTGCAAAGTTGAGAGGACGAGATGCCCCGTTTGCGCGGCGTTGATAGCAATTTCAGCCGTTTCTCCGTCCCGAATTTCGCCCACCATTATAATGTCAGGATCCTGGCGCAAAAGTGCCCTTAGCACGCTTTGAAAAGAGAGCCCTGCTCGGGGATTTATTTGGGTTTGATTTAAGCCTTCAAGCGGGATCTCAATAGGATCCTCCACGCTGCAGATATTCACGTCCCGTGTGTTGCGAGCCTGAAGCGCGCTGTAAAGCGTGACGGTTTTACCGCTACCTGTCGGGCCAGTGACGAGGATCAATCCTTGCGGTTGCTGGAGGGCTTCCTTGAAAAGACTCCGCTGTGAAGCACTCATTCCGAGCGACTCGATTTCGAGCGCCTGCTGAACCTGATGCATTAAACGCAGCACGATTTTTTCCCCGCCACGGCAGGGGAGCGTGGCGATACGAAACGAGACCGACGTACCGGATAACGCCACGGTGAACTGTCCATCCTGTGGCAAACGGCGTTCAGCGATATCCAGATTGCCCAGCACTTTTAGGCGAGCCGTTAATGTGGTCGCCAGTGCGGCAGACAGCGGTGGCTGTGGATAAAGCACGCCATCAATGCGCAAGCGGATTTGACAGGCATTTTCTGCGGGCTCGATATGGATGTCGGAGGCGCGTTGGCTCAAGGCCTGCAACAGTGTCCGGTTGAGGATATCAATTGCCGAATTTGCCGCAGTTGCCACCACTGGCAGATGGGATTGAGATGATATCTGCTGGTGTTTTTCCATGCGTTCCGTTGTCCAGCATTCAATATCTATTCGCTTTTGGGTGGTGAAACGCAGGGATTCCATCAACTCGGGTAGGGGATTACCCACCACGGCAATATTGATTCTCTCTGCGTCGCTGCTTAATAGCAGCGCGTGATGGCGTTGGCACAACGTGGTGAGTTGGTCTGAATTCATCATCCGCTCCTGTTATTTATTGTCGAAGCGGAAGACGTCTTCACAGGCTTGTTGCAAGGCGCTGTCACTGGCGATATTACACTCGCGCGTCCAGCCGGTTATGCCGTTACCATTATCCCAGTTTGGCGTCATCACCACTTCCAGGCCGTTCAGGCTTTCCTGACCGCTGAGTGCCACGACGCCTTTAGCCACGCTCATGGCCGAGACATAGCGCGTTGTCGCAGGTGACGGGATGCCGTTAGTACTCGCATCGCAGGTGTCTACGCCGCCATGATCGAGGGCACACAGTTCAATGGCAGTGCGGTAGGGAACAAAGGTTTGCAGCATATCGGTCAGCGCTGCTTTTCGAAGGTAGTTTTGATAGGCCGGCACGCCGATGGCGCTCAGAATAGCGATGATGCCAATAACGACCATTAACTCAATGAGCGTAAATCCTTTTTGTCTGTTCATGTCTGCTCCTTAGTTGAATGGCGCAACTGTGGCAGGGCGGCAGAACAGAAACGAGCAGTAAAAAAGAGGATACGAAGGCGGGTTCAGGGATTTATGGCGGGATTACATCAAAGAACAGGGGATTTGCGAGCAGAGCTGCAAGTTCCCCTGAAAACATTTTACTATTTAAAGCGCATGGACAGATCCAGAGCCTGGACGTGCTTAGTGAGTGCCCCTACCGAGATAAAATCCACACCCGTTTCGGCAAATTCACGAATGGTTTCATACGTTACGTTGCCGGACACTTCAAGGCGGGCCTGACCGTTGGTACGCTTGACCGCTTCACGCATTTGCTCGGTTTCAAAGTTATCCAGCATGATGATATCGGCACCGGCTTTGATGGCATCTTCCAGCTCGTCGAGGCTTTCTACTTCAACTTCTACAGGCACGTCTGGATGCAGCCAGAAGGCTTTTTCGACGGCCTGGCGCACCGAGCCAGAAGCAATAATATGGTTCTCTTTTATCAGGAAGGCATCGGACAATCCCAGACGATGGTTTGCACCACCGCCGCACAACACCGCATATTTAAGCGCGGTACGCAGGCCGGGTAATGTTTTACGCGTATCCAGCAGCTGTGTTTTGGTGCCTGCCAATAGCTCTACATAGCGACGTACTTCGCTGGCGACGCCGGAGAGCGTCTGAACAAAGTTGAGGGCGGTACGCTCACCCGTTAACAGCACGCGAGAGGGTCCATCAAGCTCGAACAAAGGCTGATTGGCGGTGATGCTGTCGCCGTCTTCAACATGCCATGTGACTTTTACGTCATCGCCCGCGAGTTGAGTAAATACCTCTTCAACCCATCGTTTACCGCAGAATACCCCCTCTTCGCGGGTGATGATCACCGCGTGAGAGCGCGTGTCCTGTGGCAACAATTGCGCAGTAATATCGTTATCGGCGTTCACCTCACCGTCCAGATCTTCACGCAGCGCATGGGCTACGCTTGCCGGGATATCGAGGTTAATACGTTCCAGAAGCGCGTCACGTCGATGGTCGGGGTTATAACGGCGAGGCGGCATGATAAAACTCCAAATTGGTAACGAATCATAAGATTGAAACATGCTACTCTGAACCGAGTATCAGCACCATATATAAGGAGAGCCAGCATGCAGTTACAAAACGGATGGCTGGTGGATGCGCGGCACGTACCCTCGCCGCACCATGATTGCCGCCCGGAGGATGAAACCCCCTCACTGCTGGTGGTACATAATATTAGCCTGCCCCCGGGTGAATTCGGCGGTCCCTGGATCGATGCATTATTCACCGGAACGATTGATCCCACTGCCCATCCTTTTTTTGCTGACATCGCTCACCTGCGCGTTTCTGCCCATTGTCTGATTCGTCGCGACGGTGAAATCGTTCAGTATGTTCCTTTCGATAAACGCGCATGGCACGCAGGCGTCTCTTCTTATCGCGGGCGTGAGCGTTGTAATGATTTTTCAATTGGTATTGAGCTGGAAGGTACGGATACCACGCCCTACACCGATGCCCAGTATCATGCGCTGGTGGCGTTGACTCGTGTACTGATCGCGCTTTATCCAACCATCGCTGACAACATCACGGGCCATTGCGACATTGCGCCGGTGAGAAAAACCGATCCAGGACCCGCTTTTGACTGGTCCAGGTATCGCGCCATGCTGACCGCTTCGTCAGTTAAGGAGATGACATGACGTTGTTTACCATGCTGCTGGTTATGATTGCTGAACGTTTGTTTAAGCTTGGCGAGCACTGGCAATTGGATCACCGGATGGAAGTCATATTCCGTCGGATTAAACACTTTTCGATGCTGCGCACGCTGCTGATGACCGCCGGAGTGATGGTGGTTGTTTTCCTGCTACTGCGCGCGATCTATGGCCTCTTCTTTAATGTGCCACTACTGGTGGTGTGGATCCTGCTCGGCGTGCTGTGCATCGGTGCCGGCAAAGTGCGTTTGCACTATCACGCTTATTTGAAAGCGGCGTCTCGTGACGACAGTCATGCCCGTAGTGCGATGGCGAGTGAGCTGACCCTGATCCACGGTGTGCCGCCGGATTGCAACGAACGCGAATTTTTACGCGAACTCCAGAATGCGCTGCTGTGGATTAACTTCCGCTACTATCTTGCTCCGCTGTTCTGGTTTGTCGTGGGCGGCCCATGGGGACCTGTGTTGATGATGGGCTACGCGTTCTTACGGGCCTGGCAGACCTGGCTTGCCCGCTATCTCACGCCGCATGAACGCCTGCAATCGGGCATTGATGCCATTCTGCATGTGCTGGACTGGCTGCCGGTGCGTTTGGTCGGCGTGGTGTACGCGTTAATCGGTCACGGTGAAAAGGCGTTGCCAGCGTGGTTTGCTTCACTTGGCGATCGTCATACCTCGCAGTATCAGGTGCTCACGCGTCTGGCGCAGTTCTCACTGGCTCGCGAGCCTCATACGGATAAAGTGCAAACGCCAAAAGCGGCGGTGTCGATGGCGAAAAAGACATCGTTTGTGGTGGTGGTGATTGTGGCATTGCTGACGATTTACGGCACGCTTATCTAAACCTGCGTGCCGCTCTCCTCAATACGTATCCGCAGGCGGGATGCCAAAGTCTGGCATCCCGTTTTCTTTCCAGAGAACCCGCTTCAATCGCGTATGGCGATTAGGATCGTAAAGCGGGTCACCTTCGATTTCGGTGTAGTTGCGCGCGTGATACACCAGCACATCTTCGCCATCCGGCGTTTGCGTAAAGCTGTTATGCCCAGGACCATACTGACGATTTTCATCGCTGGTGGTAAACACCGGATGCGATGATTTATGCCAGTTTGCTGGGTTACAGGGATCGGCGATTATGTCGATCCACAGCAGCCCCATGCAGTAATTTTCGTCGGTGGCGCTGGCGGAATAGCTAATAAACAGCTTGTCGGCGTGCGTTAATACCGCCGGGCCTTCGTTAACCCAAAAACCGCGACATTCCCAGTCATACTCCGGCTTGCTGAGCATTACCGGGTCGCCCTTGAGCGTCCACGGATTTTCCATCTCGCACAGATAAAGATTGGAGTTACCCGCAATATCAGGGGCTTTTTGTGCCCACAGATACCAGCGTTTACCCTGATGAACAAAGGTCGTCGCATCCAGTGCGAAGGTATCAAACGGGGTGTGGATTTGCCCTTTCTCTACCCATTTACCGGTCAGCGGATCGTGGTCTTCGCACTCCAGAGCGAACATCCGGTGCTGGAACATGCCCAGCTTGTCCAGCGCCTGCGTGTGCGTAGCGGCAAAATAGAGATACCACTTACCGTCGATGCTGTGCAGTTCCGGTGCCCAGATAAGCTGGCTCATCGGGCCGGTATCCGGTTTACGCCAGACAGTTACCTCTTCGGCGCTGCGTAAAGCTTCCAGCGAATCTGCGCGGCGAAGCGCCAGCCTGTCGTATTCCGGCACGGAGGCGACAAAGTAGTATTGCCCCTCGTGATGCAAAATATACGGGTCGGCACGTTGTTCAATAAACGGGTTAGGCCAGTTGAGCATGCGGCTCTCCTTATTTTGTCTCTGCGGCTTTCAGACTCTGATAGTCGCTCAGTTCGCGGTAGTTTGTGCGACGCTTTTCCAGATCTTCCTGAATCTGCTTCATCGTTTCGCGGTCCACCTTCAACAGACGAACTACGCCTGCGGTAATCAAATAACCAACGCCTGGAATAACCGTAAAGAGCAATACAATGCCGTTCATCGCGTCTGCGCTTTGCGCTTTAGCCCCCGCGTCATAGCCATACCAGGAGAGCAAGAAACCGACCATCGCACCCGCAATCGCCAGCCCGAGTTTCAGGAAGAAAATATTGCCAGAGAAGCTAATCCCGGTGATGCGTTTCCCGGTTTTCCACTCACCGTAATCGTCCACATCTGCCATTAGCGACCAGTGCAGCGGAGAAGGGATCTGATGCAGAATATTCAGCAAGAAATAGAGCACCACAATGGTCGTGGTTGCCCTTGGATCGAAGAAGTAGAACGCGCAGGAGAAAATCGCCAGCGCGATGTTGGTCCAGAAGAAGACCTTCAGTTTGCACCAGCGGTCGGTCAGCACCTTCGCCAGCATACTTCCGAGCATCATGCCGACGACGCCCAGGCTGATAAACAGGGTTGCGAAATGGGTGCTTTGACCCATAACCCAGGTGACGTAGTACATCGTTGCTGCCATGCGGATAAAACCTGGGCAGACGTTACACAGCGTCAGGAGCAGGATGCGTACCCACTGATCGTTCTTCCACGCATCTTTCAGATCGTTTTTCAGTTCGTCATTGGTTTGAACCGCCGGGCGAATACGTTCGCGCACCGTAGCGAAGCTGAACAGAAACATACAGGTGCCGATAAGCGCCAGTACGGTCATTGCCATCTGGTAGCCCTTGGCTTTATTCTCTCCGCCGAAATAATCCACCATCGGCAGCAAGGTTAAGGACAGCAGCAAAGTGGCAATGCCGACCATCACAAAGCGATAGGACTGGCACGCGACGCGCTCTTTGGGATCGTTGGTGATCACGCTACCTAAAGAACAGTAGGGGATATTGATGGCGGTATAGGTCAGGGAAAGGAGGAAATAGGTGACAAAGGCATAGATAACTTTGCTGTTGTAAGTCCATTCCGGGGTGGTGAACATCAGAATGCTAAACAACGCGTAAGGGAAGGCAATCCACAGCAGCCATGGACGAAATCGACCATATTTACTTCGGGTGCGGTCCGCGATGGCGCCCATAATCGGATCGGTTACGGCGTCAATGACGCGTACCGATAACAATAATACCCCGACGAGAGCAGGTGCCAGACCAAAAATGTCCGTATAGAAATAGTTAACAAACAACATTATAGCGCCGAAGATGATGTTGCATCCCGCGTCGCCCATTCCATAGCCGATCTTTTCTTTAACTGAAAGTTTATTGTTATCCATCGACAGCTCTCCGAGTGACGGTATGGAGAGAATTATTCGCCCGCAAAGGAATATATGCGTTGCAGGATAGAGGCGGTGATATGGATGAAATGGCTATGCGTGCGAATTTGTGAGGCAGGTAACACGCTCTGTGCCCGTTGCCGGGCACTGAGCTAGACAGGATTAATGCGCTTTTACCGTTTTGGCATTTTTCTGTTTAAACAGATAGCCGATACCGAGAATAACCACCCAAACCGGAATCAGATAAACCGAAATAGCCATGCCAGGCGTCATGAGCATGATAACCAGCACTGCCGCCATAAACACCAGACAGACCCAGTTACCCAACGGGTAGAACAGGGCAGGGAAGCGTGTTGCCACACCCTGTTTTTGTTTTGCACGACGGAACTTGATGTGCGCGAGGCTAATCATCGCCCAGTTGATCACCAGAGCCGACACCACCAGCGCCATTAACATACCGAACGCGGATTCCGGCGCAAGATAGTTAATCAATACGCACAGTGCGGTCACCACGGCAGACACAATGATGGTGTTGACCGGCACGCCGCGTTTATCCACGTTAAGCAGCGCTTTTGGCGCATTACCCTGCTGAGCCAGACCAAACAGCATGCGGCTGTTGCAGTACACGCAGCTGTTATAGACGGACAGCGCTGCGGTCAGGACGACCACGTTCAGCGCGTTCGCCACGAAGGTATCGCCAAGCTCATGGAAGATCAGAACAAACGGGCTGGTGTCAGCGGTCACGCGCGTCCACGGCAGCAGAGAAAGCAGCACGGCCAGTGAGCCCACATAGAAAATCAGAATGCGATAGATAACCTGGTTGGTGGCTTTCGGGATGCTGACTTCTGGATTATCGGCTTCTGCCGCGGTGATACCCACCAGCTCCAGTCCGCCGAACGAGAACATAATGATTGCCATCATCATCACCAGGCCGGTCATGCCATGAGGCAGGAATCCACCCTGTTCCCACAGGTTGCGCACGGTAGCCTGTGGGCCGCCGTTGCCGCTGAACAGCAGCCAACCGCCAAAGATAATCATCGCAACAACGGCAATCACCTTAATAATGGCAAACCAGAATTCCATCTCACCGAACACTTTTACATTGGTCAGGTTGATGGCGTTAATCACAACAAAGAAGACCGCAGCGGAAGCCCAGGTCGGGATATCCGGATACCAGAACTGGATGTATTTACCGACGGCAGTCAATTCCGCCATGGCGACCAGAACGTAGAGCACCCAGTAGTTCCAGCCAGAGGCGAAACCGGCAAAGCCTCCCCAGTATTTATAGGCAAAGTGACTGAAGGAACCGGCTACCGGCTCTTCAACAACCATTTCACCGAGCTGGCGCATGATTAAGAATGCGATAAAACCAGCGATAGCGTAGCCCAGGATAATCCCGGGTCCGGCTGATTGAATAACGGACGCACTGCCCAGAAACAGGCCGGTGCCGATAGCGCCACCTAAAGCAATGAGCTGAATATGGCGGTTTTTGAGGCCGCGCTTCAGCTGATCGCTATGCTGTTGACCTTCCATTATGAAACCTCGTGTGTGGTTATTATGTTCACGCTCGGGCGTGTGTAATTATCAAAGTCCATTTTCTGTATTTATTTCTTTACGGTTAAGTTGTCCGTAAAAATCGGAGGTGACTTCCGTTGACGCCAGAATAGTGATAAGTGCCTGTGAATGCACCTGCTTTATGAAGGGGTGATGACGAGTTGCATAAAAAGAAAGCATTTGTAAATTGTGGCCCTAACCCTTCTTCCCCAACCTATAGAATAGAAATGCTCCAAAAGGGGGCGAATTTTCATTATTTGCATTGTTGAATCGCTTCAGATTACCAATCCCCTCGTTTCAATAAGGTTAAAACCACCTCTTTGTGGGTAACCAATTCATTTGTGCAAAGTTACAATTCTGAAACGTCATTTCTGTAAGGTTGTTAAAATGTGCAGGGTTTAATGATTTCAATCAAAACCAATATGGACAGAAGGTGAATACTTTGTTACTTTAGCGATACGAACATGAAATTGGTAAGACCAATTGACTCCGGGCAAAAAGGCGTAAGACAGGGAATATGGCCTACAGCAAAATTCGCCAACCAAAACTATCCGATGTGATTGAGCAACAGCTGGAGTTTTTGATCCTCGAAGGGACTCTGCGCCCCGGTGAAAAACTCCCGCCTGAACGCGAACTGGCCAAACAGTTCGATGTTTCCCGTCCCTCTCTGCGTGAGGCGATTCAACGTCTCGAAGCTAAGGGCTTGTTGCTTCGTCGCCAGGGCGGCGGAACCTTTGTACAAAACAGCCTGTGGCAGAGCTTCAGCGATCCGCTGGTAGAGCTTCTATCTGACCACCCAGAATCCCAGTTTGATCTGCTTGAAACCCGTCACGCGCTTGAAGGTATTGCCGCCTATTACGCGGCACTGCGCAGCAATGATGAAGATCGCTCACGTATTCGTGAGCTTCATCAGGCTATTGAGCGCGCGCAGCAATCAGGCGATCTCGATGCTGAGTCCAATGCCGTCGTCCAGTATCAAATTGCCGTCACCGAAGCGGCGCACAATGTGGTGCTACTCCATCTGCTACGCTGCATGGAGCCGATGCTGGCCCAGAACGTTCGACAAAATTTTGAATTGTTGTATGCCCGTCGGGAAATGCTCCCACTGGTAAGCAACCATCGCACCCGAGTATTCGAGGCGATAATGGCCGGGGAACCGGAGCATGCGCGAGAAGCGTCGCACCGTCACCTGGCTTTCATTGAGGAAATCTTGCTGGACCGCAGCCGTGAACAATCACGCCGTGAGCGTTCATTACGTCGCATACAGCAAAGAAAGGATTAAGCGCCAGTTATTTTAGAGCGCGGCAACTAAACGCAGAACCTGTCTTATTGTGTTTTCTGGCGAAAATACAATGGGACAGGTTCCAGACAAATCAACGTATTAGATAGATAAGGAATACCCCCATGTCAGAACGTCTCCAAAATGACGTGGATCCGATCGAAACTCGCGACTGGCTACAAGCGATCGAATCGGTCATCCGTGAAGAAGGTGTTGAGCGTGCTCAGTATCTGATTAATGAGCTTCTTTCAGAGGCCCGCAAAGGCGGCGTGAAAGTAGCTGCAGGTGCAGGGGCTAGCAACTACGTAAACACGATTGCCGTTGAAGACGAACCGGAATACCCGGGCAATCTGGATCTGGAACGTCGTATCCGTTCAGCTATTCGCTGGAACGCGATCATGACCGTTCTGCGCGCATCCAAAAAAGACCTGGAGCTGGGCGGCCACATGGCTTCCTTCCAGTCTTCTGCGACCGTTTATGAAGTGTGCTTTAACCACTTCTTCCGCGCACGCACCGAGAAAGACGGCGGCGACCTGGTGTACTTCCAGGGCCACATCTCTCCGGGCGTATACGCACGTGCATTCCTGGAAGGTCGTCTGACTGAAGAGCAGATGAACAACTTCCGTCAGGAAGTTCACGGTAAAGGTCTGTCTTCTTACCCGCACCCGAAACTGATGCCTGAATTCTGGCAGTTCCCAACCGTTTCTATGGGTCTGGGCCCAATCGGTGCTATCTACCAGGCGAAGTTCCTGAAATATCTGGAACACCGTGGTCTGAAAGATACCTCTCAGCAAACCGTTTACGCCTTCCTGGGTGACGGCGAAATGGATGAGCCAGAATCTAAAGGTGCGATCACCATCGCCACCCGTGAGAAGCTGGACAACCTGTGCTTCATCATCAACTGTAACCTGCAGCGTCTGGATGGTCCGGTAACCGGCAACGGCAAGATCATCAACGAACTGGAAGGCATCTTTAGCGGTGCTGGCTGGAACGTGGTTAAAGTGATGTGGGGCGGTCGTTGGGATGAGCTGCTGCGTAAAGACACCAGCGGCAAACTGATGCAGCTGATGCAAGAAACCGTTGACGGCGACTATCAGACCTTCAAATCTAAAAACGGTGCCTACGTTCGTGAGCACTTCTTCGGTAAATACCCTGAAACTGCCGCACTGGTTGCTGACTGGTCTGACGATCAGATCTGGGCGCTGAACCGTGGTGGCCACGATCCGAAGAAAGTTTACGCGGCACTGAAAAACGCACAAGACACCAAAGGCAAAGCTACCGTTATCCTGGCGCATACCATCAAAGGTTATGGCATGGGTGACACCGCTGAAGGTAAAAACATCGCTCACCAGGTGAAGAAAATGAACATGGACGGCGTTCGCTACGTTCGCGATCGTTTCAATGTTCCCGTCACCGACGAGCAGGTTGAAAACCTGTCTTACATCACCTTCCCGGAAGGCTCTGAAGAACACACCTATCTGCACGCACAGCGTCAGAAACTGAACGGCTACCTGCCGTCACGTCAGGTTAACTTCACCGAGACTCTGGAACTGCCGGTTCTGGAAGATTTCTCCCAGCTGCTGGAAGAGCAGAACAAAGAGATCTCTACCACTATTGCTTTCGTTCGTGCCCTGAACGTGATGCTGAAAAACAAGTCGATCAAAGATCGTCTGGTTCCAATCATCGCCGATGAAGCGCGTACCTTCGGTATGGAAGGTCTGTTCCGCCAGATTGGTATTTACAGCCCGAACGGTCAGCAGTACACCCCGCAGGACCGTGAGCAGGTTGCTTACTACAAAGAAGACGAGAAAGGTCAGATTCTGCAGGAAGGTATCAACGAGCTGGGCGCAGGCGCATCCTGGCTGGCTGCTGCGACATCTTACAGCACCAACAACCTGCCGATGATTCCGTTCTACATCTACTATTCCATGTTCGGTTTCCAGCGTATCGGTGACCTGTGCTGGCAGGCTGGCGACCAACAGGCTCGCGGCTTCCTGGTCGGTGGTACTTCCGGTCGTACGACGTTGAACGGTGAAGGTCTGCAACACGAAGATGGCCACAGCCATATTCAGTCTCTGACTATCCCGAACTGTATCTCTTATGACCCGTCTTACGCGTACGAAGTGGCAGTCATCATGCATGACGGTCTGGTTCGTATGTACGGTGAAGCGCAAGAGAACGTTTACTACTACATCACCACGCTGAACGAAAACTACCACATGCCGGCTATGCCAGCAGGTGCCGAGGAAGGTATCCGTAAAGGTATCTATAAACTCGAAACCGTTGCAGGTAGCAAAGGTAAAGTTCAGCTGTTGGGCTCGGGTTCTATCCTGCGTCACGTTCGTGAAGCAGCGCAGATCCTGGCGAACGACTACGGTGTCGGTTCCGA
>JALCNW010000094.1 GCA_022649305.1 Enterobacter sp.
TGGCGTGCTGAGCGCCGGTATCAACGCCGCCAGCCCGAACAAAGAGCTGGCGAAAGAGTTCCTCGAAAACTACCTGCTGACCGATCAAGGTCTGGATGAAGTGAACAAGGACAAACCGTTGGGTGCCGTCGCACTGAAATCCTTCCAGGATACGCTCGCGAAAGACCCACGCATCGCCGCCACCATGGATAACGCCCAGAAAGGCGAAATCATGCCAAACATCCCGCAAATGGCGGCGTTCTGGTATGCCACTCGTACCGCGGTTATTAACGCAGCAAGCGGTCGTCAGACTGTCGATGCCGCGCTGAAAGACGCACAAGGTCGTATTACTAAGTAAAGCTTTTATCCCCTCTCCCTTTTAGGGAGAGGGAGAACAAAATATGTTGTAGAGGAAGATCCCCATGGATGTCATTAAAAAGAAACACTGGTGGCAAAGCGACACGCTGAAATGGTCAGTGATCGGCGCGCTTGGCTTACTGGTGGGCTACCTTGTTGTTTTAATGTACGTACAGGGGGAGTACCTGTTCGCCATCATGACGCTTATTTTAAGCTCAGTTGGCCTGTATATTTTTGCCAATCGTAAAGCCTACGCGTGGCGCTACGTTTATCCGGGCGTGGCGGGGATGGGGCTATTCGTTCTGTTCCCACTGATTTGTACTATCGCCATCGCCTTCACCAACTACAGCAGCACCAACCAGTTAGCTCAGGAGCGCGCTCAGCAGGTGCTGATGGATCGCTCCTACCAGGCGGGAAAAACCTTTAACTTCGGTTTATATCCAGCGGGTGATGAGTGGAAGCTGGCGCTGAGTGACGACGCGAGTGGAAAATATTATGTCTCCGACGCCTTCAAATTTGGCGGCGCACAGAAGCTGACGCTGAAAGAAGCGGATGCCCTGCCTGAGGGCGAACGCGCCAATCTGCGCATTATCACCCAGAATCGTCAGGCGCTGACCCACCTCACCGCCGTGTTACCCGATGACAGCAAAGTCACGATGAGTTCGCTGCGTCAATTCTCCGGCACGCAGCCGCTGTATGCCCTGGCCGATGACGGCACGCTGACCAATAACCAGAGCGGCGTGAAGTATCGCCCGAACAACGACATCGGCTTCTACCAGTCTGTGAATGCTGACGGCAACTGGGGCGACGACAAGCTCAGCCCGGGTTATACCGTCACCATCGGCTGGGACAACTTTACCCGCGTCTTCACCGACGAGGGCATTCAAAAACCGTTTATGGCCATTTTCGTCTGGACGGTGGTCTTCTCGGTCCTGACGGTGATCCTGACTGTGGCGGTCGGCATGGTGCTGGCGTGCGTCGTGCAGTGGGAATCGCTCAAGGGCAAAGCGATTTATCGCGTGCTGCTGATTCTGCCCTACGCCGTGCCATCGTTTATCTCGATTCTGATTTTCAAAGGATTGTTCAACCAGAGCTTTGGTGAGATCAACATGATGCTCGGCGCGCTGTTTGGCATCAAGCCGGCCTGGTTCAGCGACCCAACTACCGCGCGTTCGATGATTATTATCGTCAACACCTGGCTCGGCTATCCGTACATGATGATCCTGTGCATGGGCCTGCTGAAAGCGATTCCGGATGACCTGTACGAAGCCTCTGCGATGGATGGCGCGGGCCCGTTCCAGAACTTCTTTAAGATTACCTTGCCGCTGCTGATCAAACCGCTGACGCCGCTGATGATTGCCAGCTTCGCCTTTAACTTTAACAACTTCGTTCTGATTCAGCTTCTGACCAACGGTAGCCCGGACAGGCTCGGGACCACCACGCCAGCGGGCTATACCGACCTGCTCGTGAGCTACACCTACCGTATCGCCTTTGAAGGCGGCGGCGGGCAGGACTTCGGTCTGGCGGCGGCGATTGCCACCCTGATCTTCCTGCTGGTTGGCGCACTGGCGATTGTGAATCTGAAAGCAACACGCATGAAATTTGACTAAGGAGGGCATTGAACATGGCTATGGTACAACCCAAATCTCAAAAGATGCGCCTCTTCGCCACGCATTTAGGGCTGCTGATTTTTATCGCGGCGATTATGTTCCCGCTGCTGATGGTTATCGCCATCTCCCTGCGTGAAGGTAACTTCGCAACCGGGAGCCTGATTCCAGACCAAATCTCCTGGGAACACTGGCGTCTGGCGTTAGGCTTTAGCGTTGAGCACGCCGATGGTCGCGTTACCCCGCCACCGTTCCCGGTGCTGTTATGGCTGTGGAACTCGATCAAAGTGGCCGGTATCACCGCCATCGGTATCGTCGCGCTCTCCACCACCTGTGCTTATGCCTTTGCGCGTATGCGCTTCCCGGGTAAAGCGACACTGTTGAAAGGGATGCTGATTTTCCAGATGTTCCCGGCGGTGCTGTCTTTGGTCGCGTTGTACGCGTTGTTTGACCGCCTCGGTCAGTACGTTCCGTTCATCGGCCTGAACACCCACGGTGGCGTGATCTTCGCCTATCTCGGCGGTATCGCACTGCATGTGTGGACCATCAAAGGCTATTTCGAAACCATCGACGGCTCGCTGGAAGAAGCTGCCGCACTGGATGGTGCGACGCCGTGGCAGGCCTTCCGCCTGGTACTGTTGCCGCTGTCGGTACCGATTCTGGCGGTGGTGTTTATTCTGTCGTTTATCGCGGCCATTACTGAAGTGCCGGTCGCCTCGCTGCTGCTGCGTGATGTGAATAGCTACACACTGGCAGTGGGAATGCAGCAATATCTCAACCCGCAAAACTACCTGTGGGGTGACTTTGCCGCTGCCGCTGTTCTTTCCGCCATCCCGATTACCGTAGTGTTCCTGCTGGCTCAGCGCTGGCTGGTGAACGGCCTGACGGCGGGCGGTGTGAAAGGTTAAGTTTCATTGTGTTATGCCACTGCAACCCTCAACTTTGACGTATTGACCCAAAACTCTAAATATTTCGGGGTGCTGGAAGGCGGCAAGCGAGTGAGCCCCAGGAACTTACACTAGTAAGTGACTGGGGTGAATAAGTGTAGCCAACGCATCAGCAGCGTGAAATATGACGAGTTAACTTGTGACTGTTGTTCGGCGGCCTTGTGGCCGCCATTTTTTTATTCACGTTTCAGCCGCTTAGTGTTGCACAGCCACAGCGTAATCACTAAAAGCAGGATCGCGGCCGAGTAGATCAGTACGTCGAGAGGAGATTTATGATCGACGATGATCAGCCGCACAATCGCGGTGATCCCGATATAAACAAAATAACGCAGCGGGAAGTGATAGCCGGACTGAAAGTACTTCACAATCAGGGCGATAAATTCGAAGTAAAGAAAGTAGACCACCAGCCCTTCGACCAGCTCATATTTGCTGGTTTGCTCGGGGGCAAATAGCACATCCGCCAGATGCACGGTTTCCTTGCCCAGAAAGACCACCAGTATCAGGCCAAGGCACAGCAGGCCGAGGTTCAGCACGGTCTGGAGAATGGTTGAGATAAACTCAACGCGCGGACGAGTCAGGGATGTCATACAGCACCTCAATCTCAGGGGCGAGGTACCTGTATAACGCAGAATTGTGACGGGGATCTATATTTTTTGTTTATGTTTGATGGAATGCGGAAAATTCTCCCCTCACCCCGGACCGTACACCCCAAAGGGGAGAGGGTTAGGGTGAGGGGGAAAAGCCTTAGCGGAAGTTAATATTCTTATCGCTGGTCATGTCATACAGCTGGAATTTCCGCCCAAGCTGCTGACCACCGTCACGCGTTAACGGCGTCCAGCCGATTGCCGCACGGCTACGCGTTGGGCCAGATGAGAACAGATCCAGCGGAATCGACACGTACACGCCTTTGGTGAAATCTCCTTCGCCGTATTCGTCCGGCGAGACGTTGGTAATAGTAGCGTAACCACCGACTACCACACCGCTGTCGAAGTGTTTGGAGATATCCAGCGTGCCGCCTTTATCGCCTGCCAGATATTGGCCGACGCTGGCTTTCACCAACACATCCTGCGCAAATGACGGCGTCCAGTAAGCGCTCAAATGACCGGTTTTTACGCTGTAATCGGTGAACTTCATCATGTCCTGCGCGCTGCGCCAGTCACGCTGCTTCACGTAGTTAGCGTCAAGCCCAAACGCCCAGTTGCTGTCGACCGGACGGTACAACACTTCTGCCCCCGCCCCGCCGTACATGGTTTCCAGATAACCGCCGTAGACCTGGCCGTAGAAACCATTACCGAGATACTGGAAGTAGTTGGCCTGCAGGTTATTCACGTAGGCGTTGTTCTGCACATACTCACGCACGCGGGTACGTACGCGCGGCAGCTTGGAGTCATTCGGCGGATTGGTGTAGTTAAATTTGTCATAGTTGTTGGCGATGTTGCCAAACAGGCTACCAGTGGTCAGCAGGTGGTCGGTCACCCATAGATCCGCCGTTGCCATCACGCCCAGCTGATACATGTAGAAGTTTTCAGGCCCGCCAACCGACTGGTTTAGCACCGGATCGATATGGAAATCGAAACGAGACTTGTCGATATACCAGCCCTGCTCCGTGCTGTCAGGCACCACCGGCTCAACGCGTTTTTGCACCAGCTCAGTTTCATGCCCCAGCGGTTCGCCTTCGAGATGACGTTTGAGACTGGCCACGGCCGTTTCGGTGGTCACCTGTGGCATATTCAAACGATTTTCCGTTACGCGGATCGTACGGATCCCGTCCGGCAGATCGTTCATGATGATCCTGTTGGCGCGCTCGATTCCTTCGCGGGAGTCACGATATTTCACTTGCTCACCGGTGACATAGAGCGTGTCACCTTTTGTCTGAATCTTAGGATCGGCAAGCCCCGCGTTGTACTTCAGCAGCGTCAGCTGATTTGCCACCACCGAGTGCTGGATGATGGCATCCTGCGGCTGCGGCTGATACGCAGGCCGTGCATTGTCGTTATACGACGGTCGCATATCGTTGAAGTTGGTCCGCAGCGTGAAGCCGAACATCACGGTATTGCCGCGCTCATAGCTGAGGTTAACGTCGGCCCAATCGGTGACGCGATAAATCGCGCCGACGTTAAACTTGCTCTTCTGCTCAATCTTGCCGGCGAAGTCCTCGGTGTAGTTGTTGCCTTCGTATTCCAGCTTCAGGCGCAGCGGCTGCCACGGTGTTTGATACTCTACGCCGCCAAACAGCGACGCCGGGCCGTGGAACATCTGGTCGCCGTTGACCGAACCGGCCTTCTTGTAGCTGTTGTCGCGATAGCAATATTTGTCGCTGTAGGAGCAGAACGGGTTCTTCACGTTGCCGCTGGTACCGAGATAACCCCAGCCCAGACCGAGCGAGAAGTCGAACGGTCCCCAGGCTTTGCTGGCGACCACGTATTCGGCATCGAACAAGCCAGTACCGCCGATATCGCGCGCCCCGACGGAAACCTGCGGCATCCAGTAGCTCTCTTCCCACAGGCGCGCCTTGACGTCGAACGCTTTATCTTTGTAGGTCTGATCGCCGGAGAACGCATCGACGCTGCTGTACTGCTTCGTTCGCACATCGGTGTAGCGCAGCGTCGTTTCCAGCCACGGGAAAAGCTGTACGGAGGCAGAGTAGTAACGGTACTGATCGTTATCGCGATAGTTGAGGCTGATCTCCCCCTCGCGCGCCATCCGTGCAGTGGGAGTTTGCAGCAGCCCGACGCCACCGAAATCCGACTGCGATGGGCCAACAGGAGCCGGATAGGTTTCGGCATGGCAGGCTGCACTCACGCACAGCGCCAGCATGCTGTAGAGATAATGTTTTTTCATTAATCCGGTATCCGCTGCGTCAGGGAGCGAAGGATGTCGGCATTGAGTCCGTCATAAGCCTTCGTCCAAAAATGATCGGCAAAGCCGACAAAAATCACGCTGCCCGGCATGGGCTCGATATGGCGTTTATTCCAGTACGCCACCGGTGCTTGTTGCGTGCGACCATCGGGATAAATGACCCACGCGTAGCTTTTCTCGGCCCCTGCCAGCAGGCTTTGCTCATCGAGATAGCTCGCCAGATCCCGACCGGGGGTGAACGGTTTTTTACCCGGGCGGCTGACCAGCCCCATCACCGTAACGGTCGAAGGCTGCGTCGGTATCCACAGCTGGTATTCCCCTTCCAGGGTGGGATTCCCGTTCTCCGCCACGCGCACCTTGTCGGGATCGAGGTTCACCCGCTGACGGCCCGTCACTTTTATCGCCTGCAACTGCTGGCGTAGCGCATGAATAGCCGCGGCCGTATCGCCCTCTTCCTGTCCGGCAAGGCCGGTCAGCCTTGCCAGCAGCGCCTTGTGCTGTTGTTCCGCCCGCGCGGTGGCCTGATGTTCGCTAATGACGGCACCCGTCCACCAGCTGTTTGCCAGACGCGGCTGCCCGACCAGGTCGATCAGGTGCTCTACGTTAGTGAGCGTTTTAGGGTCTTTGCTTTCAGGGGTATAGACTTTGACCGTGCCCGCCGACCACGCCAGCGGCGCGGCAAGACTCAGTAACAGCGCAACGCTTATTCTGGTTTTCATGGTTTCGCTGCCTTGATCAGGGTGGCCTTTACCGGGAAGAAGTTCGCGCCCAGGTATTGCACCGACTGGCGAATCTGCCCTTCTTCATCAATCCAGAAGCGGTTATGCCAGGTTGCCTGGTCAGTCGTGATTTCTTCGTCCAGCACGCGAACCTGAGTTTCATCGCTGCCGACGTTGATGCTGTCGGTGCCATCCCAACGGAAGACGGAACGCGCTGTGGCGTAGCGCACCTGTTTGTGTTCGGTCCAGCCCAGGGTGCGCGTCCAGTTTGCGCCATCGACGATTTGATTGGGTTTGATAAGCGGATCAGCCGCGAGGTTGTTCACCTCAAGCAGGTTGTCCCCCCCCAGCAAGGTTTTAACGATGCGGCCATGCTGCGTCACGATAGTCGCCTGATCCTGCGTGACCCATTTCTGCTGTCCGTTTTCGGCGAAAGCGAGCACCACAAACAGCTGCGGGCCGCCGTTTAACTGCATGTACTGGCTGGCGTACGGCATATTCTGGATATCGTCATCGGTGAGATGCACACCAGGTGTGCCGAAGACGCTGTCCCACAATGAGTGTCCCAGCCCTTTGGTGGTGGCTGAGCAGGCCTGTAAAAGCAGGCAAATCAGGATAATGACGGGTCGCTTCACGACTCTTCTCCGAAGGGGCGAAATAACCACACCGAAGTGTGGTTATGATTAGAACACCCGGTATTACTGGGTGCTGGTCGTCGTGGTGGTCGTGGTTCCGGTATTGGAGCCATCACCGCCACCGGTTGCCGCAAGAGCAACACCTACGGCTGAGCCTACGGTGCTCGTCGCGGTCGCGGTAGAACTTCCCGCAGACGCAGACGTTGCCGCCGAGCCTGCTGCTTCACCGACCTGAACCGGTGCTGCATAGACAGACGACGCCGCAAGCGCAGTGAGGGCAAAAATGCCACACAGTACTTTCTTCATATCAATTTCCCTTCAATGAATGAATGGAGATTTGCCCGAAAAGAAATTCAGGCGGATTCGAGTATACACAACTAAAGCAGGCGGATTGCCGTATGGGGAAATAGCAGAAGGGTTTTAGGACTAATGGATGAAAGCGAATTAATAAAATAATTATCTTAATTTAAATACATTAAAAATCAGCCAGTTACAATATAAGCAAATATCTTTAATGTCCGTAAAATCCTAAAATAACACAGAGTGATTAACGGGTTATTCGGTTTTTTCAGATTAAACTCATAATAGAAATCTGCGCCAAATAACAGACATCAGGAATTATCCGATAAAAAAATGCCGGCATATCGCCGGCATTTTTCAGGTCATGTTAATTATGCGCGCCAGGATTTATAGCGGTTAATCAGACCATTTGTCGAGCTATCGTGGCTCTCGATATTTTTATCATCACCCAGTTCCGGCAGAATGCGGTTTGCCAGCTGTTTGCCCAGCTCAACGCCCCACTGGTCAAAGGTGAAGATGTTCAGGATCGCGCCCTGAGTAAAGATTTTGTGCTCGTACAGGGCAATCAACGCCCCCAGGCTGAACGGCGTGATTTCACGCAGCAGGATGGAGTTGGTTGGGCGGTTACCTTCGAACACTTTGAACGGTACCACGTGATCCAGCGTCGCCGGATCTTTACCCTGGTCGCGGTATTCCTGCTCAACCACGTCGCGCGCTTTACCAAACGCCAGCGCTTCGGTCTGGGCGAAGAAGTTAGACAGCAGCTTCTGATGGTGGTCAGACAGCGCGTTATGCGTCGTTGCCGGCGCGATGAAATCGCACGGTACCATTTTGGTGCCCTGGTGAATCAGCTGATAAAACGCGTGCTGACCATTGGTGCCAGGCTCGCCCCAGATGATTGGGCCAGTCTGGTAATCCACGGCGTTGCCGTTACGGTCAACGTATTTACCGTTGGATTCCATGTTGCCCTGCTGGAAGTAGGCCGCAAAGCGGTGCATGTACTGATCGTACGGCAGAATCGCTTCGGTCTCAGCGCCGAAGAAATTGTTGTACCAGATGCCAATCAACGCCAGCAGCACCGGCAGGTTTTTCTCTGGTGCCGTCGTCGCGAAGTGCTTATCCATCGCGTGCGCGCCAGAGAGCAGTTCAACAAAGTTCTCATAGCCCACGGACAGGATGATTGACAGACCAATCGCAGACCACAGGGAGTAGCGACCGCCAACCCAATCCCAGAATTCAAACATGTTCGCGGTGTCGATACCGAACTCGCCTACCGCTTGACCGTTGGTCGACAGCGCCGCGAAGTGCTTCGCCACGTGCTTGTTGTCGCCAGCAGTTTTCAGGAACCAGTCGCGCGCGCTGTGGGCGTTGGTCATGGTTTCCTGGGTGGTGAAGGTTTTAGACGCGACCAGGAACAGCGTGGTTTCCGGGTTCACTTTTTTCAGCACTTCGGCGATGTGGGTGCCATCGACGTTGGAGACAAAGTGCATGTTCAGATGGTTTTTATACGGGCGCAGCGCTTCGGTCACCATGAACGGGCCGAGGTCAGATCCGCCGATACCGATGTTGACCACGTCGGTAATCGCTTTACCGGTGTAGCCTTTCCAGCTCCCGGAAATAATGGTTTCAGAGAAGGTTTTCATCTTCTCAAGCACCGCGTTCACTTCCGGCATGACGTCTTTGCCGTCAACGATAATCGGGGTATTGCTACGGTTACGCAGCGCAACGTGCAGCACGGCACGGTCTTCGGTACGGTTGATTTTCTCACCGGAGAACATGGATTTGATCGCACCGGCCAGGTCGGTTTCTTTCGCCAGATCCTGCAGTTTCGCCAGCGTCTCTTCGGTGATGCGGTTTTTGGAGAAATCCACCAGCATTTGGTCATCGAAGGTGGCGGAGAATGTGTTAAAACGATCGCCGTCTTTCGCGAACAGGTCCGCGATGGAGACATCTTTCATTTCTTCGAAGTGTTTTTGTAGTGCCTGCCAGGCAGAAGTCTGCGTTGGGTTGATGTTTTTCATTAGCAATACTCTTCTGATTTGAGAATCTCGACTGCGTTCGATTGTAGCGCCTGCGAACAGAAATTGTGATGGTTTTTATGCCATTGCCCTGGCCTGTATCAAACGCCAGTGAAAAGACCCGAAAAGTATAGACGTTATAAGTCCTGTTACTGAGGGGGTACCCCCCATGAATAATCCGCATAATCCCAGCATTGACAGGACTTCCCCCGCATTTTATTTATAGGACGGTATTTGCGCCTGCACCTGTTCTCATTTCGTTCTTGTGCCAGGGTCGCTCTATTTTTTTCCTGACACGAGGATGTTATGACGAGTTTTGTTGTCGCCAAATTTGGCGGTACCAGCGTGGCCGATTATGCAGCCATGAACCGCAGCGCCGATGTGGTGCTGGCCGATCCCCATACCCGCCTGGTCGTCCTTTCTGCCTCCGCTGGTGTCACCAATTTGCTGGTGGCTTTGGCGGAAGGACTGGAAGCAACAGAGCGCTTCGCGAAGCTTGATGCGCTGCGAAAAATTCAGTTCGACATCCTCGAATGCATGCAAAACCCGCACGTCATTCGTGAAGAAGTCGAACGCCTGCTGGAAAATATCACCACCTTAGCGGAGGCCGCTTCTCTGGCGACCTCGACCGCATTGACCGACGAACTGGTCAGCCACGGCGAACTGATGTCGACCCTGCTGTTTGTCGAAATTCTGCGTGAGCGTCAGGTGCTGGCCCAATGGTTTGACGTGCGTAAAGTGATGCGCACCAGTGACCGCTTTGGCCGTGCCGAGCCGGAAGTAGACGCACTTTCTGAGCTGGCGACTCAACAACTGGCACCGCGTCTGGCCGAAGGTATCGTCATCACCCAGGGCTTTATCGGTAGCGAAGCGAAAGGCCGCACCACTACGCTGGGCCGTGGCGGCAGTGACTATACCGCCGCGCTGTTGGGCGAAGCTCTGCATGCTACCCGCGTAGATATCTGGACCGACGTACCGGGTATCTACACCACCGATCCGCGCGTGGTTCCGGCGGCAAAACGTATTGATGTTATCGCCTTTGAAGAAGCAGCCGAAATGGCCACCTTCGGTGCAAAAGTGTTGCACCCGGCCACGCTGCTGCCCGCCGTTCGTAGCGATATCCCGGTGTTTGTTGGTTCAAGTAAAGACCCGAAAGCGGGTGGAACTCTGGTGTGCAAAACCACCGAAAATCCACCGCTGTTCCGCGCCATCGCCCTGCGTCGCAAGCAAACGCTGGTGACGTTGCACAGTCTGAGCATGTTGCACTCACGCGGCTTCCTGGCCGAGGTGTTTGGCATTCTGGCGCGCCACCATATCTCGGTGGACCTGATCACCACTTCCGAAGTAAGCATCGCGCTGACGCTGGATACGACCGGCTCAACCTCGACTGGTGATACGTTGCTCACGCAGTCGCTGCTGATGGAGCTGTCAGAGCTCTGTCGTGTGGAAGTTGAAGAAGATCTGGCTCTGGTGGCCATTATTGGTAACAAGCTGTCACGCGCCTGCGGCGTGGGCAAAGAAGTCTTCGGTGTCCTGGACCCGTTCAGCATCCGCATGATTTGCTACGGCGCTTCCAGCTACAACCTGTGCTTCCTGGTGCCTGCCGATCAGGCGGAGCAGGTCGTGCAGAAACTTCATCAAAATTTGTTTGAATAAAATTCGTTAGCAGGATAAACAATATCGATAAGCCGGGCATAGACCCGGCTTTTTTATAACTAAACAACACAACATAATCGCAAGGAATACCCATGTTATCGACCTTCACCCGGCTGTTCCCGCTGTGGGCGCTGCTGCTCTCTGTGCTCGCGTATTACACCCCCACCACCTTCACCCCTATCGGCCCCTGGGTGACTACACTGCTGATGCTGATCATGCTCGGCATGGGCGTACACCTGAAGATTGACGATTTTAAGCGCGTGCTGTCTCGCCCGGCCCCTGTGGCGGCGGGGATTTTTCTGCACTATCTGGTGATGCCGCTGGCCGCCTGGCTATTGGCCATGGCGTTTAAGATGCCGCCAGATTTATCCGCTGGAATGGTGCTGGTCGGTAGCGTGGCGAGCGGGACGGCGTCAAACGTGATGATCTATCTGGCGAAAGGCGACGTGGCGCTCTCCGTTACCATCTCTTCCGTGTCCACGCTGGTCGGCGTGGTAGCAACACCACTGCTGACGCGCCTGTACGTGGATGCGCATATTCAGGTAGACGTGATGGGCATGCTGCTGAGCATCCTGCAAATCGTGGTGATCCCCATCGCGCTGGGCCTGGTGATTCATCATCTGTTCCCACGCGTGGTGAAGGCGGTTGAACCCTTTCTGCCGGCATTTTCGATGGTGTGCATTCTGGCTATTATCAGCGCTGTGGTAGCGGGATCCGCTTCGCATATTGCCTCCGTGGGCTTTGTGGTGATTATCGCAGTGATCCTGCACAACACCATCGGACTGCTGGGCGGCTACTGGGGTGGCAAGCTGTTTGGGTTTGACGAATCAACCTGTCGCACGCTGGCGATTGAAGTCGGCATGCAGAACTCTGGCCTGGCGGCGGCACTGGGTAAAATCTATTTTTCCCCGCTTGCGGCACTGCCCGGCGCGCTCTTCTCGGTGTGGCATAACCTTTCCGGCTCGCTGCTGGCTGGGTATTGGTCCGGTAAACCGATTGAAGAACAACAGAAAAAAGAAGTCGCGAAAGAGGGTTAATTCGCTTCGCGCCGCCTCTTGCTTGCTTTACACTGAAGCCTCTTTTACAGGAGGCTTCAGCGATGGCTACACCGAGATTGACCCAGAAAGACATGACGGAAAGCGAGCAGCGTGAGCTGAAAACCCTGCTCGATCGCGCCCGCATCGCACATGGTCGTACGCTGACCAATGCCGAAACCAATCAGGTAAAAAAAGAGTACATCGACAAACTGATGGCTCAACGTGAAGATGAAGCGAAGAAAGCCCGCAAACTTAAAAAAGCGCAGGCTTATAAACCAGATAAAGAATCAACGTTCTCCTGGACTGCCAATACCTCACCTCGT
Source organism: Enterobacter sp. (assembly GCA_022649305.1). Lineage (GTDB taxonomy): Bacteria > Pseudomonadota > Gammaproteobacteria > Enterobacterales > Enterobacteriaceae > Enterobacter. The sequence goes on from JALCNW010000094.1 coordinate 12,438, forward strand.
GGAAGGCGCTAATTAGCGCCCTTTCTTTTTACGCCCCGGCTGCACAAACTTTTTGCCCGCGGGCTTGCTGCGCTCTTTCTCAGCCGATTTCGGGGCGTTCACGACAGGTCGTTTAATTCCCTGCGTTTTAGGCTTCGCTTTTGCTTTCGGCTTCGCCTCCGACGACGAGCCTTCGATGAGCTTAAACAGCTCAATCAGCTCATCACCAGAGAGATCACGCCACTCGCCCAACGGGATGCCCGACAGGCTGACGTTCATGATGCGCGTGCGTTCAAGCCTGGTAACTTCAAAGCCAAAATGCTCGCACATGCGGCGGATTTGTCGGTTTAAGCCCTGAACCAGCGTGATGCGAAACGCAAACGGCGCTTCCTTTTTGACTTTGCACTTCTTGGTCACCGTTCCGAGAATCGGCACGCCCGCACCCATACCACGGATAAAATCATCCGTTACCGGCTTATTGACCGTGACCACATACTCCTTCTCGTGATCGTTTCCTGCTCGCAGGATTTTGTTCACCAGATCGCCGTGGTTGGTGAGGAAAATCAGCCCCTGCGAATCTTTGTCCAGACGCCCAATCGGGAAGATACGACTACTGTGGTTTACGTAATCTACAATGTTATCCCGCTCGCCATCTTCCGTGGTGCTGACAATGCCTACCGGTTTGTTCAATGCGATAAACACCAGATCTTCTTCGTCTCTGGGCTCGATAAGCTGGCCATTCACTTTGACCACATCGCCAGGCACAACCTGATCGCCGATGGTGGCGCGTTTGCCGTTGAGGAACACGTTACCTTGCTCGATGTAGCGGTCGGCTTCACGGCGTGAGCAAATCCCGCTCTCGCTAATGTATTTGTTTAATCGTGTTGATGAGGTGGGTAGCATAATTTCTCCTTGATAGGCGAAATATACCTTAGGTTTGCGCTGGTAAAAAGATTAGCCAACGGGAAGTGAGGCCGGTTTTTTTTCGTTTGCGAGGCACTTTCAGGAGCTGATGCCACATCATTTACCGGTTTCCACGCGCCTTCTACAGCGCTCAAAAGGAACTGAGGATTAATACTCATCCCGCTCATCGTCTTCATCCGGCTGCTCCATCACACTGTAGGCCACAGAACAGAACAACGAGTTGAGACGCTTCATGTCGCCCAGAAGCCCCAGGTGCAGCGAACTGGTTTCGATACTTTGCACGTTCTGCTGATGCAGACGCTCAACATGCGCGTGCGAGTAGCGGCGGTTAAGGATGCGGAAACGATGCTTGCTGCGACGCAGGCGGCGAGCGCTCGGCACGTCGCTTGAGAAAAATACCGACATGGCCAGGCGAAGATTGCTGAGCAGTTGCTCCAGCAGCGCATCCAGCTCCGCGATGCCTTCCAGGGAGAAGGCGCGGCGGGCGGCCAGCGATTTGTCAGCGATTTCACTGCCCATGCGTTCGACGATATCAGACGCCTGCTCAAGGTTGAGCGACATCTCGATGATCTCTGCCCAGCGGCGAGATTCTTCTTCGGCCAGTTCATCCTGCGGCATTCTCGCCAGATAGAGTTTGATCGCGGTGTAGAGCACGTTGATGTCATCGGCCAGCTTGCGCAGCTCTTTCTCCTGGCGCGGTTCACCGTGCATCACCTTTTTCAAACCGTCGAGCATGGTTTCCATCGCATCGCCCATGCGCAGCGTTTCTCGTGCGGCATTTGCCAGCGCCAGCGCGGGGGTGTCCAGCGCAGAGCTATCCAGATGCTTCGGCTTAAGCCGCGCGTCCAGCTCCGGCTCGTCGCGAATAAGGCGTTCGCAGAAGCGGGCCATTGGCCCCGCAAACGGCACCATCGCCAGACAACGCACCAGGTTGTAGAAGACGTGGAAATAGATAACCAGCTCGGCTTTTGGCAGCGGCAAGTTATCCATAAGGTTCGCCAGCGGGTGGACAAACGGCAGAATGATCAGGCTCCCCACCAGCTTAAACAGCAAACTGCCCAAGGCCACACGGCGAGCGGCAGCGTTTGCCCCGCTGTTGTTGATCATGGCCAGCAGGCCAGAACCCAGGTTTGCGCCAATCACCAGGCACAGCGCTACAGGGAAAGAAATTGCGCCAGCAGTGGTAAGGGTCGCGGTCAGCAGCACCGCCGCCAGGCTGGAGTAGCTGATGATGGCAAAGACGGCACCGATGAGTGCATCGAGCATGATGTCACCCGTCAGCGAGGCGAAAATCACCTGCACGCCATTCGCCTGGGTGATCGGCGTGACGGCCTGAACAATCAGCTCAAGCGCCAGCAGGATTAAACCAAGACCAATTCCCACGCGCCCCAGTTGACCTTCTCGGGTCTGTTTGCGTCCCAGGAAGAAAATTACACCAATAAAAATGAGCAGTGGCGACAGCCAGGAGAGATCGAAGGTCAGGATACGCGCCATTAGCGCGGTCCCCACGTCGGCCCCGAGGACAATCACCAGCGCGGGTGCCAGCGCCACCAGATCCTGCGCCACAAACGAGGTGACGAGCATAGTGGTAGCGTTGCTGCTTTGGACCAGCGCGGTCACGCCAATGCCCGCGCAGAAAGCGAGCGGTTTTTTCTCAACGCTGTGGCTGAGAACGGTGCGTAAGCGCGCGCCATATACGCGCATGACGCCGGTACGGACGATATGAGTGCCCCATACCAGCAGGGCCACTGCGGATAGCAGGTGTAACAGTGTCAGCACGGAAGTGGATTCCCCTTATCGTTATGCATTTTCCTTTGGTCCACTTCAGTATAAGGGTTTAAACGTAAGAAAGAGACAGGGCGCCCAATGAGCGCCCTGTATGTTGTAAGAAAAGGTGACGTTAGTCGGCGTCGTAGCCCAGATTAGGCGCTAACCAGCGCTCAACTTCAGCCACGGGCATCCCTTTACGCAAGGCGTAATCTTCCACCTGATCGCGCTGGATCTGCGCCACTGCATAGTATTTGCTGTCAGGATGGCTGAAATACCAGCCCGAAACGGATGCGCCTGGCCACATCGCGAAGGACTCAGTGAGCTTCATGCCGGTATGGGTTTCGACGTCCAAAAGCTGCCAGATAGTGCCTTTTTCTGTGTGCTCCGGACACGCCGGGTAGCCGGGCGCTGGGCGAATGCCCTGGTAGTTCTCGCGGATAAGTTCCTCATTGCTCAGGTTCTCATTCGCGGCATAACCCCAGTGCACTTTACGCACACGCTCGTGCAGGTATTCGGCAAACGCCTCTGCCAGACGGTCTGAGAGTGCTTTCACCATGATTTTATTGTAATCATCGAGCTGCGCTTCATAAGCCTCTGCCAGGGCATCTTCTTCAAGACCGCCAGTCACGGCAAAGGCCCCGAGATAGTCCGCTTTACCGCTGAGTTTAGGTGCGACAAAATCGGCCAGACAGTAGTTGGCGAACCCGACTTTCTCGGTTTGCTGACGTAGGTGTCGGCTGACCGCCAGCACATGCGTGCGCGTTTCATCCCGATAGATTTCAATATCATCCCCCACACGGTTGGCCGGGAACAGGCCGACCACCCCGCGCGGATTTAGCGTTTTTTCGGCGCTTAGCATATCAAGCATGTCGTTGGCGTCTTTGAACAGCCGCTTCGCTTCCTCACCGACCACTTCATCTTCGAGGATGCGCGGATATTTCCCCGCCAGCGACCAGGTCATAAAGAACGGTGTCCAGTCGATGTAATTACGCAGCGTTTCGATGCTGGCGGTGACGTCCTGTACGCCCAGGCGATGGGCGACCGGCGGCGTATAGCTTGACCAGTCAAAGGCCAGATCGTTATCGCGCGCGGCCACCAGCGTGACCGGCGGCGTGCGCGGTTTTTTACGTGCGTGCTGAATGCGCACGGTGTCGTACTCTTTGCGGGTTTTTGCCACAAAATCGTCGTGCTGCGTCGCAGAAAGCAGCGCGGAGACGACGCCAACGGTGCGCGAGGCGTTTTGCACATAAACCGTCGGCCCGCTGTAGTTTTGCTCGATTTTAACTGCGGTGTGCGCTTTTGACGTGGTCGCCCCACCAATTAACAGCGGGATAGTAAAGCCCTGACGCTCCATCTCTTTCGCAACGTTGACCATTTCGTCCAAAGACGGCGTGATCAGCCCTGAAAGGCCAATCAGGTCGGCGTTCACTTCACGCGCGGTTTTGAGGATTTTGTCTGCGGGCACCATTACACCCAGATCGATGATTTCATAGTTATTGCACTGCAACACCACGCCGACGATGTTTTTACCGATATCGTGGACATCGCCCTTCACGGTCGCAATCACCATCTTGCCGTTGGTAGAGCCTTTCTCTTTGCTGGCCTCAATATACGGCTCAAGATAGGCCACCGCCTGCTTCATGACGCGGGCAGATTTAACCACCTGCGGCAGGAACATTTTGCCTTCACTGAACAGGTCGCCAACTACGTTCATACCGTCCATCAACGGCCCTTCAATTACTTCAATCGGGCGTGATGCCTGCTGGCGGGCTTCTTCGGTATCCAGCTCGATAAACTCGGTGATGCCTTTGACCAGCGAATACTCCAGGCGCTTTTTAACGTCCCATGAGCGCCATTCCGCCTGCTGAATATTGACGCTTTCACCGGCTTTGCTGCCGCGATACTTTTCAGCCAGATCCAACATGCGCTCGGTCGCGTCATCACGACGGTTTAAGACCACGTCCTCAACGCCATCGCGCAGTTCGGCAGGCAGGTCGTCATAAATCGCCAGTTGCCCGGCGTTGACAATGCCCATGTCCATGCCGTTACGAATGGCGTAATAGAGGAATACGGCGTGAATCGCCTCACGCACCGGGTCATTACCACGGAACGAGAAGGAGACGTTGGAGACACCGCCGGAGATCAGCGCGTGTGGCAGTTCCCGCTTGATGTCTTCACAGGCACCGATAAAGTCCTGCGCGTAGTTGTTATGCTCTTCGATGCCGGTCGCCACGGCGAAGATATTCGGGTCGAAAATGATATCTTCTGGCGGGAAGCCGACCTCT
>JALCNW010000095.1 GCA_022649305.1 Enterobacter sp.
TACCGATGTACTCGCCCACAAAGAACAGACCGAATTTCATACCGGAATATTCAATGTGGTAACCGTCGGCCAGTTCCTGCTCGGCTTCTGGCTGGTCAAACGGGTGACGGTGACACACCGCCACGCCTGCGATGGCAAAGGTGACAAAACCAAAGAACTGCGGGATGACGTTCCAGATATCAGCCTGGTTGTTGACGATGTCGGTCATGTTAAATGAACCGGCCTGCGCCACCACGCCCATCAGGGAAAGTCCCAGGAACACTTCGTAGCTCAGCGTCTGCGCAGAAGCACGCATTGCACCCAGCAGCGAGTATTTGTTGTTACTGGACCAGCCAGCGAACAGCACCGCGTACACCGCCAGACCCGCCATCATCAGGAAGAACAAAATCCCGATGTTCAGGTCAGCCACAACCCAGGTCGGGCTCACCGGAACGATAGCGAAGGCCAGCAGCAGCGAGGTGAAGGCGATCATTGGTGCCAGGGTAAAGATGACGCGATCCGAGAATTTCGGGATCCAGTCTTCTTTAAAGAACATCTTGATCATGTCCGCAACCAGCTGGAGTGAACCACCCCAGCCCACGCGGTTTGGTCCGTAACGGTTCTGGAACAGACCGAGCAGACGGCGTTCACCAAAGCTCATGAACGCACCGCAGGTGACGACCACCAGCAGAATGACCACGGCCTTGAGAATGCTTAACAGAATGTCGATGAGATCCGGCGTTAACCAACTCATGCTTGTGCCTCCTGCAGATTATCAAGACGCGCGCCTGCCAGCACCGGGGCGATGCCCGGCATACCCATCGGCAAACCGACCTGCCCTGCCGTCAGACCTTCGGAGATAATCAGCGGTAAGCTGATCGTCTGGCCTTCGTAGCTAAAGGAGATATGGCTGCCCGCGTTCACGCCAAGCTTCGCGGCGTCAGCCGGGTTAAGCTTGATATACGGCAGTGGCATGCGCGTCTGGAACACAGGAGAACGCTGGGACATCTCGTCGCTACCGAACAGATGGTAGTAAGGCGCGATACGCCAGTTGCCTTCCTGAGCCTCAAAGCTTGCCGGAACCGTCGTGAAGTAATCCAGACCGTTTTCGCTTGCTTCAATCAGACGTACGCCCGGATCGCCGTGACGCAGAGAACCGCCCACTTCGGCCTGGAATTTGTTCCATGCCTGCGGGGAGTTCCAGCCTGGTGCCCATGCGAACGGAATCTGAGAGCGCGGAGCAGACGGCTGGTTGTTCCCTTCCATCGAGAAGGCGAACATGGTGTCTTTATCCTGCGGCTGACGCGGTTCGTGTACGCTGATGTTGGCACGCATCGCGGTACGACCACTGTAGCGGTGTGGTTCACGCGCCAGTTTCTGACCGCGAATGCGGAAGCTTGCATCCGGAGCCGCATCTTTGATGCCTGCCAGCTGAGGCAGTTTTGCCACGGCCGCGTCGATAACATCATCGAGTTGAGTCCAGTCGACCTCACGGCTTTCCACCGTGCTGTGCAGGGAGTGCAGCCAGCGCCAGCTTTCCAGCATCACAATGTTGCTGTCGTAGTAGGACGGGTCATAGACCTGGAAGAAACGCTGTGCGCGACCTTCGTTATTAATAACCGTACCGTCGCTTTCGGCGAAGCTTGCCGCAGAGAGCACCAGGTGGGCTTTGTCCATAATCGCCGTACGCTGATGGTCAATAACCATCACCAGCGGCGCTTTAGACAGCGCAGCATCAACTCGTGCAGCAGAAGCATGACGATGCAGGTCGTTCTCCAGCACGATAACGCCGTCAGCGGCACCCGTTTCGAGTTCGCTGAGCGCTTCTTCAAGAGAACCGCCGCCAATCATACCCAAACCAACGCTGTTCACAGCGCGGGCAATCATGGTGACGCCAACGTCAGCTCCACGGCCTTTCAGCGCTTTAGCGACGTTAGCCGCGGCCTGAATGACGTCCGGGCTTCCGGCATTAGTTCCGGAAATAATCAGCGGTTTTCTCGCACCGGCCAGCGCCTGCACGATCACGTCGATCTTGTTCTGCAGGTCACGATCCAAACCTTCAACAGCTGGCGCGTTGTTATCCAGCGCGTGCGCAATGGCAAAACCAAGGCGCGCCTGATCTTCTACCGGTGCGCGATAGGTCCACGCGGCGATATCGTCCAGACGGGTGTTGTCGACGTTGGTGACAAACAATGGATGCTTGGCACGCTGTCCGATGTTCAGGATCGCCGCAATCTGCCAGTCAGCCACTTTCTGGGCTGCTGCCATTTCACGTGCTTTACCTTTCACTGCCTGGCGAACCGCCAGTGCAACACGTGCGCCGGTTTGGGTCAGATCTTCGCCCAGCACCAGTACCGCGTCGTAAGATTCGATTTCGCGCAGCGCCGGGGTACGAATACCGCCTTCACGCAGCACTTTCAGTACCAGTTGCAGACGTTCCTGCTCGCCGTTGGCGATACCGGTATAGAAGTTATCAGCCCCTACCAGCTCACGCAGCGCGAAGTTGCTTTCAACGCTGGCGCGCGGGGAACCGATACCGATCACTTTCTTCGATTGACGCAGAATATCTGCCGCGCCCTGCATTGCTTGTTCAGCGTTCAGGGTGATCAGGTCATCGCCACGACGCTGAACCGGCTGACGCGGACGGTCTTTCAGGTTCACATAGCCATAGCCGAAACGACCGCGGTCACACAGGAAGTAGTGGTTAACCGTACCATTGTAGCGGTTTTCGATACGACGCAGCTCGCCGTAGCGCTCACCCGGGCTGGTATTACAGCCAAGAGAACATTGTTGACAGATGCTTGGCGCAAACTGCATGTCCCACTTACGGTTGTAACGCTCGGAGTGCGTTTTATCGGTGAAGACGCCGGTCGGACAGATTTCTACCAGGTTACCTGAGAACTCGCTTTCCAGCGTGCCGTCTTCAGGACGACCAAAGTAGACGTTGTCATGCGCGCCATACACGCCCAGATCCTGACCGTCTGCGTAATCTTTGTAATAACGTACGCAACGGTAGCAGGCGATGCAGCGGTTCATTTCGTGAGAGATGAACGGCCCCAGATCCTGATTACGGTGGGTACGCTTGGTAAAGCGATAGCGACGGAAGCTATGACCCGTCATCACGGTCATATCCTGAAGGTGGCAGTTACCGCCCTCTTCGCAGACCGGACAGTCGTGCGGGTGGTTGGTCATTAACCACTCCACCACGCTTTCACGGAACTGTTTCGCTTCTGCGTCGTCGATAGAAATAAAGGTACCTTCGGTGGCTGGCGTCATACAGGACATCACCAGGCGACCACGCGTGTCTTCCGCGTTTTGATATTGCTTCACCGCACACTGGCGGCAAGCACCGACGCTCCCCAGCGCCGGATGCCAGCAAAAATACGGAATATCAAGGCCAAGGGACAGACAGGCCTGTAGCAGGTTGTCCGCACCGTTGACTTCGTATTCTTTGCCGTCTACATGAATCGTAGCCATTAGCATGCTTCCAGTTGGCTCAGTCGAAACTGAGCGTTAATCAAAATTCAATATCGCTACCAGCGCGCTTTAAGCAGGTTCGGCTGAATACCGTTTATCGCATGGGTATTGCTGAACTGCTGCTTGATGCCTGCTTCGAATTCGTCGCGGAAATATTTAATCGCGCTTTGCAGTGGCTCAACGGCACCCGGTGCGTGGGCACAGAAGGTTTTACCCGGCCCCAGGAATCGACACAGTTGCTCAAGTGTCTCGATATCGCCAGGCTGGCCTTCACCACGCTCGATAGCACGTAGGATCTTGACGCTCCACGGCAATCCATCGCGGCATGGCGTACACCATCCGCAGGATTCACGGGCGAAGAACTCTTCCAGGTTACGCACCAGCGATACCATGCCGATCTCATGATCGACCGCCATTGCCAGCGCAGTACCTAAACGGCTACCTGCTTTACCAATGCTTTCGAATTCCATAGGCAGGTCAAGGTGGGCTTCGGTCAGGAAATCGGTTCCTGCACCGCCCGGCTGCCAGGCTTTGAACTTCAGGCCATCACGCATGCCGCCAGCGTAGTCTTCGAGAATTTCACGCGCGGTAGTCCCGAACGGAAGCTCCCACAGACCTGGATTCTTCACGCGACCGGAGAAGCCCATCAGCTTGGTGCCAGCATCTTTACTGGTAGAAATGTTCTGATACCACTCCACGCCGTTGGCGAGGATAGCCGGAACGTTGCACAGGGTTTCGACGTTATTGACGCAGGTCGGTTTCCCCCACACGCCAGAGCTTGCCGGGAACGGCGGCTTAGAACGTGGGTTGGCGCGACGACCTTCGAGGGAGTTAATCAGTGCGGTTTCTTCACCACAGATATAACGCCCTGCGCCGGTATGCACGAACAGCTCAAAGTCAAAACCAGTGCCAAGAATATTTTTGCCCAGCAGGCCGGCTTCGGTGGCTTCTGCAATCGCGCGACGCAAATTCTCTGCTGCTTCGATGTACTCTCCGCGCAGGAAGATGTAGCCACGATAGGCTTTCAGCGCAAACGCAGAAATCAGCATGCCTTCCACCAGCAGGTGCGGCAGCTGTTCCATCAGTAGACGGTCTTTATAGGTGCCCGGCTCCATTTCATCGGCGTTACACAGCAGGTAACGGATGTTCATGGATTCGTCTTTCGGCATCAGGCTCCACTTCAAACCGGTGGAAAAGCCTGCGCCGCCGCGCCCTTTCAGGCCACTGTCTTTAACGGCATTGACGATTTCATCTGGAGCCATACCAGCAAGCGCTTTACGCGCTCCGGCATAACCGTCTTTACTTTCGTATTCTTCAAGCCATACCGGCTGTTTGTCATCGCGCAGACGCCAGGTCAGCGGATGTGTCTCAGCAGTACGAATTACCGTTTTCATTTGTACTGCTCCAGCAGGTCAGGAATCGCTTCCGGAGTCAGATGGCTGTGAGTGTCCTCATCAATCATCATGCTCGGCCCCTTGTCGCAGTTACCCAGGCAGCAGGTCGGCAGCAGGGTAAAACGACCGTCGAACGTCGTTTGTCCTGGCTTAATATCGAGTTTTTTCTCGAGCGCGGCCTGAATTCCCTGATAACCCGTAATATGGCAGACCACGCTGTCGCAGTAGCGGATCACGTGACGGCCAACCGGCTGGCGGAAAATCTGGCTATAGAACGTAGCCACACCTTCCACGTCGCTTGCCGGAATACCCAGCACGTCAGCGATCGCATAAATTGCGCCATCTGGCACCCAACCGCGCTTTTTCTGAACGATTTTCAGCGCTTCAATGGACGCCGCACGCGGGTCTTCGTAGTGATGCATCTCGTGCTCGATCGCCGCACGTTCTGCCGCACTCAGCTCAAAAGCCTCGGTTTGTGGTTGTTGATTCTCGTGCATAATTAGCGGTCCACATCTGACATAACAAAATCGATACTACCCAGATGGACGATCAGGTCGGACACCAGGCTGCCGCGAACCGCCACCGGAATCTGCTGCAAGTGCGCATAGCTCGGGGTACGGATACGTGTACGGTAGCTCATGGTGCTGCCATCGCTGGTCAGGTAGTAACTGTTAATACCCTTGGTCGCTTCCACCATCTGGAAGGACTCGTTCGCCGGCATAACCGGGCCCCACGAAACCTGCAGGAAGTGGGTGATCAGGGTTTCGATATGTTGCAGCGTGCGCTCTTTCGGTGGCGGCGTCGTCAGCGGGTGATCGGCTTTGAACGGGCCTTCCGGCATGTTATTGAGACACTGCTCAAGAATGCGCAAGCTCTGGCGCAGCTCTTCAACTTTGAGCATCACGCGGGTATAGCAGTCGGAAACACCACCGCCAACCGGGACTTCAAAGTCAAAGTTTTCATAGCCTGAGTAAGGACGCGATTTACGCACGTCGAAATCAATACCTGTCGCGCGCAATGCAGCACCTGTACAACCCCAGTCCAGTGCTTCTTTCGCACCGTATGCGGCCACGCCCTTAGAACGGGCAATCAGGATGGTATTGCGCAGTGCGGCTTTCTCGTAGGAATCCAGACGCTTCGGCATCCAGTCGAGGAAATCACGCAGTAGTTTGTCCCAGCCACGCGGCAGGTCGTGTGCAACACCGCCGATACGGAACCAGGCCGGGTGCATACGGAAGCCGGTAATGGCTTCGACAACGTCATAGATTTTCTGACGGTCGGTGAAGGCGAAGAAGACCGGAGTCATCGCGCCAACGTCCTGAATGAACGTCGAGATATACAGCAGATGGCTGTTGATGCGGAACAGTTCGGAGAGCATCACGCGAATCACGTTAACGCGATCCGGAACCGTAATACCGGCCAGTTTTTCCACGGCCAGCACGTACGGCATTTCGTTCACGCAGCCGCCGAGATACTCGATACGGTCGGTGTACGGAATGTAGCTGTGCCAGGACTGACGCTCGCCCATTTTCTCAGCACCACGGTGGTGGTAGCCGATATCAGGTACGCAATCGACAATCTCTTCGCCATCAAGCTGAAGAATAATACGGAATGCACCGTGTGAAGACGGGTGGTTTGGACCGAGGTTGAGGAACATGAAGTCCTCGTTTTCAGTGCCACGCTTCATGCCCCAGTCTTCAGGTTTGAAGGTTAGCGCTTCCATTTCCAGATCCTGCTTGGCTTTGGTCAGCTCAAACGGATCGAATTCGGTCGCACGTGCTGGATAGTCTTTACGCAGCGGGTGGCCGGTCCACGTTGGCGGCATCAGAAGACGCGTCAGGTGCGGGTGGCCGTCGAAGGTCATGCCAAACATTTCCCAGGTTTCACGCTCATACCAGTTAGCGTTAGGGAAAATTTTGGTGAACGTCGGCAGATGCATGTCGTTTTCAGACAATGCCACCTTGAGCATGATATCCCGATTGCGGTCTATTGAGATCAGGTGGTAGAAAACGGAAAAATCCGCCGCGGGTAGACCTTGGCGGTGAGTGCGCAGACGTTCATCCATGCCGTGTAAGTCAAACAGCATGACGTAAGGTTTTGGCAGTTTCTTTAAGAAATCACCCACTTCCAGTAACTGCTCACGCTTCACCCAAACAACGGGTACCCCGGTGCGGGTGGCTTGAACAGTAAAGGCATCCGGCCCAAAACGGTTGCACAGTTCGCCGATAACCGGGTCATCGAGATGATCCCGGGTTTGCCATGCGGCGTCTTGCGCGGTTAAGTCGGTCATATTGTTCACCATTGCAAATGGTCCGTGGTGACTGTCGGGCATGGCTTCGCGCTATTTGTATAGTGATATGCGAAGGTTTTCTCCACTGCCCGCAGGCGCAAATTAAATTTCGTCAGGCGTACGCAGGTTGGTGACTGCAATACGTTCACCGCGTTTACGCTCGCGTTCAGACTGCATATTGGCGCGGTACACGCCCTGGTCGCCAACAACCCAGGAAAGCGGACGGCGCTCTTTGCCGATCGAATCCTGTAGCAGCATTAATGCCTGCATGTAAGCTTCTGGACGAGGCGGACAGCCTGGGATGTAAACATCCACTGGGATAAACTTATCTACGCCCTGCACTACGGAATAAATGTCGTACATACCACCTGAGTTTGCACATGCTCCCATGGAAATAACCCATTTCGGCTCGAGCATCTGGTCGTAAAGACGCTGAATGACGGGTGCCATTTTGGTGAAGCAGGTTCCTGCCACAACCATCAGGTCAGCCTGACGTGGTGAAGCGCGCAGTACCTCGGCACCAAAACGCGCAACGTCATGCACCGCAGTGAATGACGTCACCATTTCAACGTAGCAGCAAGAAAGACCAAAGTTGTATGGCCAGATTGAGTTCTTACGACCCCAGTTGACCATATCGTGCATGGCATGTTCGAGCTTGCCCATATACACGCTTTTGTTGATTTCTTGCTCCAGGGGGTCGGTTACGATCTCCTGTTTTTGCAGGGGGTAACGGTCATTCTCACCGTTAGGATCTATGCGGGTGAGCGTATAATCCATCTTATTGCCTCGCTGTTACTGCTGACGATTAGAGATACTGTTGTCCGGATTGGCTTGTTCACGGCGTGAACGCGCAGGTGTCCAGTCCAGCGCACCGATGCGCACCAGATAAACCAGACCGGCCAGTAACACTAAAATGAAAATTGCGGCTTCGACAAAGCCGACCCAACCGCTCTCGCGAATTGAAGTTGACCATGCGAAAAGGTAAAGCGCTTCAACGTCGAAGATGACGAAGAACATGGCCACCAGATAGAACTTGGCGGACAGGCGTAAGCGTGCAGTACCTACCGAATCGATACCCGATTCAAATGGGGTGTTTTTGTGCCTTGCGCGGGCGCGACCGCCCAGGAACCAGCCGCCGATTAACATCAGGCAGCACAGACCTATGGCAACAATAAGAAAGATTGCGAATGCCCAGTGATGAGCGACGACTTCAGTGGATGTTGACATACTCATTGCTTACTCATCAAAAGTGATATCTTCAGCTCTGCTCTTACTGGCAGATGGACATCACATCGATTCATGGGGAGGAATGAAAAACCTTACACCGACTGTCAGAAATGAGACATAGACAGCAAAATGATGTGGTTTTTTACTCCTTTCTATAACCTTTTGTCAACTTTAACAAAGGTTTCTTCACATTAAATCACATGGAGCGATTCTCATTAACATTTCATGCCCTTAAACCCTGGTTGGTTTGGGACTTTACGTCAATGACCTGCTGTTGAATCGTGTCCGTTAGGAAGTAAAAGTAATATTACCCCCCTATTTTGACAGGATTTGCCGCTGATTCCTCCCCCCAAATAGGAGTATTTTCTTGATCTGTGACACGCTTTTGTTAATTCAATCAAAAAAACGGCAACATTTTTGCTGGTTTTTTAACATGGACGCACTACGCGCTACGGAAAAATGGGCGATGGACAGGATTTAAGCAATTGCATATATCACACTGATAATTAATAAATATTTATTACCATTACTTATTTCATGGTCAAAATTCTGTAAAAAAAAACCACTCCGCGAAAAATACGCTCGAGTGGTTCTTTTTTTACACTTACAAATTGTTACGAGAATTATAGGATCGGGATCACTCAAAATCACCTTCAACCACCAGTGAGTCATCCCCCACTTCCGGAGTAACCGCTTCGTATTGCCACGGATTATGATAGCTCACCATCGCTTCGAAAACGATTTTTGCCAATTCATTATTGCTGGCCGGATTGTGGCACAGCACGTACTCCGTTTCTGGCAACGTAGGCAATCCGTCAGATTTACCCAACACTCGCAAATCCGGGCTCATCATCTCAACAGGACGCGCCGTGACGCCGAGACCGGCTTTTACCGCTGCACGTACCGCAGGCAGCGTGGAAGCGACATAAGCCAACCGCCAGGGGATATTGGCTTCATTCAGCGCCGTCAGGACCATATCGCGGAACGGGCTGGGATCATCCAGTAATACCAACGGGATGGCTTCGCCTTTTTGCAGCACGTATTCCGCCGCGCAATACCAGTGCGTCGGTGAATTGCGTAATGTCAGGCAATCAAATTGCCCAGGACGATGCGTGGTAACAACCAGATCGACCTCATGGTCTTTAAGCATATCGACCATAAACGCATTTCGTTTAACGCTGACATCTAACGCAAGCTTCGGATAAACCGAGCTAATTCGATTAAGTAAAAACGGCAATATCGTATCAGCTGATTCATCAGAAGCGCCTAATGTTAAAACACCCTGAAGGTTGCTAAACATTAATGACATACATGCTTCATCATTGAAGCGAAGAATTTTTCTGGCGTAACCCAAAAGCTGAATTCCATGCTCAGTTAAGAGTTTATTACGCCCGTGGCGAGCAAAAAGTTCTTTGCCCACCAGTTGTTCAAGTCGCTGCATTTGTTGACTCACAGCAGACTGGGTACGACAAACGGCAGCAGCAGCGGCTGCAAAAGTATTGAGATCGGCGACCGCAACAAACGTTCTAAGCAGATCGAGATCGAGATTCATTATCGGACGATTTGCATTTATCATATCTTTTCACTTACATGGTTGCTCGTGTGGCGCTGCCCAATGGGCAGACTACCTGACAGATAGTTATTGGCTGGTGTATAGCAGAAGTCAGAAACAACGTTTCATGACAATAATTTTATTCTCTTAAATCTTAGGATATTTAGATGTTTTGCAGATTTAGGTAAATTCCTTTAAAGGAGTTACTAAAATCGCCATCCTTCTTTACGCAACACGGGTACAGCAGCATAAGTGTTGCCTATCCACTTTAACAGAGATAAATCTAACAATAACAATCAACTAATTCAGAAAAGAGTAGTGGAGATACTAACAAAAGTATACTTCGCACTGTTTTTCAGAACGAACATCTTAACCCAAATCCGCTTTATTTATAAGTATTATTACACCATATGTGCTTAAACCTGTCTGATTAGACGGTAAACTTATTTTATTAAAATTAACGAAAGTTAAGATTATAGGGTTAATAATAAATAAACATTAATTTAGATTAGGGGTATACATTAATAACGCTTAACATAATTTTCACACGCGTAACCTTTCAAAGAATAGCGCAATTGCCAAAGATATTTATAAGCATTCAGATTTTACGAAAGGTCAGGTAAAGAAAGTATCGAATTCCCCTGTTCAGCCCTCACCCATCGTCTCTTCGACATTTCTACAAAATCTTCTTCTGAACACCCTTCAAAACGTAGCGCGGGGGGAGTACATTATTCCATGCTGACTTCCACGGCAGGGAGTGGCAATAACAGCTAAAAGGTTAAAGATTGATGTCCCCTATCGAAAAATCCAGCAAATTAGACAACGTCTGTTACGACATCCGTGGCCCGGTTCTGAAAGAGGCCAAACGCCTTGAAGAAGAAGGCAATAAAGTTCTGAAGCTCAACATCGGTAACCCTGCGCCATTTGGTTTTGATGCGCCGGATGAAATCCTGGTTGATGTGATTCGCAACCTGCCTACCGCTCAAGGCTACTGCGATTCAAAAGGGCTCTATTCTGCGCGTAAAGCGATCATGCAGCACTATCAAGCACGCGGTATGCGTGAGGTTACCGTTGAAGACATTTACATTGGCAACGGGGTTTCAGAGCTGATCGTTCAGGCGATGCAGGCGCTGCTTAACAGCGGCGACGAAATGCTGGTTCCGGCACCGGACTACCCACTGTGGACGGCGGCGGTGTCACTTTCCGGCGGTAACGCGGTACACTATTTATGTGACGAGTCTGCTGGCTGGTTCCCCGATCTGGACGACATTCGCGCTAAAATTACGCCCCGCACACGCGGCATCGTGATCATTAACCCGAACAACCCAACGGGTGCAGTCTATTCCAAAGAGCTGTTGATGGAGATCGTCGAGCTCGCCCGTCAGCACAACCTGATCATCTTTGCCGATGAGATTTACGACAAGATCCTCTATGACGCAGCTCAGCATCACTCAATTGCGGCCTTGGCTCCGGATCTGCTAACGGTGACCTTCAACGGTCTGTCTAAAACGTATCGCGTCGCAGGTTTCCGTCAGGGCTGGATGGTACTGAACGGCCCGAAAAAACACGCTAAAGGCTATATTGAAGGCCTGGAAATGCTGGCCTCGATGCGTCTTTGCGCCAACGTCCCTGCCCAACATGCGATTCAAACCGCACTTGGCGGATACCAGAGTATCAGCGAATTTATCGTCCCTGGCGGTCGCTTGTATGAACAGCGTAATCGTGCATGGGAGCTGATTAATGAGATTCCCGGCGTGTCCTGCGTGAAGCCGAGCGGCGCGCTCTATATGTTCCCAAAAATTGACGCCAAACGCTTTAACATCCACGACGACCAGAAAATGGTGCTCGACTTCCTGTTACAGGAAAAAGTGTTGTTGGTGCAGGGTACCGCGTTTAACTGGCCGTGGCCGGATCACGTTCGTATTGTCACCCTGCCGCGCGAGGATGAGCTGGAAATGGCCATCGGCCGATTTGGACGTTTCCTCTCCGGTTATCATCAGCTGTAATCGTTTTAGTCTTCCATCAGGCTGCCGCTGGCGGCCTGATTTGCATCTTGCGTCCCCTCCCCGCACAATGAAACCTGTCGCAGTGAAGACAAAAGGTAACCTATGAGTCAGAGCCATTTCTTTGCCCATCTCTCCCGCTTAAAGCTAATTAACCGCTGGCCATTAATGCGTAACGTTCGCACCGAGAACGTCTCCGAGCACAGTTTGCAGGTGGCGATGGTCGCCCACGCGCTTGCCGCGATTAAAAATCGCAAATTCAACGGACAGGTGAACGCCGAGCGGATCGCCCTGCTCGCGATGTACCACGATGCTTCAGAAGTGTTAACCGGTGACTTGCCGACGCCTGTCAAATATTTCAACACCCAAATCGCTCAGGAATACAAAGCGATTGAAAAGATTGCTCAGCAAAAGCTGGTCGATATGGTGCCGGAAGAACTTCGTGATATTTTTGCGCCGCTGATCGATGAACATCAGTGCAGCGAAGAGGAAAGGCTGTTGGTCAAACAGGCTGATGCGTTATGCGCGTATCTTAAATGTCTGGAAGAACTTTCCGCCGGCAATAATGAGTTCTCATTGGCAAAAACGCGTCTGGAAAAAACGCTAGAGTCTCGCCGTAGCGAAGAGATGGATTATTTTATGCAGGTTTTTGTGCCGAGCTTTCAGCTATCGCTCGATGAGATAAGCCAGGACTCACCGCTATAAGCATGGTGCCCGGCGTTGGTCGGGCACAGAAACTCAAAACGGGAATAGCACTGGGATCAGCACCACGCACACCATCATCACCAGAAGGGTAAACGGTACGCCGAGCTTCACGAAATCACTGAATTTGTAATTCCCTGGCCCCAGAACCAGCGTGTTGACCGGTGAAGAGACGGGCGTCATAAAGGCAGCAGATGCCGCCATCGCCACCATCATGGCAAAAGGATACGGTGAGACGTCCATCGATTTTGCCATCGCCAGCGCGATGGGTGCCATCAGTACCGCCGTTGCCGTATTGGAGATAAAAAGACCTATCGTTGCGCACATGACGAACAGACACACCAGCATCAGGTATGGGCCATACCCGCCTCCGACATCCATGAGTCCTTTGACGATCAAATCCACGCCACCCGTTTTTTGCAGCGCTAATGCAAACGGCATCATCCCCACGATGAGAATAATGCTTGGCCAGTGTATGGCCTTATAGGCGCTTTCCGCGTCGATGCAGCGGAATTTCCCCATCAGTAAACACGCGATAATGGCTGCCACCGGGTTAGGAATTTCATCGGTCAACATTAAGGCGACCATTAGCACCAAACAAAAAATCGCGTGCGGTGCCTGGCTATGCGCGGGCGAGGCGTCACTTTCTTCGACAGGAACATTGAGCACCACGAAATCGCGGCCTCTTTGCCCTAGCTGGCTGATAAGCTTCCAGTTACCCACCACCAGGAAAATATCCCCTAGCTCGATGGGCTCATCAACGACGGCACCGTCCATCGCCACACCTCCGCGCTTCAAACCGACGACATTCAGGCCGTAGCGGGTGCGAAAGCCCATTTCCCGTACGGTTTTACCCAACAGTTCTGAATCGGGAATTAATGACACTTCTGCCATCCCCACATCAAGCGCCTGGTCTGAGAAGTATTCGCCGCGCAGAACCATGGGTTCCAGCAGTTGTTCGCTACAAAATTCGCGCAGATCGACTTCGGCTGTCGACATATCGATAAGCAATACATCCCTGGCGCGAAATTCAGACACGCCGTTAACGTTGACTATCACCCGCCGAAACCGCCGCCAGCGCTCTACACCGATGATGTTGGCACCATAGCGTTCACGCAGTTTAAGATCGTCCAGACGCTGCCCAATTAACGGCGAACCCGGACGAATTGCCAGGCGGCGAGCGCGCCCCGTCAGGCGATACTCTTTAATCAAATCGCGGAAGGTGCGTCGACGCCAGCCGTCACGGTGGTTATTTTTGTCTTCGCCTTTCAGCGCGAAGCGGGTCAGCAGCATGTAAAACACCCCGAGGACCAGAACCACCAGCCCAATCGGCGTCACGCTAAAAAAGCTAAATCCGGCGTATCCTTCCCGCAGCAGCTCGCTGTTCACCACCAGGTTAGGTGGCGTCGCAACCAGCGTCATCATCCCGCTGATAAGACCCGCAAAACTGAGCGGCATCATCAGACGCGAAGGTGAAGTTTGCATCCGCATTGACACACTAAGAACGACGGGAATAAAAATGGCAACCACCCCGGTTGAGCTCATAAAAGCGCCAAGCCCTGCCACCGTCAGCATAAGGTAAATCAGCATTTTGGTTTCGCTGCTGCCTGCCACCTTGATAAGCCACGCTCCCATCACCGTCGCCACACCGGTCCTGACCAAACCATCGCCGATAATAAACAGCGCGGCAATCAGGATGACGTTAGGATCGCTAAATCCCGAAAAGGCTTCAGAAAGGGTTAATGTGCCGCTCAGAACAAAGGCAACAATAACCAGCAACGCAACGGCATCCATGCGCACTTTGCCGGTTGCAAAAAGAATGATGGCGATAGCAAGCAGGCTCAACACCCAAATCAGTTCACCGTTCACAACGTTTCCTTGTCAGGGAGAGGGGGTGGAATTTTGCCACAAAAAAGCCCCAACAATGTGGGGCTTAATCAAGGGATTACATTTTCAGGGAAACGGTTACATTTCCGTCAGATAGCTTGTGTACCGAGAGCGCCTGTAGCGAGGTGAGAACAAAATCGACCTCACCCAGTCGCGGTGAATCCGCGGGGACATTCACGGCAATGACGTGACACCCGGCGTTAAGCCCGGCTAGCACACCAGCAGAAGCATCTTCGACAACCACACACTCCGCAGGCTGGAGTCCGAGCAATTCGGCCCCCAGCAAAAACGCATCCGGTTCAGGTTTACCACGCTTAACACGCTCGGCAGTGACAAACACCTCTGGCATTGGCAAACCCGCCGCTTTGTGGCGCGCATGCGCAACGGGAATGGAACCAGAGGTCACGATAGCCCACGGAATTGACGCTTCGTTCAAGTGCTGTAGCAGCTCAAGAGCGCCCGGCAACGCAACAATACCGTGGGTATCTGTGGCCTCGATTTGTTCAAGCCAGGTGAACTCCGACTGAATTTCTTCTTCGGTTCTTCCCGCCAGGAAGTGTCGCAAAGAGGTAATGGCCTGTTTGCCATGGATGAAATTCAGCACGTCCTGATGGTCAATGCCATGCCTGTCGGCCCAGTGGCACCACGAACGCTCCACAACCGGCAGCGAATCCACCAGCGTACCGTCCAAATCAAACAGAAAACCTTTACACTGCACACTCACCTCCCTCAGGCATTAATGATTTGTTGGATCTCGTTATTACTCAAATGGTATTGACGCGGGCAAGCGTGCCACACGCTTAACATGCGTTGATATTTTTCCCACATCGGCGTTTGCGAGTTAAAGCCGTGGGTACCGGCATCGAAATGGGTGTAACGACCTTCAGTATTGACCATAAAGCGGACATAGCTCAGATACCGGGATTCTGTCGCCACATCAAAACCGAGGAACGTGACGCGACGCTCGTCAATGGTCTGCGCATCTTTAAGGTTGGTCCAGGACACATGCAGAGCGTGGTACATCTCCATAATATCAATCACGGTGCGGCAGGTTTCTTCCGTCATCTCACCGTACTCACGGTCCAGTTCGCGCATTTGTAAACCAAAGCCACGTTCCACGATGGTCTGCAAGCGGCTGTAGCGCTCAGCGTTATCGGGATCAAGCATAGTCATCATCTTGTACTGATTAGACAAAATCAGACGTTGGGCATGGGTCATTTCCATCTTTCGACTCCTGTGGCGCATGGCACTTAAAAAAAAGACACGGTAACTGTTTGTTACTGTGCCTTCTTTTTCAGATCGTTTCGATGATCAATCACAAGTCATCAAGGAATGTTTTATCAAGTTGTTTAAATGCGCGTTTGAGCGTATCCGCCAGCGCCTGGTAATCAGGCTTTCCTTCTACTGGGGCAAGCGTCTGGCCTGCATCCTGAAGTTTACCGCGCACTTCATAAAACCAGTGTAAAATAGTAGGGGGTAGCGGCGTGACTGAACGCTTGCCCAGCCACCAGAGTCCTTGCATCGGCAAGCTAAGCGCAAATAGCGCCGTAGCGACCGCGGGACCGAGTTGGCCACCTAACGCAATTTGCCAGCACAGCGTAAACACGGCGACGGGCGGCATAAAGCGGATCGCATAGCGCGTCATCCGGATGGCGCGGTTATCAACAAACACTGGCGCGAGGCGCTTTTCCAGCGGCCACGTCTTGGCATAAAGTTGCCCGCGACGAAACAGGCCAAAGAAGCTCACGGAGGGGTTTTCAGGTGTTGACATGGCTGTACCTCAACTTCACATATAAAAATTAAAATTTTTGTGCAAAACCACAACAGGCTATGACAACGTTCAAAATATTTTGTCATCACTACCCAGTATCGGGTATTCTGTGCCAGCCTCAAAGGGCCTTAGACGAGAATCGTTAACTCGTCAAATTATCGCATATTATGCCATTGTCTGAAAAATGTTCAAAATGGCATAAAATCATATGGATTTCTTTCGTCATGCCAAAAATATCGTTTGGCATGATGTTAATCATAAATGTTGGCATCCTCTTGCGCTACGCTACGGGATTCACTGACATTTTTTAGCCACGTATCAATAATAGGTACTTCCATGTCGAGTAAGTTAGTACTGGTTCTGAACTGCGGTAGCTCCTCCCTGAAATTCGCCATCATCGATGCGCTCAACGGTGAAGAGTACCTCTCTGGTTTGTCCGAATGTTTCCACCTTCCTGAAGCACGTATCAAATGGAAAATGGACGGCAGCAAACAAGAAGCGGCTTTAGGTGCAGGCGCCGCTC
>JALCNW010000096.1 GCA_022649305.1 Enterobacter sp.
CCAGGATCTCTTCGCCGCGCGAAGAACCGGTATGCTGCACATGTTCGGTAATCAAACCGCGCAGATGTTCTTCGTGGATAGCCAGAGTGTCTACGTCCAGCACTTCCACCAGTTCCGGGTTCACGCGTTTGCGGAACTCGCCGTCTTCGTCAAGAACATAGGCGAAACCGCCCGTCATGCCTGCGCCAAAGTTCACGCCGGTTTTGCCCAGGACGCAGACAATCCCGCCGGTCATGTATTCACACCCGTTGTCGCCAATGCCTTCTACTACGGTGATGGCACCAGAGTTACGTACCGCGAAACGTTCACCCGCACGGCCTGCTGCAAACAGACGACCGCCGGTTGCACCGTACAGACAGGTGTTACCGATAATGCTGGCATCACAGCTGCGGAATGCTGAACCTACCGGAGGACGCACCGCCAGCAATCCACCCGCCATGCCTTTTCCGACGTAGTCGTTGGCATCGCCAGTCAGATAAAGCTCAACGCCGCCTGCGTTCCAGACGCCGAAGCTCTGACCTGCCGTACCGCTAAAGTGCGCGATAATCGGATCGGCTGCCAGGCCCTGATCGCCATGCGTTTGCGCGATATAGCCCGAAAGCGTCGCACCCACGGAACGGTCGGTGTTGCGGATATCAAACCAGAACGTTTTGCTCTGTTTGTCATCAACGTACGATTTAGCCTGCTGCAACAGCTGGGCGTTCAGCACACCGTTATCAAACGGCGGGTTAGTCTCGGTCCAGTAAACGGCTTTGCCTGGATGAGGCTCGGCGGTTTCCAGAAGACGCGACAGCTCCAGTTTTTGCTGTTTAGCGGTGAAACCTTCCAGCTCTTTCAGCAGGTCGGTACGGCCAATCAGATCCACCAGACGCGTTACACCAAGCTGCGCCATCAGCTCGCGGGTTTCGCGGGCGATGAATTCAAAGTAGTTGGTCACTTTGAACGGCAGACCGTGGTAATGGTTCTTACGCAGTTTTTCGTCCTGAGTTGCCACACCCGTTGCGCAGTTGTTCAGATGGCAAATACGCAGGTATTTACAGCCCAATGCCACCATCGGACCGGTGCCAAAGCCGAAGCTTTCCGCGCCGAGGATCGCCGCTTTAATGATGTCGAGGCCGGTTTTCAGACCGCCGTCCACCTGCAAACGAATCTTATGACGCAAGCCGTTAGCGACCAGTGCCTGCTGCGTTTCCACCAGGCCCAGTTCCCACGGACAGCCCGCGTATTTAACAGAGGAGAGCGGGCTTGCACCCGTACCGCCGTCATAGCCTGCGATGGTAATCAAATCGGCATAGGCTTTTGCCACGCCGGTCGCGATGGTGCCAACGCCCGGTTCAGAAACCAGCTTCACGGAAATCAGCGCTTTCGGGTTGACCTGCTTCAGATCAAAAATCAGCTGTGCCAAATCCTCGATAGAGTAAATATCATGGTGTGGCGGTGGGGATATCAGCGTCACGCCCGGTACCGAGTAGCGCAGTTTGGCGATGTACGGCGTGACTTTATCACCCGGCAACTGACCGCCTTCACCCGGTTTCGCACCCTGGGCGACTTTAATTTGAATCACGTCGGCATTGACCAGGTACGCTGGCGTCACGCCAAAGCGACCAGAAGCCACCTGCTTGATACGCGACACTTTATTGGTGCCGTAGCGTGCAGGATCTTCACCGCCTTCGCCGGAGTTAGAGTTCCCGCCGATGCTGTTCATCGCCTCAGCCAGCGCTTCGTGCGCTTCTGGGCTCAGCGCACCGATGGACATCGCCGCAGTATCGAAGCGTTTGTACAGTTCGCTTGCAGGCTCAACGTCATTGATGCTGACGGTTTCGCCGTTCGGGGTCACTGCCAGAAGGTCACGCAGCGTGGCTGCCGGACGTTCGTTCACCAGCTTCGAATACTGCTGATAATCGCTGTATTCGCCGCTCTGAACGGCCTGTTGCAGCGTGCGTACGACGTCCGGGTTGTAGGCGTGGTATTCGCCACCATGGACATATTTCAGCAGGCCACCCTGATCCAGCGGCTTACGCGCCAGCCAGGCACGTTTCGACAGATTCAGCAGATCTTGCTGGAAGTCCGTGAAACCGGCTCCGCCAATGCGGCTGACAACGCCCTGGAAACACAGGTCCGCCACTTCATCATGCAGACCAACCGCTTCGAAAAGCTTGGAACAGCGGTAGGAAGCGATGGTGGAAATGCCCATTTTGGACATGATCTTGTACAGGCCTTTGTTGATGCCGTTACGGTAGTTCAGCATCACGGTGCGGTAGTCTTTTTCAATCGCACGGCCATCGATCAGTTTCGCCAGCGTTTCGTAGGCGAGGTAGGGATAGATAGCCGTCGCACCAAAGCCCAGCAGCACGGCGAAGTGGTGCGGGTCACGCGCACTGGCGGTTTCAACAATGATGTTGGCATCGCAGCGCAGGCTCTTA
This sequence comes from Enterobacter sp., assembly GCA_022649305.1. Lineage (GTDB taxonomy): Bacteria > Pseudomonadota > Gammaproteobacteria > Enterobacterales > Enterobacteriaceae > Enterobacter. The sequence continues at coordinate 2,424 of JALCNW010000096.1, forward strand.
TCAACCAGACGGGTCTGGATGGCACCTACTGCCATCGGCGCAGGAACCGGCAGACGGTTCTTGGCGATGTTACGGTCGGACAGCACCAGCAGAACCGTGCCATCACGTACCATCTGCTCAGCTTTATCACACAGCGCTTTCACCTTCTCTTCGAGGCTCGCTTCGGTCACGTCGAAGGTAATGTCGAGCGTATCGGCGCGGTAATGCTCCTCAGTCATGGTGGTGAGCTGTTTGAAATCGGAGTACAGCAAGATCGGCGATTTAAAGCTCAGGCGATGCGCCTGGCCTTCGGCTTCACAGAAGACGTTCATCTCGCGACCAATGCTGGTGGCGAGTGACATCACGTGTGCTTCACGCAGCGGATCGATTGGCGGGTTCGTGACCTGCGCAAACTGCTGACGGAAGTAGTCATAAATGATGCGCGGCTGGCTCGAAAGTACAGCAAATGGGGTATCGTCGCCCATGGAGCCGACGGCTTCCTGGCCATTCTCACCGAGCACACGAATCACTGAGTCCAGCTCTTCTGCGCTGTAGTTAAACTGTTTCTGGTAGCTGGCGAGGGTATCGTCATCCAGCTCGCGGCTGCCGACTTCTTCATCCTGTAGATCTTCGAACGGCACCAGACGGCGGACGTTTTTCTCCATCCACTCTTTGTAAGGATGACGGCTTTTCAGATCGTCATCGGTTTCAGCCGAGTGCAGGATGCGGCCGCTGCGGGTGTCGATAACCATCAGCTCGCCAGGACCGACGCGGCCTTTTTCGACCACTTCGTCAGGCTGGTAATCCCAGATACCGACTTCAGAAGCGCAGGTGATGAGCTTGTCTTTCGTGATGACGTAGCGTGCCGGGCGCAGACCGTTACGGTCGAGGTTACAGGCAGCGTAGCGCCCATCGGACATCACGATGCCCGCCGGGCCGTCCCACGGCTCCATGTGCATGGAGTTAAAGTCGAAGAATGCGCGCAGCTCTGGGTCCATGTTCGGGTTGCTCTGCCAGGCTGGCGGAACAAGCAAACGCATTGCACGCACGATATCCATGCCGCCTGCCAGCAACAGTTCCAGCATGTTATCCATGGAGCTGGAGTCAGAACCTGTCTCGTTGACGAATGGCGCAGCGTCATGCAGATCGGGGATCAGTGGCGTCTGGAACTTATAAGTACGTGCGCGCGCCCACTGACGGTTACCGGTGATGGTATTAATCTCACCGTTGTGTGCCAGATAGCGGAACGGCTGAGCCAGCGGCCAGCGCGGAACGGTATTGGTGGAGAAGCGCTGGTGGAACAGGCAAATGGCCGATTCCAGACGCAGATCCGCCAGGTCCAGGTAGAAGCGCGGCAGGTCAGCCGGCATACACAGACCTTTATAGATGTTCACCAGGTTCGAGAGGCTACAGACGTAGAACTCTTTATCTTCCAGCAAACGCTTTTCAATGCGGCGACGGGCGATAAACAGGCGGCGTTCCATATCACGCGGACGCCAGCCCGCAGGCGCATTAACAAAAATTTGTTCAATGCGTGGCAGAGAGGAGAGGGCAATTTCACCGAGTACCCCTTCGTTGGTTGGCACATTGCGCCAGCCGACAATCGACAGGGTTTCACGTTGAAGTTCTTCTTCGACGATGCGGCGTGAGGCAGTCGCTTTTTCAGGATCCTGATTCAGGAACAGCATACCGACTGCGTAGTTTTTGGCTAAACGCCAGCCGCGCTCTTGCGCAACAATGCGGAAGAAACGATCCGGTTTTTGCAGCAGCAGACCGCAACCGTCGCCAGTTTTTCCATCAGCGAGGATCGCGCCACGGTGCTGCATGCGGGCCAGTGCGTGTATAGCAGTACGCACTACCTTGTGGCTAGGTTCGCCTTCTATGTGGGCGATCAGGCCGAAACCACAGTTATCCTTCTCAAGGGATTTATCGTACAACATATCAGTGAACCTCCCCAGGCTCTTCGGGCTTCCCATCTGGAACGTGGCGCACAGGCACAGAAAGAGCGCGGCGACGGGGTTTGCGTGTCATACGCGTACCTCGCATTCGCCCTCTTAATATCCTTTTCGCACAGGTCAAACAAGTTTGAGGACTTGCTTCAGAGGGAATCTCAATTACTGCATAAATATGATGAGCAGGCTGCTCATCCAGAAAGCTTCCAGCGGATTTCCAAGTTATCGGTATTTGATACACAGGTCAAATGGCAATCTTATTTATACAAAAATGTGCTAAAGGGGGTTTAGTTAATTGAATGTAAAGGAAATATATCTGTTTTTATATCGATGGAACGGCCACGGAGACGGTAGTGGAGTGTGATCTGACTCACTATATGAAAGCGGTATTATCGATGTGGCATGCTGAATAGCGCAATTAATGCAGCATATTAAGCTGGCTCGGTGGTATAACCCGCATAATCACACTGTTTTTCAACTCAGGCGTGATAAGTGAAAAAAACCATCAGAACATAAGGAAAAGTAATCGCCTTAGGGGTGAATTAAATTGCAGTAATAGTGAGTTTTTATTCAAATGAAAAATAGCTGTCCAGAGCGATTGATCCAGGTCATCGCCGACTGAGACTAAAAATGGCAGGCTTGTCCCCTTTCTTCGGGGCGGTCTATCAGATTATGCAGTTACAGAAATTAGTCAATATGTTTGGTGGGGATCTTTTGCGACGCTATGGTGAGAAGGTTCATAAGCTCACGCTGCACGGCGGGTTTAGCTGCCCCAATCGCGATGGCACCATTGGGCGTGGTGGCTGTACTTTCTGTCATGTCGCCTCGTTTGCCGATGAGGCGCAGCAGCATCTTTCTATTGCTGAACAGCTCGCCTATCAGGCGAGCCGGGTCAACCGCGCCAGACAGTATCTGGCCTATTTCCAGGCCTATACGAGTACCTGGGCAGAAGTGCAGGTGCTGCGATCGATGTATCAGCAGGCGGTAAGTCAGGCCAATATCGTGGGGCTGTGCGTGGGCACTCGCCCGGACTGTGTGCCGGAGGCGGTGCTGGACCTGCTCAGCGAATACAAAGAGCGGGGTTATGAAATCTGGCTGGAGCTGGGATTACAAACCGCGCATGACAAAACCCTGCACCGTATTAATCGTGGGCACGACTTTGCCTGCTACCAGCGCACCACAAAGCTTGCCCGCGAGCGCGGACTCAAAGTGTGCTCGCACCTGATTGTCGGTTTGCCGGGAGAAGGGCAGCAGCATGGCCTGGAGACACTGGAAAAGGTCATCGAGACCGGCGTCGACGGTATCAAGCTACATCCATTGCATATCGTGAAGGGCAGCATCATGGCCAGGGCATGGGAAGCCGGACGGCTTAGCGGTATTGAACTGGACGACTACACCGTCACGGCGGGTGAAATGATCCGCCACACGCCGCCGGAGGTGATTTATCACCGTATATCCGCCAGTGCCCGTCGCCCGGAGCTGCTCGCACCATTATGGTGTGAGAACCGCTGGACGGGGATGGTTGAGCTGGATCGCTATTTGAATGTACACGGCGTGCAGGGCTCGGCGCTTGGCCGGCCCTGGGCTTCTCCGTTATCTTCGTCGACCACCGAGTAGACTGCCCAGCATTCCACGGACAATCTGATTCGTCACCTGACGTGCAGCGCTCTTAGCCATGGTTTGCACCACGCCATCGCGCTTACCGCCGCGTGGCCCGGTGCTGCCAAACAGAATATCCTTCAGGCCGCCAAGTATGCCGTCATCGACCGCAGCCTCAGCGCCTTTGCCGGATGGGGCATCCTGCAGCTCGGTGTTTGCCTGAACGCCTTTTTGCAACATTTCAAACGCCGATTCTCGGTCCACTTCGTCTTCATATTTGCCATAAACCGGCGAGTGGTTAATCAGGCCGTTACGCTCATCGTCGGTGACGGGCCCCATGCGTGAGAACGGTGCAATCACCATCGCGCGCTCGACAACGGACGGACTCCCTTTAGCATCCAGGAAAGAAATCAGCGCCTCCCCTGTACCCAGTGCCTGAATAGCTGATTCTGTATCAAAACCGGGGTTAGCGCGCATAGTTTGCGCTGCCGCTTTGACGGCTTTCTGATCTTTTGGCGTAAAGGCACGCAGTGCATGCTGCACACGATTACCGAGTTGGCCCAGGACGTTATCGGGGATATCTGACGGGTTTTGCGAGACGAAGTAAACCCCAACGCCCTTTGAGCGAATCAGTCGGATCACCTGTTCAATTTTATCCAACAGCACCTGCGGCGCATCGCTAAACAGCAGGTGCGCTTCGTCAAAGAAAAACACCAGCTTAGGCTTTTCCAGATCGCCCGCTTCCGGCAGTTGCTCATAGAGTTCTGACAACATCCACAGCAGGCTGGCGGCGTACAGCTTAGGCATCTGGTAGAGCTTTTCTGCGCTCAGTATGTTGATAATACCTTTGCCGTTACTGTCGGTACGCATCCAGTCTTTGATATCGAGCATCGGCTCGCCAAAGAAATGTTCTGCTCCTTGTTGTTCCAGAGTGAGGAGTCCGCGCTGAATCGCCCCAACGGAGGCACTGCTGATATTACCGTACTGGTTCTGGAAAGATTTTGCGTTGTCACCGATGTACTGGGTGATGGCGCGCAGATCTTTGAAATCGAGTAGTAGCAGGCCCCGATCGTCAGCAATACGGAAGATGATATTCAGTACGCCGGACTGCACGTCGTTCAGGTTGAGTAGCCGCGCCAGCAGTAATGGGCCGACGTCGGACACAGTGGCGCGCACCGGATGGCCTTTCTCACCAAAGATATCCCAGACCACGACCGGGTTCGTCCGTGGCTGCCAGTCGGTGACGCCAATATTCTTTAGCCGGTCAAGCAGTTTTTCTGATGCGGTTCCTTCCTGCGCGATACCGGTCAGGTCGCCCTTCACATCGGCCATAAAAACCGGTACGCCAATCTCTGAAAAGGATTCAGCCAGTTTTTGCAACGTAACGGTTTTACCCGTACCGGTCGCCCCTGTAATCAGCCCGTGGCGGTTCGCCATTGCGGGTAATAAGAACAGCTCTTTCTCCAGCGTCCGGGCAATCAGTAGCGGTGTACTCATGATGGGTTTCCTCTCTTTATCCTGCGTGGAGTATAGGCAACCTGACGGTAAAATGACTCAGTAAATTCCTGACTTTGCGGCGCATTGTCCAGTGCGAACTATGCTTTGCATACGATTCACAAAATTTTGGGAAGCTATGTCCAGATTCTTTTTTAATGACCGCAAACAGCTGGTCAACGACGCCATTGAAGGCATACTGATCTCCGCGCCGCACGGTAATCTCGTTAAGCTTGATATCGATCCGGCTATTCGCGTGGTCGCGCGCAGCGACTGGGGTAAAAGTCGTGTGGCAGTCATCTCCGGTGGGGGTTCCGGGCATGAACCTGCTCACGCCGGGTTTGTCGGCAAGGGCATGTTGACCGCTGCCGTCTGCGGCGATCTGTTTGCCTCACCGAGCGTGGATGCGGTATTGAACGCGATCGTCGCAGTGACTGGCGATCGCGGTTGCCTGTTGATTGTTAAAAATTACACGGGCGACCGTCTTAATTTTGGCCTCGCGGCAGAAAAGGCCAAACGCTACGGGCTGAAGGTGGAAATGGTGATTGTCGCCGATGACATTGCACTGCCGGACAACAAACAGCCGCGCGGGATCGCAGGTACGGCACTGGTGCATAAAATTGCCGGGTATGCAGCGGAACAAGGCAAGTCGCTACACGACGTACGGGATATTGCACAACAAGCCTGTGACAATATCTGGAGCCTGGGTGTGGCGATGCAAACCTGCAATTTGCCGGGTAGCAGCGATGAGGAAGGGCGTATCAAGGATGGGCATGTCGAACTGGGGCTGGGAATTCACGGCGAACCTGGCGCATCGGTGGTCGATACGCACAACAGCAAAGAAATTATCGACACTCTGGTGAAGCCGCTAAAAGAGAAGGCGGGTGAGGGCAAATTTGCGTTGCTGATTAACAACCTTGGCGGCGTATCGGCGCTGGAGATGGCGCTGCTGACTAAAGAGTTGGCGCACTCTGCGCTGAAAGAGAATATCGCGTATCTGATTGGTCCTGCGCCGCTGGTGAGCTCGCTGGATATGAAAGGTTTTTCACTGTCGCTGCTAAAGTTAAACGACGCCTTCGAGCAGGCGATAAATGAACCGGTCGAAACGATTGGCTGGCAGAAGCCGGTAGCGTTTGCCCCTTTACGCACGCTTTCGCATACCGCTATTCAGGACAGTGTTGAATTCACCCCTTCTGAGAATGCTGGGGTCGCTGCGTTAGTGGTGGCCGCGACGCAAACGCTTCTGGATCTGGAAAACCGTCTGAATGCCCTCGATGCCAAAGTGGGTGACGGCGATACCGGATCGACCTTTGCGCAAGGTGCGCGTGAAATTGCGCGGCTGTTGGATCAAAAACAGCTCCCGCTCAATGATGTTTCTCAGCTGCTCTTGCTGGTGGGTGAACGGCTGGCGACGGTGATGGGAGGATCGAGCGGTGTCTTGATGTCGATCTTCTTTACGGCGGCGGGGCAAAAAATGCATGACGGCAAATCACTGCCGGATGCGTTGTTGTGTGGGCTGGCGCAAATGAAACAGTACGGTGGTGCAGATCTTGGCGATCGCACATTGATCGATGCTTTGCAGCCCGCACTTGAAGCATTGCAAAAAGGCGATATTCAGGCTGCCGCACAGGCGGCGAAAAAGGGTGCAGACGCGACGGCAAGCATGCAAAAAGCGGGAGCCGGGCGTTCATCGTATGTGAACAAAGAAAATCTGGACGGCGTCACCGATCCGGGCGCGGTGGCGGTTGCAGAGGTATTTTCAGCAATGGTAAATGTAAAACGGTAACACGCGTTACCGTTTTTGGTGTTTGCACCTTCTTCCCGGACCGTACACGGGAGAGGGATGGAGTGCGGGCATCAGCCCGCACCGACCAGGGAAGACGTTAATCAGAAATCCGCTTTCAGCACCACGCGGTAACGGGCTTTACCGTCACGTACGTGTTGGATGGCTTCGTTGATTTTCGACATTGGATACAGTTCGGTCGTTGGTGCGACTTTGGTGCGGCCAGCAAACTTCATCAGCTTACGCAGTTCATAAGGTGTGCCCGTCGCGGAACCCGAAACGCTGCGATCGCCGCCAATCAGGGTAAATGCCGGTACCGGAAGCGGCTTCAGGACAGCGCCGACGGTATGGAAATTACCGCCGTAGGCCAGCGCCTCAAAGTACGGCTGCCAGTCGAGATCGACGTTCACGGTATTGATGATCAGATCAAACTGACCGGCCAGCGCTTTAAGTAATTCAGGATCGCGGCTGTTAACCACTTTATCGGCACCCATCGCCAGCACTTCCTGCTCTTTCGCTGGATTAGAGCTGAATGCGGTCACTTCGCAGCCCATCGCGTGTAGCAGCTTGATCGCAATATGGCCCAGGCCACCAATACCAATCACGCCGACGCGGCTGGTGGCGGTGACGTGATGCATCAGGAGAGGTTTGAATACGGTGATACCGCCGCACAGCAGCGGGCCGGCGGATTCGATATCAATGCTGTCCGGCAACGGGATGACCCACTGCCAGTCGGCGCGCAGCTTGTCGGCGAAACCGCCTTTGTTGAGGATGGTGGGCGTCGCGCCTTCCAGACAGTTGATCTGATTGCCGCTGATACAGGCATCACAATGACCACAGCTACGGGCGGTCCAGCCGATACCGACACGCTGGCCCACTTTCAGGCCTTTATCCTGTGCTGCGGTTCCCAGTGCTACGACGCGGCCAATGACTTCATGTCCGGCGACCAGCGGATAGCTCGAGAAGCCCCATTCGTTGTCGATCATGGACAGATCAGAGTGGCAGATCCCACAGTAATCCACCTGCACTTCGACGTCTTCTGCCTTCAGCTCGCCCGCATCGTATTCGTACAGCTCAAGTTCTGCACCCGCCTGCGGTGCGGCGTAGCTTTTTATCTTAGACATCTTGTTTCCCCCGTTTGGTGTGAACTGAGAGTGTAGATCATTCAGTTTACAGCCGCTTAGCAGAAGGGGGCAGGAACGAAAATTACAGAGTTTTCAACATCCGCACTTCACAGTCGACGTGGCCGGTACAGCCGAGAGGCTCAGAAATATGTTCAAAGCCCAGGTGCTCGTACAACCCAATCGCGTCTTTGAGGAAAGCGGTGGTTTCGAGATAGCAGCGTTGGAAACCCTGAGAGCGAGCGTGATCGAGGGCAACCTGTGCCAGCTTTTTCGCCAGGCCTTGTCCACGCACGGAGGGCAGGAAGTACATTTTTTGCAGTTCACAGATGTCAGACTCGCTACAGCTAAGTGGCGCAACTCCGCCTCCGCCGACAACGTTACCGTTTTGCTCGATAATCCAGTAGGCATGGCCTGGCTGGCTATACAGCTGATATAGCTCGTCCAGATTCGGGTCAGCAACGGTATAGCCTTTATCGGCCGTCAGGCCATATTCAGCCGACACCGTGCGAATGACGTTGGCGATACTGGGATTGTCCTGCTCTGTGATCCGACGCATCGTTGTCGCGGCGGTCGGGGTAATCACGCTCATAGCATTACTCATGACAAAAATTGACACTCAGTTGCTGTTAATAGCATCGCAGAAAAGGGAGTGCAAGCGAGGATATTTCAGGAAGGAAACCCCTTACCTGCGAACAGGTAAGGGGTGATGGCATTACAGCGCGGCAATAACCGCCTGTTGTTCGATCAGTTTGGCTTTTGCATCAGCGAAAGCGACCAGTCGTTCACGCTCTTTAGCGATGACCGCTTCTGGAGCGCGCGCCACAAAACCTTCGTTGGAAAGCTTGCTTTCAATTTTTCCAATTTCCAGTTCGACTTTCGTCACTTCTTTCGCCAGACGTGCCAGCTCTGCATCTTTGTCGATCAGACCCGCCATTGGGATCAGCAGCTCCGCGCCTTCAATGATTTTGGTCACGGATACCGGACCTTTGTCATTAGCTGCCAGCACGGTGATGCTTTCCAGACGCGCCATGTTTTGCAGGAAACTGCGGTTTTCGGTGACACGACGAATGGCGGCTTCGCTGCAACCGCGCAGCAGCAGTTCAAGGTGTTTACCCGGCGAAATATTCATTTCAGCACGAATATTACGAACCGCAACGATCGCCTGCTTCAGCCATTCGGTGTCCGATGCGGCGGCTTCATCCACCTGAGCGGCATCGTATTCCGGGAAAGGTTGCAGCATGATGGTGTCGGCAGTAATGCCTTTGATGACCTTCACGCGTTGCCAGATGGTTTCGGTGATGAATGGAATAATCGGATGCGCAAGGCGCAGCAGACCTTCCAGTACGGTAATCAGCGTGTTGCGCGTACCGCGCAGTTCAGCTTCATTGCCGCCGTTCATTACCGGTTTGGTCAGCTCCAGGTACCAGTCGCAGAACTGGTTCCAGGTGAATTCATACAGAATGCCGGCCGCGATATCGAAGCGGTAGGTATCCAGCGCTTCACGATAGGCTTTGATGGTCTGGTTGAACTCCGCCAGAATCCAGCGATCGGCCAGAGACAGTGTCATCTCGCCACCGTTGAAGCCGCAATCTTGATCTTCGGTATTCATCAGCACAAAGCGGCTGGCGTTCCACAGCTTGTTACAGAAGTTGCGGTAACCTTCCAGACGTTTCATATCCCAGTTGATGTCACGACCGGTAGAGGCCAGTGCCGCCAGGGTGAAACGCAGGGCGTCGGTGCCGTGTGGCTCGATGCCGTCCGGGAACTGCTTCTCGGTGCGCTTAGCGATTTTTTCCGCCAGCTGCGGCTGCATCATGTTGCCGGTACGTTTCTCCAGCAGATCTTCCAGAGAGATACCGTCAACCATATCCAGCGGATCGATAACGTTGCCCTTGGATTTGGACATCTTCTGGCCTTCATCGTCGCGGATAAGACCGGTCATGTAGATGGTCTTAAACGGAATCTGAGGCTTGCCGTCTTCATCTTTGATGAAGTGCATGGTCATCATGATCATGCGGGCGATCCAGAAGAAGATGATGTCGAAGCCGGACACCATCACGCTGGTCGGGTGGAACTGACGCAGCGCATCGGTGTTTTCTGGCCAGCCGAGCGTGGAGAAGGTCCAGAGTGCGGAAGAGAACCAGGTATCCAGCACGTCGTCGTCCTGGCGCAGGGCAACGTCGGCACTCAGGTTATTTTCCTGACGCACTTCTTCTTCGGTGCGGCCAACAAACACATTCCCTTCATTGTCGTACCAGGCCGGGATGCGGTGACCCCACCACAGCTGACGGGAAATACACCAGTCCTGGATATCGCGCATCCAGGAGAAATACATGTTTTCGTACTGTTTAGGAACGAACTGAATGTCGCCGTTTTCAACCGCTTCAACCGCCGGTTTTGCCAGCACATCGGCACGCACGTACCACTGGTCGGTCAGCATCGGTTCGATAACCACGCCGCCACGGTCGCCGTAAGGTACGGTCAGATCGTGCGGTTTAACCTCTTCCAGCAGGCCCAGCGCATCAATAGCCGCGACAACGGCTTTGCGCGCGGCAAAACGTTCCAGCTTTTGGAATTCAGCGGGGATGTCGCTTGAGTAAGCGTCGGATTCATTGCCTTTGGTGTCATACACTTCGGCGCTTTCACGGATATCACCGTCAAAGGTAAAAATGTTGATCATCGGCAGGGCGTGACGACGGCCAACTTCATAGTCGTTAAAGTCGTGTGCCGGGGTGATTTTCACACAGCCGGTGCCTTTTTCCATGTCGGCGTGTTCATCGCCCAGGATCGGGATGCGGCGATTCACCAACGGTAATGTCACGAACTTGCCGATCAAATCTTTGTAACGCGGATCTTCTGGGTTCACCGCCACGCCGGTATCACCCAGCAGGGTTTCTGGACGTGTCGTTGCAACCACCAGGTAATCTTTACCGTCTGCGGTTTTTGCGCCATCGGCCAGAGGATAGCGGATGTGCCACATCGAGCCTTTAGACTCGCGGTTTTCCACTTCCAGATCGGAGATCGCGGTGCGCAGTTTCGGATCCCAGTTCACCAGGCGCTTGCCACGGTAAATCAGATCTTCTTTGTACAGACGGACAAATACTTCTTTTACGGCGTTGGAAAGGCCTTCGTCCATGGTGAAGCGCTCGCGCTCCCAGTCCACGGAGTTGCCGAGACGACGCATCTGGCGAGTGATCGTGCCGCCAGATTCTGCCTTCCACTGCCAAATTTTGTCGATGAAGGCGTCGCGACCATAGTCGTGGCGGGTTTTACCTTCTTCAGCGGCAATCTTACGCTCGACCACCATTTGGGTAGCAATACCCGCATGGTCAGTACCTGCTTGCCACAGGGTGTTTTTGCCCTGCATGCGTTGGTAACGGATCATGGTATCCATGATGGTCTGCTGGAAAGCATGACCCATATGCAAACTGCCGGTGACGTTCGGCGGCGGGATCATGATGCAGAAGGACTCTTTGCTTTCATCGCCGTTAGGCTTGAAATAGCCCTGCTCTTCCCAGTGCTCGTAAAGCGGCTGTTCGATATCTCGTGGGTTGTATGTCTTTTCCATTATTTCCAGGTTGCCGTATTCAGGTTAAAACCAGCCAGGCGGTACGCTTTATAGCGTTCGCGCGCCAGTTGTTTCAGAGAATCTTCGTGAGGGACAAAGTCTACCACTTCTGTGAAAGCGGTGGCAAAATCTGCAAAGCCTGTACGCAGGCTAATCAGAATATCACGTGCGCTACTGTTGCGTTTTTGCGGCCAGGCAATCTCTACCGGTGCGCCGCCACGCGGTCCTTCTCCCGACAGATTATGCGGGACAAAACTTTCAGCGGGTCTTGCCCACAGCGCCTCATCGAGCCGAATAGCCTGCTGTTCGTCTTCGCAGGCGATCAGGACGCGTTTCCCGTTGCGCCAACGTTCCGCGGCAATTTCACACACCAATTGTTCGACGGCGCTTAAGCCATCCTGCTGCGTGTCATTGTCCAGAAGATAGAACGTTGCGTTTCTCATAATATGGGGCTTCTTGTGGTGACTTTAAATGTGAAGCCGGGTGGCGTATTGCCACCCGGGATTCGGGTTTACTCTTCGCCACCCAATCCGGCGCGGTTGAGTAAGAATTGCGACAGCAGTGCAACAGGACGACCGGTTGCGCCTTTCGCTTTACCGGAGCGCCATGCGGTGCCCGCGATATCAAGGTGCGCCCAGTTGTATTTGCGGGTGAAGCGAGCCAGGAAGCAGCCTGCGGTGATAGCACCACCCGGACGGCCGCCGATATTGGCCATATCCGCAAAGTTAGATTCTAACTGTTCCTGATACTCATCGCCCAGCGGCAGACGCCATGCGCGGTCGCCAGCCTGTTCGGACGCGCCGATCAACTCATGCGCCAGCGGATTGTGATTCGACATCAGGCCGGTGATGTGATGGCCTAACGCAATCACGCAGGCACCGGTCAGTGTGGCGACGTCAATTACCGCTTCAGGATCAAAGCGTTCAACGTAGGTCAGCACATCGCACAGCACCAGGCGGCCTTCGGCGTCGGTATTCAGCACCTCAACGGTTTGTCCGGACATGGTCGTCAGTACATCGCCTGGGCGATAGGCACGTCCGCCAGGCATGTTTTCACAGCCTGCCAGTACGCCGATAACGTTAATCGGCAACTGGAGTTCAGCGACCATGCGCATGACGCCGTAAACGGCGGCGGCACCGCACATGTCGTACTTCATCTCATCCATGCCTTCGGCAGGCTTGATGGAGATACCACCGGAGTCAAAGGTCAGCCCTTTACCCACAAGCACAACAGGACGTGCGTCTTCCGACGGATTGCCTTTGTACTCAATAACCGACATCAGCGATTCGTTTTGTGAGCCATTCCCGACAGCGAGGTAAGAATGCATACCCAGCTCTTTCATCTGCTGTTCGCCGATGACGCGAGTGACCACGTTTTTACTGTATGAGTCGGCCAACTGACGCGCCTGTGAGGCAAGATAACCTGCGTTGCAGATGTTCGGCGGCATGTTGCCAAGATCTTTCGCAGCTTTGATGCCGGCAGCAATCGCCAGACCGTGCTGAATGGCACGTTCGCCAGAGGTTAACTCACGACGCGTTGG
>JALCNW010000097.1 GCA_022649305.1 Enterobacter sp.
CAGAAGCGTAACGAAACCAACGAACTGTTTATCCCACCTGGAGCACGTCTGGGCGATAAGGTCGTTGAAGTGAGCAACCTGCGTAAATCCTACGGCGATCGTCTGCTGATCGAAGATTTGAGCTTCTCCGTACCGAAAGGCGCGATTGTCGGCATCATCGGTCCAAACGGCGCGGGTAAATCAACGCTGTTCCGCATGATGTCTGGTCAGGAACAGCCTGATAGCGGCACCATCACCCTCGGTGATACCGTGAAACTGGCCTCCGTTGACCAGTTCCGTGACGCGATGGATAACAGCAAAACCGTATGGGAAGAAGTCTCCGGCGGGCAAGATATCATGCGTATCGGTAACACCGAGATGCCAAGCCGCGCCTACGTGGGCCGCTTCAACTTCAAAGGTGTTGATCAGGGTAAACGCGTCGGCGAGCTGTCCGGCGGTGAGCGCGGTCGTCTGCACCTGGCGAAGCTGTTGCAGGTTGGCGGCAACGTGTTGCTGCTCGATGAACCGACAAACGACCTGGATATCGAAACCCTGCGCGCGCTGGAAAACGCCCTGCTGGAATTCCCAGGCTGCGCGATGGTTATCTCGCACGACCGTTGGTTCCTTGACCGTGTAGCAACCCACATTCTGGATTACCAGGACGAGGGTAAAGTGGAGTTCTTCGAAGGAAACTTCACCGAATACGAAGAGTACAAGAAACGCACGCTCGGCGCTGATGCGCTGGAGCCGAAGCGAATCAAGTACAAGCGTATTTCGAAGTAAAAGCAAAACGGCAACCTCGGTTGCCGTTTGTAGTGTTTGTTCCCTCTCCCCGCGTGGGAGAGGGCATCAGGCCGCACATAGTCAAGCTCCCACGTAAAAGCGTTTCACCTCATCAGACTGCATCGCAAAGTCGATATAGCTCATCAGCGCCGGAGAGTTCAGTTTACGACTCGGATAGGCCAGCCAAAGCTCATTGCCCTCAACGCTCCATTCAGGCAGCACCGGTACTAACGCCCCTTTTTCAACTTTATCCTCCAGCAGAAAAGCCGGAAGCAGCGTAATACCCGCCCCCGCTATCGCACTTTCACGGGCATAAACCAGATTGTCGGTAACATGCGTGTTATCCGGCAAATGGCGATAATCGTCGCTCTCTCGGCGCAATAACCACTCGGGCCAGGCTTTGTGCGTGATGCAGCGATGCTCCACCAGCTGGCGCGGATGAGTCACCGGGGCAAAACGCGCCAGATAAGCGGGTGAAGCGAGCATGTAACGTGGACAATGGCCAATCATGCGACCAATCAGCGAAGAGTCCTGTGGCTTTCCAGTACGCAGCGCGACGTCAAAGCCTGACTCAACCAAATCTTTCACATCATCCGAAATGCAGACATCCAGCGAGACATCAGGATAGCGCCGCTGAAATTCAGCGTTGAGATGCGCCAGCAGCGTCGCGCCAATACCGGCGGGGCAAGTGATACGTAAGCGCCCGCTGGGGTTGTCGCGCAGGCGCTGAATAGCGTATTCCGCACGTTCGCTCGCTGCCAGCATCTCCCGGCAGTGCACCAGATAGTGCTCGCCCGCAAAGGTCAGATTCAGCTTGCGGGTGGTGCGGTTAAGGAGCCTCAGGCCTAGCTGCTGCTCAAGTTGACTCACGCGCTGGCTGACGCTGGATTTTGGTAAACCCGCTTTCTGCGCGGCGGCGGTAAAACTGCCCATTTCCGCCACCAGCGCAAACAGCGCCATATCCTGAAGCTGTTTAAACATCATTGTTCATCCGAGGCGAACACTTCGTTCTTGATTGTCCATCTTATCATGCCGCTGGCGATTTAATAGACTAGCCTCATTAGAACGCATTCCTTGAGGAGCAAACCATGTCAGTGAAAGCCATCGCCGTAAACCCCAACGATCCTGCTACGTTCATTGAGATCCCTCTTCCGATGCCGCAACCTGGCGAGCACGATCTGCTGGTCGAAGTGAAAGCCGTCTCCATTAACCCGGTCGATACCAAGGTCCACGCCAATATTGCGAAAAATGGCCTGAAAGAACCCCGTATTCTGGGCTGGGATGCCAGCGGGATTGTCAAAGCCGTCGGGTCTGCCGTCACGCAGTTTAAGGCAGGAGATGAAGTGTGGTACGCCGGCGACATCACCCGCTCCGGCAGCAACGCTACGCATCAGTTGATAGACGCCCGTATTGTCGGTCATAAACCGCGCACGCTGGATTGGGCAGCATCCGCAGCTTTACCGCTTACGGCGCTGACCGCATGGGAAGGGTTGTTTGAAAGATTGAACATTCAGGATGCCGGATCGGACAAAACACTGCTGATCGTGGGTGGTGCAGGCGGAGTGGGATCCCTGGCAATCCCCTTTGCGAAGCACAACAGTCAAATTAACGTGATCGCCACAGCCTCTCGGGAAGACTCTGCTCAGTGGTGTCGCGATCGTGGTGCCGATTTGGTGGTGAACTACCGCGATCTGCCCGGTGAACTGGCTAAACACGACATCAAATACGTCGATTACATTTTTATTCTGAACGATACCGACGGCCACTGGGCCGCCGTGAGCGAGCTGATTGCGCCGCAGGGCCATATCTGCACCATCGTTGAGAACGAGCATCCGCTGGATCAAAACCAACTAAAGTCTAAATCTGCCGCGCTGCACTGGGAATTTATGTACACCCGCAGTATGTATCAGACACAGGACATGGCGCGCCAGGGCGAGATCTTAGACGAAGTGGCAAAACTGGTGGATAACGGCGTGGTGAAAAGCTCACTCAGCGACACTCTGCATGGATTGAGTGTAGAGAGCATCACCGAGGCCCATCGCAAAGTGCTGGACGGGCATATGCGCGGCAAAGTTGTCGTTGCGTTTTAATTCTCCCCGGACCGTACCCCCTACCGCACCCAACTATCCCCTCGCCCCTATTGGGGAGAGGGTTAGGGTGAGGGTGAGGAGAGAATGTTTTACCGCTGATCGCCCACCAGCGCTTTCACCAGCTCGACACAGCGCAGGAACCGGCTGTCGTAGTCCGACTCCTCCACCTTCACAAACTCCACGTTGTTCTCGTTGAGCATATCCACCAGCATGGTCTGGAACTCTTTTCTGTCTACCGAGCTACCAAGGCTGCGCATACCGTCTGCGACCCACGGGGTGTTGTTCTCCAGCAGGATCACTAAGTCAAAACGATATTCGTCAATCAGCGCCTGCACAAACGGATGTTCGCGCCCTTCATACTTTTTACAAAACGCCTGAGTGGTGACGAAATCGGTATCAACAAACGCCACTTTATTCGCGTATTTCACCGCAAAATCGATGTACTGCGCGTGGCCCAGGGCGATTTTATCGTAGTCAGAATACTGGAGCGCCATCTCGTCACCGCCCAAATGGGAGAAGACGTAATCACGCCCATATTCCCACGCACTGGAGGTATTGAAGATGTTCGCCAGCTTGTTGACCAGCGTTGACTTGCCGCTGGACTCCCCGCCCAGAATCGCCACCGTACGGACAAAGAAAGGTTTCACTTCAGTAGGAATATAATCCCAGTAGCGGAACGGGTTTTCGCGAATCTGCCCGCCGCTGATGTTCATAAACGTGCGTTTTGGGTCAATCAGCACCGTTTCAGTGCCCAGATGTTCGCGAAACTGCGGCGCATCGGACTCTTCGGACGTGTAGATCCAGTTAGGCGTAATGCCCTTCTCTTCCATGAACGCTTTAATGCCGTTACTCCAGACGTCCCAGCCGTGCGGATAAGGCTCCATGCCCTCTTCGTTAAAAGCATGAATGCGGATGTTTTTCTGGTATTTGAAGGTCTGAAGCAGCCAGCGCAAACGATCGGGAACCGTCGGCTGTTGCGACATAGCGCTGTCTTCAAAGAGTTTGCGGTCACGCGTTTCATCGTAGCCCATGATGATATGCAGTTCATCTACCTGGCTACAGGCGCGCTGGATCAGATAAATATGCCCGGTATGAAGCGGGTAAAATTTACCAAACACCACGCCGATATTCTTTTGCATGCGCGGGAATTCAAGGCCCAGGAAGCGGTGTAAAGCCTCCAGCTTTTGCGCGCTTGGGCTTTTGATTTTGGCATTCAGCAGCTGGCTCAAATAGCCTTTGGTCATGCCGCTCGCTTCCGCTACCTGCTGCAACGTGCAGCCTTTTTGGCGGATTGCGGTTTTGATGTAGTCAAATGATGACATAAATTACGATGCCTCCTGCAAAATCGTATACGCAATTATAGGTCGTCAAAGACGCTTAATGCATCTGAGAGTTTTTTGACAGGAAACACTTTCATCCCTTCCGGCAACTTTTTCGGCACGTTGGCGGCCGGAACAATGGCCCGACGAAAGCCGTGTTTTGCTGCTTCGGAAATGCGCTCCTGACCACTCGGCACCGGGCGAATTTCCCCCGCCAGCCCCACTTCACCAAATACCACCAGATCCTGCGGCAACGGACGATTACGCAGACTGGAAACCATCGCCAGTAACAGCGCCAGATCGGCACTGGTTTCAGTGACTTTGACGCCACCGACGACGTTGACAAACACGTCCTGATCCGCCATTTGCAGGCCACCGTGACGGTGCAATACGGCCAGTAAGATTGCCAGACGGTTTTGCTCAAGCCCGACCGCCACGCGGCGCGGGTTGCCCATCATCGATTGATCCACCAGCGCCTGGATCTCGACAAGCAATGGACGCGTCCCTTCCCACAGCACCATCACTGAACTGCCCGAGGTGATTTCATCGCCGCGGCTTAAGAAAATTGCCGACGGATTGCTGACTTCGCGCAGCCCCTGCTCAGTCATCGCAAAAACGCCCAGCTCATTCACCGCCCCAAAACGGTTTTTATGGCTGCGCAGCGTGCGGAATCGAGAGTCGGCGTCACCATCCAGCATCACGGAACAGTCGATACAGTGTTCAAGCACTTTAGGTCCTGCCAGCGAGCCGTCTTTGGTGACATGGCCCACCATCACAATCGCCACGCCGCGTGTTTTGGCAAAGCGCGTCAGGTAGGCCGCCGTTTCGCGCACCTGAGCCACGCTGCCTGGCGAGGACTGGATGTCCGCCATGTGCATCACCTGGATGGAGTCGATCACCATCAGCTTCGGCTGCTCTTCTTCCGCAATCATGCAGATCTGTTCGATGCTGGTTTCCGACAGCATATTAAGATTGCCCGTCGGTAAATTCAGACGATGCGCGCGCATGGCAACCTGCTGTAAGGATTCTTCGCCGGTGACGTACAGCGTTTTCATCTGTTCAGACAGTTTGCACAGGGTTTGCAGCAGTAATGTTGATTTACCCGCGCCTGGGTTGCCGCCAATCAGAATGGCACTGCCCGGCACCACGCCGCCACCGAGCACGCGATCGAACTCTTTAAAGCCGGTGGAAAAGCGCGGCACTTCATCGAGGCTTATCTCGGAAAGCTTCTGCACTTTCGAGACGCCCGCATTGCCCGCATAACCGCTCAGTCGTTCATTACGAGCAACCGTTGGTGAGGCGGCCACACCGCGCACTTCGGTAATGGTGTTCCAGGCATGACAGGCGCTGCATTGTCCTTGCCAGCGTGGGTAATCGGCACCACATTCATTACAGACAAATGCGCGTTTTGGAGCTTTCGCCACGGTTGACCTCTTTATTTCATATTCACGCTGCCGGACAGAATGCAAAATACACCCATCAGGTCAGCATGACGGATAGTGACTTCTGTCTTTTCATTGACTTTAGGCTTGGCGTGATACGCAATGCCAAGGCCTGCAACTTTGATCATCGGCAGATCGTTAGCACCGTCGCCGATCGCGACGGTCTGTTCGACGGAAATTTCATATTTTTCAGCCAGACGCGTGAGCGTATTCGCTTTGTACTGCGCGTCTACGATATCGCCAATCACCTGCCCGGTGAGCTTACCGTCCATGATTTCCAGCTCGTTAGCCACCACGGTGGTCAGACGCAGTTTGTCGCGCAGGTAGTCCGCAAAGAACGTAAATCCACCGGAGGCAATGGCCACTTTCCAGCCCAGTGTTTCGAGCTTAAGAACCAGCTGAATCAGGCCGGGCATCAGCGGCAGATCGTCGCGAACCTGACGCAGAATATTGGCATCCGCACCTTTGAGGGTTGCCACGCGCTGTCGCAGGCTGGCAGTGAAATCGAGTTCACCGCGCATCGCGCGTTCGGTCACTTCTGCGACCATCTCACCGCTACCGGCCAGCTTGGCGATTTCGTCAATACATTCGATCTGGATAGCGGTCGAGTCCATGTCCATCACCAGCAGGCCTGGCGTTTTCAGATGCGGGATTTTACCCAGCGGAGCCACATCCAGACCGGCGTCGTGCGCCAGACGGGTTGCGCGCGCGGTCAGAGAACCGGCCAGGCGCAGCACCTGATAATCTTCCACGCACCATGCAGCAACAATCACCATCGCCGCACCCAGTTTGGTTTGATACTGAGTCAGGCTTTGCTTATCCAGGCCGCGTCCGTACAGCAACCAGCCGCTACGGCCAGCATGGTAATCCAGTGGCATCACCTCATCACCACTTAAAGAAAGCGGCAATCCTGGCCATAAAGAGACATCATTAGGCAGATCGCACCAGGTAATGTTCGGCATTGAAGCTCCTGTAAAATGGTTCGCGCCGGAAGGTTCCAGGGGAAAATAACGCATGAGGCTACCTTGTAACCATCACTTCTGGCAACATTAAGCCGTAAATTTTCAGCAGGTGGTATATGGCTCGCACAAAACTGAAATTCCGGCTACATCGTGCAGTGATTGTTCTTTTCTGCCTCGCGCTTTTAGTGGCGCTGATGCAGGGGGCATCCTGGTTTAGCCAGAATCATCAACGACAGCGTAATCCGCAGCTTGAAGAGTTAGCCCGCACGTTAGCGCGACAAGTAACGCTCAACATCGCCCCGGCGATGCGGACCGAAACGCCGGATGAGAAAAGAATCAGCCAGGTCCTGCATCTGTTAACGGAAGAGAGCCGTATCCTGGACGCCGGTGTGTATGACGAACAGGGCGATCTGATTGTACGCGCGGGTGAGCATATTGACGTGCGCGACAGGCTGGCGCTCGACGGTAAAAAGGCGGGTGGCTATTTTAATCAGCAAATCGTCGAACCGATCCAGGGTAAGAATGGTCCGCTCGGCTATCTGCGGCTGACGCTGGATACCCACACGCTGGCGACCGAGGCAAAGCAGGTCGATAACACCACCAATATTCTACGTCTAATGCTGCTGCTTTCGCTGGCTATCGGCGTGGTGCTAACGCGCACGCTGTTGCAGGGTAAACGCACCCGCTGGCAACAATCCCCTTTCCTGCTTACCGCCAGCAAATCCGTGCCGGAAGAGGACGAAGGCGACAAGAAAGATTAGTGATAAAGTAGGCAAACGATCCGGAAAAGGAACTTTGCCATGACGACGTTACGCCTGCTGATCTCTGACTCCTACGACCCTTGGTTTAACCTCGCGGTAGAAGAGTGCATCTTCCGCCAGATGCCCGCCACGCAGCGCGTGCTGTTTCTGTGGCGCAATGCCGATACGGTGGTCATTGGCCGCGCACAAAATCCGTGGAAAGAGTGCAACACGCGCCGCATGGAAGAGGACAACGTGCGCCTGGCCCGTCGCAGCAGCGGTGGCGGGGCGGTGTTTCACGATCTCGGCAATACCTGCTTTACCTTTATGGCAGGCAAACCGGAATATGACAAAACCATCTCCACGTCGATAGTGCTTAACGCGCTGAATTCGCTGGGCGTGACGGCAGAAGCCTCCGGGCGAAACGATCTGGTGGTGAAAACGACCGAGGGCGATCGTAAAGTGTCGGGGTCAGCCTATAAAGAGACGATGGATCGTGGTTTTCATCACGGCACACTTTTGCTCAATGCCGATTTGAGCCGTCTGGCGAATTACCTTAACCCTGATAAGAAAAAGCTACAGGCCAAGGGGATTACCTCAGTGCGCGGTCGCGTGGCGAATCTCGTCGAGCTTCTGCCGGGAATCACCCATGAACAAATTTGCGACGCCATCCGTGAATCGTTCTTTGAACATTACGGTGAGCGCGTAGAGGCAGAAGTCATTTCGCCGGATAAAATCCCTGACCTACCCCACTTTGCTGAGACCTTTGCCCGCCAGAGCAGCTGGGAATGGAACTTTGGGCAAGCGCCTGCGTTCTCGCATCTTCTTGATGAGCGCTTTACCTGGGGTGGCGTGGAGCTGCACTTTGATGTCGAAAGAGGCCATATAACCCGGACACAGGTCTTTACCGATAGCCTCAACCCGGCTCCGCTGGAAGCATTAGCCGCCCGTTTGCAGGGGTGTATTTATCGTGCAGATATGCTGCAACAGGAATGCGACACGTTGATTGGCGATTTCCCTGAACAGGAAAAAGAGCTGAGGGAACTGTCGGAATGGATTGGACAAGCCGTACGCTAAGCATAAGTGATAAGGGACAAGGATTGTTCCGTTAACTCTTGTAACATAAAGAAATTTATGTTCACACTATGACAAATAGTGCAAAAGCATAATCACCATTTATACATACCGCTTTAAAAGCACAACTTTAAATAAAATACATATAGCAAGCGTTATAATTAATATTTACTACATTTAACTTGCAGATTAATTAAATAGATTATTACAACCTCCCACATCAAAATACCCGCTCCAAAAATAATATTTAATCCCCGTGTTAACGCTATTTATTCGTTAAGGACTAACGATGAAAAAATTATTAATTGCAACCGCCGTCGCAATGACGTTTTCCATGACTGCGCAGGCAGCAAATGAGAATACCGCACAGTTGAAGGTCATCGGTACTCTGACCAATGATGCCTGCACGCCTGAAATGACCGGCGGAGGCACTGTTGATTTCGGTACACACTATGTCGACACGCTGTCTGCAACGGACACCAATCAGTTAGGTAAAAAAGACCTCACGTTGACCATCAATTGTCAATCACCTACAAAAGTGGGTTGGACCATCCAGGACAACACCGTGGGTGAAGCAGCCTCCATTACCATTGTTAACCCAGGCTGGAATGAGGGCGATGATGTCTGGACCTCAGACGGACGCTTTGGTGTCGGTAAAACCGCTGGTGGCGTCAACATTGGGGCTTACGCCGTCACGCTCAACCAGAATGGTGCAACGGCTGATGGAAAGGCAGCGTCCCTTGTACAGGGAAATAAGTCTGGGGAACAAGTCGTCTGGTCACACTTCAATGCAGGGTCTGATTACGATAATGTCACCAACGATGGCGCAAGTGCAATTACGCTCACAACTGACACTGGCGACTATCTGCCAACCGCTTTTACCACCGGCGTATTCCCCATGCGCGTAGGCCTGGCGGTTCAAAAAACCAGTACGCTGGCGATTACTGACAATACGCCAATTGTCGGCCTGGCAACCATTACTCTGCGCTACTTGTAATTATTACTCGCGTCACCGAAACAGACGCGATGAATTAACTGTTAAGGAACAACAATGAAAAAGATTTTAGTTGCCACTGCCATTGCGATGGCACTGACCTCCGCGGGCGCAAACGCAGCTGACGCTACCGCCCAACTGAAAGTTACTGGCTTGCTCTCCGTCGAAGCCTGTACGCCAACCCTGTCTGGCGGCGGCACCGTTGATTATGGCTCTATCCACCTGGCTGGCTTATCAGCTACCAGTGATAACCAACTGGGCACCAAAGATGTTTCCCTGAGCATCAAATGCCCGGATGCGGGTGCTAAAGCTGGCTGGACTATCACAGATAACAACGCAGGAACTCGCGCAAGCGACATCACCATCACTAACGCAGACGCCGCAAACGGCTCGGTGAACAGCGCCGACCAGTCCTATGGCGTTGGCGAAACCGCAGGCAAGGTGAAAATCGGTGCCTATTCAGTGTTTACCGACATCTCCAACGTCACGGCTGACGGCGTCAAGGTTGATGCTATCTCCGGTGCCGCTGCCAGCCCAACGTGGGCGAAATCCACCACCGGTATCATCAAAAATGCAGATGCGGAAATGATGACGGTGGCAGTTTCCGGCAGCGCTGAGCCACTGTCTTACGTCACTGCAGTCTTCCCACTGAAAGTGTCTCTGGCCATTAAAGATACCACTACGCTTGCCATCACGGATGACACCAGTCTCGCAGGCCAGGCGACGATCACCGTAAAATACCTCTAACTATCACTGCGATATTTAGAATATAAGACCTCCCCCCATTAGAGGGGAGGTTATTTCTCAGGTTAAAGGATTAATCTCGATGTCAGCGACTCCATTTCTTTGCAAATTTGCGTTTGCCGCCCCTCTTGTTTTTTCTATTTTTCTAATACAGGCCAATGCCGCTGGAATGGTGCCTGAAACAACGTTGCTGGTCATTGATGAATCCACTCACAGCGGCGTTATGAATGTCAAAAATACCGACAACTTCCCCGCGTTGCTTTATACCAGCATTGTTGACCTGCCCGATGATAACGGGGTTAAGCTGAACGTCACTCAGCCAGTGGTTCGCGTAGAGCCTGGCCAGCAGCAGCAACTGCGCTTTATTATGGAGAGCCAGCAGCCTCTTACGGTTGAACACCTGAAACGTGTGACATTTGAAGGTATACCGCCCAAGAATAGCGATAAAAACATCAAGATAGGCTTCAATATGCGCCAGGATCTACCGGTGTTAATTCGCCCTAAAAATCTGCCTGTCGTCACCGATGCCTGGAAGCTGCTGACATGGTCTGGCAGTGGCCAAAATATCAAAGTAAAAAATCCTTCCGCGTATGTGGTACGTCTGGCACAGAACGTCACTTTCCAGCCTTCTGGCACCGCAGGCTATCTGAAAAAAACCTACATTCTGCCAGGTGAAACGCTGAACGTCGCGGTGAAGAAAAGCATCAACGGCGATAAATCCGTACGTTTTTATCCGGCAAGCCGCTACGGCATTAATGTTCCAGATTTCACCGCCCCACTGGCGCAATAATAAAAAAACTAATGCGAGTTAATGAGTGAATAGCCTTAACCTTCCTTCTTATATTCGAGCGGCACTCTATTGCTCGCTGACTCTATCTATTCTCCCTGGCCTGACAATACAGGCCAGGGAAGTGTCGTTTGAAACCAATATATTGACGTCCAGAGGGATCAGCAAAAACCTTGCAGAGTATTTTGCCGATGCACCTCGTTTTTTGCCCGGAAGACATACGGTTTCCCTAAAAATTAACGGTGTCGATAAAGGCTCACTGGCCGTACTTTTTGGTGATAAAGGCCAGCTTTGCGTTGACGCGGATTTTCTTAGCGCGACAGGATTAATGCCTCTGCGCATCAGCGCAAACGAAACCTGCCATAATTTACAGGCCGATTATCCCTCGGCAGTGATTAACCCGATACCGGGCAGTGAAGCGCTGGAGCTTTTCTTACCCGCAGAAGCGCTGGACAACGGCTTTCTTACTCCGCAAAACTTTGTGAAGGGGGGAACTGCCGGGCTGATTAACTACAACGCGTTCACTAGCCGGAGCGAAACAACAGGCTCTGAGTCGCACACTTATTCACAGGCCAATCTCGAAGCCGGTTTAAATATTGCGGAATGGACCTTACGCAGTCGGTATATGTTAACTGACGACAATGGAAAATATTCCACCGACAGCTTATATACCTATGCCGAACACGTGTTTCAGGCACAAAAAACGCGCGCCCAGGTCGGGCAGATCAACGTAAACTCTCCGCTTTTTAGCGGAGCCCCAATCAATGGCGTACAGTTTATTCCCGAGCAGGGGTTAGCGCAGGATACGCCGGGGATCGCCGTAAAAGGGCTTGCCCGCGGCCCCCAGGCGCGCGTTGAAGTCCGCCAGTCAGGGCAGTTGATCTACTCTACGCTGGTCAACGCCGGTCCGTTCAACCTTGAAAATGTTCCCGTCGTGCGGGGCAATGCCGACCTCAACGTCAGCGTGGTGGAAACCGATGGGTCAATCACCCGCTTCATCGTACCCGCTTCATCGTTTAATTTCCGTGTGTCCCGTCCGGTGGGCTTAGCCATGTCTCTGGGTCGCGTTCGCGACACCGAGAGCGATTACGACAAGCCGTGGGTTTACAACGTTTCCAACGGCTGGCGTCTGGACAGAGACTGGACAACCACCACCTCTGGCGTGCTGGCTCAGGAATACCAGGCCGCCGGAGGAATATTGCAGTGGCTTCCAGCCGAAAACCTGATGTTCTCTGGCTCAATGCTGGGCAGCAAGGCGTCCTACGGTGAATCGTTACAGGGAGCAAAAGGTGAGCTGCGCACCAGCATGGCGCTACCTGGCAGCCTGAATGTCGATTTAAGCGCCGCAAAATACAGCGCTGACTATCGCGAATTCACCGAAGCCCTAAATGATGACTTTGACGGGTACCAGAGTAGTTACAGCGCGAACCTGAGCTGGAGCAATGACGTTCTGGGAAGCTTCTCACTCGGCTATTACGGTTATCAGGCGACGGATGACGCCGATGATACTCGTAGCATCATCGTTTCCTGGGGACGCTCGTTCAAATACATGAACATTTCAGCTAACTGGCAACACGCGCTGAATCAGCAGGATGACGACGATGACAGTGTGGCGGACAACGATGACATGTTCTATGTCAACGTCAGCATCCCAATTGGTGGCTCACAGCGTATCGGTACCTATATGCGTAGCCAGGGCGATAAAACCACTTATGGCCTACAGAACAGCGGGGCGTTGGGCGAAAACACAAACTACTACATTTCCGCGGATCGGGATGACCAGACTCGCGAAAATAGCTTTAACGGTAACATCAACACCAACCTGCATTACACACAGCTCAGTATTGGCGGGGGAGCCAGTGGCGATAATCAGCGCAACTACAGCGCAACGCTCTCCGGCGGTATGGCGGCACATGCACATGGCGTGACGTTCTCCCCTTATGAACTTAAAGATACTTTTGCAATTGCCCGTCTGAGCGAACCTCAGAGCGGCATTGAAATTTCCACTCCTCAGGGCCGAGTGTGGACCGACCGCTGGGGCCAGGCTGTTGTACCAGGGATGACAGAATGGCGGAAATCACGAATTGAAATTAACGCCAATACCTTACCGAAAAGTATGGATCTGGCTAACGGCATCAAAAGCATTTCTGCGGCTCATGCATCCTTTAAAGAACTTGATTTTAAAGTCCTTAATACTCGCCGCGTAATGCTGGAAGTAAAACAGGCAGACGGCAACTGGCTACCGAAAGGGACCAGTATCGTTGATGAGAAAAACAATTACCTGGTCAGCGCGGTTGATAGCGGGCGCGTTTTTGTCACCGATATGTCAGAAAGCCCGGCGCTGTATGCCGTAGATGACAATATGCAACGACTGTGCCGCATCAATTACACGTTAAGTGACATCCAGGATAAAGAGGCGTTTTACGAAACGGCAAAAGGAGTCTGCCAATGAAATTCCACGGAATAACGCTGCTGCTTGCGGTTGCTGCGATATCTTCCATCTCTTCCCGCACAGCGCTGGCCGATGACAAATGTCAGCTAAGCCTTAGCTCCAGCAACGCCAGCTTTGGGCTTTTTAAACAAGATGACATTGTTAACGCCAAAAAAGGCTGGAACCAGATGCCGTCAAGAGAGATCAATGTCAACGTCAACTGCCCGGAAAGTCGACCTGTCGCTCTGTTTATTCAGGGGCGAGCTGGGGAAAAAGGTCGATTCTATTTTGGCGAGAGTGGCGGACTGGCAGTACGCGTCAGCCAGATGGTGGTGGACGGCAAGAGCTATCCCTTCGCAAAGACGGTTGATCGCGCCCGCCTAACCCCGAATGGTGAAAGCATGGAAAGTCTGCTTTTGCATAATAATGATGGGATTGTTGCCGTTGAAAACGAGGCTACCGTGAGCGGTAAAAATTTGAGTTTTACGATGAAACTGACGCCGGTACTGAACGATCGGCAATTTTCATTCTCTACCGATATCACAGCGCTCGAAAGTGATCTGATGTGGGAAGTGCTGACGCAGCAGTGACCAGAAAAAATGCCGGGCGGCGAACGCTACCCGGCAGACAACATTACTCTTTATCGCCCAGCAAAACGGATTCCAGCGCGATTTTGATCATATCGTTGAAGGTCGTCTGACGCTCAGCAGCAGTGGTCTGCTCGTGAGTACGGATATGGTCAGATACGGTACAGATGGTCAGCGCTTTCGCACCAAACTCAGCCGCCACACCGTAGATGCCCGCCGCTTCCATTTCCACGCCCAGGATGCCGTACTTTTCCATCACGTCGAACATTTCACCGCCGTCCGGAGAGTAGAACAGGTCAGCAGAGAAGATGTTGCCCACGCGTGCTTCAACGCCCAGCGCTTTGGCTGCGTCTACCGCGTCACGCACCATGCCGAAGTCAGCAATGGCAGCAAAATCATGATCTTTGAAGCGCATACGGTTCACTTTGGAATCAGTACACGCCCCCATGCCGATAACGATGTCACGCAGTTTCACGTCCATACGGACCGCGCCGCAAGAGCCCACGCGGATGATTTTCTTCACGCCGAAATCGGTGATCAGCTCTTTGGTGTAGATGGAGCACGATGGGATGCCCATGCCATGGCCCATTACGGAAATTTTGCGGCCCTTGTAGGTACCGGTGAAGCCCAGCATGCCGCGAACGTTGTTCACTTCACGCACGTCTTCGAGGAAAGTTTCTGCAATGTGCTTCGCACGAAGCGGGTCGCCAGGCATCAAAACAACGTCAGCGAAATCGCCCATTTCTGCATTAATGTGTGGGGTTGCCATCTTCAGTTCCTTTTCATTTAAATTCCCCCTCTCCCTGTGGGAGAGGGTTGGGGCGAGGGCATCAGCCCGCACCCAATGTGATTAAAACATGGTTTTGCCGTAGTCCATTGGAGAGGTACCGAAGTAGCTCGCAATGGTCTGGCCGATATCCGCGAAGGTTTCACGGTGACCGAGCGAGCCAGGCTTCACTTTCGGGCCGTACACCAGCACCGGAATGTGCTCACGGGTGTGATCGGTCCCGGTCCAGCTTGGGTCACAGCCGTGGTCAGCAGTCAGGATCAGAATGTCATCTTCACCCACCAGCTCCATCAGCTCAGGCAGACGACGGTCGAACAGTTCCAGACCGGCAGCGTAACCCGCGATGTCGCGACGGTGGCCCCAGGAGGAGTCAAAGTCCACAAAGTTGGTAAAGACAATCGTCTTGTCGCCCGCTTCTTTCATCTCTTTGATGGTCGCATCAAACAGCGCGTCCAGCCCGGTGGCTTTCACTTTTTTGGTGATACCGCAGTTAGCGTAGATATCCGCAATTTTACCCACGGAAACCACGTGGCCGTCTTTCTCGTCGACCAGTTTTTGCAACACGGTCGCCGCCGGTGGTTCAACAGCCAAATCGTGACGGTTGCCGGTACGCTGGAAGTTGCCCGGCTTATCGCCGATAAACGGACGGGCG
>JALCNW010000098.1 GCA_022649305.1 Enterobacter sp.
AGCCCATCTTTGCCGCTAAGGAATGCATGATATCCTCAACGCCTTCTGCACCTTTCTCTTTCACCGCTCCACAACGATCGCAAATAAACATCGCCGAGGTGTGTGTGGGCTGATCGAACAAATGACACAGCACGTAACTATTGGTCGATTCAACTTTATGCACAAAGCCTTGCTCTAGCAGAAAATCTAACGCCCGATAAACGGTAGGTGGCTTAGCCTGCGGCTCGCTTTCACGCAGCAGATCGAGAAGATCGTAGGCGCTTATCGCCCCTTTTTGCAGACTCATCAGACGCAATACTTCCAGGCGCTGCGGAGTCAGGCGCACATTGCGTTGCGCGCAAAGCTTCTCAGCTTGCGCTAACAGCTCCGGCATTGTGGTCTCATCCATTTAGCACCTCGGATATGTTTAGGTTTGAAGTCTTCACTTTATCATGTTCTGTTAAAAACGCCGAGATCCCGCACCCTGTGCTATACCTGACGCATTGCCACTCTGGACACAAACCATGAAAAGACCCGACTGTATTCGACACTGGCGCGAAATTGAAGGCGCTGATGATTCCACTTATCCCGACAGCGACGAACTTTTTTCTATTGGCGCACCGCTGGCCAGAAGGCTAGGGCTTGGCCGGCTTGGTATTCATCATGAGCGCTTGCCGCCAGGCCGTCGTACTTCCTACCCGCATGCAGAAAGCGATGAAGAAGAATTTATCTACGTGCTTGAAGGCCATCCAGAAGCGTGGATCAACGGTTATTTGTGGAAGCTTGAACCGGGCGATAGCGTGGGTTTTCCGGCCGGAACAGGGCAGTGCCATACCTTTATCAACAATACGGATGAAGAGGTGCGACTGTTAGTGGTGGGAGAGGCCAACAAAAAACATAATCGTATTTACTACCCGTTAAATCCGGCATACGCCGCCACCCGTGAGGACCGCTGGGTCGACCATCCACCGCAATTTTTTGGGCCTCACGATGGAAAATCTGGGCGAAAGTCATAACCTCTTCTATAAATATTGAGGGCCGTCACAAAATACAATAGGCCTTGATACCGATTTAACTTAAGGAAATAGCGGGTCTTTTTGTCCTTATTCACAGCAATAGTTCGTTCCTGTTTGGGCGATAACAGACAGGGGTTAAGTCATAACAACTATTTGACGGGCAAACTGTGAAAAAACATTTTAAATATTCGGTGATTAGCCTTGCTGTCTCCTTTTTTGTGGCAAATCAAGCGGGAGCAGCCAATACCTGGACGGAATCGCGTAGTGACGCGATGGGTGGCACCGGCGTGGCTTCTGGGAGCTATGGTAGCGGGGCATTGATCAACCCGGCATTGTTGGCAAAGGCAAAACCTGATGATGCTATCACCGTTATTCTGCCAGCCGTAGGCGCGCAAATTTCGGATAAAGATAACCTTCAGGACGAAATCGACACCATTAACGATAAGATCAATTATTACGATGATGTGATTAATAGCCTCACGCCTGGTGAGATTATTGCTAATCCTTTGGGTTCAATTAATCAGTTCCAGGGTGCGGCAAAAGACTTAGCCGACGAACTGGATTATCTCAAAGGCAAAACGGCCCGCGCCACCGCGGGTGCCGGGATTGCCGTTAGCATTCCCAACGATGTTCTGTCGGTAGCCTTTATGGCTAAAGGCTACGCGCATGGTCGCGTGAGTTCTTCAATCGACCAGCAGGATATCGATTATCTTCGTGGTATTCAGAAAAGCGATCTGGTGGCTGCTGGCGTGGCGCTGGATGCAGCAATAAACGGTACCGATGAAATCACCAAAAACCTGAATTCAACGGCATCGGGACGCGTCGCCATTGTCTCTGACTACGGGATTGCCGTAGCCCGTCAGTTCGACATTGGCGAGGTCCCGGTTTCCATCGGCGTGACGCCAAAACTGCAAAAAACCTGGCTCTACAACTACACCACTTCTATCTATGACTATGACAGTAATGACTGGAATAGCAGCCGCTATCGCAATGATGACACCGGATTCAACGTGGATGCGGGTATTGCAGCAGACTTGGGTGAAAACTGGACGATAGGCTTGAGCGGGCAAAACCTGATGTCCCGTGATATCGATACCAAAGATATTCGCATTCGCAATGGTCGCACGGGTGAGGTGGTGAGCTACAAAGATACCTACCAGATTCGTCCATTAGTGACCGCAGGCGCGGCCTGGCACAACGACCTCGTGACGCTGACGGCTGATGGCGATCTGACTGAGACCAAAGGTTTCAAAAGCGAGGAGAACTCTCAGTACGTAGGCGTGGGTGCCGAAGTCACGCCGCTAAGCTGGCTGGCAGTGCGCGCCGGTTATCGCGCGGACGTGAAAGGCAACGACAGCAACGTCTTTACCGGCGGTGTTGGCTTTGCGCCGTTTAATGCTGTGCATGTCGACCTGATGGGGCTGTATGGCGAAGACGAAACCTGGGGCGCAGGTGCGCAGCTCAGCGTGACGTTCTAAGGTAAACCGGAGGCTCTGCGCCTCCGGCTTTTCTTATGCTATAGTAGCGCCCCTTTTCCACCAGATGCTTAAAACTTCGCCATGTCGTCAGAATTACAGCCCGCTTTTCCTGCACACCGTTTCTCTATTGCGCCGATGCTTGACTGGACGGACAGACACTGCCGTTATTTCCTGCGCCAGCTGTCTCGCCATACGTTGCTGTACACCGAAATGGTGACCACCGGAGCGATTATTCACGGTAAAGGCGACTATCTGGCCTATAGCGAAGAAGAGCATCCGGTTGCCTTGCAGCTTGGCGGAAGCGATCCGTCTGCGTTGGCGCACTGCGCGAAACTTGCTGAAGCTCGCGGCTATGACGAAATTAATCTTAACGTCGGTTGTCCCTCCGATCGCGTACAAAATGGAATGTTTGGTGCCTGCCTGATGGGTAATGCCCAACTGGTCGCGGATTGCGTGAAAGCGATGCGGGATGTGGTCTCTATTCCGGTTACGGTCAAAACACGCATCGGCATTGACGATCAGGACAGCTACGAATTCCTGTGTGACTTTATTAGCACCGTTGCGGGGAAAGGCGAGTGTGAGATGTTTATCATCCATGCGCGAAAAGCCTGGCTGTCTGGCCTTAGCCCTAAAGAAAACCGCGAAATTCCACCGCTCGACTATCCGCGCGTTTACCAGCTTAAGCGTGATTTCCCGAATCTGACCATGTCGATCAACGGTGGCGTCAAATCCATCGAAGAAGCCAAAACGCATCTGGAACATTTAGACGGCGTGATGGTGGGACGCGAGGCGTACCAGAATCCTGGGATTCTCGCGACGGTCGATCGTGAAATCTTCGGCGTCGAAGGCGCGGATAGCGATCCGGTCGCGGTCGTACGTGCCATGTATCCGTACATTGAGCGCGAGCTGAGCAATGGGACCTATCTTGGCCACGTCACCCGCCACATGTTAGGGCTGTTCCAGGGGATCCCGGGCGCACGTCAATGGCGTCGCTATCTGAGTGAGAATGCGCATAAAGCCGGTGCAGATATTGAAGTGCTGGAGCACGCGCTGCGACTGGTTGCCGATAAGCGATAATTTCACTAAAAGTTCGTCAAATTCACCACGCCCTGCAAACCTATGCGGGGCGTTTTGCTTTTAAATCAATACATTAATATTGGCACGTTTCTTGTAATACTCTTGCTATCGTAACGGTATTAACGGGGAGAAAGACATGCTGGAACTACTTTTTGTGATTGGTTTTTTTGTCATGCTGATGGTCACCGGCATTTCACTGCTCGGAATTATTGCCGCACTGGTTGTGGCAACGGCGCTGATGTTCGTCGGCGGGCTGTTTGCGCTGATGATTAAACTGCTGCCGTGGCTGCTCTTGGCCGTTGCGGTGGTGTGGGTGATTCGCGCCGTTAAAAAGCCAAAAATTCCACAATATCAGCGCAATAACCGCTTCCGTTACTAAGGTATTGAGGTATTCGTCACATACCTGCAACTTTTACGGCAGCTTTGCTTAGAACAGAATAGGATTTACTTATTGAATCTGTCACTATTGCTGCCGCTAAAGAATTCATCGAGCTGTACCCTACATACAGCCGAACTAAAAAAAGAAAGGGCTTCCTGAAAAGGAAGCCCAATTTCTTTTAGGGTTCAGGGAATTAACAGACTCGACCCCTGCGTAGCCCGACTTTCCAGCACTTCATGCGCACGCTGCGCGTCACTGAGCGCATACTTCTGCGCATCGGCCACATCGACTTTAATCACGCCGCTGGCGATCAGTGAGAACAGTTCGTTGCTCGCTTCGGTCAATTCCTCACGCGTGGTGATATAGCCTTGCAGGGAAGGGCGAGTGGCATACAGCGAACCTTTCTGACTGAGAATGCCAAGATTCACTCCGGTCACCGCGCCGGATGAATTACCGAAGCTCACCATCAGACCGCGACGTTGCAGGCAGTCCAGCGAGGCTTCCCAGGTGTCTTTGCCTACCGAGTCATACACGACGCGCAGTTTCTTGCCGCCGGTTATCTCTTTCACGCGTTCCGCGATACTTTCTTCGCGATAGTTAATCACCTGCCAGGCGCCAGCCTGTAGCGCCCGCTGGGCCTTTTGCGCACTGCCGACGGTGCCGATCAGTTTTGCTCCCAGCGCTTTCGCCCACTGGCAGGCAATCAACCCCACACCACCCGCGGCGGCGTGAAACAGAAACGGCTCGTCTGGTTTGATTTCGTAGGTTTTGCGCAGTAAATAGAAGACGGTTAGCCCTTTCAGAAATGAGGCCGCTGCCTGTTCAAAAGAGATAGCGTTCGGCAGAATCGCTGCTTTATCGGCGGGAACATTGTGGACTGAGCTATATGCGCCCAACGCCGACTGCGCGTACACCACGCGATCGCCTTCTTTAATATGCTTAACGGCGCTGCCCACTTTTACGACGACGCCCGCCGCCTCGGTTCCCAGTCCGCTCGGCATTGATGGTGGTGGATACAGCCCACTGCGAATATAAGTGTCGATGTAATTGATGCCAATCGCTTTATTTTCTACCTGGACTTCATGCTCGCCAGGTGCGGCTGGCGTAAACTCCACCGCGTTGAGTACTTCGGGGCCACCATGCTTGTGAAATTCAATGCGCGTTGCCATGATTCCTCCAGAAAATGTGGTAATCTTTCGACCCATTCTTTATCTCGGTAACTCCATTTACTATGGCAGGAAATAAACCCTTCAACAAACAGACTGAACCCCGTGACCGCGACCTCCAGGTTGCTGGGCTAAAGGTCCCGCCGCACTCGATTGAAGCGGAACAGTCGGTGTTGGGCGGTTTAATGCTGGACAACGAACGCTGGGACGACGTCGCCGAACGCGTGGTGTCCGACGATTTCTATACCCGTCCGCACCGCCATATTTTCACTGAAATGGCGCGCCTGCAGGAATCGGGTAGCCCGATTGACCTGATCACCCTCGCGGAATCGCTGGAGCGACTGGGGCAGCTCGACAGCTGCGGCGGATTCGCCTATCTGGCCGAGTTATCTAAAAACACGCCAAGTGCGGCGAATATCAGCGCTTACGCTGACATTGTGCGCGAACGTGCAGTCGTGCGTGAGATGATCGCCGTGGCGAACGAAATCGCCGAAGCCGGTTTCGATCCGCAGGGCCGTACCAGCGAAGACCTGCTCGATTTGGCGGAGTCCCGTGTATTCAAAATTGCCGAAAGCCGCGCGAATAAAGACGAAGGCCCGCGAAATATCGCCGAGGTACTCGATTCCACGGTCGCACGTATTGAGCAGCTCTTTCAGCAGCCGCACGACGGGGTCACCGGCGTTAATACCGGTTATGACGATCTGAACAAGAAAACCGCTGGTTTACAGCCGTCGGATTTGATTATTGTTGCTGCCCGTCCATCGATGGGTAAAACGACCTTTGCAATGAACATCGTCGAAAACGCGGCGATGTTGCAGGATAAACCGGTGCTTATCTTCAGTCTGGAGATGCCATCTGACCAGATTATGATGCGTACGTTGGCGTCGCTGTCCCGCGTGGATCAGACCCGCATTCGTACCGGTCAGCTCGACGATGAGGACTGGGCGCGCATCTCTGGCACCATGGGTATCCTGTTGGAAAAACGGAACATCTATATTGATGACTCCTCCGGTCTGACGCCAACGGAAGTGCGCTCCCGCGCGCGCCGTATCGCGCGTGAGCACGGCGGTATCGGCCTTATCATGATCGACTACCTGCAACTGATGCGCGTGCCGTCGCTGTCCGATAACCGTACGCTGGAGATTGCTGAAATCTCGCGTTCTCTCAAAGCGTTAGCCAAAGAGTTGCAGGTTCCGGTCGTCGCGCTGTCGCAGCTTAACCGCTCTCTGGAACAACGTGCCGATAAGCGCCCGGTTAACTCCGACCTACGTGAATCGGGCTCCATCGAGCAGGATGCCGACTTAATCATGTTCATTTACCGTGATGAGGTTTATCACGAAAACAGCGACATGAAAGGCATCGCAGAAATAATTATTGGTAAGCAGCGTAACGGCCCGATCGGTACGGTGCGTCTGACCTTTAACGGACAATGGTCGCGCTTTGATAATTATGCCGGCCCTCAGTACGATGACGAATAATTTCTAAGGAATTCAAATGCAAGCGGCAACAGTAGTCATTAATCGCCGCGCTCTGCGACACAACCTGCAACGTCTGCGTGAACTGGCACCTGCCAGCAAGCTTGTTGCAGTCGTGAAAGCGAACGCTTACGGACACGGTCTTCTTGAGACCGCGCGAACGCTCCCCGATGCCGACGCCTTTGGCGTTGCCCGTCTCGAAGAAGCCCTGCGCCTGCGCGCGGGCGGCATCACCCAACCGATTCTGCTGCTGGAAGGCTTCTTTGAAGCCAGCGATCTGCCAACGATTGCCAGCCAGCAACTGCAAACCTCTGTCCATAACGAAGAACAGCTGGCAGCATTAGAAACGGCTGAACTGAGCGAGCCGGTCACCGTCTGGATGAAGCTCGACACCGGCATGCACCGTCTGGGCGTGCGCCCGGAACAGGCGAATACGTTCTATCAGCGCCTAAGTCAGTGCAAAAACGTGCGCCAGCCGGTGAATATCGTCAGCCACTTTGCCCGTGCCGATGAGCCTGAATGTGGTGCTACCGAGCAGCAGCTCGATATCTTCAATACCTTCTGCGAAGGCAAGCCAGGAATGCGCTCGATTGCCGCATCGGGTGGTATTCTGCTGTGGCCGCAGTCGCACTTTGACTGGGCGCGTCCGGGCATTATTCTTTACGGCGTGTCGCCGCTTGAGAGCAAGCCCTGGGGGCCCGATTTTGGCTTACAGCCGGTGATGTCGCTGGTCTCTAACCTGATTGCTGTGCGCGAGCACAAGGCGGGTGAGCCGGTCGGTTATGGCGGAACCTGGACCAGCGAGCGCGATACTCGCCTCGGCGTCGTCGCTATGGGCTACGGCGACGGTTATCCACGTGCGGCACCGTCCGGTACGCCGGTGCTGGTCAACGGTCGCGAAGTGAACATTGTCGGTCGCGTAGCAATGGACATGATTTGCGTCGATTTAGGACCCGAAGCGCAGGATAAAGCGGGCGATCCGGTGGTGTTGTGGGGTGAAGGTTTACCCGTTGAACGCATCGCGGAAATCACGAAAGTGAGTGCTTACGAACTTATCACCCGGCTCACGTCTCGCGTGGCAATGAAGTACGTGGATTAAAAAATGGGCGGCAATGCTCCACACTGCCGCCCGCCTCCTTTTTCACCCTAGCGACGTGCCTGAATCGCATTCAGGATCGCGTCTCTGAGCTCTGCGGGCGTCGCGTCGCGCGTAGTCAATTGAACACGCTGCGTCGTCTGTTCCAGCATAACCAGGCGTGCCAGTTCGATCATATTCTCTGACGAGATCCCCTCGGGAAGATGTGGCGTGGTGGTGATCCGATTGCCCCGATGAATAAAGGTTGCCGGCGTTGTGCTATCGAAAACCGTATAGCCTTCTCTAGGCTCCTGCGGGAGAGGTGTAGCGTCGTAGCACAGGCGGTTGCTGGCATTTATGCTCCAGCGCGCGTTTTGACTGGTTCGATAGTTCTGCCCATCGGCGACGAATCCAACAGCGCGTGAGGAGCGGAAGGAGACAAAAGTTCCGTCCTCGTCGCCACGGTTAAGCTCAATGCGCACCCGACAAAAAGCATGCGTTTCCGTATCGTATAAATAACAGGATGCATAGGAGTTTTCAGGTTGGGTAAACCAGTGAATGTACATATTCGTATCCTCTGTAATTAATTTATGACGTCGGCATTTATCTAGAATGCCTTGATACAGTAGAAGTAATATTCCTGCGTGGGAATATGTCTTCCGGCATAGAACAAATAGTGAACGTAAAAGATATATCCATTCCGCTTTTAAGTATCTCTTAATTTGTGATTAGCAGCGCTTAAATGTATTGTCTCAGATAATGCATATGTCATATGACAAATGCTGTTTTCCAACTTTTTTATTAAGACTCATACTAAAAGAGTATTAATGTAGTGGTGGCTCTGTAGTGAGCAAATAAACGTCATGAGGTTTTTCTGTTATGAATATTCTGATGATTGATGAATTGCCGTTATATATTCATGGTATGAAAGTTGAGCTCAAAAGAATAATGCCGGAGTACACGGTTATTGACGCCAATAATTACGAGCAAGCAATCGGTTTGCTGTCAAGTTCCATCTTTAGCCTGATATTGCTCGATGGAGACATGGAGTGTACGCAGTTTATTCCAATGCTCAACCGTGAATACCCCAGAATACCGGTGGTAGTGATGTTGAGAAAAGCAACGGGGAAGATGTTTAACTATTATCTCAGGCAGAACATTAAAGGTGTACTGACTAAAGATCAATCGGTGGAGAAAATCAGTCAGATACTTAAAATGGTACATGCTGGCATTGTCTGCTTTCCCGAGCAGATTGTACTGACGGCCGATACGGAGGCGGCCAGTGGCAACACCGTGAGTCGGCTGAGCCAGCGTCAGCAAGAAGTCCTAAAGCTGCTGGCAAAAGGAGGCACTAATAAGCAAATTGGCCGTCAGCTAAATATTAGCGCTGGTACGGTGAAAGTCCATCTTGAATCAATTTTTAATCGGTTGCAGGTTAATAATCGTACACAGGCAGCCAGACTGTATTTTCGCTACGTTACAAATCACGTTATCTCTGAATAATTTTTTGCAAGTTTTCACTTCACACAGAACACGATTTATCGCTTTTACTTAAACATGGCGCGAATGGCTTACTCAGTCTCGCGCCCTTTAGCTATCTTAGTTTAAAGATGAAGTAACCAAAAGTGATAAGTAACGTCCCGAAATCTTGTAGTAACCAGAAAGGAATGCTGCCAGATATATCATCAATGCCGGTGGCAAGGAAGATGATATTGATCCCGCTCTGAGCAAACAACCCAAACGCAACGGCCGCCAGGCCTATCTTGTAGATTAAATGTAGATGGCTCATTTGGCGACTGTAGGCACAGAAAAGAATAATGAGTGAGGTGAAAATATCGGCCATGATCGTAAAAAATAATAACCACCACTCTGATGTGCTTTGCATGTCATTCTCCACTTTCTTTCTGTCTATTGTGCTCTGAAGGGAGTTATTTTTCCCGGCTGATGCGTTTTTTAAGTTCACCCGCAACGTCAAAAATATCCTGCTGCTCGTGACGTCGGAAAAAGTTCGCCAGCCAGACAATCAACCCATTACTCATTGCCCCAACGATATAGCCCAGTCCCAGCGTAATATCAGCATCATTCAAATCGATTTTCAGCCAGCGTGCGGTAAAACCGCCGAGAGCAAAAGCGGCGCACATGCTTATGCTGCCAATGATGACCCCGGCAATGAAGCGGCTGTGCTGCTGGAGTTTTCGAGGTTGCCAGAAAAAAGAGACGCTGACGCCGCCAAAAAGCCCGGCAACGGAAAGAAGGCCCTCGTTAATCAAGGTGGTGGTAAGAATGTTGCTCATCATGCACTCCTTATAAAGCGGCCCCACACCCATGTTGGTGTGGAGCAGGGGATTACTGGCAGGGGCTGATTTCTACGAAGTTTTGATAGTTATCCGGGGTGTAAAAGCGCATCTGGCTGGAAAGGGTATAGATCAGACGCTTGTTGCTGCGATAGCCCCTATTGACGTCCACATCTGCGCTGTACCATTTTGCATTAGCTGGTAGCGATTTGTGCTGATAGCTGTCGCCACCTATCCATTTATTGTTGGTAAGCTTTAGCCCCCACAGAGTTTCCGTCTCTGCACCCGACCAGCCCAGGTGTTTGGCTTGAATGCTGGTGATGTATTTGTCTGGCAAACGCCCGGTTGCATTTAGCGTCTGCAACGTTGCGGTGAAGTCCGCCACGTTATTAATAACGGGCGAGCCTTTTTGGCTCAGAGACGCGTTCACGTTATTCACTTCTTCTTTGCACGTGACTTTCTCTGCTGAGATGGCAATGTGGCTGAACAGCGCCATGCAGAGGATAAATGAACCGGTTTTGATCGTCTTTTTCATCTTAATTTCCTCAAAGATTCAGCATATTAGCTAAGAAACAATTTCATTTCGGCTTCGCGACGGCGAGTGAGCCCTGTGAGCACTTTACCGCCTGCTTTATTCCAGCTTTTGAACTGCAGTGCAGCCCCCTGAACATCGCCTGCATTGAGCTTTCTCAGAAGGGTTGATTTTTTGAGGCTGCCTACACCAAGGTTAAAGGCGAAAGAGACCAGCGCATCAAACTGGTTTTGCGTTACGCTGACGCTCACTAATTTCTGTACGCCTTGCTCTGTTCTTCGCAGGTCTTTGCGCAGCAGGGTTTTGGCTTCACCGGTCGTGATTTTGATGAGCTTTTCCATTTCCGTTTTTAGAATCAAATGCCCGTAACCGATGGTCCACAGGCCCACGGCGTCGCGATAACGCTCCAGCTTCAGCCCTTCGAAATGACAAATTAGCTCCACACCTTTATCGCCGGTGTTTTCAGGTTGCTTATGCATCAGGATGTCTCCTCTGTTTTTGGACGGGGGATCACTTTGTTGGTGTACTCGTCAATCAAACGCATCACGCTTTCTGGTGGCGCGAGCGCGGTAAATTCCATTTCCACGTCG
This sequence comes from Enterobacter sp., assembly GCA_022649305.1. Lineage (GTDB taxonomy): Bacteria > Pseudomonadota > Gammaproteobacteria > Enterobacterales > Enterobacteriaceae > Enterobacter. The sequence goes on from JALCNW010000098.1 coordinate 11,062, forward strand.
ACATGGCGGCTGTCTCGCCCGCCTTTGTTTTCGCTGGCAGGCGAAAGGCTGACGTGGAAGCGGCCAAATTCGTTTTCACCTGCTTGCCGCGACGGCGTTTGCATGCCTTCGGTGCGGATTGTCAGATTGACCTTCATTTTTTCCAGCATGAGTCCGCGCGGAGTGGAGAGTGCGACTAAAGGCAGTTCAAAATAGTGGTTTTCATCCAGCTCCAACTGTACGGTGCGCGGAATCAAAGAACCGTCATCAGAGGGTTCGAAAAAGGGATCCAGCGCCTTCATATACTGCTGGGCAATCATTTCGTTCGCAGCCGTCGCCGCGTATTGCATTCCACGCGTAATATCTTCAAGCGTGACGGGAACGCCCGGAATATCAGCGGAAGGCGCTGGAGGCGTGTTTCCCTGGCTCGGAGGCGGAGTGCCCTCTGCATCTTTCTTCGTCACATTCTCGGGCTCTTCTTCCTTGCCGCCGCGTAGCCATGTTTTAAAAGACATAATTCGCTCCTGAAGCGAGGCCACCAGAGGCGGCCTCATAGGTTATGGAATGCGCTCAGCAAACGTTTCAAACGTTATTGCGCGGCTACGGGTTTGGTTTTGGCATTGGTTAAGTAATCAATGACGCGCTGCAGAGCTTCGGGTGGTTCCTGGCGTTTGATCTGCGTGTGGATGGAGTACTTGGCGCGCGTATCGGTTGAACGGGTCTGCTCGGATTTATGGGATACTTTGCCGGTCATTTTCGCTTTAAACACGCCCCAACCAACAGAGGCTTCTACGGAGGCTTCGGCTTCGGTACTGCTTGAGCTGGCTTCGCTCTGGCTAACTTCCAGCTCAAAATCGATGGTGCCCTCTTCGATACAGATAATGGGGTGAGTGACCGCTGCCAGCAGCGGTATGCTCATTTTTCGGGTGACGCTGCCTTTGTTTACCCCTTGTTCATCCACCAAGGTTTCGTCGAAGTCGAACTCGATAGCAACGGCTTTGCCATCTTTAATACACACAGAGAGCAGGAAATCGGTGTAGGACTTGCTGGCCTGCACCTGCGCCTTGATCATCGCCTGCAGTGGGCCGCCGATCATATGCTCCAGTGGCAGGGCGTTAATGACTGATCCAATAAATTGTGAATCCATAATGTGAACTCCTGTAGTCAGTGAATGCGCGGTTGCGCAGAAGCCACATTACGGGACTGAAAATGAATGCAATATTGGGTAAAAGGCAGAGATAGAGGATGCATAAAACCTATGCCGAACGCAGGATACTGAGAAGGGGTGGTGTTACGACATATTCCGGTTTATTGTTGAATTTCCTGCCTCATCGATATCCGGAGAACCATCGCGTGTTTCAGAAAGTAGACGCCTACGCCGGCGACCCCATTCTCTCCTTAATGGAGCGTTTCAAAGAAGATCCTCGCAGCGACAAGGTGAACCTCAGCATTGGTCTTTATTACAATGAAGATGGCATTATTCCTCAGCTGCAGGCGGTAACCGAAGCCGAAGCGCGTTTGAATGCCACACCGCACGGTGCGTCGCTTTATCTACCGATGGAAGGACTCAATACCTACCGTAACACCATCGCTCCGCTACTGTTTGGGGCCGATCATGCGGTGTTGCAGAAAAAGCGTGTGGCGACTATCCAGACGCTGGGCGGTTCCGGTGCGCTGAAAGTGGGTGCCGATTTCTTGAAAAAGTATTTCCCGGAATCCGGCGTATGGGTCAGCGACCCGACGTGGGAAAACCACGTGGCAATCTTTGAAGGCGCGGGTTTTGCCGTCAATACGTATCCGTGGTTTGACAACCAAACCAATGGCGTACGCGTCGATGCGCTGCTGGAAAAACTGCATACCCTGCCGGAACGCAGCATTGTGCTGCTGCACCCATGTTGCCATAACCCAACCGGTGCCGATTTGACTCACGATCAATGGGATGCGGTGATTGAGGTGCTGAAGACGCGCAACCTGATCCCGTTCCTCGACATCGCGTACCAGGGTTTTGGCGCAGGCATGGAAGACGATGCCTATGCCATTCGCGCCATTGCCAGCGCCGGGCTACCTGCGTTGGTCAGTAATTCATTTTCTAAAATTTTCTCGCTGTACGGTGAGCGCGTTGGCGGATTATCCATCGTTTGTGAAGATGAAGACGCCGCCGGACGCGTGCTGGGACAGCTTAAAGCCACCGTGCGTCGTATCTATTCCAGCCCGCCAGCTTTTGGCGCGCAAGTGGTCGCGACAGTTCTGGGTGACCATGAGCTAAAAACGGTCTGGCTTGCAGAAGTTGAAGCGATGCGTAAGCGAATCCTGGCAATGCGTCAGGAGCTGGTTGATGTGCTGAAAGTGGCCGTTCCGGGTCATAACTTTGACTATCTGCTTAAGCAGCGCGGTATGTTTAGCTACACCGGATTCACGGCGGCGCAGGTCGATCGTCTGCGCGACGAGTTTGGCGTCTACCTGATCGCCAGCGGGCGTATGTGCGTGGCAGGTCTGAACGTCAACAACGTGCATCGCGTGGCTCAGGCGTTTGCTGCTGTAATGTAAGTGCTCACTTACATCGTCCGGTGGAAATTCATTCCCCGGACGATGATCTTTGGTTCCTGTGATATCCCTCTTTTTATTAAGGTTTATATAAAAAATTACCTTCCCTTCACCTGATTCAGGGGTTAAGGTCTGATAGTTTTTTGACCATTTGTTCAATCCATAACGATAACAAATTGAATATTCAGGGGAATACATGGGCAAGAACACACTGGCGCTCAGCGCCGCCTGCTTATTGTTCTCACTTAATAGTGCAGTGGGTGCCCGAGCTTCAGCACCGACGCCGCTTTACACCGGAACGACCGCCGCCATTCTGGCTGAACAAGCCCCCATTCACTGGGTCTCTGTGGCACAAATTGAAAACAGTCTGATGGGCCGCGCGCCAATGGCTGTCGGTTTCGACATTGATGACACCGTCCTTTTCTCTAGTCCAGGCTTCTGGCGCGGTAAAAAAACCTTCTCGCCGGGCAGTGAGGACTATCTAAAAAATCCAGAATTCTGGGAAAAGATGAATAACGGCTGGGATGAATTCAGCATCCCGAAAGAGGTGGCCCGTTCGCTCATCGCTATGCACGTTAAGCGCGGCGACAGCATCTTTTTCGTTACTGGCCGTAGCCAGACTAAAACCGAAACGGTCTCTAAAACGCTGCAAGGCGCTTTTTCTATCCCAGCCGCCAACATGAATCCGGTGATTTTTGCAGGTGATAAAGCAGGGCAAAACACCAAAACCCAATGGCTGGAACAGAAAAATATCAAAGTGTTTTATGGCGATTCGGATAACGACATTACAGCGGCTCGCGATGTCGGGATCAGAGGCATTCGCGTATTACGCGCTTCAAACTCCACTTATCGACCGTTGCCGATGGCAGGTGCCTTTGGTGAAGAGGTGATTGTGAATTCCGAATACTAAGCTGCGCTGGTTTTTTGAACAAATTTGGCCTGCCGGGTTTACCTTTTGTCGTCTTGCTGCACACTTAAAGGCAGGAAAAGGCCGTACTCAACCTACCCATAGGGGAGCTCAGATGACAATTTCGGAGATATTGCAATATTGCATGAACAAAACCGGTGCCGAGCAAAGCGTTCACAGCGACTGGAAAGCCACGCAGATTAAAGTGGCGGACGTTTTGTTTGCCATGGTGAAAGACGTGGAAGGGCGTCCGGCGGCATCGTTGAAAACCAGCCCGGAACTGGCAGATTTGTTGCGCCAACAGCACAGCGATGTGCGGCCCAGTCAGCATCTGAACAAAGCGCACTGGAGTACGATTTATCTCGACGGATCGCTCCCGGATTCGCAAATTTACTATCTGGTGGACGCGTCTTATCAGCAGGCTATTGAGCTGCTGCCGCAAAATACCCGACAGCAGCTCTCAGTCTAGAAACTACAGCAAGGGTTTGAGGAAGCGCGCGGTGTGCGAGGCTTCGCACTCTGCGACCGTCTCTGGCGTACCGGAGACGAGAATTTCACCGCCGCCGCTGCCGCCTTCCGGGCCAAGATCCACAATCCAGTCTGCGGTTTTGATGACGTCCAGGTTGTGTTCGATAACCACAATCGTGTTGCCCTGATCGCGCAACTGATGCAGTACTTCAAGCAACTGCTGAATATCGGCAAAGTGCAGGCCGGTGGTAGGTTCATCCAGGATATACAGCGTCTGGCCAGTGCCGCGTTTTGACAGCTCACGCGCCAG
>JALCNW010000099.1 GCA_022649305.1 Enterobacter sp.
CAACCGCAACGGCGCTCCAGATTTCAAGCGCGCGGAAGTTACCGGCGATGATCTCCTGGCCCTGGCGGGTCAATTCAGCCACGCCAATGACAATAAACAGCGAGGTGTCTTTGATGCTGATAATCCACTGGTTGCCCAGCGGCGGCAGCATACGGCGCAGCGCCAGCGGCAGGATCACGTGACGAATAGTTTCGCGACGAGAAAGCCCTAAAGCCAGACCCGCTTCGCTGAAACCTTTATGAATCGACAGCACCGCGCCGCGGGTGATTTCCGCAATGTAGGCACCGGAGTTGATCATAATGGTGACAACGGCCGCGCTGAACGGATCGATACGCAGATCGTTAAAGGCCATTGGCAGGGCGAAGTAGATAAACATCACCTGTACGACAATAGGCGTACCGCGGATGACTTCGATGAAAACCAGTGCGATGTGGTTAGCAATCCAGCCACCGTAGCTGCGAGCGAAACCGGCAACGAGGCCGATAATCAACCCGCCAGCCAGACCGAGGACCGAAATCCACAGGGTCATTTTGGCGCCTTCAAGCAAGAGAGGAATGGCAGGCCAGATGGCGCTCCAGTCAAACTGCATGATAATTTCCTGTTACCGTGGTTCTAAAAAAGCAGGGGCGAAAGGTCGCCCCTGACCGTACATCTTATTTTTAAGAATAATTATTTTGGTTCAGTACCGAACCATTTTTTGTAGATTTCGTTGTAGGTGCCGTTTTCACGCAGAGTTTTCAGCGCGCCGTTCACTTTATTACGCAGCTCGTCGCTGCCTTTCGGGAACGCGATACCGTATTGCTGGGCTTCCAGAGACTCGCCAACCGCTTTGAACTTGCCGTTGCCTGCCGTTTTGATGAAGTACAGGATGTTAGGGGTATCGTGCAGCACCGCGTCAGCACGGTTAGTGCCGAGTTCCATGTAGGCGTTGTCGATGTTAGGGAACTGGCGCAGGTCTTTCGTTTTGATATTGGCTTTCGCGTAATCAACAGAACCGGTACCGCTTTTCACTGCGACGATTTTGCCGTCGAGGTCTTTAACGCTTTTCACGTCGTTGTTGTCGGCTTTTACCATCAACAGCAGGCCGCTTTTGTAGTAGCCGTCGGAGAATTCGATCGCTTTTTTACGTTCTTCGGTGATCGTGATACCCGCCAGCGCCAGGTCAATGTTTTTCGTTTGCAGAGCCGGGATGATGCCGCTGAAATCCATAGGCTTCAGGGTGTAATCCAGTTTCAATTCTTTTGCGATAGCCGCCCACAAATCTACGTCAAAACCAACATACTTATCGCCCTGCTTAAATTCGAAAGGAACAAAAGCGGTGTCAGTTGCTACAACGAGTTTGTCCGCTGCCTGAGAAGACACAGCGAAAGCCAGGGTAAGTGCAGCCAGTGAAACTTTTAATACAGACTTCATAGTATTTCCTTTTATATCCACGGGGCGATCCCCTGCGGGAGCATACGGCTACATGAAATAATCGTGCCAACTTTACAAGTGATTGTTTTGCAAAGGGGATAATGTCATGCCTTGCACAATAAGCGTTGCAAACATATCGAGTTGCACCAATTTGGAGCACTGTTTTGGTGCGCTCCATTTTGGTCAGCAGTTGGGAGGGTATTAAGCGCAAATAACGGCGATAAAACAATCTTTCGTTAACGATTTTGTGAGGTGATTATTACAACTTTTTTACTTTTGCAGGCGTTCAACGAAAAAGTGTGCACCATCAATGTGCAAAACCCCCGCCACAGGCGAGGGTTTAATAGATAATTCGTATGGATTATTCGATGTTAGATTCGATAAACCACAGGAATTGATCCAGGTCGCGAGACGCGGCGGTGAAGATGTCCGCAGTGTCTTCATCTTTGACTTCACCGATGGCTTTACGCACATCGTTGGCGACAACCGCATAACGATCCGCCAGCTCTTTCAGGTGGTCCTGCACGGTATGAATGTCGAGCGGATAGCTTTTCAACGCGGTTTTGCTGTTAATCACCTGCGTAGTACCCAGCGCAACACCGCCAAGCTGTACGGCACGTTCGGCCATGGTATCCAGGTGATTAACTAACGCGGTTCGGAATCCATCCAGCATTTCATGTACGGCAATAAAGTTTGCGCCGCGCATATTCCAGTGGGCCTGTTTGGTAATCAGTGACAGGTCAATGAACTGGATCACCTGGCGATTCAGCAACTCAATCGTTGCTTTCTTATCGCTGTCTGAGACATCGTTGCGGGTATAAAGCAGATTAGACGCTTTCGTTTTAACCAGTTTAGCGGTACTCATAGTCTCATATCCTCTTGATGTTTTATGTTCCAGGTAATTACCGGGAATAATTATAGCACCGCTTTTAAAAGCTGCAGGCTCGGTTGTGCCTATCAGTTTAATAGCGTGAAGGTCGTTGAAATTATAAGTTTATGTTAAAAAAGGAGTTTATGTATTCTTGTGCGGATGAGTCTTAATTTGACTAGATAGCTTAGACGCTTTCAGGATATTTCAAAATAGTGACAAATTGTTCTAATAAGTGATTATTGAGACAGCCTGGCCTATATTCTGCATGGCAAAATCTGCCATGCAGAAGGGAAGAACATTTAATTGATATCGACTTCTTTAATCTTCGTATCTTGTCGCATTGTCAGAGTTGACCCCATAGAGGCGGCAATGATTGAACACAGCGCCAGAACCTGAGTAAAGGTTAAGGTTTCGCCCAGGAAAACCATACCGGACATGGCAGCGAGTGCCGGTTCCATACTCATGAGCGTGCCAAAGATACGCGTGGGCAAGCGCGTCAGGGCAATCATCTCAAGGGAATAGGGGAGGGCTGTAGAGAGAACCGCGACGGCGAGACCAATAGGCAGAACAGACCATTGCCAGATGGTTTCCGTCGCCTGAGCCATACCAATAGGGACAAATATGATGGCGGCGATGAGCGATCCTAGCGCGACTGTGGCGGGACCGTGCTCTTCACCCGCGCGTTGTCCGGTCAAAATATAAACCGCCCAGCATGCACCGGCACCCAGTGCCAGCGCCGCGCCGGTGAGATCGACGTGCGAAATATCTTGTCCGAGCGGTAGTAAGAACCACAGTCCGAGCACGGCAAGTACAACCCAGATAAAATCTACCGGTCGACGTGAGGAGAATAATGCGACGGCCAGCGGGCCGGTAAACTCCAGCGCGACGGCGATCCCAAGAGGAACGGTTTGAATCGACAGGTAAAAGAGATAGTTCATTCCACCGAGCGACAGTCCATAGAAGAGCAGCGGCAGACGTTGCTCTTTTTTAAACCGCAGTCGCCAGGGTTTAAAGATGATCACCAGAATGAGCGTACCAAGCGCGATACGAAGCGCGGTGACGCCCGGCGCACCGATGACAGGAAAAAGTGATTTAGCCAGTGATGCACCACTTTGAATGGACAGCATAGCGATAAGTATTACAACGATGGGCAACCAGACCGGTGCATTGCGAGACAACCCTGGCATCCTTTCTCCTGTCAATTTATGTCAAAGGGAGTAAAAGCCGCAGTGTAATGTAAATAAACGGTGGCGGTTGAGACTTTGTTGAAAAAAAAACCTGTCAAATCCGTAAAATGGTGAAGCGTTGATGGATTATTAAGCTTTTAGATTAGGAATAATCTGGATGAATGTCGTGAAGTTGACGCGCAAAATTAGCGTAATAATGCAGAAATGTGATGTTAATTGAATAAGATAGCTAATGGTTGAAACGTTTAGTTACATCAAAGACTTCGTTAGACATCACGATTCTCAAAGAGTTTCAGAAGATTTTTTGATATATTTAAAACTTACGGACTTACTTGGATCACATTTGAGGTGGTTATGAAAAAAATTGCATGTCTTTCAGCACTGGCCGCTGTTCTGGCTGTTTCCGCAGGTACCGCTGTAGCTGCTACTTCTACCGTTACCGGTGGTTACGCTCAGAGCGATATGCAGGGCGTTGTCAACAAAGCTAACGGTTTCAACCTGAAGTATCGTTACGAGCAAGACAACAACCCGCTGGGCGTGATCGGTTCTTTCACCTACACCGAGAAAGATCGCACTGAAGAAGGCGCGTATAACAAAGCTCAGTACTACGGTCTGACCGCTGGTCCTGCTTTCCGCCTGAACGACTGGGCAAGCATCTACGGTGTTGTAGGTGTTGGCTACGGTAAATTCCAGCAGACTGAAAACCTGAGCGAGAACCGTACTGCAAGCAACAGCGACTATGGTTTCTCCTATGGCGCTGGTATGCAGTTCAACCCAATCGAAAACGTTGCACTGGACTTCTCTTATGAGCAGAGCCGTATCCGCAACGTTGACGTTGGCACCTGGATCGCAGGCGTAGGTTACCGCTTCTAATCACTCCGGTGAGCTGATAAAAAATCCGCCCAATGTGGCGGATTTTTTTTATCTGCGTATTGGCCCTGAGTTACCGACTCTTAGTTGTGAAAATATCGGTACCTAAATGAGTATACTCGACTTTCTGTAACTTGAAGTTGGTAACGTACGCTGGGGGAGCCTTTTTGTTGGAAACAAACGGATAATTATTCGCAATTTCTTTCGCGGAGATCCCGGTCCATTGCGAGAAGAAACTCAGAAAATCGTTCGCTGAACGACGAGCCTTGATGACGCGATGCGTTTTGTCATCGCTCGAAAGCACCATAAACGGTACCTGGAAGTTCTGCTGAAACTGGTCATCGTGCGCCAGATACTGAACCGCTTTGCCGCGTTCTTTAAAGGCAAGGCCGTGATCCGAGAAGTAAACCATCGAGAAACTGTCGCCGGTATTTTGCAGCTGGGTGTACAGCTTGCTCAACAGATCGTCGGTCTGCGTCATGGTATAGAGATAGCAAGAGGTCTCTTTTGACTGCACGAACTCGGTGTATTTGCCGCCCGTACGATCGCACGCCTGAGGATGTGAACCCATGAGGTGCAGAACAATAAGCTGCGGCTGGCTGCGCTGAGTGGCAAATACCTGGGACGTCATCTTGAGCAGGGCTTCGTCTTTGGTGTTCTTATCCGCTTCAAAATCACCGCTTTTCAGGAACTGCGCTTCATCGGCCCGTTTCGCAATGCTGGCGATCGCCGTATCGTATTCCCCAATTTGCCCCTGATTGGAAAACCACCATGTCTGAAAGCCTGCACGGTTCGCCAGAGTGACGAAGTTGTCCTGGAACTGGGGTTTCCCATCGACGACGCGGTTTAGCGTCAGACCGAGTGATTTTTGTGTGGAGCCACTCGCCGCAATGTAGTCGGTAAAGAGCGTTCCGTTCACGGCGCTGGCGAATGGCGTATTTTTCCAGTGTCCACCAAAAGCACCCAGTGCATCGCGACGCGCGCTTTCACCAATCACCACCACATAGGTATGGTATTTAGGCTTCACCGCCAGCACGTTCCAGGTGTCTTTCATATTGGAAAGCTCAGCCATCCGCGCCTGCTCGTCGAGAACTTCTTTATTGTTCACCACGATATCTTTAACGAAACGAAAAACGGGATAGCCGGTATCTTTCAGCTTGAATACACCGCCCCACGCCACATTTTGTACCGGTGCGACAAAGAATGCCGCGATACTCACGATCAGACACAGGTTATCAATTTTGCTCCAGCTCTTTTTCTCCTGTGGCTTACGTCGCAGCGCGATGACGCCCAGGGCAAAGATGAACAGTCCGATAACGTAGCTGTACCACGGGAAGATCGTCATGATCTCCGTAGACTCTTCCATATTGGTCGAATGCAGCGCCAGCAGCGTATTAAAGTTTGGTGAGCCATAGGCCTGGCCAAATGGGTAATACATGGCTGCGACGACGGAGCAGATGCCAATCACTCCTTTTTGCACACGCGGTGCGCTGCGCCACATCAAATGCAGCAGGCAGGTGAACGCAACGGCGTAGAGCAAGCTAAACGGATAGCCAAGCGCAAAGTTAATCAGCAGCGATTGCAGAAAGTAGAATCCCGTCCACGGGCTTAAGGCCCGACTGCGGGTAATAAATGTATCTTTCAGGGTTAAATTCATAGGTCACTATCATAAAAACGCCATGTGCTCACCCTGGCGTCGAGGGTCAAAGCCTGCCTGACAGTGCGTGGAGAGGGAATAAGGGTCCGCTTCAGCGAGCCGCAAATGGTGCAGGGCTGCAAGAAGATAGAGCGAGCGGGCTATTAGGTCAACAGTTGCCAGTGAGTTGTTTTGCGAGAGGGACTACAAATCCGTAAAAAAGATCGGGGATTTAGGCTCAAACGGCCAGTATGGATGGGAATAATGACAGAAAAATGAAGCGGCGTACCGCGACGCCGCGCTAGTTTGAAGGTTTGTCGTTTTGCTGCGGTTTGCCGTTAAAAATGTCGCACAGCATGTTCAGCAGCATTAAGCGTACCTTAAAGGGAGAATGACTAAACACGTTTAAACACCTCTTGAATTCGTTCATATGACCTCCTGATTTCTGATCCCTTCGATCCGTGAAGGGTGACTGCATTACATACAGATATAGCATAGGCTATATTGTATAGCTATGGCTAATTCGTTAATTATTTGTGCTTGTGGAGCTATGGTTTACACTGTGCGCTCTTGCTATATGACGCCAGGGGCGTTACCCCAATGAGGAAGTACAATGAACCGTCGCGCAGGTAAGCCAACTACAAAAAAAAAGACGCAACTGGTGAATGTTGAAGAGCATGTTGAAGGCTTTCGTCAGGTGCGTGAAGCGCACCGTCGGGAATTGATTGATGACTATGTTGAGCTGATTTCGGATCTGTTCCGGGAAGTGGGAGAAGCTCGTCAGGTGGATATGGCGGCACGGCTCGGCGTTTCGCAGCCGACGGTCGCCAAGATGCTCAAACGTCTGGCGACGGTGGGACTGATCGAAATGATCCCCTGGCGCGGCGTATTTTTAACGCCGGAAGGCGAAAAGCTGGCGCAGGAAAGCCGCGAGCGCCATCAGGTTGTCGAAAACTTTTTGCTGGTGCTGGGCGTCAGCGCGGATATTGCGCGTCGTGATTCGGAAGGCATTGAACACCACGTCAGCGCAGAAACGCTGGAAAAATTCCGCGAATTTACCCTCAAATACGGCTCGCCTTCTGAATGAACATTCCTGGCGTGCGGGCGCTTGCCCGCGATCATTTCTTCCACCTGTTACTGATTGTTGGCGTTGGGCTGAGCCTTTTCGTTCCCTTCGCCCCAAAAACCTGGCCTGATGCCATCGACTGGCACACCATCATTACCCTGAGCGGGCTGATGATGCTCACCAAAGGTGTTGAGCAAAGCGGTTATTTCGACGTCCTGGGTCGCAAAACGGTGCGCCGCTTCGCCACAGAGCGCAAGCTGGCGCTGTTTATGGTGCTGGCCGCCGCGCTGCTTTCAACATTTCTGACGAACGACGTGGCGCTATTCATCGTAGTGCCGCTGACCCTCACGCTGCGCAAATTGTGTGAGATCCCGATTACCCGGCTGATCATCTTTGAAGCGCTGGCCGTTAACGCCGGGTCGATGCTAACGCCGATTGGTAATCCGCAGAACATATTACTCTGGGGGCGCTCAGGGCTGTCGTTTGCTGCATTTACCTGGCAGATGGCTCCACTGGCGCTGGTGGTGATGCTGTCGTTACTGGCGGTCTGTTGGTTTGCGTTCCCTGATAAGCCGCTGAACTACCACAGCGGAACGCAGAATCCTCAGTGGAAACCCCGCCTGGTATGGGGCTGCCTTCTGTTGTATATCGTTTTCCTGACCGCACTTGAGCTTAAGTATGAGCTATGGGGTGTGCTGCTGGTGGCTGGCGGATTTTTGCTTCTGGCGCGTCGGGTGCTGGTGAGTGTCGACTGGACGTTGCTGCTGGTGTTTATGGCGATGTTTATTGACGTGCATCTGCTCATCCAACTGCCGGTACTTCAGGGGGCGCTGCATAGCGTCAGTGGTTTGCCGCCGCTCGGACTGTGGCTGACGGCCATTGGATTATCCCAATTTATCAGTAACGTGCCTTCCACTATTCTGCTCATTAATTACGTGCCACCAACGGTGCTGCTGGCGTGGGCGGTGAACGTGGGAGGATTCGGTCTGCTGCCAGGGTCACTGGCGAACCTCATTGCGCTCAGAATGGCAAACGACCGTCGCATCTGGTGGCGTTTCCACTTATGGTCTCTGCCGATGCTGGCATGGGCGGCATTCATTGGCTTTATGCTGCTTTAGAGAAATGGGCAAGAAAAAGACAGGAACGACACATTCGCGATCGGGGCCAGAGAGGTATAACTCTCTGGTAGCCAATTAACGAAGATTGCGAGGAGTGTCCTATGCGTTATCAAAAACTGGGTAATACGGGTCTGTTTGTTTCTGAGCTGTGCCTCGGCACGATGACCTTCGGCGGCGAAGGCGGCATGTGGGGCAAGATCGGGCAGCTCCAACAAAGCGAAGCGGAACAGCTGGTAGGCCGCGCGCTGGATGCAGGCATTAACTTTATCGACACCGCTGACGTCTATTCTGAAGGGCGCTCGGAGGAGATCACCGGGCAGGCGCTCAAAAATCTGAAAATCCCTCGCGAAAACGTCGTGGTTGCCACCAAAGTGTTTGGCGAAACCGGTACGGCAGGCGTGAACTCGCGCGGCAGTTCGCGCTATCACATCATCAACAGCGCCAAAGAGAGTCTGCGCCGCATGCAGCTCGATCATATCGACCTTTATCAACTGCACGGGTTTGATCCCGCCACCCCAATCGAAGAGATGCTTTATGCACTGGATAACCTCGTGCAGCACGGTCACGTGCGTTATATCGGCGTTTCGAACTGGGCGGCGTGGCAAATTGCCAAAGCATTAGGAATGTCTGAACGTCTGGGGCTGGCGCGATTTGCCTCGTTGCAGGCGTACTACACCATCGCCGGGCGCGATCTGGAGCGTGAACTGGTGCCGATGATGCAAAGCGAAGGCGTTGGGCTGATGGTCTGGAGCCCGCTGGCAGGTGGCTTGCTGAGCGGCAAATACGATCGCGACGGAAAAAGCGAATCCGGAGGCCGTCGTCTGGAATTCGACTTCCCGCCGGTTGAGAAAGACCGCGCCTTTGACTGCGTAGACGTCATGCGTGCCATTGCCGACAGCAAAGGTGTATCGGTCGCGCAGGTCGCGCTGGCGTGGCTGCTGCACCAGAAAGCGGTCAGCAGCGTAATCATTGGCGCTAAACGGGTCGATCAGCTTGACGATAATATCGCCGCCACTGGGATCCGCTTAAATGAAGAAGAGCTAAAACAGCTCGATGCTGTAAGCGCTTTGCCGCGAGAATATCCAGGCTGGATGCTGGAACGTCAGGGTGAATATCGTCGCCATCAGCTCGCTCAACAATAACCTCTTTTAAGATTGTCCTAAGCCGGATCCGCATCGCGCATCTGGCTTTTTTATTTCTATCTTCCTCACAAAAAACGATCCTTCTCTTTGATTGATTTTTCATCTTTGGCTATATGACTAGTCATGAAATTTAAATGACTAGTCATACAGGGGGCGAACATGAATCAATCACTGCCAGCAAATTTTTTATGGGGTAATTCGGTTTCCAGCATGCAGACCGAAGGGGCGTGGAATGAGGGCGGTAAGGGAATGTCGGTCTACGACATTCGCGAAGCCGGGGAAAATGCCTCCGACTGGAAAGTCGCCACCGACTCTTACCATCGCTACAAAGAAGATTTCGATCTGATGCAGGATCTGGGCATGAACTGCTACCGTTTCCAGATCTCGTGGAGCCGTGTGTGTCCGCAGGGTGACGGCGAATTTAACCAGGAGGGCATCGCGTTTTACGACCGATTTATTAACGATCTTATCGCTCGCGGCATCGAGCCGATGGTGTGCTTGTATCACTTCGACATGCCGCTGGCACTGGCGAACGAGTACAACGGGTTTATGGACCGCCGGGTGATGGACGCATTTATTCGCTACGGTAAAAAGATGATCGACTGCTACGGTGACCGGGTTAAATACTGGCTGACCTATAACGAGCAAAATATCTTCCATATGCCAGAGGCGTTCCGGGTTTCGGGCTATGCGAAGGGCGAACAAACCCTGCGTGAGCTGTACCAAATCCAGCACCACACGATGGTGGGGCATATGGCACTGACCGAGTATTTGCACCAGGCGAAACCGGGCCAACTGATGGGCGGTATGCTGGCGCATCAGCTGATTTACCCGGCGACCTGCAAGCCGCGCGATATCTTCTGCGCCCAACAGTATGACGAATTCCTCAACCAGAACCTACTGCGCGTCTTCGCAGGCCAGGGTTACAGCCCGGCGGTGATGGCGGTGGTGGAGCAACAGGGCTTTAGCGATATCTATCACGCCGACGATCTGGCTTTGCTGGCGCGAACCAAAAATGACTACATGGCATTTAGCTATTACGCCAGTAAAACCCTCGACAGCGATCCGATTCCAGAAGGGACACCGGTCAATTATTACCTTGCCCACGGCGAGAAAAATAACCCTTTCCTGAAGGCTACCGAGTGGAACTGGCAAATTGATCCGCTCGGGTTCCGCACCATTATTACCCGCTATTACAACGACTGGCGTCTGCCGGTATTTCCAATCGAGAATGGCATCGGCGTGATTGAGTCCTGGGATGGGGTCAACATGATTGAAGATGACTACCGTATCGACTATCACCGCCAGCATTTTAACGCCATGAAGGCAGCCATTTTTGAAGATGGCGCGCAGGTTATCGGCTATCTCGGCTGGGGCCTGATCGACATTCTCAGCTCACAGGGCGACATGCGTAAGCGCTATGGTGTGGTGTATGTGAACCGTGAAAACCACGATCTGAAAGATCTGAAGCGCGTACCGAAAAAGAGCTACGCATGGTTGAAACAGGCAATCCATAGCAACGGGCGCGAGCTGTAAGCCGTACGCTGCCGAACCGTTTTTGTGACTGATTGATGGGAAATATCCGCTATGTCTGAAACAAAAATAACACCAGCGATGCAGTCTTTCGTTGATAAGTTTGTTGAGTTCTCTGCGCGCCTGGCAAACCAGGTGCACTTACGCTCCCTGCGCGATGCCTTTGCCACGGTGATGCCGATTTTCATCCTCGCCGGACTGGCGGTGTTGGTGAATAACGTGGTGTTTCCGTGGGTGCTGGAGGGCGACACGCTGGCACAGTTCAAAGTCTGGGGTGAGGCTATCATTAACGGCACGCTGAATATCGCGGCGCTGTTACTGGCTCCCATGATTGCCTGGTCGCTGGCGCGTAATAAAGATTTCGACAATCCGGTCTCGGCAGTGGTTATTGCGGTGAGCAGCTTTATCATTATGATGCCAATGCAACTACAACTGGTGCCCGTCGGGGGTCAAACGACGGTCAACGTGACGCAGGTGCTGGCGTTCACCAACATCGGTTCGACGGGGATCTTTGCGGGCGTGCTCATCGGCCTCATCTCAACCGAACTCTTTATTGCGATCTCACGTTTAAAATCGCTGCATATCTCTCTGGGCGAGAACGTGCCGCCTGCGGTGAGTAAATCGTTTACCACGCTGTTCCCGACGATCATCACGTTGTCATTGTTTGCCGTGCTGGCGGCAGTGCTTGCCAACGTGCTGCATACGGATCTGATTCACCTGATCACCACGTTTATCCAGCAGCCGCTGCGGTTAATCAACACCAGCCTGCCGGGCACGCTTTTTATCTACAGCTTTGGTAATTTCCTGTTCACGCTAGGGATACACCAGTCGGTGGTCAACAGCGTGATTCTGGAACCGTTCCTGCTGATTAACACCAATGAGAACATGATTGCGTTCGCCAACGGGCAGCCGATCCCTCACATTATTAATAATATCTTTGTACCAACGTTTGGCATGATCGGCGGTACCGGAAGCACAATTTCGCTGCTGATTGCGATTTTTGTCTTCGCACGTCAGAAATCGTCGAAGCAGGTAGCGCGACTGTCGCTGGCACCCGGGTTATTTAACATCAACGAGCCGGTGATTTTTGGTCTGCCGATTGTCTTCAACCTGCCGCTGATGATTCCGTTTGTGCTTCTTCCTGCGATAGGGATTTACTTCGCCTGGCTGTGTACCACGCTTGGGCTGATGTCACGCTGTGTGGTAATGATCCCCTGGACCACGCCGCCAATACTCAGCGCCTGGCTGGCGACGGCGGGGGACTGGCGCGCGGTGGTGGTACAGTTGGCAATCATTGTATTTGGTGTATTCTTCTACCTGCCTTTCCTCAAGATTGCTGAGAGAGTGGCGTTGAAAAACAGTGCGATAGCGGAATAAACATAAGGAACAGGCGATGGCGGCGAAGTACATCACCATAGCGCGGGAAATTAAGAAACGCATTATCAGCCAGCAGTATGCCGCCAATGAACCGCTGCCGGACCAGTTTGCGCTGGCGGCGGAGTTCAGTACCAGCCGGATGACCATCCAGCAGGCGATGCGTCAGCTGATTGTAGAAGGGCTGGTGTATACCCGTCAGGGGCAGGGAACCTTTATCCGCAAGAATTTTCTCCAGCTTTCGCAGTGGGACCTTTCCGGTAGCGACTACTTTGGGGCCACCAAAACCTGGCAGCATCTTGGCACGGTGAGTAGCAAGGTGGTGCATTTTGAACTGCGCTTTCCTGACGAGAAAGAGCAATCGTCACTGATGATTAACGCCGATACCCCCATTTATGATTTTATCCGGTTGCGCTCTTTGAACGGGGAGCCAATGTCGCTGGATTCCACCGTGATGCCGCTCAACCTGGTTCCTGGCCTCAATAAAAGCCACCTTGAAAGCTCGGTTTTCCAGTACGTTCAGGAGACGCTAGGGCTAAAAATTATGGGGTCATATCGCGTCGTTCGTGCGCTTAAGCCGACCGATCTGGATATGCTGCATCTTGTGTGTGAACCCACCGATCCGGTGCTGGAAGTCGAACAGGTCATCTATCTTGAAGACGGCACGCCGCTTGAGTATGCCCATTGCCATTACCGCTACGATCATGGCGGGATAGTGATTGTGAATAACGGATAATAAAAAAGCGGGCTAACAAGCCCGCTTTTTTGTACGTCAGTCTGACGTTATCAGTTCAAACGAACCGGCATACCTGAACGGTTCTGGACCGCCTGGTCGACAACGGTTGTCTCAACGTCCGGCTGACTGGTCACCGCCTGCACGTTGCTCTTAAGGTTAATCGGCACGATTTCGTTATTGTTGATCTGATCTTCGCTGGTGGACAGCGGGTTATGCACCTCAATGTAGCGGCTGCCATCCGGTTCGGAAGTGGCTTTTACCGGCTCATTGATGAACTGCACGCGCGTCCCAACGGGCACGTTATCAAACAAGAATTTGATATCTTCGTTACGCAGACGCACACAGCCGTGGCTCACGCGCAGGCCGATGCCAAAGTTAGCGTTGGTGCCGTGGATGGCATAAAGACGACCGATGTACAGCGCGTACAGGCCCATAGGGTTATCTGGACCGGCCGGAACAACGGCTGGCAGCGGTTCGCCTGCAGCGATGTATTCCGCATGCATTTTGGCGGTCGGCGTCCAGGTCGGGCCGGCTTTCTTACGCTCGACTTTAGTGGTCCAGTTCAGCGGGGTATCTTTGCCCAACTGACCAATACCAATCGGCAGCACAATAACGGTGTTGGTGCCTTTCGGATAGTAGTACAGACGCATTTCGGCGCTGTTGATGACGATACCTTCATGCACGGTGTCCGGCAGGATCAACTGCTGAGGAATGTTCAGCACGGTACCGGCTTTTGGCAGATACGGGTCAACGCCCGGGTTTGCTTCAAGCATGTTGGACAGGCCCAACTGGTATTCAGCTGCATAATATTCCAGCGGTTGAGAGTTCCCTTCCGGAACGATGACCACCTGGTTTTGACCCACCAGACGGCTACCGTCAGTAGGCAGCGGATAAGTCACCGCAGAAGCGGTATTGCAAAAACCGACTACGGCTAACGCCGCCGCAAAAAGCGTTGATAATTTCATATTCATGTTATGCGAGGTTTCTTGGCCACTCTGGCGATTAGTGAATGAGTCTGAATCATTGATGGGAGCGCATTATATGTGCATTCCATCGCGCAGGGAATTCAGATGTGTACGAAATCACACTTTTTTCAATTTTGTTAAAGTTTAGTGGCCTATTGCAACACGGGATCTCATTTCGGAATTGTGGCATAATGGCGTGTTCATCACACTTTTTCGCAGGAATCTCCCGTGTTAGTTACCAGCAACATCACTATGCAGTTTGGCAGTAAGCCGCTGTTTGAAAACATTTCCGTCAAGTTTGGCGGCGGCAACCGTTACGGCCTGATTGGTGCCAACGGTAGCGGAAAATCCACCTTTATGAAGATCCTTGGCGGCGATTTAGAGCCGTCACTGGGCAACGTATCGCTCGATCCTAACGAGCGTATCGGTAAGCTGCGCCAGGATCAGTTCGCCTTTGAAGCGTTTTCGGTGCTCGACACCGTGATCATGGGACACGGAGAGCTGTGGGAAGTGAAGCAAGAGCGCGATCGCATCTATGCTCTGGCTGAGATGAGTGAAGAAGACGGCTACAAAGTCGCTGACCTCGAAGTGCTTTACGGCGAAATGGACGGCTACTCCTCCGAATCCCGTGCGGGCGAATTGCTGCTCGGCGTTGGTATTCCGGTAGAACAACATTACGGCATGATGAGCGAAGTCGCACCAGGCTGGAAGCTGCGTGTGCTGTTGGCACAGGCGCTGTTCTCCAACCCTGATATCCTGCTGCTCGATGAACCGACGAACAACCTGGACATCGACACCATTCGCTGGCTGGAGCAGACGCTGAACGATCGCGACAGCACCATGATCATCATTTCGCACGACCGTCACTTCCTGAACATGGTTTGTACTCACATGGCGGATCTGGACTACGGCGAACTGCGCGTTTATTCAGGCAACTACGACGAATACATGACGGCAGCAACGCAGGCTCGTGAGCGCCTGTTGTCTGACAACGCTAAGAAAAAAGCGCAGATTGCTGACCTGCAAT
The DNA here is from genome assembly GCA_022649305.1 of Enterobacter sp. Lineage (GTDB taxonomy): Bacteria > Pseudomonadota > Gammaproteobacteria > Enterobacterales > Enterobacteriaceae > Enterobacter. Next base: position 14,939 of record JALCNW010000099.1, read on the forward strand.
CCTTCGTGAGCCGCTTTAGCGCCAACGCCTCAAAATCTCGTCAGGCGACCTCTCGTGCCCGTCAGATTGACAAGATCAAGCTGGACGAAGTGAAAGCCTCCAGCCGTC
>JALCNW010000100.1 GCA_022649305.1 Enterobacter sp.
GACGTTATGCGCGGTGTTCCAGATTGCCCACCAGCCGCCGCGCTCGTTGCGCGAATACCACGTCGTCAGCAGGCGGGCGCATACCGGTGCGCCCCAGCCCTGGAAAAAGGCGTTCAGCGCCCACAGCAGAGCAAACGCCCACAGCGAGGTGGAAAAGCCGAACAGGATATTTACTACGCCAGTGGCAATCAGCCCGATCCCCATAAAATAGCGGGCGTTGGAGCGGTCGCTGACGATGCCGGAGAAGAACTTCGACAGGCCATAGGTGATGTAAAACAGCGTCGCCAGCAGACCGATATCGGTGCGCGTCATCACGCCGCTGGCGAGGATTTCCGGGGCGGCGGCGTTGAAACTTTTGCGAGTGAAGTAGAACAGCGCGTAGCCCAGCCAGATAGTCATCAGAATATGGCGACGCCAGTAGCGATAGCGCGCGTCGATTTCTGCTTTGTCGCGGATGGGTTCAGCGTTTGCAGGCGTTTTAAACACGATGACTCCTTAGCGGTAAGCTGACGCTAACGCGCGTGCCGTGAGTACAGGAGATCGCCAGCGTGCCGCCGAGCGCCGTGACGCGCTCGCGCATGCCCGCCAGACCAAAGCCCTGCCCTGTCGATCCCGGCGGCAGGCCGCAGCCGTCGTCTTCGATAACCAGCATCAGTCGCTCGTCCTGCTGCCAGCCCGTCAGCGTGACCGCACTGGCGCTGGCGTGCTTGACGATATTGTTCAGCCCCTCCTGACATACGCGGAACAGCGTCACGCGCTGGCCCTCGCTCAGCGTTGATTCATCAATGTGCCAGTCGAGGTGGCTAACGATGCCACGGCTTTCCAGCTCCATCTCGCGCATCAGGGAACGCACCGCCTGCTCAAGTGAAAGATCGTCGAGCTGACGTGGACGCAGCCGCCCGAGCAGGCGACGTACGGAATCATACACCCCGAGCGAAAGCTGCTCGATATGCGCCCCGCTCTGGATCACGCCGCCATTTTCCGGTGCCAGACGCTGGACGATGCCCGCCTGGGTACGAATGGCAGTGATGGTCTGGCCGATATCGTCGTGCAGCTCGCGCGCCACTTCCTGGCGCACGCTCTCTTCGGTTTCGACCAGTCGCTCCGCCAGACGCCGGTTGCGCGCCAGCTCGTTTTGCAGCGACTGATTTAGCTCGCGCAGGCGCTGAATACCCGCGCCCAGCAGCAGTCCGGTCAGGCTTTGCGCCAGCAGCGAGAGCAGTAAATCGACAGGGTGATCGTGCCAGGTCTGGCTGGCAATCAGCGCAATGGCGTTCATCAGGGTGGCGATCAGCGCCCCCTGCCAGCCGTAGTGCCACGCCAGCGCGATTATCGGCAGCGCCAGGCAAAACGGCGTAAAGCGCGAGAGTTCAGCGGGCAGGCCAAGCTGCAACCACAGGCTGACCACAAAAAGCAGCAGATACCAGATGAGGTGCCGGGCGCGCCAGTTCACTGGCTGCGAAACCAGCGCAGGCCCCAGCGGTTGCCAGACCGTACTGGTGAGATAGTGCCAGATAACGAGACAAATCGGTGCCAGCGTCAGGCCGCCAGTGAGCGTGAGCAGCAGCGCATTGAGAATGTCTTGTTCACCCATCCACGGCAGCGACTGCAATAACGCAGCCGCAATTAGCGCCGCTCCCTGACGCAGCAGCGTGCGCCAGTCGCGCTGGTGGCGATAGCGGGAAATGAGCGCGACCGGGAGAAGCGTGAGCACGCTTCCGGTCATCAATAAGGGCAGATGCGCCAGCGCCACTTCGTGCGCCAGCCACGTCAGCATGACCCACTCGCTCCCGAGCAGTACGGGCCAATAGCCGCGCGGACATTGCAGCATCAGCCCAAGCCGCAGCCCAAACGGGAACAGCAGCACCGCCAGCTCCGGGCGTTCGACCAGATGCAGGCTGATGCTCCACAGGCAAAACCAGGCGGCAGAGAAGATAAAGAAGCTGGCAACCACAGAGACCAGCCGCGAGAAAAACGGGCTCATTGCCAGCCGTCAAACATGCGGCGGGCCAGCTCTACGTCGTTGCTGACGTCGAGTTTTTCCATCAGGTTAGCGCGGTGAACGTGAACGGTTTTGGGCGACAGCCCCAGCTCGACGGCGATTTCTTTTACCGCCATCCCCTGCGCCAGCTTTTCCGCCACCTGCCGCTCGCGTTTGGTCAGCGGGTCCTGCCGTCCGGCGGCGAGCTTAATGGCGATATCCGGGGTTAAATAACAGCCACCTCTGGAGACGGTTCGCACCGCAGAAATCAGCTCATCCGGGCTACAGCGTTTAGAGAGAAACCCCCGCGCGCCTGCGTTAAGCGCCTGTTCCACCAGCGCCGGGCTGTCGTGGACGGAGAGCATAATCGTCGACAGGCCTTTAGGCAGCTGGCTCAGCAGCTCCAGCCCGGAGAGATCGGGCATCGAAATATCGCAAATACACACCTGCACTCCGCGCCCCGGCAGGCCGGCCAGCGCCTCGCGGCCCGAGCCAAATTCAGCGACGACCTGAAAATCCGGCTCCAGGCTCAAAAGCTGGGCAAAACCGGAACGGACGATAAGGTGATCGTCGATAAGCGCGATGGTGGTCATGAGGTATTCCTGGCGGATAAAAAACGCGCTTACCTTAACGATAAGCGCGTGGGTGTTCAAGCTATGAGCGTTTTATTCGAAGAAGACGGAAATCTTGTTAAACATGGTCGGATCGGACTGGTTACGCACCACTTTGGTGACGTCCTCCAGCTTATCGATCTGGGCCATCATCTGTTCTAGACGCTGATCGTCATTCACTAACAGCCAGATGCGGCTGTGCTCGCTGCCCTGAATGGGCAGACAGAGAATGCCTTCAACGTTAAAGGCGCGACGGGCGAATAGCCCGCAGACGTGGGTCATGACGCCAGGGTGGTTGCGAACGGTGAGTTCCAGAATGACGTTATCACAGTGTTTCTGCATGGCTTATTCTCCCACCATTTCTGTATTGGCCGCACCCGGCGGGACCATCGGATAGACTTTTTGTTCAGGGTCGATACGCACGTGGATAAGCGCCGGTCCGGGGCGTGAGATTGCCTCTTGCAACGCCGCTTGCGGATCGGCTTCGGCGTTCAAATCGCAGGCGTGCAGGCCAAAACCGGCAGCAATCTGCATAAAGTTGATCGTTCCCGGATAGGTCGCGGCAAACACGCCCTGCTTATAGAACAGGCTTTGCTGCTGATGCACCAGGCCCAGCGCTTCGTTATTCATCAGAATAATTTTCACATCTAACTGGTTTTCGGCCGCAGTGGCCATTTCCTGAATATTCATCATCAGGCTGCCGTCGCCGGAGAAGCAGATGACCTTACGGTCCGGATTGGCCAACGCCGCACCCACTGCCGCAGGCAGGCCAAAGCCCATGGTGCCCAGCCCGCCGGAAGTCAGCCACTGGCGAGGACGGTTCAGCGGATAGGCCTGCGCAGTCCACATCTGGTGCTGGCCCACGTCGGTAGTAATAATTGCACTGTCGTTCACGCAGGCGGCCACGGCGTTGATCAGTCCGTAATGGCTCAGCGGATCGCACTCGGTTGGGATAGCGCTCGGGAACTCTTTTTGCAGGTCGGCCACCAGCTGACGCCAGTCGGTGCGGTCGGTAGCCTCAGTTTGCGGGATCAACTGCGCCAGCACTTGCGCCACGTCGCCCTGAATCGCCACGTGCGGCTGTTTGATTTTACCCAGCTCAGCGCGATCGATATCCACGTGGATAATTTTGGCATTCGGGCAGAATTGCTCGGTTTTGCCAATCGCCCGGTCATCAAAACGAGCACCGAGCACGATCAGCAAATCTGCCTCTTGCAGGATGAAGTTGGTGCTGCGCGCGCCGTGCATGCCCAGCATACCTAACGACAGCGGGTGCGCTTTTGGCAGCATGCCCAGCGCCATTAAGGTCATGGTGGTTGGCAGGTTGGCTTTTTCCGCGAACTCGCGCGCGGCATCGGAGGCGTTAATCGCCCCACCGCCCAAATACAGTACCGGGCGTTTGGCCGCGTTAATCATCGCCGCCGCGTCCTTCACGCTGTCTGCGCTGAATTCCGGCGCAGGTGCGCGATCGCCCGGCTCCGGGAAGACGTCGATGTCGATTTCTGCGGTTTGCACGTCCTTAGGAATGTCTATCCACACCGGGCCTGGACGGCCTGATTGGGCAATGCGAAACGCATCACTGATAACCCGTGGTAAGTCGCTGATATCGCGGACTAAGTAGTTATGTTTGGTGATGGGGATAGAGATGCCGTAGGTGTCTACTTCCTGAAATGCGTCGGTGCCGATCATTGAAGAAGGTACCTGGCCGGTAATACAAATCAGCGGAATGGAGTCGAGGCGGGCGTCGGCGATGGCGGTCACCAGGTTGGTCGCGCCTGGCCCGCTACAGGCCATACAGACCGCCGGTTTACCCTGCGTGCGCGCCATGCCCTGAGCGATAAAGCCCGCGCCCTGCTCGTGGCGCGCCAGAACGTGACGGATTTGCGTGCTTTGGCTTAATGCGTCGTACAGCGGCAGAACCGTGCCGCCGGGAATGCCGGAAACCAGCGTGATGCCCTGACGTTCCAGTAAATGAACGATCAGCTGCGCGCCAGTAAAACGCGTCTTGTTGGATGTTATGCCCGAACTTGCCATGCTCCAGTCCTTTTCTTCTGAGCCGACTTTCCGGGAGGCGTTTAAACTAAAAACCCCGCCCGGTTTGCGCCGGCGGGGTTTTGGATTCGTGTGTTGATCCAGTCCCTACGGCGCGTTGCCGACGACCACCACCACACGTACGACGACCACTGCGGCAGGTTGCGCAGTTTTTAGTAGGGTCGACGTCATCATGGAAGTTGTCATGTAGGACCTGTGTTGGAATCATTGATTGAATTTATACAAACACAGGTTTCCAGGCGAGACAATGGAAATATTTTCATCCACACAAATTTGCGTCAGGGATCACGTTTCGTTTGTTGGGTGATGAAAAGCGCACGATCGCCGTTTTTATCTCATTCAATGAAAAGCGCAGGCGACACGCCAAATCGAGCAGCCAGCTTTTTTATATGGTTTAAGGTGAGCTGGCGTTGACCGTTGAGCACCCTTGAGACCATTGATTTACTGCCGATTTCATCCTGAAAATCAGACAGATTCAGTTTGTACTGATCCATGAGCGTTTTTAAAACCGCAATTCCAGCAGGGACAGATTCCATTTCCTGGCGTAACGCGACAATCGCTGGATGATGAGCTTCGTAGCGGCTAATTCTTGCACACACAATTTCCAGCAACGGGCTGGCGGGCTCATTCATGAGCAAATACTCAACCAACTCGAGTGCTTCTTCATAATCTTTCTCATTCGGATGTTCACCCAGTAAAGGAACAGCCGCAACAAGAGCATGCGTAGCTTTAATTGCATCAGCGACGATCGTCATTTCTTCCCCTTAGTGCGATGTTTATCCGTAAAACGGTCATATTCCTTATGAGTAAAAACATGGCGCACATAAAACTTTTGGCTTTCAAAGAAAATGAGAGCCACTACTCTGAGATTGTTATTAGCAATATCAATAACATAATGCTTATCCAGATACTTAAAATTATCTAGCGTAGGATAAAGGTTTTTTAACGCGGCAGGCGTAGGGCAATTTCCCTTTTCAATAACTCTTCCCAGGACAAGAAGTTCTTCCTTGTGCTGCGGATGCTGACTTATCGCATCCAAAATTGCCTTCATGGAGATTAAATGCATACTGCAAACCTGTCGCGTCCGTTGCCATTATGGCAACACTATCATGAATTGCCAATTAGTCAACGAGCATCTAAGACATGGCTTGTTCAGAAAACAAAAAACCTCGCCTTAGCGAGGTTTCTTTCAGTGATTTGCGGTTGGTTTCCGCAGAACACACTGTGTTACGTCAACGCAAAAAGTATACGCGATCGGCGACGAACGCGCAATTTTAGGCACGGATTTTGACGTAATGGAGTATGGATCGCCTGTCGCATTTTGTCCATAAATACCTGTTCATGCATACAGTATTTATCTATACTGAGTTTGTTCGCAGTGCGTAAAGGGGGCCGCAAGCAGTACACCGGCGCAACGAAGTCCTGGCTGAAACGGGTGGTGCCGTCAGTGCCTTAACCCCCTGAAGTGAGCACACTGTGTTACGTCAATCAAGGTGCTGGCAACAGGCGGCGGAAAGGTACGCCAGCACCGTGCTCCTTTTGACTAAAAGGAGACGCGTATGGGCGCCGTGGATATGGTGATACTTATCCTCAGACTCATTGTTGCGGTACTGCAACTGCTTGATGCCGTCCTGAAATACCTGCGGTAATTCAGGTTCAAGTCGCACCTGAGAGGGGCGGGAAACCGCCCCTCTTTAATAACGCTCGCTGGCAACATTAGTTGCCGATATTGTTTACAAATCCTGCCTCATCTCTTCTTTTCATTCGCCGCACTGATGCTTAAATTGCCATCGCACTGTGGTAGATTCCTCGCGCATTTATGGGAATGCGTAGTCACTTATTCTTTATTTTCCTCTTTTAGCAAAAGTATTCAGCGACATGAAAAAGCAAAGGAACGTTAATTTACTGTTGATGCTGGTGTTACTGGTGGCCGTGGGACAGATGGCGCAAACCATCTATATCCCGGCGATTGCGGACATGGCAAAGGAACTTAACGCCCGCGAAGGCGCGGTGCAAAGCGTGATGGCCGCCTATCTGCTGACCTACGGTGTCTCACAGCTGTTTTATGGCCCGCTGTCCGACCGCGTCGGGCGTCGGCCAGTGATCCTGGTGGGGATGTCGATTTTCATGGTGGCGACGGTGATTGCCATTACCACCCACAGCCTGACGGTGCTGATCGCCGCCAGCGCGTTACAGGGAATGGGCACCGGAGTCGGCGGGGTGATGGCGCGAACGTTGCCGCGCGATATGTATCAAGGCTCGCAGCTTCGCCATGCCAATAGCTTGCTCAACATGGGTATTCTGGTCAGCCCGCTGCTGGCACCGCTGATTGGCGGGGTGCTGGACAGCATCTGGTCCTGGCGCGCGTGTTACGCCTTCCTGCTGGTGCTGTGTATTATCGTCACCTTTAGCATGGCGCGCTGGATGCCCGAAACGCGCCCGACGGGTGCGCCGCGCACGAAGCTTATCGCCAACTACAAAACCTTGTTTGGTCACGGTGCGTTCAACTGTTATTTGCTGATGCTGATTGGCGGTCTGGCGGGCATTGCGGTGTTTGAAGCCTGTTCCGGCGTACTGCTGGGCGCAGGGCTTGGCCTCAGCAGCATGGTGGTGAGCATTCTGTTTATCCTGCCGATCCCGGCGGCGTTCTTCGGCGCGTGGTTTGCCGGACGCCCGAACAAGCGCTTTTCGACGCTGATGTGGCAGTCGGTAGTCAGCTGTTTACTGGCGGGGGTGATGATGTGGATCCCGGGCCTGCTCGGCGTGATGACCGTCTGGACGCTGCTTGTCCCGGCAGCGCTGTTCTTCTTTGGCGCGGGCATGCTGTTCCCGCTGGCGACCAGCGGTGCGATGGAGCCGTTTCCGTTTTTGGCCGGGACCGCTGGCGCGCTGGTTGGCGGCCTGCAAAACATCGGTTCCGGCGTACTGGCCTGGCTTTCCGCCATGATGCCGCAAACCGGGCAGGCTAGTCTTGGCCTGCTGATGACCTTGATGGGACTGCTGATTTTACTGTGCTGGCTGCCGCTGGCGTCGCGTGAGCCGCATCACGAGCAGATGGTTTAAGCGCATGTTTGCCCGGCTTCTCGTCGGGCTTTTCACATATCGGCGTCATCATCGCCTGGAGCAATGGTTCCATAGCTGGTCGCCACGCCCCTTCTTCCCCGTCATAGAACTGAAAATCCGCGTTAATCGCGTACGGAATTTTCGCCTTTTGCAGCTCGCAGGCCATAAAGCTGGCGAACGCGATTTGTGAAGCCGTCGGCGTTAAGTGGATGGATTCACCCACGCCCCAACCGCCCACCCAGCTGACGTGTCCGGTTTTTTGCTGCCAGCGCACTGCCGCGCCAATCCGGCTGCGAATGGACGCTTTTTCCGCCGCCGTGCCGGACGTCCATGGGTATTTTCCGTTATTTTTCAGCGGTCCCCACGGGAAAATATGCCACTCCGCAAGAACCGTATTTTGGCTGCGCACAGGGAGCTTCAGGCTCGATAAATCCTCGGGTGCGGCACGCAGGCGGGGTGCGATGAAGATCATCCGTTCGGCATCAATACCGTGAATAGCTTTGATGGTTTTTTCGTACACGCGATTCAGCGAGGCCGGATTGTGATTCAGCTTGTCTGCTGGCTCGTAAATGAGATCAAACCCCAGCAGCGGCGAGCTTTTATCGAAGTAGTGCGCCACGGCAATCCACCAGTTCACCACCTCTTTTTCGTTATCCGGCTTCGGGTCGTTTTTGTATTCATCTGCCTGATAGGCAATGACGGGGATCACGCCATATTGATCGCACGCTTCCACTAGCTTGCGCAGATGTATGAGCCGGGCTTCCGTTGGTTCTCCGGCGACGCGGATGCGCACGTGGGTGAAGCCCTTTGCTCGAAAATCACGGACCACCAGCGGGTCGAACTCGCGTATGCCGCGCTCGGTGCGTGCCCAGTCGACATCAATACCCACGCCGAGCTGCTGCGCATAATGCGCAGCCGTCAGCGGTGGCTCGACGGCAAAAGCCCAGCCTGAAGAGAACACTAGCGCAGCGACCATCAATGGTTTTAACACGGCAAACCTTGCGAGAAATCGAAAGCAATACCCTGTATTTAGCACGCTTTTTCATATTTGGTGTAGCGACAAAGCGTAATAATTCTTCACTTCACCTGGCTTTTGAGCCAGTCGATAAAGGCGTCGATTTTCGGCCACTGCCGCCCGGAAAGCGTCGAGACGTAATAATGCTGATGGCATTCCAGCGCTTTGTCGCCAAATGGCGCAATAAGCTCACCGCGATCGAGCCGCTTCTGCACCAGCCGCCTGCGCCCCATCGCAACGCCAACGTGATTCATGGCAGCAATGACGGCCAAATCGGAACGATCGAAGCCAATTCCCGATGATGGCGGCAGATTCAACGCAAAATGCTGCGCCCAGCTAAACCATTCGTCGGTGCCGGAATCATTACTCCAGGCCTGGCGGTCGTGCAGCAGTGTGCAGTGACGCAGGTTATCCGGGTTTTTCAGCAGCTCATGCTGACGAGCGTATTCCGGTGAGCATACCGGCAGGATCGCCTCGTCCATCAAGAAATGATGAACCTGCTGTGTGGGTGGCATATCGTCGAAGTAGAGCGCCATATCGATACCCGTTCGCTGCATATTCGGATAATCATTACCGGTGAGAATGGTCAGCGAGATCGACGGATAGCGGCGAGTAAAATCGCCGAGCATCGGCACCAGCCAGCACTGGGCTATCGACGGGCGAGAATAGACCGTCAGCGTGCCGGACAGCGCCTGGTTTTTGATGTCGAGGATCTCCTGATTCAGCGTATCCAGCGATGATTTTAGCGTCCAGTAAACGCGCTTGCCTTCCTGTGTCAGCTCCACCTTGCGGTGCGAGCGCACGAACAGCTGAATGCCCAGTTCCTCTTCCAGTAAATTGATGCGATGGCTCACCGCGCTGGGGCTGAGCGATAGCTCATCCGCCGCCAGGGCAAAGGATTCGTGTCGCGCGGCGACTTCAAAAGTGTGCATTTTTGACAGCTGCCAGCCGTTTAACAGCCGATTTCTGGCCTCGTTGACGTCGTTCATTGCCAATTCCTTGCGCTTATTTAGCGTCCAGATTAACCGCTAATGATGAATTAATGTGAACCAAACACGAATTAAGCACGTTTATTAGAGCGACATCACCCAGTTGATGCAATCTGGCTCACCTGAAACGCAATTTATATCGTTTGTCAGCCTATGCCGTTTTTTCGTCCAATAGCAGCACATTCTTCATGGGCGAGGTGAGATATGGAATCTCAGGTCTGGGTTGTAGCGACGCTGCTAAGCAGCATCGTGTTAATTGTGTTAACCATCGTAAAACTCAAGTTTCATCCTTTCCTCGCCCTGCTGCTAGCCAGCTTCTTTGTTGGCACCATGATGGGGATGAGCCCGCTGGATATGGTCAACGCCATTGAGAGCGGTATTGGCGGGACGCTTGGCTTCCTGGCTGCGGTGATTGGCCTGGGCACCATTCTTGGCAAGATGATGGAAGTATCCGGCGCGGCGGAACGTATTGGTCTGACGCTACAGCGTTGTCGCTGGTTATCGACCGACGTGATCATGGTGCTGGTGGGGCTGATTTGTGGTATTACGCTGTTCGTCGAAGTGGGCGTGGTGTTGCTGATCCCGCTGGCTTTCTCCATCGCCAAAAAAACGCAGACCTCGCTGCTGAAACTTGCGATTCCTTTGTGTACCGCATTGATGGCAGTTCACTGCGTGGTTCCGCCGCATCCGGCCGCGTTGTTTGTCACCAACAAGCTGGGCGCAGACGTCGGGACGGTGATCGTGTACGGCCTGCTGGTCGGTCTGGCGGCATCCCTGGTGGGCGGCCCGCTGTTTTTGAAACTGGTTGGTGACCGTCTGCCTTTCAAGCCGGTTCCGGCTGAGTTTTCAGACCTGAAGGTGCGGGAAGAACATACTCTGCCGTCGCTGGGCGCCACGCTGTTTACGATCCTGCTGCCGATTGGCCTGATGCTGGTGAAAACCATCGCCGAGCTGAATATGGCGAAAGAGGGGTCGCTGTATACGCTGCTGGAATTTATCGGCAACCCGATCACTGCAATGTTTATCGCCGTTTTCGTGGCCTATTACCTGCTAGGTTTACGCCAACATATGGGGATGAGCGCGCTGCTCAAACACACCGAGAATGGCTTTGGCTCTATCGCCAATATCCTGTTGATCATCGGCGCGGGCGGTGCGTTTAACGCAATCCTCAAGACCAGCGGTTTAGCCGACACGCTGGCGCTGATTTTGTCGAATATGCATATGCACCCGATTTTGCTGGCCTGGCTGGTAGCGCTGATTCTGCATGCGGCGGTAGGTTCGGCGACGGTGGCGATGATGGGCGCAACGGCCATTGTGGCCCCGATGCTGCCGTTGTATCCCGACGTCAGCCCGGAGATCATTGCCATTGCCATCGGTTCCGGCGCGATTGGCTGCACGATCGTGACGGACTCTCTCTTCTGGCTGGTGAAGCAATACTGCGGCGCGACCCTGAATGAGACCTTCAAATACTATACGACGGCGACATTTATCGCCTCGGTGCTTGCACTTGGCTGCACGTTCCTGCTTTCCTTCATTATCTGAGCGCGAAGAGACGTATTATGGAAAACGCAAAAATCACTGCCTTAACCACACAATTTCCTCTGGTAGAGGACCTGATTGCACTGAAAGAGACCACCTGGTTTAATCCGCGCACCACTACGCTGGCCGAGGGCCTGCCCTACGTCGGGCTGACGCAGGCCGACGTCGCCGACGCGCACGCGCGCCTGAATCGCTTTGCGCCTTATCTGGCAAAAGCCTTCCCTGAAACCGCGGCGACGAACGGCATTATTGAATCTGAGGTCGTAGCGATCCCCGCCATGCATAAGCGGCTTGAGAAAGAGTTTGGCACGACGATTAACGGCACCTTGCTGCTGAAAAAGGACAGCCATCTGCCGATTTCCGGCTCCATCAAGGCGCGCGGCGGAATTTATGAGGTGCTGACCCACGCTGAAAAGCTGGCGCTGGAAGCCGGATTACTGTCGCTGACGGACGATTACAGCATTTTGCTGGAACCTCGCTTTAAAGACTTTTTCAGCCAGTACAGCATCGCCGTCGGGTCGACCGGCAACCTGGGGATGTCCATTGGCATTATGAGCGCCCGCGTCGGCTTTAAGGTTACGGTGCACATGTCTGCCGACGCTCGCGAGTGGAAGAAGGCTAAACTGCGCAGCCACGGCGTGCAGGTTGTGGAGTACGAACAGGATTACGGTGTGGCGGTGGAACAGGGCCGTAAGGCGGCAGAAGGCGATCCGAACTGCTTCTTCATCGACGATGAAAATTCCCATACGCTGTTCTTAGGCTATGCGGTGGCGGGTGAGCGCCTGAAGGCACAGTTTGCCGAACAGGGGCGCGTCGTGGACGCAGAACATCCGCTGTATGTCTATCTGCCCTGCGGCGTCGGCGGTGGCCCCGGCGGCGTGGCATTCGGCCTGAAGCTGGCGTTTGGCGATAACGTCCACTGCTTCTTTGCCGAGCCGACGCATTCCCCCTGCATGCTCCTGGGCGTGTACACCGGTTTGCATGACGAAATTGCGGTACAGGATTTGGGTATTGATAACGTGACGGCGGCAGATGGCCTGGCCGTTGGCCGCGCGTCCGGCTTTGTTGGCCGGGCAATGGAGCGCCTGCTCGACGGGTTCTACACCTTAAGCGATCAGAGCATGTACGACATGCTGGGCTGGCTGGCACAGGAAGAAGGCATTCGCCTTGAACCGTCCGCGCTGGCGGGCATGGCCGGACCGGTGCGTGTGGCTACATCAGAGCAGGCAACGCATCTGGTGTGGGCGACCGGCGGCGGCATGGTGCCGGAAGACGAGATGGCGAAATACCTGGCAAAGGGCCGCTTATCGCGTTTGCCTTAACAACGTCATTAGCTCGCTTGCTGAGTGGTTGTTCCGTATCAAATCGCGCATCACTTTCATAAAGGGTGCACTGTATTGATAAAAAGCGAGATAACCGTCGCAAAGCAGGCTGTTATTGGCCGACGTGCATAAGCGTCGGCCAAAGCAACTCTGGCATTTCAGCGATCCGTTGCCCTGATAAACTCGTTCGCCACACCAGGCTTCTAGTGCGTCGTCAAATATCTGCACGGAGAGTTTCCCAATATCTTCCCGGACCCAAATCGCAAAAATCCGGTTGAGAAAATCGCCCCATTGTTCAGCATCAAGCGGCCAACTACACACAGTGGAAGGGACAAAAATAAGCTGTTTGGTGCCCTTCTGGCGCAGCCTGCAATACAGCGCCTCGGGGGTCTGAGCGATGCGACTGTCCACCACAACTCGCGCAGAGTTAACGTGACATCCTGTCATGGGTTATCCTAAAATTTGTTGTAAGTGCGTTACAGCAAACAGTAATGCGAGGGAGAGAACTGCGAGGGAGATCAAGAATTTATCACGCACGGCCTTTGGCTGAATAAAATCATCCCGATTCACATCCATCAGGTTACGGTTACGGGTATAGCGCCAAAGTAACACCGCCACGAACGCCAGCACCCCAATCGAGACCCAGAACGGTAATCCGGAACGGTGCCAGTTATGTTTGATTGCCATCGCGATGAGCGCAGCGTAACCCAGTGATGTGCGAAGCCAGGCCAGAGAAGTGCGCTCCGGTTGCAAACCGGGATCGGCCTGTCGCCGCGCTTTTCGGCTATCCGCCATAGAAAATCAGCCCGATCACCACAACAGCCACTGCCAGCAAAATCGTACTGATCGTCACCAGGCCCCGCGTGTAAGGTAGATCCTCTTTCAGACGCATTGCCTTTTCGTTACGCAGCCAGCGTAGATAGCCGTAAATCGCCAGCGTGCCCGAGAACAGGCATAGCAGCAGCGCCAGCACTTCACGGATCAGCGGCGTGGCAAAATCGGGGGCAAGTTGGTCCAGGCCAATGCCAGCGGCAAGAAAACCCAACGCTGTACGGATCCACGCCAAAAAAGTGCGCTCATTGGCTAACGAAAAGCGGTAATCCGGCGCTTCGCCGAGGTGGGAAATTTTCATCAGGGTTCCTTGTCGTGCCACGGGCAGGCTTCAGCATAGCGTAAATCGACACGTTCAAGGAGACCGGCATCAGAACGATGCCGGTCGCGAGGATTAATGCAGCTCTGGCCAGTAGTCCTTGTTGGCCTCTATCAGGTCATCCAGAATGGCCTTCGCCACCGACGCACTCGGCACGGTTTTCGACAAGGTAATTGCCTGCCAGAGCTTGGTATACGAGCGCTCCTCCCAGGCATCAACCACCAGTTTTTCCACCGCCACCTGCTGGCTCATTAACCCTTTCTGGAAATGCGGGATATCGCCTACGGTTAACGGTTCCGGTCCGTTTTTACCGACCAGGCATGGAATTTCGACCATCGCATCCGCATCAAAGTTATGAATCGCGCCGTTATTCGGCACAATCAACAGCATGCGTTCCTGAGTGTTAAAGGCGATCGCGGTTGCCAGATCGACGATGTACGACGCATGTTCGTCGATTTCCAGCTCACCGGCAGAAGATTTCCCGGCCTCGATGATGGCGCGACAGGAACTGAACACGTGCTTCTCGCGGTGATCCATGACCTCGTTGGCACGGGTGCGTTCCGGGTTGGAGTGCGCGACGACATAATCCGGGAAGAAGTAATATTTCAGGTATGTGTTCGGCATGGTATCTGGATCCAGCGCCTGCACGTCTTTCGCCTTGGCAAAGGTGTCGTTCCAGCTCGCTTCGGTATGTGCATCCTCTGATGGCGGTACATAGCCGTTTTTCGCGACGTATTCACGCAGTTTGGGCATCAGATCGTTACCGTTTAAATCTTCAATCGACGTCCACCAGCCAAAGTGATTCAGGCCGTAGTAGCGCACGCGCATCTCTTTGCGATCCTTCAGGCCAACAATCTGCGCCATACGCCCTTCGATACCGATCGGCATATCGCAGATGTTGAGAATTTTGGCCTGAGGGCGGAGTCGACGGGTGGCTTCTGCCACAATCGCTGCCGGGTTGGAGTAGTTCAGCATCCAGGCGTTCGGGGAGTACTGTTCCATATAATCCACCAGCTCCAGCACACCGC
>JALCNW010000101.1 GCA_022649305.1 Enterobacter sp.
CTGCTGACCGCGTTTATCTTCCACAGCAACTTTGCGGAAGGCATGAACTCCCTGATGTTCATGAAAAACCTGACCATCGCAGGCGGCTTCCTGCTGCTGGCTATCACCGGTCCAGGCGCGTTCAGCATCGACCGTGTACTGAATAAAAAGTGGTAATCACGCTATACTGATTAAACAAAGCGAGGAGATTTCTCCTCGCTTTTTGCTTTCCAGAGGAGAAAAAAATGGGACAACTCGTTGACGGCGTTTGGCAAGATACCTGGTATGACACCACATCCACTGGAGGACGTTTCAAGCGTTCCGTTTCGGCCTTCCGCAGCTGGCTTACAGCCGATGGCGCGCCGGGCCCTAATGGTGAAAGCGGATTTGCGGCTGAGAAAGATCGTTACCATCTGTACGTTTCCCTCGCCTGCCCGTGGGCCCATCGCACGCTGATCGTGCGCAAACTCAAAGGACTCGAATCCTTGATTCCTGTCTCCGTCGTCAATCCGCTGATGCTGGAAAACGGCTGGACCTTCGACAGCGATTTCCCGGCGGCTACCGGCGATGACCTTTATCATCATGATTTTCTCTATCAGCTCTATTTGCGTGCTGACCCGCAATACACCGGGCGTGTCACTGTTCCCGTGCTGTGGGACAAGAAAAACCAGACCATTGTCAGTAATGAATCGGCGGAAATCATCCGCATGTTCAATACTGCATTCGACGCACAGGGTGCCCGCGCCGGAGATTACTATCCGGTAGCGTTGCGCGATAAGATCGACGAGATAAACAGCTGGATCTACGACAACGTGAATAACGGCGTCTACAAAGCGGGTTTTGCAACAAGCCAGGAAGCCTACGACGAAGCGGTCGAGAAAGTATTTGAATCGCTTGAACGTCTGGAGCAAATCCTGGGTCAGCATCGCTATCTGACGGGCGATCGCCTGACAGAGGCAGATATTCGCCTGTGGACCACGCTGGTACGCTTCGACCCGGTTTATGTCACCCATTTCAAATGCGACAAACACCGCATCAGCGATTACCTCAATCTTTACGGTTTCCTGCGCGATATTTATCAGATGGACGGCATCGCTGACACTGTCGATTTTGACCATATCCGCACCCACTATTATCGCAGCCACAAAACCATTAACCCGACGGGAATCATTTCGATTGGACCCTGGCAGGATCTTGATGAGCCGCATGGCCGCGACGTTCGTTTCGGTTAATTATTCAGGGCATCAATTGATGCCCTTTTTAAATTCACAATTTGCATCTATCCTTACCTTGATTGCTTTAAAAACAAGTGATTGACTGATTATCGAGGTAAGGGAATATGGACTGGTATTTAAAAGTTCTGAGAAACTACGTTGGCTTTGGTGGCCGCGCCCGCCGCAAAGAATACTGGATGTTCATTCTGGTGAACTTCATCCTCGCGATGGTGCTGGGAATTATCGACAGGATCCTGGGCTGGGAGCGCGCCGGTGGTGAAGGCATTCTGACCACAATTTACGCAATACTGGTGTTTCTGCCCTCATGGGCGGTGGTTTTCCGTCGACTTCATGATACCGATCGTTCGGCCTGGTGGTTGCTGTTGCTGTTGATCCCGGTGATCGGCTGGCTGGTGATCCTGATTTTTAACTGCCAGAACGGCACCCCCGGTGAAAATCGTTTTGGACCGGATCCGAAATTAAATGCCTGATGAATCGCCCGGCGGCACACCGATCGCCGGGCCGACTTTGCGCACTACTTATTGGCGAACAGCTTAGGAATTTCGCGCAAACACCACGATTTTGCCTCGCCCATGCTGTCGCGACGCCAGGCCATAATGATATCCACCTCGCTGCTGTATTCCGGGCTGACCACCCGCAGACGCCCTTCAGCAATATCCTTTTCGACAAACGGATACGGCATCGTCGCCACACCTAAGCCCGCCAACAACGCCTGACGTTTATCTTCAAGCGAAGTGACCGTCAAGCGCGGCTGTTTATCCAATAGCTGTACGGTCAATACCGGACGCTCGCGCGCGGTATCCGCCACCGCCACGCCGCGATACTTCACGCGGGTCACTTCGGATAATGGCTCAGCCTCCTGATGAATCGGATGATTAGGTGCCGCAACGTACACGTTCATCACGCTGTAGAGCTTTTTCGAGTTGATCTCTGAAGATGAACGGAAGTGCATATCCGGCGCGATCACGATATCTGCCCTGCCCGTTTCCAGACGCTCCCACGCCCCGGCTAACACCTCTGTAATCACCGAAAGCTGCGTATTGGCTTTGGTCGCCAGCCGCTCTACCAGCGGGAACAGCGCCGACGTCGGCACCAGCGCTTCAGTCACCAGCGTTAGATGGGTTTCCCAACCACGCGCGAGTGCTTCGGCGTCGGTGGTCAATTTATCGGCGGCTTCCAGCAGAACGCGTCCACGCTCCAGCAGCATACGGCCAACATTGGTGAATTTTGTTCGGTGACCGGAACGATCGAATAACACCACGTCCAGCTCTTCTTCTAACTTTTGCATGGTGTAGCTCAGCGCAGACGGAACGCGCCCCAGCTCGTCTGCCGCAGCGGCAAAGCTGCCACGCCTGTCGATCGCGTCCATGACGCGAAGCGCCTCAAGCGTCAATGCTCTTTCTTTTGCCATCTCGTTCTCATTCAGGAAATTTGAACATACCGGGCAGAATATCTGGCTAACAATGAAGCGTCCATACCTTTACCATTGTTTTAGTGTAAAGAGAGGTCAGTTTTATGATTACGACAAGAACAGCAAAACAGTGCGGACAAGCCGATTTCGGTTGGCTGCAGGCCCGCTACACCTTTTCCTTTGGACACTACTTTGACCCAAAACTGCTCGGCTACGCCTCACTGCGCGTGCTGAATCAGGAAGTGCTCGCACCGGGAGCCTCCTTCCAGCCACGCACCTATCCGAAAGTGGATATCCTGAATCTGATTCTGGAAGGCGAAGCAGAATATCGCGACAGCGAGGGCAATCATGTTCAGGCGAAGGCGGGCGAAGCGTTGTTAATATCAACGCAGCCAGGTATCAGCTATAGCGAACATAACCTCAGCAAAGACAAAACGCTGACCCGCATGCAGCTATGGCTGGATGCCTGCCCGGAGCGGGAAAACCCGCTGGTGCAGAAGATCAATTTGAGCGGGGATAAGCAGCAGCTGATTGCCACGCCGGACGGCAGCAACGAGAGTTTGCAACTGCGCCAGCAGGTGTGGCTGCATCATATCGAGCTGAAAAAAGGTGAACAGGTTAGCATCCAGCTCCACGGTCCGCGTGCTTATCTGCAATCGATCCACGGTACGGTACATGCGCTGACGCACTCGGAAGAGAAAGAAGCGCTCACCTGCGGTGACGGGGCGTTTATTCGTGATGAAGCGAATATAACGCTGGTAGCCGACACGCCGCTGCGCGCGCTGCTCATCGATTTGCCGGTGTAACGTAAACCCTCCCCCCGGACCGTACACCCCTATGGGGAGAGGGTTAGGGTGAGGGGATGCCATTACACCTTACTCGCCATGATCTCAATAATCTGCCTGTCAGTTGCCTGCATCGACCGGCACGCTAGCGAGCATAGGTTGGCGATAGACTGCTCGACGTCATGCGCCACGATCCCTTCGTTGCCGGTCACGGCAGAATCATCGAGCGCCATCATCACCGATTTCCAGGCGCTGGTGACGCTGGTTGAGACTTTCATTGCGCAGCTGTTCGATGCGCCGTCACAAATCATCCCGCTGACGTCGCCAATCATGCTGCCGATCGCCATGGCGATAACGTCATATCGACCCTCCATCAGCCACGCCATCCCTGCCGCCGACCCCATACCCGCTGTCGTCGCAGCACACAGAGCCGACAACCGCGGCAGTTGATGATGGATGTAAATCGCCGACAGGTGCGAGAGCATCAGCGCGCGCGCCAGCTTTTCGTCATCCGCCTGAACGTGTTCAGCCACGACCAGCACCGGCATGGTGGCGGTAATGCCCTGATTGCCCGACCCAGAATTGCTCATCGCGGGCAGCGTCGCGCCGCCCATACGAGCATCCGATGCGGCACTGGTGCGGATCACAATTTCTGACCCCAAATCCCGCGCGATCAAACCGCGCACCTGCTGTTTACGCAGCGTCGCACCGATATGTAACCCCCAGTCGCCGGTTAACCCCTCCTGAGAAAGCGCATCGTTCAAATGCGCCGCCTCCAGAATAAAGCGGATGGCCGGGAACGGCACCTGTTCGACAAACGCCAGGATCTGCGACAGCGTCGTTTGCGAGAGTATCGCCAGCGGATCGTCGGTACAGCATTGCTGCTCCTGGTCGAGCATGAAACGGGTTTCTCCTTGATGCTCAATCTTTACCACCCGCGTATGCCCGCCAGCAATCGTGACGCTTGCCGATTCCCCCTCTGCATACACGCAAGCACGGCTATAAAGAATGTCGTCACAGGGCTCCTGCAATTTTACCTGCACATGTCCAGAGGCAAGCAGGAACTTAGCCTTTTCGAGAGCCTCGCCGGAGACGCTTTTCAGCACCTCCAGCCCGCTCTGCGCATCGCCACCGATGGCACCCAGCGCGGCTGCAATCGGCAAGCCCACCATGCCGGTGCCAGGCACCGTTACACCCAGCCCGTTTTTCATTAAATTCGGCGAAACCCACGCGTCGATGTGCGTGATCTCCCCGTCCAGTTGCTCGGCTGCAATCGCACAGGCCAGTGCCAGTGAGATAGGCTCGGTACACCCCAGTGCAGGCTTAACCTCTTCCTGCACCGCGCGAATAAACAGGTTCCACAAAGGATTCATTTGCTCAGACATCGTTACGACCTTAATTGCGCCTTATGAGAAAGCGAGGAAAGGAGAAACACAAAGCAGCAGCCCGGTAATGATAATAATCACCAGCGACACGCCTTTATATTTGTGTAGCGCAGGGACCTTATAGACCAGCCACGCGGGAATTAAGCAGCCCACCATGCCGAAAATCGGGCTACAAATTGAGGTGAAACTCAGCACCGGCGCGTTTAACACAATGGCGCTCCAGGCCAGCAAAATGGCGAAAACCATGATGCCGCGCTGCACGGTACGTTCATTAATTTTGTCGGCCGGCATTTTACGACGCAGGATATTCATCACGATGCCCTGAGTGGCTTCGCGAAAACCAAGATAAACACCAAAGAAGGCGGTCATGACGGCAAAGATATTCAGGATCACGCTGACGATTTTTACCCAGCCCGCGCCGTCGCCGCTAATAAACTGCGCAGCAATCGCCAGGGCAGAAATATTCTGCTCATACGCTTTGACCGCTTCGTCATGCCCCATCGCCAGAGTAAAAGACACCGCGTAGAAAAAGACCGTCACAAACAGAATACCAAAGGCAATATTCATCGCCCGCAGCGCTTTATATCGCGCGACTTCAATGGACTTAGCGCGTGAACGATAAGAGATAACCATCGGGCTCAGCGTCTGAATAAACAGAATGGAGGTTAACGTAAACGGTAGCGTGATAATGGCGTTTTTAATCAGCAGGCCCGTCGGCGGCAGCGTACCCGCGTTATAAAGATGCCACATGCCAATCATCGACAGCCCCAGCGCGGCGACCACCAGCAGTTTGGTCAGCACCATCAGGCTCGATACTTTAAACAGCAGCTTTTCACCCCGCGAGGAGATAGCCACCAGAATACAAATCAGGAATAAGCCGTAGAACGGGTTTTCCGACAGCAGGCCCTCGGTTACGCCAAAGGTATGCAGATAAGATGCACTGTCGTTGGTTATCGCCGTGGAATAAACAAACATCCAGATAACCAACATCACGAAATAGAGCGCTCCTAACAGGATGCCCCAGTTTTTACCGAGGTAACCGCTAATAACGCTCGGGTAATCTTTACACTCCGGGGACTCCGCCAGCGTATTGATAAACAAGCGCTGGAAAAGATACATGGCCGGATAACCAATAATGGATGAGAGCAGGAAAACCCACAGCCCCATTAGCCCCACCTGAACCGGGAGAAAAACAATTCCCGCGCCGATTGCCATCCCGATACTCATGATGACCCAACCGGTGTCGTTACTGTCGAATTTAATCGCTTCCTGCCATTCACTTTCACTCATTCCCGCCCGTCTTGCCGCCGGGGAGTCATTTATAATCACGCTGCTATTTGTCGCCGTTTCCATTAGGCACTCGCTTATTTTGTAGGGTGGAACGTTATTGTTATGGGTATCTACTCACCAGCGATAATGAGTCGAAGCAGTGCAGGCTTTTGTAATTAGAGTGAAAAGATCATACCCAGAGGACGAGAGAAAAAAGTCACAATATTTGTGAGGCTTTTCGCATGGAAAGGGAAAAATTACTCTTTATTCGATAAAAAGAGAAAGCATTTTCTAACAGTGACGGGCATCAAAGAAATAAAAGCCCGCACGGCGGCGGGCAGAAAATCAGTTAGCCAGCGCATCGGCCATATCGGATTTCACCTGTTTGCGCTGTTCTGGCGTCAGAACCTGGCTTACGTCGAAATAGTATTTAACGCGGTAATAGCGTGTCTGTTCTTCAATCTTACTGAAGGCAGCCAGCTGATTTTTGACGACGCTTTCATTCCACTTACCGTCCTGGAACATATCGATCAGCGCGCCATCTTTTACGCCGGTCATAGGGATCTTGCTGACGTTGTCTTCCAGTTTCTGGTGCAAGTCTTCAATCTTTTTCACCTGGTCGTTGCTCAGCTTGAGATGCTGAACGAGCGGATCCTGAGCAGGTGACGGCGCAGCCTCAACGTTAGCGGCTTGCGCTGCAAAACTGCAAAAAGCCAGTGACGCGGCAACCAAAGCAATACGGGTCATTTTCATCATCTTACTGTCCTTCAATACTGTTTAGGGGGGGAACAGGTGCATTGTTTTTCAAGACTGGATGAATATGTGTGATTAATTATATAAACAATTTTGTATGTTAAGCGGACAAAAAAAAGCCCCCTGTCGGTAAGGGGGCATGGTAGCTGGTTTAGGCTAGATTGCCTGAGTAAACGTTCGTGAGATAACGTCCTGCTGTTGTTCACGAGTGAGAGCATTAAAGCGCACCGCATAGCCCGATACGCGGATCGTCAGGTTCGGATAATTCTCTGGATGTTCGATAGCATCCATCAACATTTCTCGATTCATCACGTTCACGTTGAGATGCTGCCCGCCTTCAATGGCGGCCTCATGGTGGAAATATCCGTCCAGCAGGCCAACCAGATTGGTTTTGCGCACGCCTTCGTCTTTGCCCAGCGCCTGCGGCACGATGGAGAAGGTATAGGAAATCCCGTCTTTGGCGTAGGTGAACGGCAGCTTAGCCACTGACGTCAGCGAGGCAACCGCGCCTTTACGGTCACGACCGTGCATCGGGTTCGCTCCCGGCGCAAACGGCGTACCACCGCGACGGCCGTCCGGCGTATTGCCGGTCTTCTGGCCGTACACCACGTTCGAAGTGATGGTCAGAATCGACTGAGTCGGTACCGCGTTGCGATAGGTTGGCAGCACCTGAATTTTCTTCATAAAGCGCTCAACCAGATCGCAGGCGATGCTGTCCACGCGATCGTCGTTGTTGCCGTATTGCGGGTATTCCCCGTCGATAACAAAATCCACCGCCAGACCGGTATGATCGCGAACCGGCTGAACCGTCGCGTATTTGATGGCCGACAGTGAATCCGCCGCCACCGACAGGCCAGCTATCCCGCAGGCCATCGTGCGATGAACATCGCGGTCGTGTAACGCCATCAGCGAAGCTTCATAGCTGTATTTATCGTGCATATAGTGGATGAGGTTCAGCGCGCTGATGTACTGCACCGCCAGCCAGTCCATAAAGTGATCCAGGCTCGCCATTACGGTGTCGTAGTCCAGCACGTCGTCCAGCAGCGGCGCAGTTTTTGGCCCAACCTGGATTTTCAGCTTTTCATCCACCCCACCGTTAATTGCGTACAGCAGAATTTTGGCGAGGTTGGCGCGCGCGCCAAAGAACTGCATCTGCTTGCCAATCACCATCGGGCTGACGCAGCAGGCGATAGCGTAATCGTCGCTCTCAAAGTCAGCACGCATCAGATCGTCGTTTTCGTACTGTAGCGACGAGGTGGCAATGGACATTTGCGCCGCGTACTTCTTAAAGGCAATCGGTAATTGTTCAGACCACAGAATCGTCAGGTTCGGCTCCGGTGCCGGCCCCATAGTGTGCAGCGTGTGCAGATAACGGAACGACGATTTGCTCACCAGCGTGCGACCATCCAGCCCCATGCCGCCGATCACTTCGGTAGCCCAAATAGGATCGCCGGAGAACAGCGTGTCAAATTCCGGCGTGCGCAGGAAACGCACCATGCGGATCTTCATGATGAAATGGTCGATCAGTTCCTGCGCCTGGATCTCATTCAGACGCCCGGCCTGCATATCGCGCTCGATATAAATATCGAGGAACGTCGCCGTGCGACCGAGCGACATCGCCCCGCCGTTTTGCGATTTCACCGCTGCCAGATAGGCGAAGTAAAGCCACTGTACGGCTTCCTGCGCGTTCATCGCCGGTCGCGAAATGTCGCATCCGTAACTCGCCGCCATCTCCTGGATTTGCAGCAGTGCGCGGCGGTGCTCGGACAGCTCCTCACGCAGGCGGATCGTGGCTTCGAGATCTTCACCACGCTCCATTTTTAGCTGTAGATCGGCAAACTGTAGTTCGCGCTCGCGCACCAAATAACTGATGCCGTACAGCGCCACACGACGATAATCACCGATAATTCGTCCGCGACCGTAACCATCCGGCAGGCCGGTGAGCACGCCGGACTTACGGCAGCGCATCATTTCTGGTGAATACACATCGAACACACCCTGGTTATGGGTTTTGCGCAGATGCGTGAACAGGTATTCGAACTGCGGATCCATTTCGCGTCCGTAGGCTTCGAACGAGCTGCGGATCATGTTGATCCCACCGTACGGATGCAGCGCGCGCTTCAGCGGTTGATCCGTTTGCAGGCCTACGACGGTTTCGAGATCTTTTTCAATGTATCCCGGCCCGTGTGCCGTAATGGTGGTGGCGACATTGAGGTCAAAATCGACCGGGGCATGAGTGGCGTTTTCCTGGCGGATGCCCTCCATCACCTTTTGCCACAGCGCCGTCGTTGCAGACGTCGCCTGCGCAAGGAAGGATTCATCGCCCTCGTATGGGGTGTAGTTGTGCTGAATAAAATCTCGCACGTTAATGCTGGCCTGCCAGTCGTTGCCGCGAAAGCCGGCCCACGCGTCGCTATAGGGCGCGGCGCGAGTATCCATCGTTACCTTCATGATTTTCTCTCTGTATCAGGCGTAAACAGCAGCTGGTTGAACCTTTCCAAGACGGATGGCATCCAGCGCAATCATTTTTTCTTCGTTAGTCGGGATAACGGCGCAAGGCACGCGAGAATTATCAGTGGTAATAATTCGCTCACCCGCGCTACCCGGAAGGGCATTTTTCAGAGGATCCAGCTCGACGCCGAACACCTTCAGACGGTCCGTCACCAGCTGGCGGATCAGTTTTGAGTTCTCCCCAATACCGCCGGTAAAGACGATTCCGTCCAGGCGATGAAGAGAGGCCGCATGCCCGGCAATGTGACGCGCGATACGTTGCACGAAGGTTTCAATCGCCAGACGTGCGCGTTCGTGCCCGTCATGCCACGCTTTCTCCAGCGCGCGCAGGTCGGAAGAGAGGCCGGAAATACCGAGCAAACCAGACTCTTTATTGACGACGCGCTCCAGATCCTCGAGCGATTGACCGGTTTGCTGCGCAATCCACGCCATCGCGCCAAAATCGACATCACCGCAGCGTGTGCCCATCATCAGCCCCTCCAGCGGCGTCATCCCCATTGAGGTATCCACGCTTTCGCCGTTACGGACCGCGCAGATAGACGCGCCGTTACCGAGATGAGCAATCACCAGCCCGCTGTCGTCTTGTGGAATATCCAGCAGCGCATAGGCCTGCTGAGCCACATAGCGATGCGAGGTGCCGTGAAATCCGTAGCGACGCACGCCAAGCTCTTCAAAATAACGATAAGGTAAACCGTATAAATACGCCTGGGGCGCAAGCGTCTGGTGGAAGCTGGTATCAAAAACAGCCACCTGCTGAACGCCAGGGAAAAGATGCGCTGCCGCTTCAACGCCGCTGAGGTTGGCGTAGTTGTGCAGCGGGGCCAGCGGCGAAATCTGGCGGATCTGCTCAATAACCGCTTCCGTGATCGGAGTGGACTCGCTAAACACGCTGCCACCGTGGGCGATACGGTGGCCGATTAAGGCCACGCTACCCATCAAATTGCGCGTTTCAAGCTCCAGGGCGATGGCTGCCAGCGCCCCTTCGTAGTCCTTGCGAGCCAGCGATACTGGCTCGCCCCCGTTCACGGATATAAAGGCGTTGTCCGTGTTAACGCCGTCCGCGATGCCGGTGATGAGCGCGTCGCAACTAGCTGCATCCAGCACCGAAAACTTCACAGAAGACGAACCACAGTTAATTACCAGTACAACCGGAAACTCAATCATGTCTTTACTCCGCTCTTCCTGAGCAATAAATCAGAACAGTTTGTAAACGATATTCAGAATGGTCAGCAGACCAATCGCGGTAACGAAAAGGTTCTCGGTTCTGCCTCTGAACTTCGCCAGGGCCGGGACTTTACGGATAGCGAACATCGGCAACAGGCACAGCAGAGAAGCGATAATCGGCGCACCCATGGCTTCGATAAGGTCGAGAATGTTCGGGTTGGCGTAAGCAACGACCCAGGTTGAACCCATGATGAAGATCATGCTGATGGTGTTCAGTTTGCCGACAGAGACTTTTTTCTTATCGCCCTTGTAACCAAACTTCAGCACCAGACCGTTCAGCCCTTCCAGCGTGCCCAGATAGTGGCCGAAGAAGGATTTGAAAATCGCCACCAGCGCGATGATTGACGCGCCGTATTCCAGCACGGTCGCAAACGTCGATTTGGTGCCAGTCATGGTCGCGAAGTGGTTCGCCAGGTAAGAGAGCACCGGAATGTTCTGCGCTTTGGCTTCCGCCATATTCTGCGGAGAGAGCGTGAACAGGCAGCTAAAGGCGAAGAACATCACCACTGCCACCATCAGCAAGCTGGCGCGGCCAATGATTTTGGAACATTTCTGCTCGGTAAACTCTTTACCGAATTCGCCTTCGTACTCTTCACGCTTGGAAACCACAAACGAAGAGACAATCGGTGAGAAGTTAAAGGAGAACACCATAATGGATATCCCCAGCCAGACGGTGACCAGAATGCCATCATGTCC
The DNA here is from genome assembly GCA_022649305.1 of Enterobacter sp. GTDB lineage: Bacteria > Pseudomonadota > Gammaproteobacteria > Enterobacterales > Enterobacteriaceae > Enterobacter. The sequence continues at coordinate 11,249 of JALCNW010000101.1, forward strand.
GGTAAAGGCGAGGTCGCTCATACTCACCTGGTCGATAACCGCCGAGTTCCAGTAAGGGATCAGCGACAGGGAGATAAGGATCAGGCTGGCAATGAACGGGAACACCAGGAAGCTCATCACCTTCACCATCAGGTCTTTACCAAACCAGATAACGAACGCCATCAGCAGCAGCAGGAACAGGGCAACAAAGCCGCGGTTTAGCGCCGGCATCTGGAGCTGGTTTTCCCAGAAGGTCATAAAGGTGTTGGTAATGGTGACGCCGTAAATCCACAGCAGCGGGCAAATCGCAAAGAAATACAGGAAGGTGATCACCACCCCGCCGGTTTTGCCAAAATGCTCTTCGACCGTCTCGGTGATGTTCCCGGAAGGATTACTGCCGGACAGGCATAGACGAGCCAGCGCGCGGTGGCAATAGAACGCAATCGGATAGGCCAGCACCAGCATCAGTAAAATAGGAATCAGGCCGCCAAAGCCTGCGCGAATAGGAAAGAATAATACGCCTGCGCCGATTGCCGTACCAAACAGCCCTAGCGTCCAGGTCGTGTCGGATTTTCGCCAGGACGACGTTTTTGTCTGACCGACGATAATGCTTTCAGTGTTGCTCATAAATTATCCTTTTATGTTATGCGTCAGCGAAGCCGGTAATTTGTGAAACGCGAGAGAGGTCGATATTACCGCCAGAAATAATACTGACCGTTTTACGACCCTGAATATAATGATCCAGCTTGCCACTTAATAATGCGGCGGTCGCCAGCGCGCCTGCGCCTTCGGTGACCACTTTATTACGCTGGATAAGCGCGATCATGCTATTGCGAATATCGTCTTCACTGACCAGTACAATGTCATCGACCAGTTCACGAACGATTTCGAAGGTTAATTTACCAGGGCGCGACACATCGCAGCCGTCAGCTAATGTGCTGGTGGTACGGTGGTTCATTATTTCCCCGGCATAATAGGACGCCGCCATGCCGTGAACGTTTTCTGATTGCACGCCGATAATATTAATCGTCGGGTTAATGGATTTAATCGCGGTAGCAATACCGGCAATTAAGCCGCCGCCGCCAATGGGCACAATCACGTTGTCTACGTCGTACAAGTCTTCGAGGATTTCCAGACCGATAGTTCCTTGACCCGCGATCACCAGCGCATCATCGTAAGGCGGGATAAAGATACGGCCTTCCAGCTCAACGATTTCGCTGACCTTAGCGATGGTGTCGTTAAAGTTATCACCATGCATAACAACTTCGGCAGAGTAGTCGCGCGTTGCCGCAACTTTGGATTTCGGCGCGCCCATCGGCATCACCACTTTGCCATCGATACCCAACATCGCACAGGAAAGTGATACACCCTGCGCGTGATTACCTGCGGAACAGGCCACCACGCCTTTGCGTTTTTCTGCCTCGGTCAGCGAGCTTAATTTATTAAACGCGCCGCGAATTTTGAAAGACCCGGTACGCTGCATGTTTTCAAACTTGAGGTATATTTCACCTTTGCACTGTTCGCTTAAATAGTTCGAGCGCGGCATACCGGTTTTATAAATTTTTCCAGCCAGTCGTTTGCGGGCAGCTTGTATTTCTTCAATCGTTACCGGAAGATCGTAAGTAATGTGCATATAATCCTCTTTATAATAATAAATGTTTTTAAAGCAAAACCTGGGTGTCGACGCCTAATGGTAATCGTCGGTTATTCAAAATTGTTAAAGCTGAGTTGCTTATTCAGTTATTACAAATTGCTTTCGCCTTTCACTGTTTTGTGCGGAATAAAGCTTTGCCAACTCCACTAATACCGAAGCGGATTTTTTGATTCGATAATTCTTTGACCACACCGCCGCGTAACGCGCAACGGGTAATTCCTCTTCCACCGGCAGCACGATAAATTGGTCCGAGCCAAAGGGCGCAATCATGTCACGAGGAATAACGGTGAGATAATCAGCATTGAGAACCAGGTTATAGATGGTGACAACGGAGTCGGTCTGAACGATGTTTTCAATACTGATGTGGTTGTTCTTGAGGGTAGTAAGTAATTCTTTGTAGTAGCCCATGTCGGTTTGCGGCATCACCCACTGTTCATGCGTGAGCGATGCCAGGGTCGTCGGACCGGTGCATGTTCGTGACTTGCTGGCCACCAGCACAAATTCGGATTCAAACAGCGGCTCTACGTGCAAGTCTTGCAGCAGCATTTCATCGCTCAAGGTGCCAATAGCAAAATCCAGCCGACCATCGCGTATCGCAGGAAGGAACGATGACAGCTGCGCTTCAAACATCGATACCCGTGCTTTTGGGAACACTTCTTTGAATTTTTTGATCATGCTTGAGAGAAACGTAAAGCCGATCAGCGATGGATATCCAAAAGAGACATCAATAACGGTGCTGAAGCTGAGGTTGTTCATTTCACTGACCATGTTCTTCATTTCGCGGGTGATGGACTCGGAGTACACCAGCAGGGTTTGCCCTGCGCTGGTCAGCTTTACACCGGTGTTCTTACGCACAATCAACTCAACGCCAAAGTAAGTTTCGATATCGTTGATGATTTTGCTGACAGCGGGTTGTGTCAGGCCAAGCTGCCGGGCGGCAGAACCAATGGAGCCACTTTTAATGACTTCCTGAAATACAACGAGGTGCTGTGTTTTCGGTAGAATAATAGTGTTCGTCATATTCTGCGCTTATTTCCTTATCCCGATGCAGAATTGTACTCATTATTGATGGCGGGGGTATGTGCTGTTACTCACAAATTACTTTTGCGCTTAGTTTTCCTGTCTATAAACAACCCTTTAAAGAATTATAAATCAATGAGTTACCATTAATTTTATCATCACATTGCCTGATATTGATCAATAAAATTCAGAGAGATAAATTTATTTTATGGCGATAACCATGATGTATTAATGACAATTAAACAGCGGCAATAAAGGCTATATTTCAGGCAATTAAAGATTAATAAACCATCATGAGTCTGATTAAACATTATTGTAAATTATCAAATAAGCCAGTAAAAAACCGACCAGCAGGGTGAAAACAGTCGGATACATCACACATTCACGGGGCGAATGTATTGGATATCAAAGTACGTGTAATAAACACGAAAACTATAAGAAACAAATTAGATACAAAAACAACACTCTTACAACACTAAAAAATCGCCATTTTGCAGCGTGTAATTTTGTGATTCCGATCGTTATCTCGTTCGATATCGCTACATTTTTTATAAAAGCAGTGAAATGTGCTTATTGTCGCAAATATGACAATTCGTGCCGGGGACCAAAAGCAAAAAACCCCGCCGAAGCGGGGTTATGCGAAAAGGTGAAGCTGACCGATAAGCCGGGTTCTGTCGTGGACAGTCATTCATCTAGGCCAGCAATCGCTCACTGGCTCAAGCAGCCTACCCGGGTTCAGTACGGGCCGTACCTTGTGAACCCCTATTTGGCCTT
>JALCNW010000102.1 GCA_022649305.1 Enterobacter sp.
GGAAGATGTACTGACGCTCAACGTGAAAAACGACGCCAAGCTGTCGTTTATGACCCAGACCACGCTCTCCGTTGATGATACGTCTGATGTGATTGACGCTTTACGCCAGCGCTTCCCGAAAATCGTTGGTCCGCGTAAAGATGACATTTGCTATGCCACCACCAACCGTCAGGAAGCGGTGCGCGCGCTGGCCGAACAGGCTGATGTGGTGCTGGTTGTGGGCTCGAAAAACTCGTCTAACTCCAACCGTCTGGCTGAACTGGCTCAGCGGATGGGGAAAAATGCGTACCTGATCGATGACGCGACCGATATCCAGGAAGCATGGGTGAAACATGCGGCTTGCGTTGGCGTCACTGCGGGTGCTTCTGCGCCTGACATTCTGGTGCAGAATGTCATTTCCCGTCTTCAGGAGTTGGGTGGCGGAGCTGCCGTACCGCTCGAAGGTCGCGAAGAGAACATTGTCTTCGAAGTACCGAAAGAGCTACGCATCGACGCGCGCGAAGTCGAGTAAGGGTTACCGATGCCAGTCACTTAATGACTGGCATTTTTTCGTTCAGGTAGTTAATCATCGCTCGCATTCTGGCTGGCATATGTTTGTTACGCGTCCACAGTAGCCAGAGATCGCCCGAGTAGCTGCTGATAAATTCCCACTCCGACAGCACCTGGACTATCTCCCCACTCTCCAGCGCTTCACGCGCCGTAAACAGCGGCAAACTGCCAATTCCCAGGTGGCGTTTTACCGCGTCCAGCCGCACGCCCGTATGGTTAGCGGCATAGCGTCCATGCGTTTGTATGGTTTCCGTTTTCCCCTGCAAAGCAAATTTCCAGCGCGAATCGGCAGGCGTCTCACCGAGTGAGATACAGCTGTGAGCGCGGAGATCGTGCGGATGCTGCGGGGTGCCCGAGCGACGAAGGTATTCCGGCGTCGCGCAAACAACATGGGTCACCGGGATCAGCGGCTTGCCATACAGACCGGGAGAGGGCGTATTGGTGATCCGCAGCGCCAGATCGACGCCATCATCGATCAGATCCATGTAGCGATCTTCCAGGCGCAGGCAGACGTCGATCTGCGGATGACGGTCGAGAAACTCCGGGATCAGCGGATGAATCACAAATCGTCCAACGGCTTTCGGGACGCTCAGGATGAGCTTTCCCTGCGCAACGGTTTGTAAGCTACTGCCGGAATCCATCGCCTGTTTAGCCGCCTCCAGCATATCCAGTGCATGTTCATAAACCGATTTACCGGTTTCGGTGAGCGCCAGCTTTCGCGTGGTGCGATGCAGTAATTTGCAGCCCATCTCCTGCTCGAGACGCGAGACGCAGCGGCTCATTGCCGAAGGCGTTGCCCCGCCGATACGGGCAGCTGTCGAAAAACTACCGTGCTCTACGATAGCGACAAAGGTCGCCAGATCGGGAAGGAGTGCAGGTTTCATTTGTGCATACCAGGCAAAAGTGCATTGTTTGAACGGTCGATTATCGACGTTGAACTAATGAATATACTGTCAGGTAACAGAGGAGAACAACCATGACAGAACGTCTTTATTACACAAGTGAAGCGACGGAAGGTCACGCGCAGGTGATTCGTTGCACCGAGGAGCCTGATGGACGCTACGCCATTGAGCTGGATAAAACGCTTTTCCACCCCCAGGGCGGCGGTCAGCCTGCGGATAAAGGCTGGATCGCGGGGATTGCGGTGGAAGGGGTCAGCCAGCGCGGGGAGCATGTTGTGCATGTCCTGGCGCGACCGCTTACCCCGGGCGAAGTGGATATGCAGGTGGATAAAGCCGCGAGGGATGTTCATTCCCGCTGGCACAGCGCCGGGCATTTGATTGGCTATGCCGGTGAGCACGTTGGTTGGGAGCCGGTGAAAGCCCATCACTGGCCGGGTGAGGGGCGGATAACTTTTGTCGCGGGAGCACAGCAGGCAGCCATCCCTGATGCCAGCGCGCTGACTACCCTTATTGAAGGCTGGAAAACGCAGAATTTGCTTTGCCATACCGAGATTGAAGAGGGGAGACGTCAGGTCCGGTTTGGCTTTCTCCCTGCCTATCTGTGCGGGGGCACCCATGTTCAGCAACTGGGGCAAATCGGGCCGATGACGATCACCGGGCTTAAGATGAAAAAAGGGCAGCTGGTGGTCAATTATACCGTCGAATAATACGCTCGCTGAACTGTGATTAACCCAGCAAACCTGGAGGCCTGGCGAGAGGTTAATCGTTTAATCTGATAGGCTTGTCATGTTGTTCTCCTCGGGCCGGAGATAAACATGAATCCTGACATTATCCTGCCACCTCAGGTGGCGTGGGCCAGCGGCGTATTTGCCAACGGTCCGCTTATCCGCAAGACAACACGTGTCGCCGATCTGCATGCTGTTTTTAGCGATAACGACGCCTGGCTGGGCAGCGATCCACAACAGAGCGTCTATGACGTTGAAATGTTCGACTCCCCGTCGGGCGAGGGGGCGCTGTACGTGGGTGTCACGCACCTTCACGCCGGGAAAATTGGCAACGAGTTCTTTATGACCCGGGGTCACTTTCATCAGCGCCGCGAACAGGGCGAGGTCTATTTTGGCCTGCGCGGGTGCGGCTTGCTTCTGCTCCAGACAGAGTCCGGGGACGCGCGCCTTGAGCGCGTAACGCCCGGCTCGGTACATATTATTCCTCCCTTTACCGCGCATCGCTTGATTAACACCGCAGACGAAACGCTCTCCGCATTGGCGGTATGGCCGAGCGTGGCCGGGCATGACTACGCGGCGTTAGCCGGGGGTTTTGCGCTTCGGGTATTTACCTCTGCAAACCATTCGCAGGGATGGGAGGTCGGTCATGGCTAACTATGGGCTGGATATGACCATCACGCATCGGCCGCTGGGTTTTAGCTATGGAGACGACGTTACCGGTCCGATGCCGGAGATCCGCACGCTGGATCAGATTCGCCCGTCGCTGCGCAATCCGGAGTGTGAGGGACCAGAGCAGGTATACGCCATTGCAATGGATGTGGCGCGTCTGGCCGACAGGCAGGAGCTTGAAAAACGAATGCTGCTCTTTGGCGTAGTCACCTACGCGGCGGGAACGCTCGGAGAAGAGCCGGTGCGCAGCCAGGGACATATTCACCGTATCAGTCAGCACAGCGGATGGTCGCCACCCGAGCTGTACGAAATCTGGCAGGGTAAAGCGATTATCTATATGCAGGAATACGTTGAGGACGATCCGGGGCGTTGTTTTGCGGTGCTCGCGGGGCCGGGAGAAAAAGTGCTGGTGCCGCCGGGTTGGGGACATGCGACGATCTCTGCCTCTCCCGACGAACCGCTTACGTTTGGCGCATGGTGTGACCGGGAATATGGCTTTGAGTATGACGCGGTTCGCGCACGTAAGGGATTGGCCTGGTATCCGCTTGTACAGGGGAACAATATTATCTGGCAGCACAATCATCACTATATGCCAGGGCGGTTACAGATGATTACGCCACGTTGTTATCGTGAGTTTGGCCTTACCGACGCGCCCATTTATCAGCAGTTTATCGACGATCCTGCTCGATTCCAGTTCATATCGCGCCCGGATAAAACGCCAGAACTGTGGGATAACTTCCATCCGTAAAGAGACCGGGGCATCGCCCCGGTTATTTTATCCAGCAAAGAAACCCGATGCCACGCCAAGTGCCGCCAGTATCAGCAGTAATACCATGGCTTTGACCGGCGACACGCCACGTTTTGCCATCAGATACCAGGTCCCCAGTACCACAATAAGCGGAAGCAGCTGCGGGAATATACCGTCCAGCATCTGCTGCACGTGAATGTTAACGCCGTCCTGGGTGATGAACTCCAGGCCAGTGCCCAGCTTCACGTAGCTTGCCGCGACGCCGCCCATGACGAACACGCCCAGCAGCGAAAGCGCTTCTCGCAGCCGTGTGGATTTGCTGCTGACCAGCATTTCCACCGATCCCGACCCCATCTGGTAGCCCTTAAGAAACAGGAACCAGGAGCCAGGAATGATAATGGCCAGCCAGGCGACGGTATAAAATAGCGGGCCGAGAATATTCCCGCCTGCCGCCAGCGCCATCCCGATGCTGAGCAGGATCGGGATCAGCATACCTGGGATCATGGAATCGCCGATCCCGGCGATCGGCCCCATCAGACCCACCTTCAGTGTGTTAATGGTTTCTCCATCGATCGGTTCGCCGTTGGCCTTTTTCTCCTCCAGACCCAGCGCCATGCCGTTAACAATCGCGCCAATCTGCGGCTCGGTGTTGTAGAACGAGGCGTGACGGCGCAGCATTTCAGTTCGTTGAACGGCATCGGGATAGAGTTTTTTTGCCACCGGCAGCATGCTCAGGCAAAAGCCGAAGGATTCCAGGCGTTCAAAGCTCATCGAAGACAGGTTGTGCATCATCCATGCCCGCCAGCAGCGGCGCAGATCTTTGCGGGTGAGTTTACGGTCTTCCATCAGAATTCATCCTCATCAATGGGTAACGGCCTTGAGGCCGTAGCCTGCGGCGGTTCCGGTTTGTAGTTGTAATGAATTAACGCCAGCAGCGCGCCAACGATCACCAGCGCCACCATGTTCAGCTTCAGGAAAACGATGCAGACGAAACCCACCAGGAAGTAGATGAGCATGGAGTAGCTTTTGATGATCTGCTTAAGCAGGATGGCGATACCCACGGCTGGCAAAATGCCACCCAGCACATTCATGGTGGAGAGCACGATGTGGGGCAGGCTGTCCATAAAGCCGCTGATGTACTGTGCGCCAAAGAAGACGGCGATAAAGGTCGGCACAAAGCGCAGAACAAAATTCATCGCCTGCGGCCAGATGGCGCTGTTGAGGTAAATTCCGCGCTCGTCGCCGCGCTCAAGGGCAATGTCGGCCCGATGGTTCCAGAATGAGTTCAGTACCATCATCGCGTTAAAGAGAATAGTACCGGCGATACCGATGGTCGCTGCCAGCGCGACGGCGACCTCTGGTCCTTTGCCGGACAAAATCCCCAACGCAATCGCGGGGTAGGCAACAAAGTTGAGATCGGCAGGCATCGAGCCGCCCGGCGTGACCATAGCGATATAAACCGCCTGCACCGCTACGCCAATCATGATCCCGGTTTTGACGTCACCCAGAATCAGGCCAACCAGCATCCCGGAAATAAGCGGTCGGGAGATGAGATACCAGCCGCCGGTCAGCCCTAGCAGCCACGGGCTGCTAAGCGCGCCAAGATAGCAAAGCAGGCCAATTAATGAGGCTTCAATAATCATGATGTGTTCCTTATTTCAGCTTTTGTCTGGCGTCCTGCCAGCGATAAAAACTGGCATCGGGAACCAGGCGAAATTCAATCGAGTGTCCCTGAGCAGTGAGCCACTCAAAGGCCGCCGCTTCTTCGGCAGTGACCGATTGATTAGGGCCGATGGTGGTGGTATTAGCGCGGGCACTCATCGGCCCCACGTTGATTTTGCCATTGCTGTTTTTCAGGCTAATCCCTGCCTGCTCAATGCGTTGAAGTGTGAGCGGTGATTTGCCAATCACAAAATAGCGCTTCTCGCTGGCTATCACTTTTGGCAATTTCTCGATGGCGGTGGCCGTATCGAACAGCCACACTTTGGTATCGGAGACGGCCCCTTTCATGACCGATGAAAGCAGCGGGTCGGCCGCGACGGCATCGTCAATGGCGACGATACCGTCACAGGGCAGCTCTTTGGCCCAGCGTGTGATGAGCTGCCCGTGGATCACGCGGTCATCAATGCGTACAAAAGAAATACTCATATGCGGCTCCTTAAAAATCGTCTGTCTGTGCAGAATCTGCCGGTTTCGCCTGAATAAGCGTCGGCAGAGTGAGTTCGATAATCTGCGCGGCGGCATGGTGAACATCGCGTGTCATCATGATGTCGTCGGTTTGCAGTAACATCGGGAAGTTAACCCCCGCCACGACGGCGACCGGGGGCTGCGTGTGCGGGTTAAACGCCACTTCGCAGGCCACGTTCCACGGCGTGCCGCTTTGCATATCGCACAACACCAGCACGCCGTCGGCGTTTGCACTGGCGGCTTGAAGCGTGGCGGCAAAGTCACGGCGAAAACCCTCTATTCCTGCCTGTTCGGTAAGACAAACGGCCTGCACGCAAGGAAGGTCGCCATACACCATTCGACCGCTTGCCAGCAACGCGTCGGCAAGCGGGCCGTGGGTCGCGACAATAAAATGAATCATTGTTAGCTCCTTACCCAGGCTTTGATGGTGGCCAGTGGCCGATCGGAGGCGTTGTCAGAAGGTGAGATGCGATATTCACCCACGTCAGCCGGGATGATGAACGTTTCGGCGTAATGGACGGTAAACGGCTCGAATGCGCCGGTTGGGCTGTCGACTATCGCCCGGTCGCCCTCCACCAGATTCAGCACGTTCACGCCGCCGCCGGTGTGATGCACGACGGGTTCGCTAAACCAGTGGCGGCGCGTTTCGATAAATTCACGTTCGTGCAGTCCGGTGCGTTCTTCGCGCCAGTGATTTCCTTCGGCGATAGGTTCAAATTGATTCACCAGATGTTGATGTACCCACTGCGTATCGCGCTGCCAGTCGATCACCTTTTCGCCATGATCCAGATGCACCGGACGTGGCAAACCGTCCATCCCCAGACGATCCCAGTCCCACAGTTTGAAGGTGAAGATATACGGCGTGGCGCTGATCTCCAGCACCATCGTCCCCGCGCCGGAACAATGCACGGTGCCTGCCGGGATCAGAAAGTGGTCGTGCTTATTTGCCGGGATCTGATTCACGAAGCGGGCATCATCAAACGATTTTTCACCGCGCCCTGCGCGCCTGAGATCGTCCATCATGGCGTGCGGATCGATGCCGGTTTTTGTTCCCAGATAGACCATGGCACCCGGTTCGGCTTCCAGAATGTAGTAGCTTTCATCCTGGGTGTAATGCATCCCGAACTGCTGCTGAATATATTCCGTGACCGGATGAACCTGGAAACTCAGGTTCTGCCCGCCGATGGTATCGAGGAAGTCAAAACGGATCGGGAACTCCGCGCCGAAGCGGGCGTGAACTTTCTCGCCCAGCAGGGCGCGAGGTTGAAGCAAGACCAAATCCTGAGAGGGGATCTCGATCCGCACCGCGCCAACACGCAATAACAGGCTGTTCTCCTCGGGCACGCAGTCAAAACACCATGCGTAATTGGGCGCAGAGGGATCGAGATCGAATTGCTGTTTCATCCACTGGCCGCCCCACACGCCGGGATCGAAAAACGGCACGACGCGAAAAGGCTGAGTGGCAGTTTGAGCCAGTCCGGCACGTAATGCCTCGCCGCTCACCATGGCGGGACTCTGCGCGCGGGTCGTGTCCAGAACAAAATCGGCGCGCTTGAGAAGCGGCGTTTTGTGGCGGTCAAAGACGCGCCATTCAATAAAGAACGCGCGTTTGTAACGACGAAGCATGTCTTCGCTCTGGTTTTGTGCCCCCCAGTTATCCAGCTCACCGCTGCGCATACGCTGCTGGATCTCCCAGCGGGGAAGGTCGGCGTACACCAACACGTCGCCCGGATGGACAAGCGCGGCGCCAGGACCATAGATAATCACTAATCCGCTGGAACACTGCCTGACCCGCTCTTGCAGCGCCGCCAGGCGAGACGAGTCGATAAACTCATCAAGCTGGTGGCAGGAGAGCACGCCAAAGACACGATCGTCGGTGAGATTGCGCGCCAGCATGTCATGAAGCGCGTGCTCATCCTGTCGCGCTCGTTCCGCGTTAATCGTCAGCGCCGGGCTTAAGCGCGGCAGCAGGCTGTCTTCAAGTTCAGAAAGGCGGACGCCGGGATAGCAATCAATCACCAGTACGGTACGTTTTTGCTGTTGGGTTTTGGCGTTAACAGTTTTGGCAATGGCCTCCCAGCCTTGCCATGCGCTGTCGTCATAACCCTTCACCGTCACCGTGGGAAATCTGTCGTAGGTTGTCATTTATTCCTCCGTAATCGTGGTTTAAGGTTATTCGATTAACCGCATTTGAAAAGAGTGGTTAACGCGATTAACCCGCCATAAATGCCAATGGAATCCCGATCGGTGGCCGTAATGTGAAGAGACTCACAGGGAAAAATGCAAAAAATAGGTTATTCGATTAATCTGTAGTGAAGTCTAAGGAGTCAATATGACGGGAATCACGCTGGCAGATGTCGCAAAACGCGCCGGAGTTTCAACGGCGACCGTATCGATGGTGCTGTGTAACAAGGGGCGCATTTCGCAAAGTACGCGCGAAAGGGTACTCAAGGCGCTGGATGAGTCAGGCTATGTCTATAACCAGACGGCGGCCAACTTACGTAATCGCAGCAGTAATCAGGTCGGGCTGCTGTTACATGATATTACTAACCCCTTTTACGGCGAGATGACGGCGGGGCTGAGTCATGAAATGGAGCGCCACGACCTGCTGCTCTTTCTGGCGAACAGCGAAGAATCAGCGGAACGGCAGCAAAAATTTGTCGATTCGCTCATGCGCAACAACGTCGGTGGTATGGTGCTGTGTGCTGCCCGCGAAACACCGCAGGCATTTTTCGATGGCCTGAAGCGGCGCAACATTCCGGCGATTATGGTCGTGCGCCCGCTAAACGATCCGGATTTTGATTTTGTCGGGACGGACAACTTCTTAGGTACTCAGATGGCGACCGAGCATCTGCTCAGAATGGGTCATCGGCACATTGCGTTTATCGGCGGTAGCCAGAATTCAGGCTCGCGGGCGCAGCGTATTGGCGGGTTCACCAGCAAGCTGCTGGAATACGGCGTGACGCCAAATCCGGCCTGGATCGTCACCTCGCAGGCCAGCCAGAGTGACGGCGCGCGCGTGGCGGAAGCATTGATACGCGATAATCCGCAGATTGAGGCGGCCATTTGCTATCAGGATATTGTGGCGCTGGGCGTGATGCAGACTTTACGCAAGCTGGGCCGTGAGCCGGGGCGTGATTTTGCGCTGGTAGGGTTCGATGACATCACCGAAGCGGCGCTGGTACAGCCAGCATTGACCACGGTGTCGGTGGCGGCAAAAGAGATTGGCCGCAAAGCGGGGGAGCTGCTTTTTAGCCGGATACAGGGCAATGATGAGCCTGCCAAACGGATAATCCTGCCGCCTGCTTTGGTGGTGCGAGAATCCTGCGGTTTTCGCTGACGATCATGTCTGTAACTGATATCACTCCCTGTTTAACATTAAATTCTAATTATCGGCGTTTTCAGTTGGCAGCCTTCGCAAAGGCTGGTTAATCTGAAAACGATTTACATACTTTTAACGTAAGAGAATAACTATGCATGATGCACAGGTCCGTGTCGCGATAGCAGGCGCGGGGGGTCGTATGGGCCGTCAGTTAATTCAGGCCGCGATGCAAATGGACGGCGTGGCGCTGGGTGCGGCGCTGGAGCGTGAAGGCTCTACGCTTTTAGGCACCGATGCAGGTGAACTGGCAGGCGCAGGAAAGACGGGCGTCATGGTGCAAAGCAGTCTGGACGCGGTGAAAGATGATTTTGACGTGTTCATCGATTTTACCCGCCCGGAAGGAACGCTCAATCATCTGGCTTTTTGTCATCAGCACGGTAAAGGCATGGTGATCGGTACTACCGGTTTTGATGATGTGGGCAAGCAGGCGATCAAAGACGCCAGCAAAGACATTGCCATCGTCTTTGCCGCGAATTTCAGCGTGGGTGTCAATGTCATGCTCAAGCTGCTGGAGAAAGCGGCGAAAGTGATGGGCGACTATACCGATATTGAGATTATCGAAGCCCATCACCGTTACAAAGTTGATGCACCTTCCGGTACTGCCCTGGCGATGGGCGAAGCGATTGCTTATGCACTGGATAAAGATTTAAAAGACTGTGCGGTCTATGCGCGCGAAGGCCACACTGGCGAGCGCGTGCCGGGCACAATTGGTTTTGCTACGGTTCGCGCGGGCGATATTGTCGGCGAACATACCGCTATCTTCGCCGATATAGGCGAAAGAGTGGAAATCACGCATAAAGCATCTAGCCGAATGACGTTTGCAAACGGTGCAGTACGCTCCGCACTGTGGCTAAAAAATAAAGATAATGGTCTTTTTGATATGAAAGATGTCCTTGATTTGAACAATTTATAAATGTTGTTACCCTTCGTGATGTGGTTGTCGTAATCATAACTACTTGATTACAAAGGGCAGTAATTTACTGCCCTTTTATTTTTCGCATTTTAATTCTATTTATCTCTGTAAGCGCTATTTATGCGATTATTCATTGTTTTTTGTGTTGCGGTGATGTGAATTTTGACCATTTGGTCTGGTTTTTTACGTCCCATACTCTAGAAATCTATTTAACTGCGTAAACAAACGTTTTCCTGTGTGATTTTGTTGATCTTTATGTCGCTTAAACACGCTTAACTTCCCCAGTCGCGTAAAAGAATACGTAAAACACCCATTTTGAGTTGACTTTCCCTCTCTAAATCCCGAGAATGCCGCCGTTTGCCGAAAATCCACTGGCAGCAAATTTGCATTGATTCATGACGCTGTTGTGAATTAATATGCAGATAAAGTGAGTGAATATTCTCTGGAGGGTGTTTTGATTAAGTCAGCGCTATTGGTTCTGGAAGACGGAACCCAGTTTATCGGTCGGGCCATAGGGGCAACAGGTTCGGCGGTTGGGGAAGTCGTTTTCAATACTTCAATGACCGGTTATCAAGAAATCCTCACTGATCCTTCCTATTCCCGCCAAATCGTCACCCTTACTTATCCCCATATCGGTAATGTCGGCACCAACCCCGCCGATGAAGAGTCCTCTCAGGTACATGCACAAGGTCTGATTATTCGCGACCTGCCGCTGATTGCCAGCAACTACCGCAATACCGAAGACCTCTCTTCCTACCTGAAGCGCCATAACATCGTGGCGATTGCTGATATCGATACCCGTAAGCTGACGCGAATTCTGCGCGAAAAAGGCGCTCAGAACGGCTGCATCATCGCAGGGGATAACCTGGATGCGGCGCTGGCGCAGGAAAAAGCCAAAGCGTTCCCGGGCCTCAACGGCATGGATTTGGCGAAAGAAGTGACTACCGCAGAAGCTTACAGCTGGACGCAAGGTAGCTGGACGCTGGCAGGCGAACTGCCAGAAGCGAAGAAAGAAGAAGAGCTTCCGTTCCACGTGGTGGCTTACGACTACGGCGCTAAGCGCAACATTTTGCGTATGCTGGTGGATCGCGGCTGCCGTCTGACGGTTGTCCCGGCGCAAACTCCGGCAGACGACGTCCTGAAGATGAATCCGGATGGGATCTTCCTGTCAAATGGTCCTGGTGACCCGGCGCCTTGTGATTACGCCATCGCGGCGATCAAAACGTTCCTTGAAACTGATATCCCGGTCTTTGGCATCTGCCTCGGCCATCAGCTGCTGGCACTGGCGAGCGGTGCGAAAACCGTGAAGATGAAGTTCGGCCACCACGGCGGCAACCACCCGGTAAAAGATATCGACAACAGCACGGTGATGATTACCGCACAGAACCACGGTTTTGCGGTGGATGAGGCGTCGATGCCTGCCAACCTGCGCGTCACGCATAAGTCGTTGTTCGACCATACCCTGCAAGGGATTCATCGCACCGACAAACCGGCGTTCAGCTTCCAGGGACACCCTGAAGCGAGCCCAGGCCCACACGATGCCGCGCCGCTGTTCGATCACTTTATCGAACTTATCGAGCAATACCGTCAGACCGCAAAATAATCAGGAGCTAAGAAGAACATGCCAAAACGTACAGACATAAAAAGCATCCTGATCCTTGGCGCTGGCCCGATCGTCATCGGCCAGGCCTGCGAATTCGACTACTCCGGTGCACAGGCGTGTAAAGCCCTGCGTGAAGAGGGTTACCGCGTTATCCTGGTGAACTCCAACCCGGCAACCATCATGACCGACCCTGAAATGGCCGATGCGACCTACATCGAGCCGATTCACTGGGAAGTGGTACGCAAAATCATCGAAAAAGAGCGCCCGGATGCCGTGCTGCCGACGATGGGCGGCCAGACCGCGCTGAACTGCGCGCTGGAGCTGGAACGTCATGGCGTGCTGGCCGAATTTGGCGTGACCATGATTGGTGCGACCGCCGATGCGATTGATAAAGCTGAAGACCGCCGCCGTTTCGACGTGGCAATGAAGAAAATCGGCCTCGACACCGCGCGTTCAGGCATTGCACACACCATGGAAGAAGCGCTGGCGGTTGCCGCTGACGTGGGTTATCCGTGCATCATCCGACCTAGCTTCACCATGGGTGGCACCGGTGGCGGTATCGCGTATAACCGTGAAGAGTTTGAAGAGATTTGCGAGCGCGGTCTGGATCTTTCCCCAACCAAAGAGCTGCTGATTGATGAGTCGCTGATTGGCTGGAAAGAGTACGAGATGGAAGTGGTGCGTGATAAAAACGACAATTGCATCATCGTCTGCTCGATTGAAAACTTCGATGCAATGGGCATTCATACCGGCGATTCCATCACCGTGGCACCTGCGCAGACTCTGACCGATAAAGAATACCAAATCATGCGTAACGCCTCGATGGCGGTACTGCGTGAAATCGGCGTCGAAACCGGCGGTTCTAACGTGCAGTTCTCGGTGAACCCGAAAAACGGTCGCCTGATTGTTATCGAGATGAACCCGCGCGTATCACGCTCTTCGGCGCTGGCGTCAAAAGCAACTGGCTTCCCGATTGCGAAAGTGGCGGCGAAACTGGCGGTGGGTTACACCCTCGATGAGCTGATGAACGACATCACTGGTGGACGTACCCCGGCTTCCTTTGAGCCATCCATCGACTACGTTGTAACCAAAATTCCTCGCTTCAACTTCGAGAAATTTGCGGGCGCAAACGACCGTCTGACCACGCAGATGAAGTCCGTCGGCGAAGTCATGGCGATTGGCCGCACGCAGCAGGAATCCCTGCAAAAAGCACTGCGCGGCCTCGAAGTGGGCGCAATGGGCTTCGACCCGAAAGTAAGCCTGGACGACCCGGAAGCGCTGACCAAAATCCGCCGCGAGCTGAAAGACGCCGGTGCCGAGCGTATCTGGTATATCGCCGATGCGTTCCGCGCGGGCCTGTCCGTCGACGGCGTCTTCAACCTGACCAACATCGACCGCTGGTTCCTGGTGCAGATTGAAGAGCTGGTTCGTCTGGAAGAGCAGGTTGCGGAGATGGGCATTACCGGCCTTGATGCTGACTTCCTGCGTATGCTCAAGCGTAAAGGCTTTGCTGATGCGCGTCTGGCGACGCTTGCTGGCGTGCGTGAATCTGAAATTCGCAAGCTGCGCGACCAGTACAACCTGCACCCGGTTTACAAGCGCGTGGATACCTGTGCGGCAGAATTCTCCACCGACACGGCGTACATGTACTCCACGTACGAAGATGAGTGTGAAGCGAATCCTTCCACGGATCGCGATAAAATTATGGTACTCGGCGGCGGTCCAAACCGTATCGGCCAGGGCATCGAATTTGACTACTGCTGCGTACACGCCTCGCTGGCGCTGCGCGAAGACGGTTACGAGACCATCATGGTCAACTGTAACCCAGAAACCGTATCGACCGATTACGACACCTCTGACCGCCTGTACTTCGAGCCGGTGACCCTGGAAGACGTACTGGAAATCGTGCGCATCGAGAAGCCAAAAGGCGTTATCGTACAGTACGGCGGCCAGACCCCGCTGAAGCTGGCTCGCGCCCTGGAAGCCGCTGGCGTTCCGGTTATCGGCACTAGCCCTGATGCGATTGACCGCGCAGAAGACCGCGAACGTTTCCAGAAGGCAGTTGACCGTCTGAAGCTGAAACAGCCTGCCAACGCCACCGTTACCGCAATTGAAATGGCCGTTGAGAAGGCAAAAGATATTGGCTACCCGCTGGTGGTGCGCCCGTCCTACGTGCTGGGTGGTCGTGCGATGGAAATCGTCTACGACGAAGCTGACCTGCGTCGTTACTTCCAGACCGCCGTCAGCGTCTCAAACGATGCGCCAGTGCTGCTTGACCGCTTCCTCGACGATGCGGTTGAAGTGGACGTGGATGCCATCTGCGACGGTGAAACGGTGCTGATTGGCGGCATCATGGAACACATTGAGCAGGCGGGCGTTCACTCCGGTGACTCAGCATGTTCACTGCCTGCTTATACCCTGAGCCAGGAAATCCAGGACGTGATGCGCCAGCAGGTGCAGAAACTGGCCTTCGAGCTGCAAGTTCGCGGCCTGATGAACGTCCAGTTCGCGGTGAAAGACAACGAAGTTTACCTGATTGAAGTTAACCCACGTGCGGCGCGTACCGTACCGTTCGTCTCTAAAGCTACCGGCGTACCGCTGGCAAAAGTGGCGGCGCGCGTGATGGCGGGTCAGACGCTGGCACAGCAGGGCGTGACCAAAGAAATCATCCCGCCGTACTACTCGGTCAAAGAAGTGGTGCTGCCGTTCAACAAGTTCCCGGGCGTTGACCCACTGTTAGGGCCAGAAATGCGCTCTACCGGTGAAGTGATGGGCGTAGGTCGTACCTTCGCAGAAGCTTTCGCCAAAGCACAGTTGGGTAGTAGCTCCACCATGAGAAAACAGGGCCGCGCGCTGCTCTCCGTTCGCGAA
>JALCNW010000103.1 GCA_022649305.1 Enterobacter sp.
CGTGATGGGCGATGGCCGCAAGTACGACTGGGTGGTTTCCCTGCGTGCGGTAGAAACCATCGACTTCATGACCGCGCACTGGGCGCACCTGCCGTATGATTTCTTGGGCCGTGTGTCCAACCGCATCATCAATGAAGTCAATGGTATTTCGCGTGTCGTGTATGACATCAGCGGAAAGCCACCAGCGACGATTGAGTGGGAATAACTCTCCCCGCTTAAACAAGACCCTCTGCCAGTGCAGAGGGTTTTTTATTGGCTGCTATTCCCACTGCTAATACCCCAACGATCAGCGTTAAACCCCACGACACCCACATCGTTCCCATCACACCCAGCGCCTTATTCATCCATGCATAGGCAAATGGCGATACGGCTGCCATAAGCTGAGCGGGTATCAACAACACGCCTGTCCTTCGCGAGTAGTCCTCTGCGGCAAAGAGTTCCAGGGGAAGCGTCGCTTTCAAGATCGTCACCAGTCCGTTAATGGCACCATATCCAAGCACAAACCCCGCGGCACACCATAGATAAAGGGTTCCACTTATCCCGATGAGAAAGCACATCGGCATCGCCAGCGCTGTTATCAACATTAATTTTAAGGGGGTGAGTTGCGATCCAGCGATCACTTCCATAAATCGTGCGCCAGTCTGCCCAATTCCCCACAGCATGCCCACCGCTATTGGCAGACCGAAGCTTGCAATAAATTCTGGCAGGTGCGTGGAAGTACCATTAGAGACAAAGGTGATCAGTGCAATAAACGCCGCATACAATATACCGTTACGCCGGTGGTTATCTCGTTCGGCGGATTTGCGCTTTACCAGCCGGGGCAGCGTTTGATTAGGCATCGGCAGAATTAAAAATGCACTTAATACCCCGAAAACCGCGTAAATCAGCAATGCATCTCGCCAACTGATAAAGGTGAGAAGCAAAGAGCCTAATGGCCAAAATATCGTGGATGCGAGGCCGCCAGCCAGCGTGACGCGTGAAATCGTGCGTCGCGCCTGTTGGCCGTAGAGATTCACCAGCGAGGCGAACAGCGCATCGTATAACGAGAGTCGCATCCCTACGCCGGTCAATAGCCATGCGACACACCAGCCAAAAGGCGTTTGTGTGTAAGCCATCACTACGCAGCTAACCGCTATCATCAAAGTACCGCTCATCACGACTCGTTTTCCGCCCCATCTTGCCAGCAAGGTCGCGACAAACGGCGATACGACCGCCATCACCAGCATCGCGAGGGTTAGCCCAAGGTAAATCTGCGGTGATGACCATCCTCGGTCGGTCGCAATGGCGCGCGCAAAAGTGCCCGGCATGTAGAACGAAATCCCCCAGTTAATCAGCTGATTGCACCCGGCGGTCAGGGCGAGAAAGCGGGGGATAGCAGGCGTTTTCATGGTATTCATTCCGTCGGGGAGTTGTCCTTAGCATACTGCGCGCGGTATGTTGCTGGCAGGACCGCAACCTTATGACCTGCATAAGAGAAACTTTGAATGACAACGCTGAATCTGGGAAATCTGGTTACCTTTCGTCTGGTGGTCCAGCGGGGGAGCTTTTCAGCCGCTGCGGATCTGCTAGGGCTGTCTCAACCTGCCGTCAGCCTGCAAGTTCGCCAGCTTGAGCAGTTTCTCCAGACGCGGCTCATCGAGCGTACCGGGCGAGGGATCAAAGCGACTGCCGCAGGGCTGGCGCTATTAGAAAACGGGGAGCGGGTAGAGCGGGCGGTTGAAGAGACGATTCGTTCAGTCAGCGAGTATCGCCACGAGGTAACGGGCTCGCTCACCTTGGGTACGGGGGCAACGGCCTGTATCCATCTTTTGCCGCCGTTATTGCAGCAGCTACGTGAGAAACACCCGCTGCTGCGCGTAGGCGTTACCACGGGGAACACCATGGATATTGTCCGCGCCGTGGAAGAAAATCGTCTGGATCTCGGGCTGGTCACGTTACCGGCCAGTGGGCGAGCGCTTGATATCATGCCGGTCATGGATGAAGAGTTTGTCTATGTTATTGCCAGCGAGCAGAGTCAGAGTGAGGCTTTTTCGGCGCTAACGCCGCAGGCATTACATGCCTTGCCGCTCATCGCATTTGAATCGGGTAGCGGAACGCGCACGCTGATTGATATGTGGTTTCACACCAGCGGTTTGCAGATATCCCCCGTCATGCAGCTTGGCAGCATTGAGGCGATAAAACGTATGGTTCGCGCAGGGCTTGGTTACAGCATTATTCCGCGGATGGCGGTTGAGCATCCGGCAGATCGCGAAGGATTAAATGTACGCTCGCTAACCCCTGTGCTGCACAGGCAGCTTGGGATTGTGATGCGTCAGGATAAAATCCTCAGTAAAGGCATTTCAGAAGTGATTCGATTGCTGAGGCAAGGCGCTAGCGGATTGTCGTATCCAGAGGCTGAGTGACCTGCTGCGACTGGATTTTATCCTGATGGTGATACCATGCACCAATTGAGGAATAAACAAAGCGGCCAAAGAAGAACAGGAAGCTGATAAGCAGTATGATGCGGGTCATTCGAGTGTTAAATCGATGTCGTTTGTGCATACGCGTAACCTGACTCACTGTTGTTTTCCTGGGCAAGCCCTTTTGGGCGATACGGATATTAAGGCACAGCGTAAAGGTGGGGTCAATTACGCAATGTGTAAAAATCCGTCAATGTATAAATTAAATAATGTTATAGAAACACGTAAAGTTATTTACCGCTTTGATAGAAAAGAGAAAAATTCAAGATGAAATCGTAAAAAACGGTTATTCAGATAAAATAGTTTGATGTAGGTCAACTGCAGTTCTTCATTGGTCTCTAAAATCCTTCCTCCACCCGTCATCAGCGTTTTTATTGCGGGACATTACCGTCAGGTTGGATGCCTGTCTGAATTTACCCTCCGGACAATTAGGGTTTGAACAGGTCATCTATGAAATTTCTGACATTCCTGAGGCAACATAAAGATCGCTGGTGGGCACTTCCGCTTGTCATGCCTGTCATCTTGCTTCCGCTACTCAGCTGCGCGAGTACGTATACTCAGCTGGACGGCAAAATTACCGTTCTCTACTACATGCCTCTGGCGTTCCTGCTGGCCATGACGCTTTTTTACGGCCTGGCAGCTCTGCCGGGAATTATACTGGCGTTAGTTTACCGTTATTATCCGTCGGTTAGCCCGTTTGAAACGGTAGCGGCGGTTATCCATTTTGTGGTTCCCCTGACGTTAAGCTGGGGCGGTTATCGTATCTTTGCGCCACGGCGTAGCAGCGTTGCCTATGGCGACCCGCGGCTCATGGCGCAGCGGCTGTTCTGGCAGATGTTCTTCCCGTCGACGCTGTTTTTGCTGCTATTTCAGTTTGCCGTTTATGTCGGTATATACGAAAGCAGGCATAGCCTTGCAGGCCTGAATCCCTTCACCATTCGTACCCTGATTAACTATCAGTCGGTACTGGTGGGCTGCCTTACGGGCGTACCCCTTAGCTATCTGCTTATTCGCCTTATTCGCCATCCTCGCTATATCAAAGGGTTAATTTCGCAGATTCGCGCGCAGGTTGATAATAAGGTCACGCTGCCTGAGTTCTTCATTTGGATTGCTGTGCTATGCGGCATGCTGTCATTGCTGATAATGCCCATCAGTGAAAATAGCTCAATATTCAGCACTAACTATACGCTCTCCTTGCTGATGCCGGTGATGCTCTGGGGCTCAATGCGCTACGGTTACACGCTTATGTCGCTTATCTGGACGCCGGTACTGATCGTGTCGATTCACTATTTTTACCGCTACATTCCCCTGTATCCAGGTTATGACATCCAGCTGGCCATCACGTCGTCGAGCTATCTGGTGTTCTCGTTCGTGCTGGTTTATATGGCCATGCTCGCGACCCGCCAGCGTGCGATCAATATACGCGCCCGACGTTTAGCTTTTCTCGATCCTATTGTACATATGCCAAACCTGCGCGCTCTGTCACGAGCGCTCGCAAAATCACCCTGGTCTGCGCTGTGTCTATTACGCATCCCAGAGCTAGAGGTGCTTGGCCGCAACTACGGCGTGCTGCTGCGTATTCAATACAAGCAGAAGCTTGCAGAGTGGATTAACAGCACCCTACAGCACAATGAATGTGTTTATCAGATGTCGGGGAACGACCTGGCCATTCGACTTAACACCGAGTCGCATCAGCAGCGCATTGAAGCGCTGGATGAGCACATTAAGCAGTTTCGTTTTATCTGGGATGGCATGCCGCTGCAGCCGCAGGTCGGCATCAGTTACTGCTACGTGCGATCGCCGGTAAATCATCTTTATCTGCTGCTCGGCGAGCTCAGTATTATTGCGGATTTATCGATTTCCACCAATCACCCTGAGAGCTTGCAGCAGCGCGGTGCCGTTCATTTGCAGCGGAGCCTGAAAGACAAAGTGGCGATGATGAACCGCCTGCAGCGTGCGCTTGAGCAAAGTGAGTTTACGCTGATGGTGCAACTGGTGAAGGGGATTCGCGGCGATAGTTATCATGAGGTACTGCTGCGAATGCCGGATGAGAATGGCGTTCTCCTCTCCCCGGATCGATTCCTGCCGGTAGCGCAGGAGTTTGGGCTGTCTTCACGCGTCGATTTATGGGTGCTGGAAAGGACGTTGCAATTCATGTCGGCCCATCGCGACAAGCTTCCGGGTCAGCGTTTTGCCATTAACTTAGCGCCTTCGACGGTTTGTCGTTCACCTTTTCCGCTTGAGGCAGGACGGCTCTTAAAGCAATACGCTATCGAAGCGTGGCAGTTGATTTTTGAAATCACCGAAAGCAGTAGTTTTGGCAACGCGGAGCTGGCAAATCAAAACCTGAAACAGCTTCAAAGCATGGGTTGTCGCATCGCCATCGACGATTTTGGTACCGGATATGCGAGCTACGCGCGGCTGAAAAGCGTCGATGCGGATATCCTGAAAATCGATGGCAGCTTTATTCGCAACATTGTCCACAACAGCCTGGATTACCAGATTGTCGCGTCGATTTGTCATCTTGCGCGGATGAAGAGAATGCTGGTGGTAGCCGAGTATGTGGAAACCGAAGCGATACGCAGCGCGGTTGACGCGCTAGGTATCGATTATCTTCAGGGGTATTTGATTGGTAAACCTGAACCGCTTGAATCTTTACTGCCGCTCCAGGCGTCACTGAAGGACGCCTGAGAACGACATCACGCAGCGGCTTCGGCCTGATCTTCTTCGATTTTCAACAGCCAGCCAGTCACCGCTTCCCAGTATTCTTGCTCTTTTTCCAGATCGAGCAGAACCAGCGCATTTTGGTTAAACCAGTCATGCGGGAAGCTTAACGTCCAGTGGTGATCGTCCGTTTTCAACGTCAGCGTCGGCGGTGTGGTCGTTGCCTGACGTTGATTGTTCAGCAGTACGCCTAAGCGGAGCAGTTGGATAAGCGGCAGGAACTGCTTTTTCTTGAATAGCGCAAAGCGTGGCAGATCGTCGATCTTAATGGCTTTGCGATGATAACGCACCAGCGTGGCCATCATCGTCTGCTGTTCCTGATTAAAGCCCGGCAGGTCGCTGTTTTGCAGAATATAAGCTGAGTGTCGGTGCATGCCGCTGTGATTGATATTCAGGCCGACTTCATGCAGCATCGCCGCCCATTTTAGCAGTGCAGCCAGTTGCGGATGTGCCAGCTTTGGATTCTGCACCTCCCACTGTTCGTATATGTGGGTTGTGGTTTCCAGGACTCGTTTGGCCTGCTCGCGATCGATATTGTATTGGTTCGCCAGGCTTTGCGCGGTACGGCTACGGATGTCCTGATGACGGAATCGACCTTCCATTTCATACAGCACACCTTCACGCAGTGCACCGTCAGAAAGACGAAGCTCGCGGATGGCCAGCGCATCGAACACGCCGCACAGAATGGCAAGGCCAGGTACGAAAACGGCTTTACGATCGTCAGACAGGCCCGGCAAGCTCAGCGCATCAAAACTTTTGTGTTTCAGCACTTCGTCGCGAAGCATGTCCAGGCGTTCCGGCGTAATAAATCCGTCTTTTTCGCCCATCTCCAGCAGCACTTCATGCGCCGCTTTAATGCTGCCTGATGCGCCCAGTGCCACGTTCCAGCCCTGAATACGATACTGCCAGGCGAGCGATTCCAGTTTTTGCACGGCAGCCATGCGCGCGCGCTGGAAGTTCTCGCGGGTAATGGTGCCGCCCGGGAAGTAGATCTGCGCGAAGCTAACGCAGCCCATGCGTCGGCTTTCAACCAGCTTAGGTTCAAAATCTTCGCCGATCACCAGCTCCGTTGAACCACCGCCAATGTCGATCACCAGCTTACGGCCTTTCTCCGGCTGAGTATGCTCAACGCCCATAAAGATCAGACGCGCTTCTTCATTGCCAGAGATGATTTCAATCGGGTAGGGGATCACTTTTTCAGCGCGTTTAAGAAACTCGGGCGCGTTCAACGCCTGGCGCAGCGTATGTGTTCCAACAATACAGACGCTCGACGCAGAGAATCCCTGCAGGCGTTCAGCGAACAGCGACAGGCAGGCTAAGCCTCGCTCCATCGCTTCCTCGCTGAGCATGTTCTTGTCGTCCAGACCATCGGCCAAATGGACGCGCTGCTTCAGGCGACCGATGATCTGCATGGCGCCATCGACCTCGCGGGCGATGACCATATGGAAGCTGTTAGAACCTAAATCGACGGCAGCAAATTCCTGCGGTCGTGGGGTCTTATCATTTATCGGCATAGGTTAATCAGGTTGCTCGAGTGATTTGATATAGTCGTAAATCGCCAGCTGTGAGCGCACTTTACGGCGATTGCCGCGCTGCACATAGCGGTTACTCAGTTCTTTGTCGATATACCGCGCCTTAACGGTGTCGCTTAATTGCAAATCAATAATATTCAGGATCTGCTGCTTCAGGCGCGTGTCGAGCAGCGGTGTGGCAACTTCAATTCGGTAATCAATATTACGCGTCATCCAGTCGGCAGAAGAAAGGTAAACCTGCTTATCGCCGCCATTTTCAAAAATATAGATACGGTCATGTTCCAGGTATCGGTCAACAATGCTAATAACGCGAATGTTTTCACTGATGCCTTCCAGTTCTGGGATCAATGAGCACATCCCGCGGATCAGCAGGTTCACCGGAACGCCGGAGCTGGATGCAGCATAAAGGCGATCGACCAAACCTTTATCCACCAGGTTGTTGAGTTTCAGCGTGATACCGGACGGCTCGCCTTTTTGCGCGGCGGCGATCTCTTTGTCGATCATGGCATACAGCAGGCGGCGAGAGTTCTGCGGGGAAACCAGCAGATAGTCGAAGTTCACTGGCCGATAGGGGTTCTCGATAAAGTTAAACACCCGGCGGACTTCGTTGGTGATGCGCGCATCGGCGGTCAGCAGCGAGTAGTCAGTATAAAGCCGCGCGGTTTTCTCGTTAAAGTTACCGGTTCCGATGTGGGCGTAGCGCACAACGTCTTCGCCTTCTTTACGCGAAATCAGGAACAGCTTGGCGTGAATTTTCAGCCCTGGTGCCGAGAAGATAACATGCACACCGGCTTCTGTCAGACGACGCGCCCAATGAATGTTGGCGGCTTCGTCAAAGCGTGCCTGCAACTCAACCACCACGGTCACTTTTTTGCCGTTGTGCGCGGCATGAATCATCGCATCAATAATGCGCGAATCTTTTGCCACGCGGTAGATGTTGATTTTAATCGCCAGCACGTTCGGATCGAATGAAGCCTGACGCAGCAGTTCCAGCACGTGTTCAAACGTGTGGTAAGGATAATAGAGCAGCACGTCGCGCTCGCGAATGGCGTCGAATCCGTTACGGAACTTATCGAACCAAATATGGCGCAGGCGCGGCAGAGGCTTGTTGACCAGGTTGGCTTTGCCGACGTTTGGGAAACCAATAAAGTCTTTAAAGTTGTGGTACCGACCGCCCGGTACGATGGAGTCATAGCGGGAGATAGTGAGCTTGTCGCGCAGCATTTCCACCATGGCGTCTGGCATATCGCGCTGATACACAAAACGTACCGGCTCTGCGGTCAGGCGCTGTTTCAGGCTGGAAGACATCAGCTCCATCAAGCTTGCTTCCATCTCGTGCACCAGGTCGTACTCAGCGTCACGGGTCATTTTCATGGAATAGGCGTTCAGAGCATCGTAATCGAAGAAGCCTTTGAAAATGTCGTCAAGACAGTAGCGAAGAATATTATCAAGCAAGATCATAGGCTTGCGTCTGCGCGGAGTTTCCGGCGGCAGATTAACAAAACGCGGGACTTTATCTGATGGAATTTCCAGCAGCGCGTAACGAATGGCATCGCCACGGATAATCTCAACCGCAAGATAGGTGTAGTCATCTTTCAGGAACTGCACCAGATCGGTTTCGCGATTAATCAGAATAGGGGTGATGTGCTGGCGCAGATAATGTTTGAAATAGTGACGCAGCCAGGTTTGCTGATTGGCAGAAAGCTGGCGTTCATTGATCAGGAAGATCTGATTGCGCGCCATTTCTAACAGCAGCTCATTATACAGACCATCAAATTCCTGGTCGGCTTTCAGCACGCGTGCCTGAATTTTGCCAAGCAAATGACGCGAATGCGAGTTTAAGCCTTGTTCTTCGCTGATGATGATTCGACGTTTGAGTTCGGCAAATCGAACCTTGTAGAATTCATCCAGGTTGTTTGAATAAATACCCAAAAAACGCATACGCTCAATCAGCGGATTACTCTTGTCAGCCGCTTCCTGAAGCACGCGCTCATTGAATGCTAACCAGCTTAGCTCTTTCTCGATGTATAACTTTTCCTGACCCATTACAACTCACACTCCAGTTCAATCACAGGACGTGGTAAATCCGTCTCGCCTTATTATGGCGAGCTTTTCCACGATATGTCCAACTGTGCCAGAAAAGTATGACAGTAAACCGACTGCACAGAGGGAAAATCAGCGCTGCATGCACTGGTTTTTAAGCGGTTTTGGTTTAGCGGGCAACAAAAAGCCGGCAATTGCCGGCTTCATTATTTATTCGTCGCAGGCATGACCCTGCGGCGATAAGAGCGTGCCATCCAGCCACGCGGCATTTTCGCGCATCTCAAGTCGGCCATCAATAAACCAGCCTACCACGAGCGGATAAATAGCATGCTCCTGTGCCTGAACGCGGTCGGTGATGTCATCTTCATCATCGCCCTCAAATACCGGGATTTTAGCTTGCAGAATCACCGGGCCGCCGTCGAGTTCGTCGGTAACGAAATGCACAGACGTGCCATGCTCCTCGTCGCCGTTTTCAAGCACCTGGCGATGGGTATGCAGACCCGGATATTTTGGCAGTAGAGAAGGGTGGATATTCAGCAGGCGACCAGAATAATGAGAAACAAACGCGGGGCTAAGAATGCGCATATAGCCGGCCAGTACGACGACATCTGGGGCATAGGCATCGATTTCCTGCATCAACTCACGGTCAAAAGCTTCTCGGCTTGAGAACTGACTCGCTTCCAGCGCGTGCGCGGCAATGCTGGCTTCGCGCGCTCGCTCAAGGCCGAATGCGTCGGCCTTGTTGCTGAAAACTGCCCGTATGGTGCCCTTGATCTGTTTCTGTTTACAGGCGTCGATGATGGCCTGCAAATTGCTTCCGTTACCGGAAATGAGCACCACAATATTTTTCATTCAATGACCACACGCTGTTCGGAATCGGACGCTTTAATGATACCGATTTTCCACGCGTTTTCACCTTTTGCCTGCATCAGTTCGATGGCTTTATCCGCTTCACTCGCAGGCAGCGCAATCAGCATGCCCACGCCGCAGTTAAAGGTGCGGTACATTTCATGTTGACTCACGTTGCCCGCCGTTTGCAGCCAGTTAAACACGGCTGGCCACTGCCAGGAGGCTTCGTCAATCACTGCCTGCGTATTGTCAGGCAGTACGCGCGGAATGTTTTCCCAGAAGCCGCCGCCGGTCAGGTGGGCGATCGCGTGAACGTCCACATTCTGAATCAGCTCAAGAATATTTTTCACGTAAATGCGGGTGGGAGCCAACAGATGATCGGCAAGGGACTTGCCTTCGAGTTGAGTGGTTTCTGGGTCAGAGCCGCTCACTTCGAGAATTTTACGCACCAGCGAATAGCCGTTCGAATGCGGGCCGCTGGAGGCTAATGCAATCAGCACATCGCCATCGGTGACTTTGCTACCGTCGATAATTTCTGATTTTTCTACCACGCCGACGCAGAAGCCCGCGACGTCGTAATCTTCACCGTGGTACATCCCAGGCATTTCTGCCGTTTCGCCACCCACCAGCGCACAGCCGGACTGTACACAGCCCTCTGCGATACCGCTAATGACGCTTGCCGCAGTATCAACATCCAGCTTGCCCGTCGCATAATAGTCGAGGAAGAAGAGCGGTTCTGCACCCTGCACGATGAGGTCATTCACACACATGGCGACCAGGTCGATACCGATGGTGTCGTGACGTTTAAGATCCATCGCCAGACGAAGTTTCGTTCCCACGCCGTCAGTGCCAGAAACCAGTACAGGCTCGCGATATTTTTGTGGCAGTGCACACAGTGCGCCGAATCCACCCAGGCCACCCATGACTTCAGGACGGCGGGTTTTTTTTACCTCACCTTTGATTCGGTCAACCAGCGCATTACCTGCGTCAATATCAACACCGGCATCTTTATAGCTGAGAGAAGTTTTGTTGGTCACGGCTCAAGTCCCCACGCGATTGCATTGCGATAGTAAGAAAAATCGGCGCAATTCTAACAGTCCAGGCAAACGTTTGCGAGCCTAATCTGCGAACCTACTGTGTCGCTGAAAATTTACCCAGATTGACAGTGCGCGTGCTCAAGTTTGACTCCGTTCACGAAAATGAAACCGGTTTCGGTAATGTGCTTGCAACCCGTTAAGCCATTGCACATGATTTCACTGAAACCGGTTTCTGTAACTGTTTTTGCAGAAAATAACGCAGAATGAGGGAAAAGGCATGTCAGGATTCAAAGAAGGTTTTCTGTGGGGCGGCGCGGTCGCGGCGCATCAACTGGAAGGCGGCTGGAAAGAAGGAGGCAAGGGCGTTAGCGTGGCAGATGTGATGACTGTGGGTGCGCATGGCGTGCCGCGAGAAATCACCAGCGGCGTCTTGCAGGGTAAAAACTACCCGAACCATGAGGCCATCGACTTCTACCATCGCTACAAAGAGGACATCAAACTCTTTGCCGAAATGGGATTCAAATGTTTCCGTACCTCTATTGCCTGGACGCGCCTCTTCCCGAAAGGAGATGAGCTTGAGCCCAATGAAGCCGGCTTGCAATTCTATGACGACCTGTTCGACGAATGCCTGAAATACGGTATCGAGCCGGTCATTACCCTGTCGCACTTCGAAATGCCTTTCCATCTGGTCACCGAATACGGCGGCTGGCGTAACCGTAAGCTGATCGATTTCTTCGTGCGCTTTGCGACCGTGGCGTTCGAACGTTACCAGCACAAAGTGAAGTACTGGATGACCTTTAACGAGATCAATAACCAGGCTAACTTCCACGAAGATTTCGCCCCGTTCACCAACTCAGGCCTGAAGTATGAGCCAGGTGAAGATCGCGAGCCGGTCATGTTCCAGGCGGCGCACTATGAGCTGGTGGCGAGCGCTCTGGCAGTCAAGGCCGGGCGTGAAATTAACCCCTCGTTGCAGATCGGCTGCATGATTGCCATGTGTCCTATTTATCCGCTCAGCTGCGCGCCAAACGATATCATGATGGCGATGAACGCCATGCACCGTCGCTACTGGTTCACCGATGTTCACGTGCGCGGCAAGTATCCGCAGCACCTGCTTAACTACTTTGAGCGTCGCGGTTTTGAACTGGATATCACCGCAGAAGATATCGCCGCGCTGAAGCAGGGCTGTGTCGATTACATCGGCTTTAGCTATTACATGTCGTTCGCCACCAAAGCGATGCCGGATAACCCGCAGCTGGACTACGACGAAAGTAAAAGCCTGGTATCCAACCCGTATGTGGAGAAATCTGACTGGGGCTGGCAGATTGACCCGGTGGGCCTGCGCTATTCCATGAACTGGTTCTGGGATCATTATCAGCTGCCGCTGTTTATTGTTGAGAACGGTTTTGGCGCGATCGACGTGCAGGAAAGCGACGGTACGGTGAATGACCAGTATCGTATTGATTACCTTGCGGCGCATATCGCTGAGATGAAAAAAGCCGTCGTTGAGGACGGTGTCGAT
This sequence comes from Enterobacter sp., assembly GCA_022649305.1. Classification (GTDB taxonomy): domain Bacteria; phylum Pseudomonadota; class Gammaproteobacteria; order Enterobacterales; family Enterobacteriaceae; genus Enterobacter. The sequence goes on from JALCNW010000103.1 coordinate 12,167, forward strand.
CTGATGGGATACACCCCGTGGGGCTGTATCGACCTGGTTTCTGCCGGAACGGGCGAAATGAAAAAGCGTTATGGCTTTATCTTTGTGGATAAAGATAACGAAGGTCAGGGCACGCTCAACCGCAGCAAGAAAAAGTCATTCGACTGGTATAAGAAGGTGATTGCCAGCAACGGCGATAACCTTTAGTTGTCGGGTGGCGCTTACGCTTACGCGTCCTACACTACTCGTAGGCCCGCATAAGCGCCACGCCACCGGGCAGAACCTCGCACTAAAGCCGGAGCTTCCCTCCGGCTTTTTTTGTCTCTAAACCACTTTGCTTGATGTACGTCAAACAAGATGGGTATGGCGCACTTCGTAAAAAGCGGTATAATCCGGCGATTTTTTTGCGGTAGCCACCTCAGAGGAGAATGAAAATGAAGATTGTGGAAGTGAAGCACCCACTCGTTAAACACAAGCTGGGCCTGATGCGTGAGCATGACATCAGCACTAAGCGTTTTCGCGAACTGGCCTCTGAAGTTGGAAGCTTATTGACCTACGAAGCAACGTCCGATCTTGCGACTGAAAAAGTGACCATCGAAGGCTGGAACGGCCCGGTACAGGTTGAGCAAATTAAGGGCAAAAAAATTACCGTTGTGCCAATCCTGCGCGCAGGTCTGGGCATGATGGAAGGCGTCCTGGAGCACGTGCCGAGCGCACGTATCAGCGTTGTCGGTATCTACCGTAACGAAGAAACTCTGGAGCCTGTTCCTTACTTCCAGAAACTGGTTTCTAACATCGACGAGCGTATGGCGCTGGTGGTTGACCCTATGCTGGCAACCGGCGGGTCTATGATCGCGACCATCGACCTGCTGAAAAACGCAGGCTGCAACAGCATTAAGGTGCTGGTTCTGGTGGCTGCACCGGAAGGCATCGCGGCGCTGGAAAAAGCGCACCCGGACGTGGAGCTGTATACCGCTTCTATCGACCAGGGGCTCAACGAGCACGGGTACATCATCCCGGGGCTGGGTGATGCCGGCGATAAGATTTTTGGTACGAAATAATCGAATAACGAATAAGAAGCCGACTTTGATAGTCGGCTTTTTTTTGAATAAAAACACAACCAACCCACAAACTTTAAGGAAAACACTATGACGCGCCGTACTATCGGGGTGAGTGAAAGACCGCCGCTTTTGCAGACGATCCCGCTTAGTTTGCAGCACCTGTTCGCCATGTTTGGCGCAACCGTGCTGGTGCCAATCCTGTTTCACATCAACCCGGCTACCGTATTGCTGTTTAACGGCGTTGGGACGCTGCTGTACCTCTTCATCTGTAAAGGCAAAATCCCGGCCTATCTGGGTTCAAGCTTTGCGTTTATCTCGCCGGTGCTGTTACTGCTGCCGCTGGGATATGAGGTGGCGCTGGGTGGCTTTATTATGTGTGGTGTGCTTTTCTGCATCGTTGCTTTCATTGTCAAAAAAGCCGGTACCGGCTGGCTGGACGTGATGTTCCCACCGGCCGCGATGGGCGCAATCGTTGCCGTCATCGGTCTGGAACTGGCGGGTGTCGCTGCAAATATGGCGGGACTGTTACCTGCTGACGGGCAATCGGCTGATTCCAAAACCATTATCATTTCGTTGGTCACGCTGGGCGTTACCGTTTTTGGTTCCGTGCTGTTCCGCGGCTTTATGGCGATTATCCCGATTCTGATTGGGGTGCTGGCGGGCTACGCGCTCTCCTTCGTGATGGGCGTGGTGGATACCTCTCCGATTGCGCAGGCGCACTGGTTCGCACTGCCAACCTTCTACACGCCGCGCTTTGAGTGGTTTGCTATTTTCACCATTCTGCCCGCGGCGCTGGTGGTCATTGCCGAGCACGTTGGGCACCTGGTGGTGACGGCGAATATCGTCAAAAAAGAT
>JALCNW010000104.1 GCA_022649305.1 Enterobacter sp.
CAACGATGGGCGGGATCATGATCCTCACCGCCATTGTCGTCTCCGTTTTGCTGTGGGCCTACCCGTCTAACCCTTACGTCTGGTGCGTACTCACGGTTCTGATTGGCTACGGCATTATTGGTTTCGTCGACGACTACCGCAAAGTGGTACGTAAAGACACTAAGGGACTGATTGCGCGCTGGAAATACTTCTGGATGTCGGTGATTGCGCTGGGCGTCGCGTTTGCGCTGTATCTGGCAGGCAAAGACACTCCGGCAACTGAACTGGTGGTGCCTTTCTTCAAAGACGTCATGCCGCAGCTAGGTCTGTTCTACATCGTGCTGGCGTACTTCGTGATTGTCGGAACCGGTAACGCCGTGAACCTGACCGATGGTCTTGATGGTCTGGCAATTATGCCAACCGTCTTTGTTGCAGGTGGCTTCGCGCTGGTGGCGTGGGCAACCGGTAACATGAACTTTGCAAATTACCTGCATATTCCTTACCTGCGACACGCGGGCGAGCTGGTGATTGTCTGTACCGCCATTGTTGGAGCAGGGCTTGGTTTCCTGTGGTTCAACACCTACCCGGCGCAGGTCTTTATGGGCGACGTTGGTTCGCTGGCTCTGGGTGGCGCGCTGGGCATTATCGCCGTGCTGCTGCGCCAGGAATTCCTGCTGGTGATTATGGGCGGTGTGTTCGTCGTTGAAACGCTGTCGGTGATTTTGCAGGTCGGTTCCTTCAAGCTGCGCGGTCAGCGCATCTTCCGGATGGCACCGATTCACCATCACTATGAACTGAAAGGCTGGCCAGAACCGCGCGTTATCGTTCGCTTCTGGATTATTTCGCTGATGCTTGTGCTGATTGGCCTCGCAACGCTGAAGGTACGTTAATCATGGCAGATTACCAGGGTAAAAAAGTCGTCATCATCGGGTTAGGCCTTACGGGCCTGTCCTGCGTGGACTTTTTCCTCGGGCGAGGTGTGACGCCGCGTGTGATGGATACGCGGGTTTCTCCGCCGGGCTTGGACAAACTCCCTGAACAGGTTGAGCGCCATCTTGGTGGTCTGAATAACGACTGGCTGTTGGCCGCCGATCTGATTATTGCAAGCCCGGGCATGGCCCTCGCACATCCTTCTCTGAGCGCTGCGGCAGAGGCAGGTATTGAAATTGTTGGCGATATCGAGCTGTTCTGTCGCGAAGCGCAAGCGCCGGTTATTGCTATCACCGGCTCCAACGGTAAAAGCACCGTTACGACGCTGGTGGGTGAAATGGCGAAAGCCGCAGGCGTTAACGTGGGCGTGGGCGGCAATATCGGCTTACCAGCGTTGATGCTGTTGGATCAGGAACGCGAGCTGTATGTGCTGGAGCTCTCCAGCTTCCAGCTTGAGACCACCCTCAGCTTGCGGGCCGTTGCTGCGACAATCCTTAACGTGACCGAAGATCATATGGATCGCTATCCATTTGGTTTACAACAATATCGCGCCGCAAAACTGCGGGTCTATGAAAACGCTAAGGTGTGCGTGGTGAATGCAGACGATGCGCTGACCATGCCGGTACGCGGGGCAGATGAGCGCTGCGTCAGCTTTGGTGTGAACATGGGTGACTATCATCTGAATCGTCAGCAGGGTGAAACCTGGCTGCGCGTGAAGGGTGAAAAGGTGTTGAACGTGAAGGAAATGACGCTTTCCGGTCAACACAACTACACGAATGCGCTGGCTGCGCTGGCGCTGGCTGACGCTGCGGGATTACCGCGTGCGACGAGCCTTAAAGCACTGACAACCTTTACCGGTCTGGCGCATCGTTTTGAGCTGGCGCTGGAACATAACGGCGTGCGTTGGATCAACGATTCAAAAGCGACCAATGTGGGTAGCACTGAAGCCGCTTTAAACGGTTTACACGTTGATGGCACTTTGCATCTTCTGCTGGGGGGCGATGGTAAGTCGGCTGATTTTTCCTCTCTCACGCCGCATCTGATGGGCGATAACGTGCGCTTGTACTGCTTTGGCCGCGATGGTGCTGAGTTGGCGGCGCTGCGTCCTGAAGTGGCTCAACAAACCGACACCATGGAGCAGGCCATACGCCTTATCGCTCCCGTGGTGAAGCCTGGCGATTTGGTGCTGCTGTCTCCGGCCTGTGCCAGCCTCGATCAGTTTAAGAATTTCGAACAGCGGGGCGATCTTTTCACCCGCCTGGCGAAGGAGTTAGGCTGATGCGTTTTTCTTTCCCTCGCCTGAGAATGCCGCGCTTGCCTGGATTTGGGATCCTGGCATGGCTGTTTGCGGCGTTGAAAGGCTGGGTCATGGCGTCTCGGGATAAAGATTCCGACAGCCTGGTCATGTACGACCGCATGCTGCTCTGGCTGACCATGGGTCTGGCGGCGATCGGGTTTATTATGGTGACATCGGCTTCGATGCCGGTCGGACAACGTCTGGCGAACGATCCTTTCCTGTTTGCCAAGCGTGATGGTTTGTACATTATTCTCGCATTGTGCCTGGCGATGATCACGCTTCGTCTGCCGATGGAGTTTTGGCAACGTCACAGTACCGCGATGCTGATCACCTCGATAATCATGCTGTTGATCGTGCTGGTGGTGGGGAGCTCGGTTAACGGGGCATCGCGCTGGATTGCATTTGGTCCGCTGCGTATTCAGCCTGCTGAATTCACCAAGCTGTCGCTGTTCTGCTACCTCGCCAACTATCTGGTGCGTAAGGTCGATGAAGTGCGCAATAACCTGCGTGGCTTCTTAAAACCGATGGGCGTGATTCTGGTGCTGGCCGTGCTACTGCTGGCTCAGCCAGACCTCGGTACCGTGGTGGTGTTGTTTGTCACCACGCTGGCCATGCTGTTCCTGGCGGGGGCGAAGCTCTGGCAGTTCATTGCCATCATTGGGATGGGGATTTCGGCGGTTGTCCTGCTGATCCTCGCCGAACCATATCGTATCCGCCGTGTAACCTCTTTCTGGAACCCTTGGGAAGATCCCTTTGGTAGCGGTTATCAGCTGACTCAGTCGCTGATGGCGTTTGGCCGTGGAGAGATCTGGGGGCAGGGACTGGGTAATTCAGTCCAAAAACTCGAGTATTTACCCGAAGCACATACCGACTTCATCTTCTCCATTATTGGGGAAGAACTGGGTTATATCGGTGTGGTACTGGCACTTTTAATGGTATTCTTCGTCGCTTTCCGCGCCATGTCGATTGGCCGAAAAGCGCTGGAAATCGACCACCGTTTCTCAGGTTTTCTGGCCTGCTCAATCGGTATTTGGTTTAGTTTCCAGGCATTAGTCAACGTAGGGGCCGCAGCAGGTATGCTGCCGACCAAGGGCCTGACGCTGCCGTTAATCAGTTACGGCGGGTCAAGTTTACTGATTATGTCGACCGCCATTATGTTTTTGCTGCGCATAGATTATGAAACGCGTCTGGAAAAAGCCCAGGCGTTTACACGAGGTTCACGATGAATCAACCGAAGCGGTTAATGGTGATGGCGGGCGGTACCGGCGGGCATGTCTTCCCGGGACTCGCGGTCGCGCACCATTTAATGGAGCAAGGCTGGCAAATACGCTGGCTGGGAACCGCCGACCGCATGGAAGCCGATTTAGTGCCGAAACACGGTATCGAGATCGACTTTATTCGTATTTCCGGCTTACGCGGGAAAGGCATTAAGGCGCAACTGTTGGCCCCTGTCCGTATTTTTAATGCGTGGCGTCAGGCGCGCGCCATCATGAAACGCTTCAAGCCTGATGCGGTTCTGGGAATGGGTGGCTATGTTTCGGGTCCTGGTGGGCTGGCGGCATGGTCGTTGGGCATTCCTGTCATTCTGCATGAGCAGAACGGTATCGCCGGGCTGACGAACAAATGGCTTTCGAAGATTGCGACCAAAGTGATGCAGGCATTTCCTGGCGCGTTCCCGAAAGCGGACGTGGTGGGAAATCCAGTACGGGTAGACGTACTGGCGTTACCGCTGCCGCATGATCGCCTTATCGGGCGCGAAGGTCCGGTTCGTGTGTTGGTCGTCGGCGGGTCTCAGGGCGCAAGAATTTTGAACCAAACGTTGCCGCAGGTTGCCGCAAAACTGGGTGATGCTGTGACTATCTGGCATCAAAGCGGAAAGGGCGCTCAGCAGACGGTTGAGCAGGCCTATGCCGAAGCCGGACAGCCGCAGCACAAAGTGACCGAGTTTATTGACGACATGGCCGCTGCCTATTCCTGGGCAGACGTTGTGGTATGTCGCTCAGGCGCGCTGACGGTAAGCGAAATCGCCGCTGCGGGGCTACCGGCTGTGTTTGTACCTTTCCAGCATAAAGACAGACAGCAGTACTGGAATGCCCTGCCGCTTGAGAAGGCCGGTGCTGCCAAAATTTTTGAACAGCCACAATTTACCGCTGATGCGGTCGCCACCACCCTGGCAGGCTGGAACAGAGAGACATTACTGGGGATGGCTGAACGCGCACGTGCGACCGCTATTCCAGATGCAACTGAGCGGGTGGCAAAAGAAGTGAGCCTGGCCGCTAAGGCTTAACCCTCGCAGCGCGTGTTGCGCTGCACGATTTTTTTGAAGTAGTCGATGGCGTTTAGAGAATGAATACACAACAACTGGCGAAACTGCGTTCAATAGTGCCCGAGATGCGACGCGTCCGGCACATTCACTTTGTTGGCATCGGTGGTGCTGGCATGGGGGGTATTGCTGAGGTACTGGCGAACGAAGGTTATCAGATTAGCGGTTCCGATTTGGCACCGAACCCTGTTACGCAACAGTTGGCGTCGCTTGGGGCGACGATTTATTTTAACCATCGTCCAGAAAACGTCCGTGATGCCAGCGTGGTGGTGGTATCCAGCGCGATCTCTGCGGATAACCCAGAGATTGTTGCGGCGCACGAAGCACGTATCCCGGTTATCCGTCGTGCGGAAATGCTGGCTGAGCTGATGCGTTTTCGCCACGGTATCGCTGTAGCGGGTACCCACGGTAAAACCACCACGACCGCGATGGTTTCCAGTATTTACGCAGAGGCCGGTCTTGATCCGACCTTCGTGAACGGTGGCCTGGTGAAAGCCGCGGGCGTGCATGCGCGTTTAGGGCACAGCCGCTATCTGATTGCAGAAGCGGACGAGAGCGACGCGTCGTTCTTGCATCTGCAACCTATGGTGTCAATCGTCACCAATATCGAAGCTGACCATATGGACACCTACCAGGGCGACTTCGAGAACTTAAAACAGACATTTATTAACTTCCTGCACAATTTGCCGTTTTATGGCCGTGCGGTGATGTGTGTAGACGATCCGGTGATTCGCGAACTGTTGCCGCGCGTTGGTCGTCAGGTAACAACCTATGGCTTTAGCGAAGATGCTGACGTTCGCGTAGAAAGCTACAGCCAGACGGGCGCGCAAGGGCATTTCACCCTTGCACGTCAGGACAAAGAATTGCTGCACGTCACGCTTAATGCGCCGGGTCGTCACAACGCCCTGAACGCGGCAGCGGCGGTGGCTGTCGCCACCGAAGAAGGCATCGAAGACGACGCTATTTTACGTGCGCTGGAGAGCTTCCAGGGAACGGGCCGCCGCTTTGATTTCCTTGGCGAATATCCGCTTGAGCCCGTTAACGGTAAACCGGGTACCGCCATGTTGGTCGACGATTACGGTCATCATCCGACCGAAGTTGACGCCACGATCAAAGCTGCACGTGCTGGCTGGCCGGATAAAAATCTGGTCATGCTGTTCCAGCCACACCGTTATACCCGTACGCGCGATCTGTATGATGATTTCGCCAACGTGCTGTGTCAGGTCGATGCATTACTGATGCTGGATGTTTATCCAGCGGGCGAAAGTCCGATTCCGGGAGCGGATAGCCGTTCTTTGTGTCGCACTATTCGTGGGCGCGGTAAAATTGATCCTATTTTGGTCTCCGATCCAGCTCATGCCGCAGAAATGCTGGCTCAAGTCTTGACGGGCAACGACCTGATTCTGATTCAGGGCGCGGGAAATATCGGCAAAATTGCGCGTAACTTATCTGAAATCAAACTGAAGCCGCAAACCTCAGGGGAAGAGCGTCATGGCTGATAAGATTGCGGTCCTTTTTGGCGGTACATCTGCTGAGCGTGACGTTTCGCTAAACTCCGGCGCTGCCGTGTTGGCAGGCCTTCGTGAAGGCGGAGTGAATGCCCATCCGGTCGATCCGAAAGAGGTTGATGTCACACGTTTGAAAGCGATGGGCTTCGATAAAGTCTTTATTGCATTGCATGGTCGCGGTGGCGAAGACGGAACGTTGCAGGGATTGCTGGATTTGATGGGCATGCCCTATACCGGAAGCGGTGTGATGGCATCCGCCATTTCCATGGATAAATTGCGCAGCAAATTGTTGTGGCAAGGTGCGGGTTTACCCGTCGCCCCGTGGGTTGCATTAACGCGTCGCGAGTTTGAAATAGGCCTTGATGACAGCGTTAATACGCGCATTGCGGAGCTGGGTTTACCGGTTATTGTTAAGCCCAGCCGCGAAGGCTCAAGTGTTGGTATGTCTAAAGTCGAGGAAGCTGATAATTTAGCATCGGCATTAGCGTTGGCATTTCAACACGATGAAGAAGTACTGATTGAAAAATGGCTCAGCGGTCCGGAATTTACCGTCGCCATGCTCGGTGAAGATATTTTACCGTCAATTCGCATACAACCAGCCGGAACCTTCTATGATTATGAAGCGAAGTATCTCTCTGATGAGACGCAATATTTCTGCCCAAGTGGTCTGGAAGCACAACGTGAAGTCGATTTACAGGAACTGGTGCTGAAAGCCTGGACTGTTCTGGGTTGCCGTGGCTGGGGACGCATTGATGTAATGCAGGACCGCGATGGAGAATTTTATCTGTTGGAAGCGAACACTTCGCCGGGTATGACCAGCCATAGTCTGGTACCCATGGCAGCACGTCAGGCAGGTATGAGCTTTTCTCAGTTAGTTGTACGTATTCTGGACCAGGCGGGCTGATATGTCGCAGGCTGCACTGAACACGCGCAACCGCGAAGAGGAAGTTGAAGAATATTCCTCACGGCGGAGTAATGGAACGCGTCTTGCAGGGATTATTTTCCTGCTGGGTGTGCTGTGTACCGTGTTTATCAGCGGCTGGATGGTGTTGGGCTGGATGGAAGATGCGCAACGTTTACCCCTGTCCAAACTGGTGGTTACGGGTGAACGTCATTACACGCGAAACGATGACATTCGCCAGTCAATCCTGGCGCTGGGTTCGCCTGGTACGTTTATGACTCAGGATGTCAACATTATCCAGAGTCAGATTGAACGCCTGCCCTGGATCAAACAGGCGAGCGTCAGAAAGCAATGGCCTGATGAATTGAAGATTCATCTGGTTGAATATGTGCCCATTGCGCGTTGGAATGATCAGCACATGGTAGACGTAGACGGAAATTCCTTCAGCGTCCCGGCCGATCGTGTCAGCAAGCAAGATTTACCTATGTTGTCCGGCCCCGAAGGCAGTGAAAACGAAGTATTACAAGCTTTCCGGGAAATGGGGCAGGTGCTGGCTAAGGACCGGTTTACGTTAAAAGATGCAGCAATGACGGCTCGCCGTTCATGGCAATTGACGTTGACGAATGGGATTAAGCTCAACCTTGGCCGTGGCGATACGATGAAGCGTCTGGCGCGTTTTGTAGAACTTTACCCGGTTTTACAGCAGCAGGCGCAGACCGAAGGCAAACGGATAAGCTACGTTGATTTGCGCTATGACTCAGGCGCAGCAGTCGGTTGGGTGCCGGCTCCGGTTGAGGAACCTAATCAGCAACAGAATCAGGCACAGGTACAGGCAGAACAACAATGATCAAGGCGACGGACAGAAAACTGGTAGTTGGACTGGAGATTGGCACCGCGAAGGTCGCCGCTTTAGTAGGGGAAGTTCTGCCCGACGGTATGGTCAATATCATTGGCGTGGGCAGTTGCCCTTCCCGTGGTATGGATAAAGGTGGGGTAAACGATCTTGAATCGGTGGTGAAATGCGTACAGCGCGCCATCGATCAGGCTGAGTTGATGGCAGATTGCCAGATCTCCTCCGTCTATCTTGCACTTTCTGGTAAGCATATCAGCTGCCAGAACGAAATCGGGATGGTGCCGATTTCCGAAGAGGAAGTGACGCAAGAAGACGTTGAGAACGTGGTGCATACGGCGAAATCCGTACGTGTTCGCGATGAGCATCGCGTGCTGCATGTGATCCCGCAGGAATACGCGATCGACTACCAGGAGGGGATTAAAAACCCCGTTGGTCTGTCCGGCGTGCGTATGCAGGCGAAAGTGCACTTGATTACCTGTCACAACGATATGGCGAAAAACATTGTTAAAGCCGTTGAACGTTGTGGTTTGAAAGTTGACCAACTTATCTTTGCAGGACTGGCGGCAAGTTATTCCGTGCTGACCGAAGACGAACGTGAACTGGGCGTCTGTGTGGTGGATATTGGTGGTGGTACAATGGATATCGCCGTGTACACCGGTGGTGCATTACGTCACACCAAAGTGATCCCGTATGCCGGGAATGTAGTGACCAGTGACATTGCTTACGCCTTTGGTACGCCCCCAAGTGATGCAGAGGCGATTAAAGTGCGCCACGGTTGTGCATTAGGATCTATCGTCGGCAAAGATGAGAGCGTTGAAGTGCCAAGTGTAGGTGGTCGTCCACCGCGTAGCCTGCAACGCCAGACGCTGGCTGAAGTCATTGAGCCGCGTTATACCGAGCTGCTCAATTTGGTCAACGAAGAGATTTTGCAATTACAGGAACAGCTTCGCCAGCAGGGTGTGAAACATCATCTGGCGGCGGGGATTGTATTAACCGGCGGAGCGGCGCAAATTGAAGGTCTTGCTGCCTGTGCACAGCGCGTGTTCCATACGCAGGTTCGTATTGGTGCCCCGCTAAATATTACCGGTTTAACGGATTACGCCCAAGAGCCGTATTATTCAACGGCTGTGGGCCTGCTTCACTACGGGAAAGAATCCCATTTGAGTGGTGAAGCGGAAGTGGAAAAGCGTACATCGGTCAGTTCATGGGTCAAACGACTCAATTCCTGGCTGCGAAAAGAATTCTGATTTTTTAAAGAGACCGGAAAATTAGCGGTCTCAGGCGACAGGCACAAAACGGAGAGAAACCATGTTTGAACCAATGGAATTAACCAACGACGCGGTGATTAAAGTCATCGGCGTCGGTGGCGGCGGCGGTAACGCCGTAGAGCATATGGTGCGCGAACGTATCGAAGGCGTTGAATTCTTTGCGGTCAACACCGATGCTCAGGCACTGCGTAAAACGGCTGTAGGCCAGACAATTCAAATTGGTGGCGGTATAACCAAAGGTCTGGGCGCTGGGGCTAACCCAGAAGTAGGCCGCAATGCTGCTGAAGAAGACCGTGAAGCACTGCGTGCTGCGCTCGATGGTGCAGACATGGTGTTTATCGCTGCAGGTATGGGTGGTGGTACCGGAACCGGTGCAGCGCCAGTTGTTGCAGAAGTCGCTAAAGATTTGGGTATTCTGACCGTTGCTGTCGTGACTAAGCCTTTCAACTTTGAAGGCAAGAAGCGTATGGCATTCGCGGAACAGGGTATTACTGAGCTGTCCAAACACGTGGACTCCCTCATTACCATCCCGAACGACAAATTGTTGAAAGTTCTGGGTCGTGGTATTTCCTTGCTGGACGCTTTTGGCGCAGCGAACGACGTGCTGAAAGGCGCCGTACAGGGTATCGCAGAGTTGATTACTCGTCCGGGTCTGATGAACGTTGACTTTGCAGACGTTCGCACCGTAATGTCCGAAATGGGCTATGCGATGATGGGCTCTGGTGTCGCGAGCGGTGAAGACCGTGCAGAAGAAGCCGCTGAAATGGCTATCTCTTCTCCGCTGCTGGAAGATATCGATCTGTCTGGCGCACGTGGCGTTCTGGTCAACATCACGGCTGGCTTCGACCTGCGTCTGGATGAATTCGAAACCGTGGGTAACACCATTCGTGCATTCGCTTCTGATAACGCAACCGTAGTTATCGGGACTTCCCTTGATCCGGAAATGAACGATGAACTGCGTGTGACTGTTGTTGCAACCGGTATTGGCATGGACAAACGTCCAGAGATTACCCTGGTGACCAACAAGCAGACTCAGCAGCCGGTTATGGATCGTTACCAGCAACACGGTATGGCGCCGCTGACCCAAGAGCAGAAACCTGCTGCAAAAGTGGTTAACGACAATACACCGCAAACGGCGAAAGAACCGGATTATCTGGACATCCCAGCGTTCCTGCGCAAGCAAGCTGACTAAGAATTGGCTGGAATTTGGGGATTTTCGCTCTTTGTGCTAAACTGGCCGTCCGTTAGTGATATACACTTTCGGTTGGATAAGTAATTTGGCGAGATTATACGATGATCAAACAAAGGACACTTAAACGTATCGTTCAGGCGACTGGCGTCGGTTTACATACCGGCAAAAAGGTCACACTGACGTTGCGCCCTGCGTCGGCCAATACCGGGGTCATCTATCGTCGCACCGACTTGAATCCACCGGTAGATTTCCCGGCCGATGCCAAATCTGTGCGTGATACAATGCTCTGTACTTGCCTGGTCAACGAGCATGACGTGCGGATTTCTACCGTAGAGCACCTTAACGCCGCCCTCGCGGGTCTGGGTATCGACAACATCGTTATTGAAGTTGATGCGCCAGAAATCCCGATTATGGATGGTAGTGCTGCTCCGTTCGTTTATTTGTTGCTGGATGCCGGCATCGAAGAACTGAACTGTGCGAAAAAATTTGTTCGCATCAAAGAGACGGTTCGCGTCCAGGATGGCGACAAGTGGGCTGAATTCAAACCGTTTAATGGTTTTTCGTTGGACTTTACCATCGACTTTAACCATCCGGCGATTGATGCAAGCACCCAGCGCTATGCGATGAACTTCTCTGCTGATGCGTTTATGCGTCAGATCAGTCGTGCACGTACTTTCGGTTTTATGCGTGATATTGAATATCTGCAGTCCCGTGGCTTGTGCCTGGGCGGCAGCTTCGATTGTGCCATCGTTGTTGACGATTATCGCGTATTGAACGAAGACGGCCTGCGTTTTGAAGATGAATTCGTTCGTCACAAGATGCTGGATGCGATTGGCGACCTGTTCATGTGTGGTCACAATATTATCGGTGCATTTACCGCGTTTAAATCCGGTCATGCATTGAACAATAAACTGTTACAGGCAGTCCTGGCAAAACAGGAAGCTTGGGAATATGTGACCTTCGAAGACGAAGCTGAATTGCCACTGGCATTCAAAGCACCGAGCACGGTCCTGGCGTAACGGTTAAAGCCGTTTCGTAAAATCGACTGGTTAACCTGGTACTCTCTCCGGCCAGGGAAACCAGTCGTTTTTGTTTTTGCACTTATGCAATCTGTTCCCCGCCTGAAGTTTATCCTGTCAAAGCACAGAATGTGCGCGCGTTTGCTGCATTCTTGAGCGTTTTTACCTGCTGTATTTCGTCATTCCTGCTGATGTGCTTTAGCTTTAGTGGTAATATCTGGGCGCTAAAAAGAATAATTGATGTAAGCCTTTTCGGGCTTACCTTGTGATGGTGGATTAAGTGAGCGGAATTCTAACGCGCTGGCGACAATTTGGCAGACGTTACTTCTGGCCGCATCTCCTTTTGGGGATGGTCGCGGCGAGCTTCGGCTTGCCTGCGCTTAGCAACATCGCTGAAGCGGCATCCCCCGCAAGAACAGCTACCACCAAACACGATATTACTACGCGGGTTAATTTCTCGAATCTGGCGCTGTTGGAAGCCAATCGTCGACCAAACTTCACGGTCGATTACTGGCATCAGCACGCACTACGTACCGTCATTCGTCATCTCTCCTTTGCCATGGCTCCGCAGGCGATTCCTGCAGTGGAAGAGTCACTACCGGTTCAGGCTCACCATCTTGCCCTGCTCGATACGCTTAATGCCCTGCTGACACAGGAAAGCAAGCCGCCGGTTATTGTTCGTCAGATGACGGCAACCGCTTCTGTTCCTCCTGCTGCCTTTTCGGTACTTGCCTGGGTAAGCCAGGTACAGGGTATCCGCGCCGGACCCCAACGCCTCAGCTAAATTAATTGTTTTTCAATACCTTAATTTATAATCCCATTATGGGGCGTTTGAGAATTTATTATGCTAATCAAATTATTGACCAAAGTTTTCGGTAGTCGTAACGATCGTACTCTGCGCCGTATGCGCAAAGCGGTCACTGTGATCAATGCCATGGAACCGGAGATGGAAAAACTCTCCGACGACGAACTGAAAGCCAAAACTGGCGAATTCCGTGAGCGTCTGGAAAAAGGCGCAACGGTAGAAAGTCTGATTCCAGAAGCTTTCGCAGTGGTTCGCGAAGCGAGTAAACGTGTATTTGGCATGCGTCACTTTGACGTACAGCTGCTCGGCGGTATGGTGTTAAACGAACGTTGCATCGCGGAAATGCGTACGGGTGAAGGTAAAACGCTGACGGCAACTCTGCCAGCGTATCTGAATGCACTGTCTGGAAAAGGCGTACACGTCGTCACCGTCAACGATTATCTGGCGCAGCGTGACGCCGAAAACAACCGTCCACTGTTTGAGTTCCTCGGCATGAGCGTAGGTATCAACATGTCGGGTCTGCCTTCTCCTGCAAAACGCGAAGCCTACGGCGCAGACATTACCTACGGAACAAACAACGAATACGGCTTTGACTACCTGCGCGACAATATGGCATTCAGCCCGGAAGAGCGCGTTCAGCGTAAACTGCACTATGCGCTGGTGGATGAAGTTGACTCAATCCTGATCGATGAAGCGCGTACGCCGCTGATCATCTCCGGTCCGGCTGAAGACAGCTCCGAGATGTATCGCAAAGTCGATAAAATTATCCCTCACCTGATTCGTCAGGATAAAGAAGACTCCGATACGTTCCAGGGCGAAGGTCACTTCTCCGTGGACGAAAAAGCGCGTCAGGTTAACCTGACCGAACGTGGCCTGATTCAGATCGAAGAGCTGCTGGTTGAGCAAGGCATTATGGAAGAAGGCGAGTCTCTGTACTCCCCAACCAACATTATGCTGATGCATCACGTTACCGCTGCGCTGCGTGCCCACGTGCTGTTTACCCGCGATGTGGATTACATCGTGAAAGACGGCGAAGTGATCATCGTTGATGAACATACCGGTCGTACCATGCAGGGGCGTCGCTGGTCTGATGGTTTGCACCAGGCCGTTGAGGCCAAAGAAGGCGTTGATATTCAGAACGAAAACCAGACTCTGGCATCCATTACCTTCCAGAACTATTTCCGTCTGTACGAGAAACTGGCTGGGATGACCGGTACTGCTGATACCGAAGCTTTTGAATTCAGCTCCATTTACAAACTGGATACGGTGGTGGTCCCAACCAACCGCCCAATGATCCGTAAAGATATGCCGGATCTGGTCTACATGACCGAAGCGGAAAAAATTCAGGCGATCATCGAAGATATCCGTGAGCGTAGCGCCGCGGGTCAGCCGATTTTGGTGGGGACTATCTCCATTGAAAAATCCGAAGTGGTTTCACATGAACTGACCAAAGCGGGTATCGTACACAACGTACTGAACGCTAAGTTCCACGCCAAAGAAGCGGATATCGTTGCGCAGGCGGGCTATCCCTCTGCGGTGACCATTGCCACCAACATGGCGGGTCGTGGTACCGATATCGTATTGGGCGGTAGCTGGCAGTCTGAAGTGGCCGAGCTTGAAGATCCAACCCCGGAACAGATTGCACAGATCAAAGCTGACTGGCAGGTGCGTCACGACGCGGTGCTGGCTTCCGGTGGTCTGCATATCATCGGTACCGAGCGCCATGAATCTCGCCGTATCGATAACCAGCTGCGTGGCCGTGCGGGTCGTCAGGGTGATGCAGGTTCGTCCCGCTTCTACCTGTCTATGGAAGATGCGCTGATGCGTATTTTCGCATCTGACCGTGTTTCAGGCATGATGCGTAAACTGGGTATGAAGCCGGGTGAAGCAATCGAG
>JALCNW010000105.1 GCA_022649305.1 Enterobacter sp.
CCGGTCGACTCTTCTCAGGACATCCGCTCTACCATGTGTTTGATCATGGAAGAGATGGGTCTGGTAGTTGAAGCGCACCACCACGAAGTGGCCACCGCGGGTCAGAACGAAATCGCCACCCGCTTTAACACCATGACCAAGAAAGCGGACGAAATTCAGATTTACAAATACGTTGTGCATAACGTTGCGCACCGTTTCGGTAAGACCGCCACCTTTATGCCTAAACCAATGTTTGGTGACAACGGTTCCGGTATGCACTGCCACATGTCCCTGTCCAAGAACGGTGTGAACCTGTTCTCTGGTGACAAATATGCTGGTCTGTCCGAGCAGGCACTGTTCTACATTGGCGGCGTTATCAAGCACGCTAAAGCGATTAACGCCCTGGCGAACCCGACGACCAACTCCTACAAGCGTTTGGTCCCGGGCTACGAAGCGCCCGTTATGCTGGCTTATTCAGCGCGTAACCGCTCTGCTTCCATCCGTATCCCAGTGGTGTCTTCACCGAAAGCACGTCGTATCGAAGTACGCTTCCCGGATCCAGCGGCTAACCCGTACCTGTGCTTTGCTGCCCTGCTGATGGCGGGTCTTGATGGCATCAAGAACAAAATCCACCCTGGCGAAGCGATGGACAAAAACCTGTACGATCTGCCTCCAGAAGAAGCGAAAGAGATCCCACAGGTTGCCGGTTCTCTGGAAGAAGCGCTGAACGCGCTGGACGCTGACCGTGAATTCCTGACGGCGGGTGGCGTGTTCACCGACGACGCTATCGATGCCTACATCGCGCTGCGTATTGAAGAAAACGACCGTGTTCGCATGACGCCACACCCGGTTGAGTTTGAGCTGTACTACAGCGTTTAATAGTTAAAGGGTTTCGCGCGACGCTTTTAGCGCGAACCCAAAGCTGTTTTTGTTGCCGTGGAAACTTTCAGCCCATCTCCGGATGGGCTTTTTTCTCCAGCAACAATCTGATCCCACGCGCTTTTTGCGATGATAACGCTATACTGCACTAAAGTAGTGCAGCCAACTCCAGGAGACTGCTTAATGGCAACTGGCACGCTGCCCGATGCTGGGCAGATCCTCAATTCCCTCATCAACAGTATCTTACTGGTCGACGACGAACTGGCGGTTCATTACGCCAATCCTGCGGCGCAACAGCTGCTCGCCCAAAGTTCGCGTAAGTTGTTCGGTTCACCGTTACCAGAACTGTTGAGCTATTTTTCTCTGAACATTGCCTTGATGCAGGAAAGCCTGCTGGCGGGCCAGGGATTTACCGATAACGAAGTCACCCTGGTAATCGACGGGCGTTCGCATATTCTTTCGCTCACCGCGCAAAGACTGCCTGATGGATTAATCCTGCTGGAAATGGCGCCGATGGATAATCAGCGACGTCTCAGCCAGGAGCAGCTCCAGCACGCACAGCAGATTGCGGCACGCGATCTGGTACGAGGCCTCGCCCATGAGATAAAAAACCCGCTGGGTGGACTACGCGGCGCAGCACAGCTATTAACCAAAGCACTGCCCGACCCTGCACTTGCCGAATATACCAATGTCATCATTGAGCAAGCCGATCGGCTACGCAACCTGGTCGACCGTTTACTGGGCCCACAGCAGCCGGGCATGCATATCACCGAAAGTATTCACAAAGTCGCCGAGCGCGTCGTAAAGCTGGTATCGATGGAGCTTCCGTCCAACGTTACGCTGATTCGCGATTACGACCCGAGCTTGCCTGAACTCCCGCACGATCCAGACCAGGTTGAACAGGTTCTGTTGAATATCGTGCGTAACGCACTTCAGGCATTAGGCCCAGAGGGCGGAGAGATTGTTCTGCGAACCCGTACGGCATTCCAGCTGACGCTGCACGGCGTGCGTTATCGCCTGGCGGCCAGAATTGACGTTGAAGACAACGGGCCAGGCATCCCGTCGCAACTTCAGGACACATTGTTCTACCCGATGGTGAGTGGCCGTGAAGGCGGTACCGGGCTTGGATTGTCCATTGCCCGTAATCTGATCGATCAACACTCCGGCAAAATTGAATTTACCAGTTGGCCGGGTCATACCGAGTTTTCGGTTTACCTGCCAATAAAAAAATAAAGGTGACGACGATGCAACGAGGGATAGTCTGGGTAGTCGATGATGATAGTTCGATCCGCTGGGTGCTTGAACGTGCACTGACCGGAGCGGGCTTAAACTGCACCACCTTTGAAAGTGGTAGCGAAGTGCTCGATGCGCTCATCACCAAAACCCCGGATGTGCTGCTTTCGGACATTCGTATGCCGGGAATGGACGGGCTGGCGCTGCTAAAGCAAATCAAACAACGCCACCCGATGCTTCCGGTCATCATAATGACCGCTCACTCCGACCTGGATGCCGCCGTTAGCGCGTACCAGCAAGGTGCTTTTGATTACCTGCCAAAACCCTTTGATATCGACGAAGCGGTGGCGTTGGTTGAGCGCGCGATTAGCCATTATCAGGAACAACAACAGCCACGTAATGCGCCAGTGTTTGGCCCCACGACGGATATCATTGGTGAAGCCCCTGCCATGCAGGACGTGTTTCGCATTATTGGCCGCCTGTCGCGTTCGTCCATTAGCGTGCTGATAAACGGTGAGTCCGGGACCGGTAAAGAACTGGTTGCTCACGCGTTGCACCGCCATAGCCCGCGCGCTAAAGCGCCTTTTATCGCACTGAATATGGCCGCTATACCAAAAGACCTGATTGAGTCCGAGCTGTTCGGCCACGAGAAAGGCGCATTTACCGGCGCGAATACGATTCGTCAGGGTCGTTTTGAACAAGCCGACGGTGGTACGCTGTTCCTCGATGAAATCGGTGATATGCCGATGGACGTGCAAACTCGCCTGCTTCGCGTCCTGGCTGACGGGCAGTTTTATCGCGTGGGGGGTTATGCGCCGGTGAAGGTGGACGTGCGTATTATCGCTGCGACGCACCAGAACCTGGAGCAGCGCGTGCAGGAAGGCAAGTTCCGCGATGATTTGTTCCATCGTTTGAACGTGATTCGCGTCCACCTGCCACCGCTGCGCGAGCGCCGCGAAGATATTCCGCGTCTGGCGCGTCATTTTTTACAGGACGCAGCACGTGAACTGGGCGTTGAAGCGAAACTGCTTCATCCCGAAACGGATGCCGCCCTGACGCGTCTGGCCTGGCCGGGTAACGTGCGTCAGTTAGAAAATACCTGCCGTTGGCTCACCGTGATGGCTGCTGGCCAGGAAGTGTTGATTCAGGATTTACCCAGCGAACTGTTTGAGTCAACCGCTCCGGAGAGCAGCAACGGGCAATCATTACCAGACAGTTGGGCAACGCTTCTGGCGCAATGGGCCGATCGCGCCCTGCGTTCCGGTCATCAAAACCTGCTATCAGAAGCCCAGCCAGAGATGGAGCGTACGTTGCTGACAACGGCACTGCGACACACTCAAGGCCATAAACAGGAAGCGGCTCGCCTGCTGGGTTGGGGGCGTAATACCCTGACCCGCAAGCTGAAAGAGTTGGGAATGGAATAAGATGAGATTTCCCGGAGCCGCATTGCTCCGGGGAACCATTAAATGACTCTTGAGAATTGCTGCAAGCGCGCTTTCTGGCGCAGATAGGCGTCAAAGCACATGCAGATATTACGAATCAATAAGCGCCCTTTTGGCGTGACCTGAATCGCTTTATCCGTCACATCCACCAGCCCATCTTTCGCCAGCGGTGCGAGCAGTTTCAAATCCTCAGCAAAATAATCCCGGAATTCGAGCGCCCACGGGGTTTCAATGTCGGCAAAATCGAGGCGGAAGTTACAAATCAGCGCCTTGATAACGTCCCGGCGGATACAGTCATCTCGCGTGAGTGCGATACCGCGCCACAGGGCGTTACCGGTTTCATCCACCTGCTGATAATACTGTTTGAGCTCTTTTTGATTTTGCGCGTAACAGTCGCCAATCATGCTTATGGCTGAAACGCCCATGCCCAGCAAATCGCTGTCGCCCTGGGTGGTGTAGCCCTGGAAGTTGCGATGCAGTACGCCTTCGCGCTGTGCGATAGCCAGCTCGTCATCCGGACGGGCAAAGTGATCCATCCCGATAAATTGATAGCCGGTTTCCGTCAGCGAAGTGATGGTTTCTTGCAGGATGTCCAGTTTCTGCTGCGCGGACGGCAGATCGGCATCCTTAATTTTACGCTGTGCAGCAAACAGCGTGGGGAGATGCGCGTAGTTGAATACGCTCAGGCGGTCTGGGTTTAGCTCGGCAACGCGCTTAAGCGTGAATGCAAAACTTTCTGGCGTCTGTTTTGGCAGGCCGTATATCAGGTCGATATTGGTTGAGGTAAAGCCGATATCACGCGCGTGGTTCAGCAGCGCAAAGATAAATTCTTCGTCCTGCTCGCGGTTCACGAGCCGCTGCACTTCTTTGTTGAAGTCCTGCACGCCCATGCTCAGGCGGTTAAAGCCTTCACCGCGTAAGTGATCCAGCACATCGAGCTCAATTTCACGCGGATCGACCTCGATCGAAATTTCTGCATCCTCGTTAAAATTGAAGTTCGCGCGCAGGAGCATCATCAGGCGGCTAATTTGCGCCTTGTTGAGATAGGTTGGCGTGCCGCCACCCCAGTGCAGCTGGCTAACGTGACGCCCAGCGAAAAGCGGCGCACGGTGGAGAATTTCTTGCTCAAGCGCATCCAGATACTGATCGGCCTTGTGCTGCTGACGGGTGACAATTTTATTGCAGCCGCAGAAATAACAGAGCTTGTGACAGAAAGGGATGTGAACATAAAGCGAAAGCGGACGCTCGGGATAGCGCACCACAGCCTGCTGAAAATCGGTCTCACCGAAGGTTTCTGCAAACTCGAGCGCTGTCGGATACGAGGTGTAACGCGGCCCAGAATAGTTATATTTTTGGATCAGGGCCAGATCCCAATCGATAGTTGGTATAGACATGCTCACTCCTTCCGTTGGTATCGCGTTCGTTTACGGCGGCCCGTTTTGACCCCATTACGAGCCATCATCCGGGTGCGCAACAACCTCTGTCGCCGCGACAACCGCCGTAGTTTAACGAATAACCACACCAGATAACATATAACCGGAAGGGTTATAAGCAGGACCAAAAAGCCCGCTGGGTGCAAATGTTAGTTTCCACCTTTCAGCAGACGCATTAAATCGTCCTGCTTTTCTTCTTCTTCTTCGTCTTCATCGTCGTAAGAAAGACCGAGTTGCTGCATCAGCTCATCGATACGATCGAGCTTAGCATCGACCCATTTCTGCTCTTCTGCATTCAGGCTTTCACCTGCTTCAAGACGTTCCAGCAGCGCGTCCAGGCGCTCGTCGTTCTCCAGCGTATCCAACTCAGCCTGCGGTGAAAGCATAGGTTTCTCGCTCTTTGGTTTTTGCTGCCTGGTTACCGGGGTAGTAGTGGTAACGCCCAGTGCGATTGGCGTTTTACTGCCGATACGCGGATCTTTCTGTTTGGAATTCTGTGCAGTGGAACCTGCATCACCGCTACCATTTGCACGGCTACCGGCGGAATGACCGCTGTGCTTTTTCACACGCTTACGATCGCGCGCTTCCTGATTTAATTCTTCACGGGTCTTACGGTGCGCTTTTGCAGGGCGTTTAGCGCCCGATGCAGAGGTTGGTTTTTTCATGGTGCCTTATCTTTAAGCCATTTTCTTCAGTATAGAATTGCGGCGAAATCTAGCAGAAAGCAAGCAAAGAAAAAAGGCGACAGAGCAATCTGTCGCCTTTTTTCCTGACTCTCAACCCTTAACGGGTCTAACAATCCATGTTTGCCTACAACTAACCCTGTTTATCCCTTAGCGGCTACCGTCCGTGATACGGTTCCTTATCCTTGTTCAACGCCTCCAAAGCGCCGGTCATCCTGACAATCCTGACAATCCTGAGTCTTCGCCTCCTGGCGTTCCTGACCCTTATCCTTAAGTCATTATCCTGTTGGCGTCCTCGCCTTGGGTGCTACTTTACCTTTTTCCGTTAATCTGACAAGCGGTGAAAAGGTACAGAAATGGATTTTCAGATTATTACTTAATATTAACGATTTGATTTTTATAATATTGTACTTTTTTCACCCTGCGATTTCTCTTAAATGTCCCATAGTATGAATGGTCAATGTCTTACATTTTTAAAGGCTTTTACTTACAGCGCCGAAGCGAAGGGAAAAGCCTTTTGCCCGCATTCAGGTATACTCCCCTCAGATTACGATTTTTGGAGACGACCACGTGACTACCTGGAACTATAAACAGACGCATTTTGTCACCAGCGCGCCTGATATTCGCCATTTACCCTCTGATACGGGAATTGAAGTGGCATTTGCTGGGCGCTCCAATGCGGGAAAATCCAGCGCCCTGAATACACTGACTAACCAGAAAAGCCTGGCGCGTACCTCAAAAACGCCTGGCCGTACCCAGCTGATTAACCTCTTTGAAGTCGTGGAGGGGAAACGCCTGGTGGATTTACCGGGCTATGGCTATGCGCAAGTCCCGGAAGAGATGAAGATTAAGTGGCAGCGCGCACTGGGTGAATATCTCGAAAAACGCCAGTGCCTGAAGGGCCTGGTGATCCTGATGGATATTCGCCATCCTCTGAAAGATCTCGATCAGCAGATGATTCATTGGGCAGTTGAAAGCGATATTGAAGTCCTGGTACTGCTCACCAAAGCCGATAAGCTGGCAAGCGGTGCGCGCAAAGCGCAGGTCAATATGGTTCGGGAAGCGGTACAGGCATTCAACGGTGATGTGCAGGTTGAACCGTTTTCATCGTTGAAGAAACAGGGCGTTGATAAGCTCAGCCAAAAGCTGGATAGCTGGTTTAACGAGCTGGAACCCGCAGTGGAAGCAGAAGCGGAAGAGTAAGAACAAGCGCGGCGATGTCCGCGCTTTTTTTTGTCCAAATATTTTCTTTGCCGCAATAAAAAACGCCCCAGTCATTACTGACTGGGGCGGCTAAAATATTCAGCCAAATCCGATTACGTGAAGTAAAAGGTCTGAAAGATAGAACATCTTACCTCTGTACCCTACGTCGATAACTCTACTCTTTTTTTATCGCTGGACAAAGCACTTTTTGTAGTTTTTTTTCACTCTTTACATAGTTAAATCTAATGACCGTCACAAAATATCGTCGGTTATGTTGCTTACTTACAGAAACAGCGAGTCATTCATTGAACACTTAGTGAGCTTGATCCCAGTTTTCACCGCTTCCCACTTCCACCAGCAATGGCACGTCTAGCTTCATGCTGCTTTCCATGAGTTCATGAATTTTTTTGGAGACTTTTTCCAGGTCTTCGTGATGCACTTCGAATACCAGTTCATCGTGAACCTGCATGATCATGCTTACACGTGGTTTATCTTTTTCCAGCCAGGCATCAACGGCGATCATTGCACGTTTAATGATATCTGCTGCCGTACCCTGCATCGGTGCGTTGATTGCAGCACGTTCAGCACCAGCACGACGTGCGGCATTGCTGGACTGGATATCCGGTAGGTAGAGGCGTCGACCGTCTAACGTTTCGACGTACCCTTTCTCCTTCGCCTGCGCGCGCGTCCGCTCCATGTATTCAAGGACGCCAGGGTAACGTTCAAAGTAAAGATCCATGTACTTCTGCGACTCTTTGCGCGGGATGTTCAACTGACGTGAAAGGCCAAATGCGCTCATTCCGTAGATCAAACCGAAGTTAATCGCCTTAGCGCTGCGTCGCTGCTCGTTGGTCACACTATCCAGTGGCAGACCAAATACTTCCGCAGCGGTTGCGCGGTGGATATCTTTCCCTTCAGCAAAGGCCGTCAGCAAGCCTTTATCGCGCGAGAGGTGCGCCATAATGCGCAGTTCGATTTGCGAGTAGTCAGCGGCAACGATCAGATAATCTTTCGGGGCAATGAACGCCTGGCGAATACGGCGGCCTTCTTCGCTGCGAACCGGGATATTCTGCAAATTAGGATCGGTGGAGGACAAACGTCCGGTCGCCGTCACCGCCTGATGGTAGGAGGTATGCACGCGCCCTGTTTTTGGATTGATCATCAGCGGCAGCTTGTCGGTGTAGGTCGATTTGAGCTTCGCTAAGCCGCGATATTGCAGAATCACTTTGGGTAACGGATAGTCTAGCGCGAGTTCTTCCAGTACCTCTTCAGAGGTTGAAGGCGCTCCACCCGGCGTTTTCTTCAACGGCTTGATACCTTGCTTTTCAAACAGAATAGTTTGCAGTTGCTTAGTGGAGGCCAGGTTAAATGCTTCACCCGCTATTTCATGCGCTTTGAGCTCAAGTTCATTCAGGCGAATAGCAATTTCTTCAGAATGCTTATGCAGCACTGCTGGATCGATTTTGACGCCATTGCGCTCAATGCGAGAAATGACAGGCACCAGCGGAATTTCGATGTTCTCGAAAATGTTCAGCGGCCCTTCCAGCTTTTGCAGCTTGGGCCACATTTTCAGATGCAGTTGCAGCGTGACGTCAGCATCTTCCGCCGCATAGCGACCCGCTTCTTCAAGGGCAATCTGATTAAACGTCAGCTGATTTTTACCCTTTCCAGCAATCTCTTCGAAGGTGATGGTCTTGTGCTTCAGCCAGCGATCGGATAGCGAGTCCATATCATGACGACCCGCGACGCTATCCAGAATGTAGGATTCAAGCATAGTGTCGAAAGCAATACCACGCAGTTCGATACCATAATTTTGCAAGATTCCACGATCGAACTTGAGGTTTTGTCCAACCTTGAGCGCTTTGTCATCTTCAAGAAGAGGTTTGAGTAGCTCAAGTACGCGTTCTCGAGGTATCTGATTTGGTGCATCCAGATAATCATGAGCCACAGGCACATACGCGGCAATGCCTGGCTCCACCGCAAATGAGAGTCCGACCATGTTAGCTGAGATATTATCGAGACTGTCCGTTTCGGTATCAAATGCAAAGACCGGTGCTTTTTTCAGTTTCTCAATCCAGGCGATCAGCTGCGCTTCTTCAAGAATGGTTTCATAATGCTCAGACGATAACGCCGTAGCTTCTTCTTCCACTTCACTTTCAGCATCGACAACGATCGTCTCTTTTGGCTTAGCAGCTGTTTTTGCGCCTTTCGCCTGCATCCATTTTCCGGCTTCAATATCTGCGATCCAGCGTTTGAACTCATACTTCTTAAACAGGCCCAGCAGCTCATCGTCTGCGGGTTGCTGGACTTCCAGCTGCTCGCAGGTGAGTTCCAGCTCGACGTCCGTTTTAATGGTCGCCAGTTTGTAGGAGAGGTAAGCCACCTCTTTGCTTTGCTCAAGCTTAGCAGCCATGGTTTTGGCACCACGGAAGGTCAGACCAGCAATTTTGTCCATTTCAGCATATAGCGTATCCAATCCCCCCAGGCCTTGCAGAAGTGCCTGAGCTGTTTTCTCGCCCACACCGGGTACGCCTGGAATGTTATCGGAGGAGTCACCCATCAGGGCAAGAAAATCGATAATAAGCTCTGGCGGCACGCCGTATTTAGTGGCCACTTCTTCCGGACCAAGAATAGTGTTGGTCATGGTATTTATCAGCGTTATGCCTGGCGCAACCAATTGCGCCATGTCTTTATCACCGGTGCTTATCAGTACCGGGCGGCCAAGCTTTTCTGCTTCGCGAGCGAGCGTACCGATAACATCGTCAGCCTCAACGCCAGAAACTGCCAACAAAGGCAGGCCCATCGCTTTAACCATGGTATGCAGCGGCTCGATTTGCGCACGCAAATCATCCGGCATAGGAGGACGATGAGATTTGTAATCTTCAAACAGTTCATCGCGGAAGGTTTTACCCTTTGCGTCAAAGACGACCGCGGCATGCGAAGGCTGATACTGAAGGATCAGACTTCGCAGCATGTTCAGCACGCCGTACATCGCGCCGGTGGGTTCCCCTGCGCTGTTGGTCAGAGGAGGAAACGCATGATACGCCCGATACAGGTAAGAGGAGCCGTCGACGAGAATAAGAGGGTTTTCTGGGATCTGAACCATAATGTCCGTGCCTTTAATCAATTTATGGCTAAAGGATGCCACAGAAGGATGAAAACATCAGTTTTTAGCGCCTAAATCAGGTAAACATTTTGCGATCGTCGGGATCGCTCGCAAATTAAAATTGTGGATAACTTTGTGCATACTTTCATCGCGTATGAATAATCTAGTCACTATTATTTTTAAGATCTTTTATTTATCCTTATCTTTCATGGGGTTGAAAAACGATCGTGTCGATATATTCCCATGTGATGACTATTTACTCTATGTGGATATAAGACGCGTCTAATAGGGTTTTGCAGATAAATACTCTGTTGAGCTGACGATTGCACATGATCACCGTATGAAAGCACCCTCTCTCATCTTCTTTTCTATTAAAGTCGGCGCCCACCGTGTTTAACCCGGTCGTTAATACCACTTAAGCAATTGAAAAAGTTCATTATTAATGATAGGGGTTTTAAACGTCGATTCCAGCTGTGACCGAATGCGCTCTGGAATGAGAAAGGTATACAAATAGAAGCGATGAAATCTGTAAATAAAAACGCCGGTCATTGACCGGCGTTTTCACTTTTACTTCTTCTCGACCAGATGTTTCACCGTATCAGCATACTGCTGTACGAAGATATCCATACTGCTGGTATCCATGCCTTGAGGGTTAACCTGGTATTTTCCGTTAACAAACATGGCTGGTACGCCCTGGAGCTGGAGATCGGCAGCGGCTTTTTCCTGCTGCGCAACCAGGGATTTCACAACAAAGCTGTTCCATGCCGCGTCATAATCCTCACCTTTAACACCAGCATCTACAAACACCTTGCGGATGTCGGCAACCGTCTGAACAGACTGAGTTTTCTGTACTGCTTCAAACATAGGTGCAGTGATTTGGTCTTCCACACCCAGCGCGAGCGCTACTGCCCATGCCTGCGTCAAATCTTTGCCCAAAGGACCTAAGAATTCGACGTGGTATTTAGTCATTTTGGTGCCTTCAGGGAGCTTTTTCTTCACGTTATCGGAAACATGCAGAACTTCCTCAAACTGATAGCAGTGTGGGCAATAGAATGAGAAAAACTCAAGCACCTGAGGTTCACCGGCAACCGGCTTTTCCAGCGTAGTAAACTGCTTGCCATCGCTGAATTGAGCAGCAGATGCGCTAAATGCCAATATTACGCCTGCCAGCGCCAGCCATATTTTTTTCATGATCAACTTTCTCCTGATGTGTCCGATTAATACATTGGCGTTAATTGCAGTGGAGGTTCTTTGAGAACCTTAACCTGCTCAATAAATGTGGTTGTCTGGCTGCGCCAGTAGTCTTCCCCCGTAAGCCACGGGAAGTTTCGAGGAAATGCAGGGTCGTCCCAACGCCTGATTAACCATGCGAGATAATATACAAAACGCATCGCGCGTAAAGGCTCAATCAGGGCAATTTCGTCTGAATTGAAGGGACTAAACTCTTCATAAGCTTCAATAATGGTTTCAAGCTGCATACGCTGTTCGGCTTTATCACCATTCAGGAGCATCCACAGATCCTGAACAGCGGGCCCCATGCGGGCATCATCGAGATCGACAAATAATGGCCCATCTCGCCAAAGAATATTACCGGCATGGCAGTCCCCATGGAGGCGTAGCGTTTCTGCTTTATCATCCCAACGCACAGTGACTTCATCAATAAGTGCATCTGTTGCTTTGAGAAAATTGGCTTTCAATGAAGCTGGAATGAGATTGCAGGTTTCAAAAACCTGACGAGGATCGGTTAGATATTCCTGAATACCGATAGTAGGACGGGCACTAAACGCTTTTTTGCGGCCCGTTTGGTGGATTCGGCCCAAATACCGAGCGACCCATTCCATCTGATCGATATTATCGGACTCAAATTGACGGCCACCCAGACTTGGGAACACCGCAAAGTAATAACCTTTATGCGTTAACAGCGTTTGATTATTAAATTGAATAGGTGCTGCGACAGGGACATCATCGCTCAACAGATCGAGCGTAAAGTCATGTTCTTCCTGAATTTGCTCAGCTGACCAACGTTGAGGGCGATAGAATTTAACAACGAAGCGCTGGCGATCCTCATCCTGGAATTGGTATACGCGATTTTCATAGCTGTTTAGCGGGGTAAGCCCGGAATCCACTCGAATGCCCTGGTCGAACAGCGCATCCATAATGGTATCCGGGTGTAGCGTCTGAAAAGTAAAAGCCTGGTCGTTCATCCGATCATCCGGAAAATATACGAATAATTTAGGATATCATTTAACAGCGACTTCGGTGGCGCCTCTTACAAGCTTTTACTCTTTAATTACCCCGCGAGCACGCAGTAATGCGGTTTTAAAATCATCCTCATAGTCTTTCTGAATACCGGGGATGACTGCATCTTTTGAAGAATCACGCATTTTGAGATGATAGATCAGGATGTCGTCAGAAAGGTCCGTCAATTCACCGTCATAACCTGACTCTTTCGCCAGTTTCTGTAAAAATTGGATCAAATTGAGTTCTGGATCTTTTTGCCAGGCTGGCTGGAGAAGTTCAATCACTTCGTTCAGGCGTTTACATTTCATGATGGTGCTCCTTTCATTGAGAGAGATACGTTATCAGGGTCAATCCCACATTAAAAGAGGCGATATTGGTGAATAAGTGCCGAGAAATTACCGGAGTCGTACTGGCAGGTGGAAGAGCGACACGTATGGGCGGGAAAGATAAGGGATTGCAGGAACTGCACGGCAAACCTTTATGGCAACATGTCGCCGATGCGCTTCAAGGTGAAGTGAAGGAAATCGTCATCAGTGCTAATCGCAATATCGATACTTATCAGCAAAGCGGATACACCGTTTATCAGGATACGTTGGCCGAATTTCCAGGTCCCCTGGCCGGTATGCTCTCTGTTATGCAGCAATCCGATAGTGAATGGTTTGTTTTTTGCCCTTGCGATACCCCCTTTATTCCTGCCTGTCTTGTTGAAAGACTGATCGACCAGCAACAAAGTGCTCCAGTAGTCTGGGTGTATGACGGGGAGCGCGATCACCCCACTATCACATTGATTAATAAGACGTTAATTTCAAAATTAGAGGATTATCTGCTATCAGGTGAGCGACGTGTGATGGTCTTCATGCGCCAGTCAGGGGGACATTCAGTCGATTTCAGTGATTTAACATCAGCTTTTATCAACGTGAATAGCACTGAAGATTTGCAATCTTTGCAGGAGAAAAGATGAAGCCTGTTCTGGCTATTGCCGCATGGAGCGGTACCGGGAAAACCATGCTCTTGAAAAAGCTTATTCCCGTACTTTGTGCCCGACATATCCGCCCGGGGTTAATCAAGCATACTCACCACAATATGGATGTCGATAAACCTGGCAAGGATAGCTATGAGTTGCGTAAAGCTGGAGCCGCTCAAACTCTGGTTGCCAGCGATCAACGGTGGGCATTAATGACAGAAACCCCCGATGAATCACCACTGGATCTAGCCTGGCTAGTAAGCCGTATGGATCATTCATCGCTGGATTTAGTGCTGGTTGAAGGCTTTAAGCATGAGTCAGTGGCTAAGATTTTGCTTTTTAGAAGCGATGCTGGGCATGACGTCAGCGAATTGGCACTGGATGAGCATGTTATTGCAGTGGCCAGCGACATTGAACTGCCGCTTGATGTAACGGTTCTAAATTTGAATGATGTTAATGAGATAGCGAGCTTTATTGAGGAATGGATGGCAGGCCGTTAGGCTTGTTTTTATTTTGTTTTAAATACGCAAAAAGGCCATCCTTGCGGATGGCCTTTTCGCTTAATTAATGCCTGGCAGTTCCCTACTCTCACATGGGGAGACCCCACACTACCATCGGCGCTACGGCGTTTCACTTCTGAGTTCGGCATGGGGTCAGGTGGGACCACCGCGCTAAAGCCGCCAGGC
>JALCNW010000106.1 GCA_022649305.1 Enterobacter sp.
GTTCGTAAGATTTCCAACGGCGAAGGTGTTGAGCGTGTATTCCAGACTCACTCCCCAGTAATCGACAGCATTACTGTTAAACGTCGTGGTGCCGTTCGTAAAGCCAAACTGTACTATCTGCGTGAGCGTACTGGTAAGTCTGCTCGTATCAAAGAGCGTCTGAACCGCGTCGGCTAACGCTGCATCCAAAAGTTAATAGCTATGAAGGGGTTGGCACTGTGCCAACCCCTTTTTTTATGCCTGCAGATCGGGGATTGCATCTGCAAGATGCGAAAATGCTCCCAGGACGTCCGTTTTACAGGCATAAAAAAGCCTGCGTTTGCAGGCTCTTTGCATTACAGCGCCGCGGCGCGCTGTTTGCTTTTTTCCGGGTGCGGCTGTGCAGGAACGATATCGCCAGGCTTTACAATCACGCGTGCGACAGACTCGTGCGTGGCAAAGGTACAGCTGCAGTTAATGTTTTGGCATTGGTGATATCGCTCTTTGGTCGCTTCGCTCAGATAACGGCTGGAGCGAGTATGGGCCACGCTACCGCAGAGTGGACAGTGCATCATAAAAACCCCCTTGCAATATTTTAAGTGAAAACGGGTTGGGCATTAAGCCACAATCAAAATCAGCAGCCTGCCTAATTAGGTGGGAGTTACACCCCAGCTTATTAACGGACACTCCTGATGGTAGTAACGGCTTCAGCCGCGATGATTGAGTTTTTTCATGCTCTGCACCCATTTAATTAATACTGTGTATACATACAGTATTAAGCTATTTGCTAAACTCGTCAATAGTAAACGTTATGTTTTTAGCAAAATGTCTAAATTTGATTTTCAGGCATAAAAAAAGCCCATCAATGATGGGCTTAGTCGTATAACAGGTGCAGAAGTAAGAAGGATTACAAACCGTACACCAGGCTGATAGAAGTGGTGGTGTCGGTATTCTTTGGCGCAGAGGCTGGAGGCTTGCTGTTGTAAGTCACGGTGTAAGCCAGACGCAACGCGAACTTTTCGTTAATGGCGACGCTGAGTGCAGTTTCGGAGTTCAGCGTGGTTTCTTCGTTCGCCAGCGCGGAAACGCCTTCAGAGAACTTGGTATTGTCGGTCAACTGGTACGAATAGTTGGCCGCACCGTAAGCCAGCGCTTTGGTGGAACGCCCACCGCCATGGTATTCGTCGTGACGCACGCCCGGACCGAATTCAACTCGCAGATCGCTAAGCGGCCCATTGAGGATTTGGCGACCATAACCGCCGGTCAGCGTCGAGCGGGAATCATAACCGTTGAAGCGATCGCTCAGCCAGCTCGCCTGACCGAACAGGTAATTACGATCGGACAGGTTATAACGGGTACGGCCGCCGGCCTGATACTTTTCTGACGAGCGCACGTTGGAGGATGTGGTGTTATTGGCCGCACCCCACAGGCTATAAGCGGCATCGCTGTTGAACCAGGTCATGCTGGTATTGGCCAACAGGGTAGAGCTTTGTGAGTTGCCTGACTGCGAGTTGTAACCGGCCTGGACGTTGCCTTCAAACGGTTTTTTGGCGGTGGCCGGATCGTCCATCGCGGTGAAAAGCGTATTGTCGGCAAGGGCTGAAACACTGGTGAAAGTCGTTAAGCAGCTAATGAACAGCGGAATAGCGCGGCGAGCGCGTAAAGAGAGCATTTTTGATCCAGTTGTTAAGAGTGGTTATAAGTGATTTCGGTCACATTATATCGGTTCGCCATTGCGACCAAAATAGCGACTATTAGCTTAAGTTTTTAATTTTTCGTCCTCACTTATTCACTTTTCTTCTACTGACTTTTAACCCTGTTAACGGCATAAAATACTGATTACCATTATTATTTATGTGGTCAATGGCGTGAGCGGCAACGGGGAATACCGTTGCCGTTGGGGAAGTGATTACAGGAAGGTGATGACCAGAAGATACCCGGTGATACAGGAACACAGCACGCCGATCAGGCCAGGAATAATAAAGCTGTGGTTGATGATAAATTTACCGATGCGCGTTGTTCCGGAGCGGTCAAAACCGATGCAGGCCAAATCGCTTGGATAAGTGGGCAAGACGAAGTAACCGTACGCGGCCGGGAAGAAGGCCAGCAGCATTTTGGGGTCGACGCCCAACTGCAGCGCCATTGGGGCAATCGCGGTGAGCGCAGCTGCCTGGCTGTTGACCAGCTTGGAAACCAGGAACAGAACGATCGCGTAAGTCCACGGCTGACTTTTTACCACGTCTTCAAGCAGGAGTTTTAACTCTCCCATATGTGCCTGGAAGAAGGTATCACTCATCCACGCCACGCCGAATACGGAAAAAATAGCGACCATGCCGGCTTTGAAAACCGCACCATTGGCAATATCGCCGGGTTTGACTTTGCAGCCCATCAGAATAACGGCACCGGCGATCAGCATCATCATCTGGATCACCAGATTCATAGACAGCGGTTTCAGTATCCCTTTGGCATTGGCAAAGGAAGGGCGTAAATCAGCAAAAGCCCCCAAGAGTACGACGATGGCGATAGCCGCAAAGAAGATCGCTGTGGACCAGTAAGCCTGCTTGGGGAATCTCTGATTGAGCAGCGTTTCGGTGCTGCCAAAAATATAGGCCCGTTGTTCTGGATCTTTGATTTTTTCCTGGAATTCAGCGTCCTTATCCAGATCTTTACCGCGGCGCAGGCTCCATAAGGCCGCCATTAACACCCCGACTAATGAAGCCGGGATCGAGACGGCAAGGATTTCTACTAGCGTGTAAGCTTTGCCAATCCCATGTCCTGCGGCAATGATTGAAACCAGGGACACAACGGCCACGGAAACCGGCGAAGCTGTGATGGCCATTTGCGAGGCGACGGAAGCCACAGCCATTGGGCGTTCTGGGCGGATCCCTTTTTTGATGGCGATATCGGAAATGATCGGGAACATGGTGTACACCACATGCCCTGTGCCGCACAGGAACGTCAGAGTCCAGGTGGTGAAAGGAGCAAGCAGCGTGATGTGCTGTGGGTGGCGGCGCAGCAGTCGCTCTGCATATTGCATCATCACGTTCAAACCGCCGGCAGTTTGCAACACTGAAGCACAACCGATTACTGCAAGAATAGTCAGCATAACCTCAACGGGAGGTTTACCTGGTTCCAACCCGAATATAAAACATAAGAGGAATAAACCAATACCGCTTATTAGGCCCAGCCCCATACCGCCAAACCGAGTGCCGACTAATAAGCAGATTATAATAATTAAGAACTGCAAAGTGATCATGATAGTCCCTTGTCAAGAAATGAAAAGCAGCTAACGCTCATACATTCTCAATGCAGGTGACACGGGCTCTGTCTACGCAGATTAACCCTAAAGAGGTGCGAACGAATAGCACCATAATTATTTATTTTTCGCGCGATAACTGTGAAGTTCCGCAATATTTATTCAATAAGTTTTACTCATATTTTTGTATTTTAATTAATAGATGGAAGTAATTGAAAATAAATTGCCGGTTTATTGTTTGTTATTTGTGTTTCAGTTGTTTAATTTTTAGGTGATTTGATTTACCCGTTAAGGTTCTCTGCGGTGGAAAGGGTAAACCTCAGGCTTTTGAACGTTCGGTGGATGAGGCATGTGGGTCGTTGCGTTTCTAGTGTATCGAATTGTTTACGATTTTGTCGGGTTTTAGCATTTTGGTGTGCAAGGAAGCTTCGTGTAGGTGAAAGCCTTAAAAATAATTAATAATCATTGTGTTAGGTTATTTATTCTGTTGTTTTCATGACTTATTTAGCGCTTTTTATTTGTGGTAATTTTTTATTTACACCAAATGGATTGAAATCTTTACATTTCGTGGTAGGGTAAGAACCTGAAACGCTCAATGTTCTATCAACGCTTACGCATAACGGCAAACGACAGGAATAGCATCATGCAAAAAGACGCGCTCAATAACGTTCATATCAGTGCAGAACAGATTCTGATTACTCCGGAAGAGCTGAAGAACCAGTTCCCGCTTAGTGCCAGCGACGAGAATGAAATCGCCACGGCACGCAAAACCATCGCCGATATTCTGCAGGGGCGCGATCATCGCCTGTTGGTGGTGTGCGGACCTTGTTCTATTCACGACCCGGATGCGGCACTTGATTACGCCCGTCATTTGAAAACCCTGTCAGCTGAATTGAGCGATCAGCTGTATATCGTTATGCGTGTCTATTTTGAAAAACCTCGTACCACCGTCGGCTGGAAAGGTCTGATTAACGACCCATACATGGACGGTTCGTTTGACGTTGAAGCAGGTCTGCACATTGCGCGTCGCCTGCTGCTGGATCTGGTTGGTATGGGCTTGCCGTTGGCGACCGAAGCGTTGGATCCGAACAGTCCGCAATACCTGGGCGATTTGTTCAGCTGGTCAGCGATTGGTGCGCGCACGACTGAATCACAAACTCACCGTGAGATGGCTTCTGGGCTGTCAATGCCGGTAGGTTTTAAAAACGGTACCGACGGCAGCTTGGGTACGGCGATCAATGCTATGCGCGCTGCGGCAATGCCACACCGTTTTGTCGGTATAAATCAGGCTGGGCAAGTGTGCCTGCTGCAGACGCAGGGTAACCCTGATGGCCATGTGATCCTGCGAGGTGGTAAAACGCCAAACTACAGCGCTGAGGACGTGGCGGCCTGTGAAAAACAGATGCTGGATGCGGGACTCCACCCGTCCTTGATGATAGATTGCAGCCATGGCAACTCGAATAAAGACTATCGCCGTCAACCGGCGGTTGCCGAGTCCGTGGTAGAGCAGATCAAAGCGGGTAACCGTTCGATCACCGGCATCATGCTGGAAAGCCACTTGCACGAAGGCAGCCAGTCTTCTGAGCAACCGCGTGCAGATATGCGCTATGGGGTTTCTGTTACCGACGCCTGTATTAACTGGGAAAGTACAGAGACGCTGCTGCGCCATATGCACCAGGAACTCGGCGCCGCGCTGACGGCACGCACTGGAGAGTAGTAAGTTATGGTGGCTGAACTGACCGCGTTGCGCGATCAAATCGACGAAGTGGATAAGGCGTTGCTGGAGCTGCTGGCTAAACGCCTGCAGTTGGTGGCGGAAGTGGGAGAGGTTAAAAGCCACCACGGCTTACCGGTGTATGTTCCTGAACGTGAGGCGGCGATGCTGGCCTCACGGCGTCAAGAAGCGGAAAACCTGGGTGTGCCGCCCGATTTGATTGAGGACGTGCTGCGCAGGGTGATGCGCGAGTCTTACGTCAGCGAGAACGACAAAGGCTTTAAAACGCTACATCCGCAACTGCGCCCGATCGTCATTATCGGCGGCAACGGTCAAATGGGGCGGTTGTTTAATCGCTTGCTGACGCTGTCCGGTTACCAGGTCAAAGTGTTGGACCAGGAAGACTGGAATCAGGCTGATACACTGCTTGCCGATGCCGGAATGGTGATTGTCAGCGTCCCTATTCACGTCACCGAACAGGTGATTGAGCGGTTACCGCCGCTGCCGGCGGACTGTATTCTGGTTGATCTGGCCTCGGTAAAAAATCGCCCGTTGAATGCCATGCTGGCGGCGCACCGCGGCCCTGTGGTGGGGCTGCATCCCATGTTTGGCCCAGACGTAGGCAGCGTGGCCAAGCAGGTGGTGGTCTATTGCGATGGCCGCGAACCGCAAGCCTACCAATGGTTGCTCGAACAGCTGCAGGTATGGGGGGCGCGTTTGCACCGTATCAGCGCGGTTGAGCACGATCAGAACATGGCGTTTATTCAGGCGCTGCGTCACTTCGCGACCTTTGCTTATGGTTTGCATCTGGCGGAAGAAAACGTGCAGTTGGAGCAGTTGCTGGCCCTTTCTTCACCGATCTATCGGCTGGAGTTGGCGATGGTCGGGCGGCTGTTTGCTCAAGACCCGCAGCTGTACGCGGATATCATTATGTCTTCCGAAGAGAATATTGCGCTGATCAAGCGTTACTATCAGCGGTTTGGTGAGGCGATAAAACTGTTGGAGCAGGGTGATAAACAGGCGTTTATCCAAAGCTTTCAGAAGGTCGAACATTGGTTTGGCGACTATGCGCAACGTTTCCTGGTGGAAAGCCGTTCGCTGCTACGTCAGGCGAATGACAGTCGCCAATAATGATAAGGGTTCGGTTATGCCGAACCCTTTTTAATGGTATTCAGGACGGGTTGACTGGCACCACGGTGTCGCTCGGGTAACACCCCAGCACCTTCAGCGAGCGGGTGATTGGCGTCAGATCTCTCAACGCCTTCTGCATCGCCTCAGAACGCAGGTTAGCCTGCACATCGATATAAAACATCTCTTCCCACGGGTTGCCGTTAATCGGGCGCGATTCCAGCTTGGTCATGATGATGCCGTTGTCGCGCAGTACCAGCAGCGCTTCCACCAAGGCACCCGACTGCTGGCCGGTGGCCATAATCAGCGTGGTCTTAGCGGGCACCTGCTCGGAAACTTCGATAGCCTTGCGCGCCAATACGATAAAGCGGGTAATGTTCTGCTGCTGATTGGCCAGGTTATGTTCCAGTACCTGCAGGCCATAGAGCGCACCGCCGGCTTCGCTGCCCAGCGCCGCCGCTTTTGGCGAGTTCAACTTTGCCACTTTTTCCATTGCCGCAGCGGTGCTTTCACAGTATTCGATTTTCCAGTGCGGGTAGCGATTAATAAACTGGCTGCACTGTTGGAAAGGTTGCGGGTGGCTATATACGGTTTCGATCTGATCAAGGTCGGTATCGCTGGCGATCAGCACACAGTGATCGATAGGGTTAGTCAGTTCGCCGACGATCGACAAACTGGTGTGTTGCAGCAGGTCGTAAACGTCATTAATCGAGCCGGAGCTGGTGTTTTCGATCGGCAGGATGGCGTAATCCGCCTGGCCGGTTTCAACCTGGGTGAAGATATCCTGGAATTTCTGGCAACCGCACTCGATCAACTGATCGAAATGGCGAGCAGCATATTGGCGGGCTGCCAGGTGCGAATAAGAGCCTTTCGGGCCAAGGAAAGCGATGCGGGCAGAATGCTGGCTGATTTGATTGAGCTGGTGCTGCAACAGCGCCTGCTGAGTCAGTACGGAGTCTTCGATAATCAGTTGAAACAGACGGGTGACGTAGAATCCGTCCAGATCGTAGGGCTTGGCTGCGGCGATCAGGGCGTCCAGCAGGTCGCGTTCACGCTCTTTATCACGGATTGGCCGATGAGAGTGCAACTTGGTTTTACCTACTTCTACCGCCAGCTCACGGCGTTCTGCCAGCAAGGACAGCAGTTTCAGATCCAGAGCGCTGATGCGTTGGCGCAGCACGAGTAACGGGTTGTCGGTCATAATCAGCTTCTGCCTTATATTTTTATACGTCGTAAAATAGCCATAAAAAAAGCCCCCTGATTTCAGGAGGCTTTGCTGTTCGTCTTCGCATTCTTTATCACACGACGAAACGCCTCCCAATCAGGGGAAGGTAAAAAAGAATGCGAAGAAAAACGGTTTACGGACCATGTGCTATCCAAAGTGTGTGAGACAGGTTTTAAAGTAACCGCAGGTTTTTATCTCGTCAATAAAAAAACCAGACAAAAAACGCGCCCTCAGGCGCGTTTGATGTGAAACAGCCGCTAAACGGTTATTCCTGTTCCGGCTCCACTTCCGGAACGATGTCCTTCACGCTGGCGGCGGCACGGCGTGCTTCGCCTTTGTGCTGCACCTTGTTCAACTGACGCTCCAGCTTGGCGATCAGTTCGTTAACGGCGGTGTACATGTCTTCATGTTTTGCGCTGGCGACCAGCGGGCCGTTAGGTGTGGTAATGGTGGCGTCGGCAACAAACCCTTTCGGTTCTTTGGATAAGACGATATGCGGGTTAATCAGTTGGGCCTGCCATTTTTCCAGTTTGGTGAGACGGTCTTCGACGTGACTGCGGATTGCGGGAGTGATATCCATTTGTTTGCTGGTAATGTTCAATGTCATATAACTTACCTCTCTGTCTTTCCGTCTTGGATGAGTCCAGCATACCCCGCTTTTTGCTGAAATGCGTGATGAAAATCACGTTTTTTTGTCACTTTTTGCAAAGTTAGTTCAATCTGTGATTCAGCATCTGAAATGGTCATCTAACGCTTGAGTCTTGGAAGCGGAACGCGCATTATTGAAAGGATAAGCGGTGTTGCAGTCTTGCTAACATCGTGTTTTTGCTTGTGTATTTATCCGGATCTGGGTGAATTTACAGCAAATAAAAACGGCAGCCGAAGCTGCCGTTTTGTTTTCCTGCCGTTACCCATCAGACTATGCCGGGTTGGCGCTAATCACTTTGGCCACTTTGTCGGCCTGGCCGTTCAGTTGCAACTGCTTGTACGCATTTTCCATCAGCGGCAGCGCGTCGCGCGTCGCTTGAGTATCAGGGAATTCACGCAGCATCTGTTCAGCACGATTAACGACCGCGACGTAGGCACCGCGTTTAGTGTAGTATTCCACCACCGAAAGCTCATACTTGGCCAAGCGGTCTTTCAGATACACCAGACGCTTGTTGGCATCGGTTACATACTGGCTGTTCGGGTACTGCTGAATCAGCTGGCTGAAATCGCGAAATGCAGCGCGAGCATGCTGTGGATCGCGGTCTGAACGATCGACCCCGAAGAAGCCTTGCAGTGCACTGTCATCCAACGCCATATCGGTCAGGCCACGCATATACATCACGTAGTCGATGTTTGGGTGCGTTGGGTTCAGACGCATGAAACGATCGATAGATGCCTGAGCCATAGGTAAATCGGCAGATTTATAGTAGGCATAAATCAGGTCCAACTGTACCTGCTGAGAGTAGGGTCCGAAAGGATAGCGGTTATCTAACGCTTCGAGTTGCGTAATCGCGCCCTTAAAGTTACCGTCCTGCAGTTTTTGCTGGGCAGTAGCATAGATTTCCGAAGGCGGGTTGTCGGGAACCGCATCCTTGGATGTGGAGCAACCTGCCAGCGCCAGGCTCAACGTGGCTGCCGCCACCAGATATTTCATACGCGTCATGACGTTTTGATTATCCTCAGGGTGTTATTCCGGGAGACTGTCCGTTAAGCTCCCGACAAAGACCAGTTACAATAGCACATTATATTAAACGGCATCGCCGTGAAAACCCAACGTTAACGAAGAAGCTGCATATGGCACAACAAGTACAACTCACCGCAACGGTGGCCGAATCTCAACTCGGACAACGTTTAGATCAGGCTTTGGCCGAATTGTTCCCTGATTATTCACGATCTCGCATAAAAGATTGGATCCTGGACGATCGGGTGCAGGTCAATGGCAAAACGATAAACAAACCGAAAGAGAAGGTGCTGGGGGGAGAGACGGTCGCCATTGATGCACAGATAGAAGAAGAGGCCCGTTGGGAACCGCAGGACATCGCGCTGAATATCGTCTACGAAGATAGCGACATTTTGGTCATCAACAAGCCGCGCGACCTGGTTGTGCATCCTGGCGCCGGTAACCCGGACGGCACGGTGCTCAATGCGTTGCTGCATTACTATCCTGAAATCGCCGACGTACCGCGTGCCGGTATCGTGCACCGTTTGGACAAGGACACGACCGGTCTGATGGTAGTGGCGAAAACCGTTCCGGCGCAGACCCGGTTAGTAGAAGCGTTGCAGGCACGTGAAATCACCCGTGAATACGAAGCTGTCGCCATCGGTACCATGACCGCCGGCGGTACCGTCGAAGAGCCGATTTCGCGCCATTCAACCAAACGTACCCACATGGCGGTGCACCCGATGGGGAAACCGGCGGTGACGCATTACCGCATTATGGAACACTTCCGCGCGCACACCCGCCTGCGTCTGCGTCTGGAAACCGGCCGTACCCACCAGATCCGCGTGCATATGTCGCACATTAACCACCCGCTGGTGGGCGATCAACTGTATGGTGGTCGTCCACGTCCGCCAAAAGGGGCTTCGGAGGCATTCATTGCCACACTGCGCGGTTTCGATCGCCAGGCACTGCACGCCACCATGCTGCGCTTATATCATCCAATCAGCGGTATCCAGATGGAGTGGCATGCGCCGCTGCCGCAGGATATGGTCGATCTGATTAACGCACTGAAGCTCGATACCGAAGAATTCAAAGATCAGATGAACTGGTAATGGATTCGCTTATCTTGCCCGATTGGCCACTGCCTGCAGGGGTAAAAGCCTGCAGCAGCACCCGTAACGGTGGCGTGAGTCGGCCACCGTACGGTTCGCTCAATCTCGGCACTCACGTGGGTGACGAGGTTCAGGCGGTGGCGGATAACCGTCAGCGTCTGGTCGCGGCGGCGAACCTGCCGCAGATGCCAGTCTGGCTGGAGCAAGTGCATGGCACGCGCGTGGTGCGACTGAATGGGCAAACACCTGTCGATTTGCAAGCGGACGCGGTTTACAGCAATGTGCCAGGGCAGGTGTGCGCAGTGATGACAGCAGACTGCTTGCCGGTTTTATTCTGCTCGCAGTCTGGTGATGAAGTCGCTGCAGCTCATGCCGGTTGGCGTGGATTGTGTAACGGCGTGCTAGAGCAGACTTTAGCGGCGTTTTCCGCTCAGCCTGCAGCCATAAGCGTTTGGCTCGGCCCGGCGATCGGCCCGCAGCAGTTTGAGGTAGGGCCGGAGGTCCGCGCGGCATTTATTGCTGTTGATCCCGGTGCTGAGCTGGCTTTTGCCCCTCGCGGCGATAAATACCTCGCAGATATCTATTTACTGGCTCGTCAGCGTCTACAACGCGCAGGGGTTCATGCTATCTATGGCGGAGACCGTTGTACGGTGAGCGAAATCAGTCATTTTTTCTCCTATCGACGCGACGGAATAACCGGACGTCTGGCAAGTTTAATCTGGCTGATATAACCTATTGAATTAGGACGGTCCAACGGCGCATGATGTAGTACCGAAAATATACAGTCGAAATAACCTTGAAAATTTGAGGGATGACCTCATTTAATCTCCAGTAGCAATTTCGACCAATCTTGGAGGTGTTATGCGTCTGGATCGTCTTACTAACAAATTCCAGCTTGCCCTCGCCGATGCCCAATCTCTAGCCCTTGGGCGCGACAACCAATTTATTGAACCGTTACATCTGATGAGCGCTCTGCTCAATCAGGATGGGGGCACGGTTCGTCCATTATTAACTTCTGCCGGTATCGATGCTGGGCGCGTGCGCACCGAGATCGAACAGGCCTTGTCTCGTCTGCCTCAAGTTGAAGGTACCGGTGGTGACGTTCAACCTTCGCATGAGCTGGTGCGTGTCCTGAATTTGTGCGACAAGCTGGCACAAAAGCGGGCGGACAAATTTATCTCATCCGAACTCTTTGTTCTGGCGGTGCTTGAAGATCGCGGTAACTTGACCGATCTGTTGAAAGCAGCTGGTGCAACGACCGATAAAATCAGTAAGGCCATTGAGCAAATGCGAGGCGGTGATAGCGTGGAAGATCAAGGTGCTGAAGACCAACGTCAGGCGTTGAAGAAATACACTATCGATCTGACCGAGCGTGCTGAGCAGGGCAAACTGGACCCGGTTATCGGCCGTGACGAAGAGATACGCCGTACCATTCAGGTGCTGCAACGTCGTACCAAAAACAACCCGGTGTTGATCGGCGAACCTGGCGTGGGTAAAACCGCCATCGTCGAAGGCCTGGCTCAGCGCATCATCAATGGCGAAGTGCCGGAAGGTTTGAAGCATAAGCGCGTGTTGTCCCTCGATATGGGGGCGTTGATCGCCGGTGCTAAATATCGCGGCGAGTTTGAAGAGCGTCTGAAAGCCGTTTTGAGCGATCTGTCTAAACAGGAAGGCAGCGTCATCCTGTTTATAGATGAGCTGCACACTATGGTTGGTGCAGGTAAAGCCGATGGCGCGATGGATGCGGGCAATATGTTGAAACCTGCGTTGGCGCGCGGGGAGCTTCACTGTGTCGGCGCGACAACTCTCGACGAATATCGTCAATATATAGAGAAGGACGCGGCGCTTGAACGTCGTTTCCAGAAAGTGTTTGTCGCCGAACCCAGTGTTGAAGACACCATCGCTATCTTGCGCGGTTTGAAAGAACGTTATGAACTGCATCACCACGTGCAGATCACCGACCCGGCAATCGTTGCGGCGGCGACGCTGTCGCACCGCTATATTTCCGATCGTCAACTGCCGGATAAGGCCATTGACCTGATTGATGAGGCGGCGTCCAGCATCCGCATGCAGATGGACTCCAAACCGGAATCGCTCGATCGCCTTGAGCGCCGGATTATTCAGCTCAAGCTGGAGCAGCAGGCGTTGAGTAAAGAGTCGGACGACGCCAGCAAGAAACGCCTGGAAATGCTGAGCGGTGAGCTGGAGCAGAAAGAACGCGAGTATTCAGAGCTGGAAGAAGAGTGGAAAGCGGAAAAAGCTTCGCTCTCCGGCACGCAAAATATTAAAGCGGATCTTGAGCAGGCCAAAATCAGCCTGGAGCAGGCGCGTCGCGTTGGCGACCTGGGGCGGATGTCGGAGCTGCAGTACGGCAAGATCCCAGAGCTGGAAAAACAGCTTGCCGCTGCCACGCTGGCCGAAGGCAAGACTATGAAACTGCTGCGTAACCGGGTGACCGATGCAGAAATCGCTGAAGTGCTGGCGCGCGCTACCGGTATTCCTGTCGCCAGAATGCTGGAAGGCGAACGGGATAAGCTGTTACGTCTGGAACAAGAGCTGCATTCGCGGGTCATTGGCCAGAACGAAGCGGTGAGCGCGGTATCCAACGCGATCCGTCGCAGCCGTGCCGGGCTGTCAGATCCGAACCGACCTATCGGTTCGTTCCTGTTCCTCGGTCCGACCGGGGTAGGTAAAACCGAACTGTGTAAAGCACTGGCTTCGTTCCTGTTCGACAGCGACGACGCTATGGTGCGTATCGATATGTCCGAGTTTATGGAGAAACATTCGGTATCCCGGCTGGTGGGTGCGCCTCCAGGTTATGTCGGTTATGAAGAGGGCGGTTATCTGACCGAGGCAGTGCGTCGCAGACCTTATTCAGTGATCCTGCTGGATGAAGTGGAGAAAGCGCACCCGGATGTGTTCAACATCCTGCTGCAGGTATTGGATGATGGCCGCCTGAC
Source organism: Enterobacter sp. (assembly GCA_022649305.1). GTDB lineage: Bacteria > Pseudomonadota > Gammaproteobacteria > Enterobacterales > Enterobacteriaceae > Enterobacter. The sequence goes on from JALCNW010000106.1 coordinate 13,023, forward strand.
CGATGGCCAGGGCCGTACCGTCGATTTCCGCAATACGGTGGTGATCATGACTTCCAACCTGGGGTCTGATCTGATCCAGGAACACTTTGGTCAGATGAACTATACGCAGATGAAAGAATCGGTAATGGAAATGGTAACGCACCACTTCCGCCCGGAATTCATCAACCGTATAGATGAGGTGGTAGTGTTCCACCCGCTCGGTCAGAAACACATCGCCGAGATCGCCAAGATTCAGTTGGCACGTCTGTACAAACGTTTGGAAGAGCGTGGTTACGAAGTGACTATGACCGAACCGGCGTTGGAGCTGTTGGGCAAAACCGGTTTCGATCCTGTGTATGGGGCTCGTCCACTGAAACGAGCTATTCAGCAGGAGATCGAGAACCCGCTGGCGCAGCAAATCCTTTCCGGCAAGCTGATCCCGGGTATACCGGTGACGCTGGATGTGGAAGACGAGCATATCGTCGCCAAACAGTAACGGCTGTCTATTATCTATATAGTGATTACGATGAAAGGGAGCGGGCGACCGCTCCTTTTTTTATCGGCTTTCGTTGGGTTTAAGCTGTTTGCCCTGGCAATGGCGCTCAAACCCCGTAATTTCGTCTAATAAATATCCTAAAATGGCTTTATTGGTGGTTATTTGAACGCTTGAAAAGTTTTTTGCATTTAGGGGTTGCGGCCTTCTGAGAACTCCCTATAATGCGCCTCCACTGACCGGGAACAACGACTCCTCTAACGAGAACC
>JALCNW010000107.1 GCA_022649305.1 Enterobacter sp.
ACGGATAAGCCTGAAATTACAAGGCCTGAGTCCGGTGGAATACCGAACCCAGGCTCTGAAAGCCGCTTAACATGAACTGTCCAACTTTATGGGGTCAGTCCACAGTGTTGCGGCTTTTTTTATACCTGCCGTTTACCTCAGCTATGCTTAGCTAATGTTTTTCAAGGAGGTAGACCGTGAACATCATTGCTATTATGGGGCCGCACGGCGTCTTTTATAAAGACGAGCCCATCAAGGAGCTAGAGCAGTCGTTACAGTCGCGTGGATTTCAGCTCATCTGGCCAAACAACAGTGCTGACCTGCTGAAGTTTATCGAACACAACCCGCGTATCTGTGGCGTGATCTTTGACTGGGATGAATACGATCTTGAGCTGTGTAGTGATATCAATCAGCTGAATGAATATCTGCCGCTCTACGCTTTTATTAATACCCAGTCGACGATGGACGTTAGTGCGCACGACATGCGTATGGCGCTATGGTTCTTCGAATATGCTCTGGGGGCCGCCGAGGACATTGCGACCCGCGTTCAACAATACACGCGTGAATATCTCGATAATATTACCCCTCCGTTTACCCGCGCGCTCTTCACCTACGTGAAGGAAGGGAAATATACGTTTTGCACACCAGGTCATATGGGAGGCACGGCGTATCAGAAAAGCCCGGTCGGGTGCCTGTTTTATGATTTCTTTGGCGGAAATACCCTGAAGGCAGATGTGTCGATCTCGGTCACGGAGCTCGGTTCTTTACTGGACCATACCGGCCCGCATCTTGAGGCGGAAGAGTATATTGCGCGGACCTTCGGCGCTGAGCAAAGTTACATGGTGACTAACGGGACATCGACGTCGAATAAGATTGTGGGGATGTATGCCGCACCTGCCGGAAGTACGCTGCTGATTGATCGTAACTGCCATAAGTCATTGGCACATTTACTGATGATGAGTGATGTCGTGCCGCTCTGGCTTTCGCCTACGCGTAATGCGCTTGGGATCCTTGGCGGTATCCCGCGTCGGGAATTCTCTCATGCAGCTATTGAGCGCAAAGTGGCATCGATACCCGATGCGAGCTGGCCGATTCATGCGGTCATTACCAACTCCACCTATGATGGCCTGCTGTACAACACCAACTGGATTAAGCAGACGCTTGATATCCCTTCCATTCATTTTGATTCAGCGTGGGTGCCGTACACCAATTTCCATCCCATTTATGCCGGCAAAAGTGGGATGAGCGGCGAGCGCATGCCCGGCAAAGTGTTCTTTGAGACACAATCGACGCATAAAATGCTGGCGGCTTTTTCCCAGGCTTCTTTAATTCATGTCAAAGGCGAGTATGACGAAGAGACTTTCAATGAAGCCTTTATGATGCACACGACCACATCGCCCAGTTATCCGCTGGTGGCCTCGATTGAAACCGCGGCGGCGATGCTGCGCGGCAACCCCGGTAAAAGACTTATCACGCGTTCAGTTGATCGGGCGCTACATTTTCGCAAGGAAGTACAGCGCCTTAAAGACGAGGCCGAGGGTTGGTTCTTTGATATCTGGCAGCCAGAAGAAATCGACGAAGCGGAATGCTGGCCGGTTGCTCCCGACCAAAGCTGGCACGGGTTTAAAGAAGCCGATGCTGACCATATGTTCCTCGACCCGGTCAAAGTGACGATATTAACGCCAGGCATGGATGAACAGGGAACGATGAGTGATGAAGGCATCCCGGCTGCGCTGGTGGCAAAATTCCTTGATGAGCGTGGTGTAGTGGTCGAGAAAACGGGGCCGTACAACTTGCTGTTTCTGTTCAGCATTGGGATCGACAAAACCCGGGCGATGGGGTTACTGCGTGGACTGATGGAGTTCAAGCGCGCTTACGATCTCAATTTACGCGTCAAAAATATGCTGCCGGATCTGTATGCCGAAGATCCTGATTTTTATCGCAACATGCGCATTCAGGATCTGGCGCAGGGGATCCACCGGCTTATCCGTCAGCACGATCTCCCACGTCTGATGCTTCAGGCATTCGACGTTCTGCCAGAAATGAAGCTGACGCCGTATAGGGCCTGGCAACGTCAGGTAAAAGGTGAGGTGGAAACCGTCGAGCTGGAAAATCTGGTTGGGCGCGTATCGGCTAATATGATCCTGCCTTATCCGCCGGGGGTTCCGCTATTAATGCCGGGAGAGATGATCACCGAAAGTAGCAGGGCGGTGCTCGATTTTCTGCTGATGCTTTGTTCCGTTGGTCGACACTTCCCCGGTTTTGAAACCGACATCCATGGCACGAAGCGCGATGACGACGGCGTTTACTGGGTCCGAGTCCTAAAATCAGGTTGACCTCTTGCGTGGTCGGGGTTTTCAGTTGTAACGTTCTGGCATCATAAAAAGGAGAAGCTATGCTGGGTTTAAAACAGGTTCATCATATTGCCATTATTGCTACGGACTACGCCAAAAGTAAGGCGTTCTATTGTGACACGCTGGGGTTCACACTCATGGCAGAAGCGTATCGCGCCGAGCGTGATTCATGGAAAGGCGATCTGGCGCTGAATGGGCAATATGTGATTGAGCTGTTTTCTTTCCCTTTTCCGCCTTCTCGTCCCTCACGGCCAGAAGCCTGTGGACTTCGCCATCTTGCGTTTAGCGTGGACAATCTCGACCTGGCCGTCGAGCATCTTGAAGCGCACGGCGTCAAGTGCGAAGCCATCCGAATCGACCCGTTTACCGATAAGCGATTTACCTTTTTCAATGACCCGGATGGATTACCGCTGGAGCTTTACCAGCAGTAATACTTGCTATCCCCGCTAATGCTCGGTAGTTTTCCGGGCATGAGTCCTCTGTAAGAATCCCTATGACACAACCTGTTATCGCTCAGTCTGTTAATCCATATCGCCATCTACTGGTTGGGTTTAGCGGTGGGCTGGATTCTACCGTACTGCTTCATCGGCTGATGCTCTGGCGCGAGCAAGAACCTGACGTGCAGATACGGGCAATTCACATTCATCATGGATTGAGTTCAAACGCAGAAACCTGGGTTGCGCATTGTGAGGCACTTTGTAAAGCGTGGCGTATTCCTCTTATTGTCGAACGGGTTACGCTGAACGATGAGGGGCTGGGGATCGAAGCGCAGGCGCGTAAGGCTCGCTATTGTGCTTTTGAAAAAGCACTTGAGGTCGGTGAGGCGTTAGTCACGGCGCAGCATCTGGACGATCAATGCGAAACCTTTTTGCTGGCGCTAAAACGCGGGAGTGGTCCCGCCGGGTTATCCGCTATGCCCGATCGCACGGCATTTTCTGGTACCTTTTTGTTGCGTCCACTGTTGAGTGAAACTCGGGCATCGTTGGAAAGATGGGCGCTCGACCATCACTTGCACTGGATTGAAGACGAAAGTAATCAGGATGACAGTTATGACCGCAATTTCCTGCGCCTTCGCGTTGTGCCCCAGCTTACTGCACGTTGGCCTCATTTTGCGCAAGCTACGGCGAGAAGCGCGGCGCTTTGCGCGGAGCAAGAGAGTTTGCTGGATGAGTTGCTGAGCGAGCAGTTGTCTAGTCTTACATCGGTGGAAGGCGCATTAGACATTGTACCTCTGACACTGATGAGCCCAGTACGTCGTGCCGCGTTGCTTCGGCGCTGGCTTGCGGCTCACGGTGCGCAAATGCCTTCGCGCGACATGCTTTGTCGAATTTGGGACGAGGTTGCGTTGGCGCGTGAAGATGCCGCGCCGCGTTTGTATCTTAATGGGTTTGAAGTGAGGCGCTTCAGGGGGCAGCTTTGGTGGATTCAATACCAGCCTTCACTGGCAGGGGAAATGGTTGAATGGACGGATCCCTCAGTGCCTTTACGTCTTCCTCAGGGCGTCGTGTCTTTAACGGCAAACGGACCTGTCCGTCCGCCCGAAAAGGGAGAAATCGTCACGGTGCGTTATAAAGCCAGCGGCCTGCTACACATCGTTGGGCGTAACGGCGGACGAAAGTTGAAAAAAATCTGGCAAGAGTACGATATTCCGCCCTGGCAACGAGACACCACGCCGCTACTTTTTTATGGCGAAACGCTCATTGCAGCAGCGGGGGTATTTGTCACCCAGGAAGGTTGGGCAGAAGAAGGCGTGACGTTTGAATGGAAAGCGTAACGGGCAGTTGACTGCCCGTTAAAGAAAATCAGGACTCGCTAACAACGACGGTGCCGATTTCTGGATGGCTGAAGCTGGCAATTTTATCGAGACGAAGCTCACGGGTTGAGCCTGCGTCTTCGACGACCAGATATTCAACGTTTTTGCGTGAGACCAGATCGCTGGCTTTTGCCTTCAACACCTCGCCGTCTTTTAACTCCAGCGCCAATATCAGATGATGCTGGCAGGCGAGCTCGAGGTTGTCATAGTCATCACAGTTGATGGGTTGATAGGTTTCATTCATTGACATAATCGCTCACCAGTAAATTCGCAGCAGCATACGCCGCTTTTTCCCTGACCGATTCTGAAATGCTGTCATCCGACGCCACTTCATTCAGCACCTTCAATACACAGCCCAACGCATCCGGGATGTAACCCAGATCTCCGCTAGCAATTTCCGCATACCGTTTGCGAATTAACTCACAATAATTTTCCACATCCCCTCCTGTCAGCGCACTGACGTTACTGTGAGATCCCCTTAAGCCTACGAAGATAAACTCGGTTTAGCAAGGTGACTATACCATACTCATTCAAGCAATATCAGCAGCTTGATATTGCTGACATTCACCGCGCCGTAACAGCCTTTTGGCCGTAATTTCGCTACAATGGCTGTCTGATTCGAATGGAGTTCTCTCATGGCGCTGAAAGCGACTATTTATAAAGCTGTGGTCAACGTGGCCGATCTTGACCGCAACCAGTTCCTGGATGCGTCATTAACGCTGGCACGTCACCCATCTGAAACGCAGGAGCGCATGATGCTGCGCCTGCTGGCATGGATTAAGTACGCAAACGAGCGGCTACAGTTTAGCCGTGGATTGAGCGCGGAAGACGAGCCGGAAGCCTGGCAGCTTAACGATCATATGGGCATTGATTTGTGGATCGAACTTGGTCTACCGGATGAACGCCGTATCAAGAAAGCCTGTACCCAATCTGCTGAGGTGGCGCTATTTACCTATAATCAACGTGCTGCAGAGATCTGGTGGCAGCAAAATCAGAAGAAATGCGCGCAGTTTCCGCATCTTTCTGTGTGGTATCTGGATGATGAACAACTGGCTCAACTGAGCGCGTTTGCCGGACGGACGATGGCGTTACAGGCAACGATTCAGGATGGTGCTATCTGGTTGTCTGATTCCCAGAATAATCTGGAAATTCATCTGACAGCGTGGCAGTCGTCCAAATGATAGAGTTGTCCCGAACCGTAACCATTCCTGATAGTGAGATTGAAATCACCGCGATTCGCGCTCAGGGAGCGGGAGGGCAGCATGTAAATAAAGCCTCAACGGCTATCCATTTGCGCTTTGACATTCGGGCCTCTAGCCTGCCAGAGTATTACAAAGAGATACTGCTTGCTGCCAGCCATCATCTCATTACGAGTGATGGCATCATGATTATTAAGGCGCAAGAATATCGCAGCCAGGAGTTAAACCGGGAGGCGGCACTTTCCCGGCTGGTGGCGGTCATAAAAGAATTAACCGCAGTGCAAAAAAGTCGTCGGGCTACCCGTCCTACGCGCGCGTCGAAAGAACGCCGATTATCATCGAAGGCGCAGAAATCCTCAGTGAAGTCACTACGCGGTAAAGTTCGTCGGCCTCAGGATTGACGGGCCAGGACACATTTTATAAGGAATTTATCGTGAAAACAGTAATCTTGTCAGCACTGGCAGCTTCAACGCTCTTTGCGCTAATTGGCTGTAATAATCGTGCAGAAATGCAGGTAATCCAACCGACGCAATCGGCGGAATTAAAGCCTATGCAGCAAAGTTGGCGCGGGGTTTTACCTTGTGCAGACTGCGAAGGTATTGAAACCACCCTGTTCCTGGAAAAAGACGGAACCTGGGTTATGAACCAGCGTTATCAGGGGGCGAAAGAACCGTCTTCATTTGCCACTTACGGTAAATGGGCACGTACCGCTGAGAAGCTGGTGCTGATTGATGCACAAGGCGAGAAAACGTTTTTCCGCGCCAAAGGCGAGGGAATGGAGATGCTCGATCGTGAAGGTAATCCGATTGAATCTCAGTTCAACTACACGCTGGCACCCGTGAATGCAGCACTACCGTCAACCCCAATGGCGATGCGCGGTATGTACTTCTACATGGCCGATGCGGCGATATTTACCGACTGTGCCACCGGCAAAAAAGTGAATGTTGCGAACAATGCGCAGTTGGAACGTGATTACGCGGTTGCACGTGGAAACGACAGCAAGCCTGTTCTGCTAACCGTTGATGGTCACTTTACGCTAGAGCCTAATCCTGACAGCGGTGAGATGGTGAAAACGCTGATGGCGGATAAAGACGCGAAGTTCCACGCGGGTAAAGACTGTAGAGATAAATAATATTCGCGTGAAAGCTCATATAAAAAACCCCGCGTTTCGCGGGGTTTGTATTTTTAGCCTTTGATGGCTTTCACCAGATAATCAAGAATGTCTCCCGTCTTGATCATTTGCTTCTCACCACTGCGACGGTATTTATATTCGATATCATCGCTGTCGAGGTTACGGTCGCCGATCACAACGGTATGCGGAATACCGATCAGTTCCATATCGGCGAACATGACGCCAGGACGCTCTTTACGATCGTCCATCAGCACTTCAATGCCCTGCGCACGGAGTTCGCTATACAGCTTCTCTGCCAACTCTTGTACACGATAAGACTTATGCATGTTCATCGGCAGAATCGCTACCTGGAATGGTGCAAGGTTGTCTGGCCATACGATACCGCGCTCATCGTGGTTCTGTTCAATCGCCGCCGCAACGACGCGAGTCACACCGATACCGTAGCAACCCATTGTCAGTACCTGGTTACGGCCATCTTCGCCTTGAACACACGCATTCATTGCCTGGGAATATTTAGTACCCAACTGGAAGATGTGGCCCACTTCGATCCCACGTTTGATCATCAGCGTACCCTGACCATCCGGGCTTGGGTCGCCTGCTACTACGTTACGAATATCAGCCACTTCTGGCATTGCGGTGTCGCGATCCCAGTTAATGCCAAAGTAGTGCTTACCATCGATGTTTGCGCCAGCGGAGAAATCGCTCATTGCCGCAACGGTACGATCGATGACGACTGGAATTGGCATGTTAACCGGGCCCAGAGAACCAGGTCCTGCATTTACTACTGCACGGATTTCTGCTTCGGTAGCAAAAGTCAGCGGGCTCGCCACCTGAGGAAGCTTTTCTGCTTTGACTTCGTTCAGTTCGTGATCGCCACGCACCAGCAAGGCAACCAGCGGGTAAGCACTGTCTTCTACGGCTTTAACCAGCAGGGTTTTCACCGTTTTTTCGACAGGCAGATTGAACTGCTCGACCAGCTCGGCGATGGTTTTTGCGTTTGGCGTATCAACCAGCTTCATCTCTTCAGTCGCTGCTGCGCGCGGTGCGGATGGGGCCAGGGCTTCTGCGAATTCAATATTGGCCGCGTAATCAGACGTATCAGAGAAGATCACGTCATCTTCGCCGCTCTGCGCCAGCACCTGGAATTCATGAGAAGCGCTACCACCGATAGAACCGGTATCAGCCTGCACAGCACGGAAATCCAGACCCATGCGTGAGAAGATTTTGCTGTAAGCCTCATACATCTTGTCGTAAGTCTCTTGCAGAGACTCCTGAGACGTATGGAAGGAATACGAATCTTTCATCAGGAATTCGCGAGAACGCATCACACCAAAGCGTGGGCGAACTTCGTCACGGAACTTGGTCTGAATCTGGAAGAAGTTCAGCGGCAACTGCTTATAGGAGTTGAGCTCGTTACGGATCAGGTCAGTGATCACTTCTTCATGCGTTGGGCCGAGAACAAAAGCACGTTCGCTACGGTCAACAACACGCAACAGTTCTGGGCCGTACTGCTCCCAGCGGCCACTCTCCATCCACAGGTCAGCAGGCTGAACTACAGGCATGGACACCTCAATGGCACCGGCGTTGTTCATTTCTTCACGCACGATGTTTTCGACTTTTTTCAGGACGCGCAGGCCGGTTGGCAGCCAGGTATATAAACCGGAGGCCAGCTTGCGAATCATCCCGGCGCGCAGCATTAGCTGATGGCTAATGACTTCGGCGTCGGCAGGTGTCTCCTTCAGTGTGGAGAGCAGGTATTGGCTAGTACGCATGTAGTTACGGTTCCATTTCGACGATTTGACCAGGCTGAGACGTCAACCTGACACAAAAAAAGTGGTTTAGTTTACCAGTGTGGCAAAGATGCCAAAAGAGAGGAGGTGAAAATTACTTCGGCTCAAGAGCAAAGACTTCAAAACCTGATTCGGTGACGCGCCAGCGAACGTTAAAGTCTAACAACCATACAGCGTACGTTTTCCCTGCTTCTTCGTCTTTACGATAAGCCGGACGAGGATCTTGCGCCAGAACTTCGACGATAAAATCAGCCAGCCGAGGGTAACGTTTTTCCAGCTGCGGTAGTTGCAGTGAGATTTCTGCCGTGAAGTATACGGGCATCTCTGCCTGCGGAGCCTGTTGAGCGTAGCTTGCGCGGGCATCCGGTAACGCTTCCGCAAAAGGTAAATAAGGTTTGATGTCGACGACCGGGGTCCCGTCTACCAGATCCAAACTGCCAAGTTCAAGTATCACCCGATCCTTTTGGCAGCGAATGTCTTTAAGTTCAACGAGAGACATACCAACAGGATTTGGACGGAACGTCGAACGTGTCGCAAAAACACCCATTCTGGCATTGCCGCCAAGCCGTGGAGGGCGAACGGTAGGGCGCCAGCCACCCTCCATCGTTTGATGGAAGATAAAGAGAACCCACAGGTGGCTGAAAGCTTCCAGACCACGAACCGCTTCGGCCTGATTATAGGGGGCGATAAGGTGAAGCTCGCCGCCGCAGCTTTTCACCAGGCCAGGCTGGCGCGGAACGGCAAACTTCTCTTTATAGGGGGAGCGAATAACACCTATTTGCTCAAACTGAAATACACTCATTTAGCCGTAACGTTAAGCGCATTACCGATGCAAACTGCCTGGCGATAACAGCCTGGTGTGCCGCTGGTCACTTCGCAGCTATGCAGCAATACGGCATTGGCTTTCATTTTGGCTGCATTGATCTGCAAGCGTTTACGCGCAGTTGGAATGTTCGGCGGAGAATCCTGATTGGATGCCTGGCATGATTCGCCGGAGACTTCGCCCAAATCGCGGAAAGGTTTGCCGACTAAATCTTCAGCTTTGGTATAGATTCTTACCGGCGCTGGGCGCGGTGCCTTCGGTTTTGCAGGCTCCACTTTGGGCGGGGTCGCCGTGCTTTTTACAGGCTCAACAGGAGATCTGCTTAGCATTGAACAGCCACTCAGCATGAGCGCTAAAAGGCAGATCGGTAAAGCACGCATAATATTTCCTCAATGAATAATCAAATCGTCAGTTATTGAATCAGTTGCCTGCATAAATGACAAGGCGGGCTTTCGCCCGCCCTGATGATATTACATAAGGATAAGATTACCAGCCTTTAACAGCGCCGCCGTTAAAGACTTTGTTGGCTTCCTGGTAAACTTCGTCAGACTGATACGCCTGAACGAATTTTTTCACGTTTTCCGCATCTTTGTTATCTTCACGGCTCACGATCATATTGACGTATGGAGAGTCTTTATCTTCAACGAAGATACCGTCTTTAGCTGGCGTCAGGCCAATCTGGCTGGCATAAGTGGTGTTGATAACCGCCAATGCAATCTGAGCATCATCAAGAGAGCGCGGCAGCTGCGGGGCTTCAAGCTCAACAATCTTCAGATTTTTTGGGTTCTCGGCAACATCAAGCACGGTCGGCAGCAGGCCAACGCCATCTTTCAGCTTGATCAAGCCGACTTTCTGCAGGAGCAGCAGGGAGCGGCCCAGGTTAGTTGGGTCGTTTGGTACAGCGACCTGAGAGCCAGGCTGCAGTTCTTCCAGCGATTTGATTTTCTTGGAGTAGCCCGCGATCGGGTAAACAAAGGTGTTGCCTACGGAAACAAGCTTGTAGCCACGATCTCTGATCTGCTGATCCAGATAAGGTTTGTGCTGGAAGGCGTTAACATCGATATCGCCTTTGCTCAGGGCTTCGTTAGGCAATACATAATCGTTAAACGTGACCAACTCAACGTCCAGACCGTATTTCTCTTTTGCGACTTTTTGTGCGGCTTCAGCAACCTGCTGTTCAGCGCCAACGATAACGCCGACTTTGATGTGATTCGGATCTTTTTCGTCTTGACCGCAACCCAGCAGTGCCAGAGAGCCGATCAGCGCGCCTACCGCTGCAAAGGTCTTGAATTTAAACGTCATGTTATATCCTTAATTCGTCGAGTTTGTGTTGTGTAACGTTATTTATGAGTCACTGCCCGGACGATACGATCGCCAGAGAATTGAATGAGATAAACCAGCACAACCAGCAATACCAGAACGGTGTTCATTACGGTAGCGTTATAACCGATATAACCGTACTGATATCCGATCTGACCCAGACCGCCAGCACCAACGGCACCGCCCATTGCAGAATAGCCCACGAGAGTGATCAGTGTAATGGTCGCGGCATTCACCAGGCCAGGAAGCGCTTCAGGTAATAGAACCTTACGCACGATCTGCATAGGTGTTGCACCCATAGCGCGAGAAGCTTCAATCAACCCGGTTGGGATTTCCAACAGCGCATTCTCAACCATACGAGCGATAAACGGTGCGGCTCCGACAGTTAAAGGAACAATTGCCGCCTGCAGGCCAATTGATGTACCCACAATGATGCGGGTAAATGGAATCATCCATACCAGCAGGATAATAAAAGGAATAGAACGGAAGATATTCACTAACGCAGAAACGGTGCGATAGAGTTTTGCATTCTCAGCAATTTGGCCCGGGCGCGTAACATAAAGTAGTACGCCGACTGGCAGGCCAATGACAAAGCCAAAAAAGCCAGATACGAAGGTCATTGCCAGCGTTTCCCAAACGCCGCGAACCAGTAGCCACATCATCGGCTCAGACATAACCCAATACCTCTACTTTTACATGGTGTTCCTGCAGCCAGGCGATGGCGGCTTGTGTTTCTGCTTGGGTGCCGTGCATTTCTGTCAGCATGATGCCGAACTTCACGCCGCCGGCATAATCCATCTGCGCACTGATAATGTTGTTATTCACATTAAAGCGGCGGGCTGTTTCAGAGAGCAGGGGGGCATCCACGGACTGACCGGTAAATTCCATGCGTAGCATTGGAACGCTATCAGTTGCAGGTTCTGCTTTTAGGCGAGCCTGATAATCTTCTGGGATATCCAGATGCAGAGTGGATTGAATGAATTGCTGCGCCAACGGGGTTTTCGGGTGTGAGAACACTTCACTTACTGTGTCTTGTTCAATCAACTCACCGTTACTGATCACCGCCACACAATCACAAATGCGTTTCACGACATCCATTTCATGGGTAATAAGGAGGATGGTCAAACCCAGGCGGCGGTTAATGTCTTTCAGCAGTTCCAGAATCGAACGCGTTGTTGCCGGGTCGAGAGCGCTGGTGGCTTCATCACATAGCAATACCTTCGGGTTGCTTGCCAGTGCGCGGGCAATCGCAACGCGCTGTTTCTGCCCACCGGACAGGTTGGCCGCATAGCTGTCATGCTTGTCACTCAGACCAACCAGATCAAGCAGTTCTGTCACGCGTCGTTTGATCTCTTCTTTTGGCGTATTGTCGAGTTCCAGCGGGAGCGCGACATTGCCAAATACCGTTCGGGATGCCAGCAAATTAAAGTGCTGAAAGATCATGCCTATCTGGCGGCGGGCTTTGGTCAATTCTTTTTCAGAAAGTTTTGTTAATTCCTGGTCTCCAACCTGGACGCTACCTTCGGTTGGGCGCTCCAGTAAATTAACGCAACGAATGAGCGTACTTTTACCTGCGCCCGAGGCGCCAATGACGCCATAAATCTGTCCAGCCGGAACGTGCAGGCTGACGTTGTTCAGCGCCTGTATCGTTCTGGTTCCTTGCTGGAACACTTTGGTGATATTGGAAAGTTTAATCATTAGATTATTTTTATCGTATGTAAGTTAGCCGTGGCATTTTCTTCTGCGCGATACGGGAGTCTCCCGTAGATAAATGGATGTTAAGGCATCCAGACGGCTAAATCAATGCAACAGTGTGTGATGAGCACTTTCTTGTGCTGTGAAACGTGAGATACTAATGGAACATGCCTTTTTCAGGAGCAAACCGGTGGCAAAATCAGTACCTGCAATTTTTCTCGATCGTGATGGCACTATTAATGTTGATCATGGTTACGTGCATGAGATTGACGCGTTTGAATTTATCGAAGGCGTTATCGATGCCATGCGTGAACTAAAAGAAATGGGTTACGCGCTGGTGGTGGTGACAAACCAATCTGGTATTGCGCGGGGCAAATTCACCGAAGCCCAATTCGAGACGCTAACAGAATGGATGGATTGGTCGCTGGCCGATCGTGGTGTTGAGCTGGATGGCATCTATTATTGTCCTCATCATCCGCAGGGGACCGTTGAGGAGTATCGTCAGACCTGCGATTGCCGTAAACCTCATCCGGGGATGTTTGTTTCCGCCCAGGAGTTTATGGACATTGATATGGCCGCTTCTTATATGGTGGGTGACAAACTTGAAGATATGCAGGCAGCCACAGCGGCTGGTGTAGGCACCAAAGTATTAGTACGTACCGGTAAACCGGTAACGCCTGAAGCAGAGAATGCCGCTGATTGGGTGATTAATAGCCTTGCGGAACTGCCAAAAGCCCTCAAAAAGCGCTAAAAACAGCCTTTACGGCGAAAATATGAGCGGTTGAAATAAAATTGTATTTTTCCGCTTGTCATTCCTTGGAAGCTCCCTATAATGCGCCTCCATCGACACGGCAGATGTGAATCACTTCACACAACAACCGGTTCGGTTGAAGAGAAAAAATTCTGAAATTGAGGGTTGACTCTGAAAGAGGAAAGCGTAATATACGCCA
>JALCNW010000108.1 GCA_022649305.1 Enterobacter sp.
GTCATCACCATGGAGCGACGTTCTGCACCCATCATGATCTTGTCTTTGGCTTTTTCGAACTCCACCATCGACACAACACGTTTGTTGCCACGTGCGGCAAACAGCGCAGCTTCGTTAACCAGGTTGGCCAAGTCAGCACCGGAGAAGCCCGGCGTACCACGAGCCAGTACAGATGCATCAACATCGGGTGCCAGTGGCACGCGGCGTGAATGCACTTTCAGGATCTGCTCACGGCCACGCACGTCCGGCAAGCCCACCACAACCTGGCGGTCGAAACGGCCTGGACGCAGCAATGCCGGGTCAAGCACGTCTGGACGGTTAGTCGCAGCGATAACGATGATACCTTCGTTGCCTTCAAAGCCGTCCATCTCAACCAGCATCTGGTTCAGCGTCTGCTCACGTTCGTCATGACCGCCGCCCAGGCCGGCACCACGCTGGCGACCGACGGCGTCGATTTCATCGATAAAGATGATGCACGGCGCCGCTTTCTTGGCCTGCTCGAACATGTCACGCACACGGGAAGCACCGACACCCACAAACATTTCCACGAAGTCAGAACCGGAAATGGTGAAGAACGGCACTTTCGCCTCACCGGCGATAGCTTTCGCCAGCAGGGTTTTACCTGTCCCCGGCGGGCCAACCATCAGCACGCCTTTCGGGATCTTGCCGCCCAGCTTCTGGAAACGGCTCGGCTCGCGCAGGTATTCCACCAGTTCGCTTACTTCGTCTTTCGCTTCGTCACAGCCGGCAACGTCAGCAAAAGTGGTTTTGATCTGGTCTTCCGTCAGCATGCGGGCCTTGCTCTTGCCGAAGGACATCGCGCCCTTGCCGCCGCCGCCCTGCATTTGACGCATGAAGAAGATCCAGACCCCGATCAGCAACAGCATCGGGAACCATGAAATAAAGATAGAAGCCAGCAAACTCGGCTCTTCAGGCGGTTCACCAACCACTTTCACATTCTTGGTCAACAACGTATCCAGCAACTTAGGATCGTTGACAGGGATGTAGGTCGTGTATTTGTTACTGTCTTTCTTGGTAACGTTAATTTCACGTCCATTGATTCGCGCTTCGCGAACCTGATCTTGGGTCAGTTCGGACATGAAGGTAGAGTAATCCACCCTACGGCCATTCGACTCGCTGGGCCCAAAGCTCTGGAATACAGACATCAACACTACCGCGATGACTAACCAGAGAATTAGGTTTTTCGCCATGTCACTCAAGGGATTAACCTCATATTACAACTGTGTTAACAAACAGCGTTAGGGTACTACAGCTTGCGCCCTGTCGCTACAATGTACACTTCGCGCGAACGTGCGCGGGAAGCGTCTGGCTTACGAATCTTAACCTTCGTAAACAGGGAGCGAATTTCCCGTAGGTACTCGTCAAAGCCATCTCCCTGGAACACCTTCACCAGGAAACTTCCGCCTGGTGCGAGGACATCACGACACATTCCCAGTGCTAATTCCACCAGATACATCGATCTTGGAATATCGACGGCCGGAGTGCCACTCATATTCGGGGCCATGTCAGACATGACCACCTGAACCTTACTTTCACCTACACGTTCCAACAGAGCCTTGAGCACCAGTTCATCACGAAAATCGCCCTGAAGGAAATCGACGCCAACGATAGGATCCATTGGCAAAATATCACAGGCGATGATGCGGCCGGAACCGCCAATCTGGGTCACGACATACTGCGACCAACCACCCGGCGCCGCACCTAAATCTACTACGGTCATGCCAGGTTTAAACAGTTTGTCACTCTGCTGTATTTCATCAAGTTTAAACCAGGCGCGCGAACGTAGCCCTTTTTTCTGCGCCTGTTGCACATATTTATCGCTAAAGTGTTCTTGTAACCAGCGACTGGAGCTAGCAGAACGCTTTTTATTAGCCATCTCGTTTTCCAACTATCATAAAAAGAGTCTTAATGTCAGGTTCGCAGCTCATGTAGACTCACACCGATGAAGACCGATTTGGTGATATACATGAGATGGCGGTAGAATGTACCGTTTTCAATCCCAACTTAAGCAAAAAAGACAATGAATCTGAATAATAAACAAAAACAGCACCTGAAAGGCCTGGCGCATCCGTTAAAACCGGTTGTCATGCTGGGTAATAACGGTCTCACCGAAGGGGTGCTGGCTGAAATTGAACAGGCTCTGGAGCATCATGAGCTGATCAAGGTAAAAATCGCTGCTGAAGATCGCGAAACCAAAACCCTGATCGCCGACGCTATCGTGCGTGAAACGGGTGCCTGCAATGTGCAAGTCATCGGCAGTACGCTTATTCTTTACCGCCCGTCTAAAGAGCGCAAGATCAGTCTACCGCGTTAATAAGCATTGGGTTAACGAAAAGGTGCCATGCACCTGATTCAGATAAAAGGCCGCACGCGGCCTTTTTCCTTTCTTTACAAAACCCTGGCGATTTTCTGCACGATTGGAAGGTAATCAGAGATATTCAACCTTCAAGATCTCATAATCGACATCGCCACCCGGGGTTTTTATCACAACCACATCATCTTGTTCTTTGCCGATCAGGCCACGTGCCATAGGCGAATTCACAGAAATCAGATTTTTCTTGAAATCAGCTTCGTCGTCGCCAACGATACGGTAGGTCACTTCTTCTTCGCTATCCAGGTTCAGCACCGATACGGTAGCGCCAAAAATCACGCGGCCATTGTTTGGCATCTTGGTGATATCGATCACCTGCGCGTTCGACAGCTTGGCTTCAATTTCCTGGATACGTCCTTCACAGAATCCCTGCTGCTCACGCGCCGCATGATACTCTGCGTTTTCTTTCAAATCGCCGTGTTCACGGGCGTCAGCGATGTCCGCAATGATTTTCGGACGGCGCACGCCTTTCAAATATTCGAGTTCTTCGCGCAGTTTTTCAGCGCCAAACAAGGTCATCGGAATCTGTTTCATAGTATAAATACCTCTAAATCTTTCCTGTTCAAATAGCCGTCATCCTGACGTGTTCGTATGAAAAAACGGTGGGTACGTGCCCCCCGCCTCCAGGCGATAAACAAAAGAAGCCTGACTCGGAACCCTTGCCCAAGTCAGGATCGATTTTGCATTTTGATACGCATTTTAGCCTAGAGTTCCTTGAGGGTCATCGTTTACTTTTTCCCTGAATGCACCGTAGTATGACGGCACGTTATCCAGCTGTTATCCCGAGATTATGCGTTTTTCACGAATTGTCAGTGCATTGGCTTGCGCATTTGTTCTGAATGCGAATGCGGCCCCGGTTGAAGATTACACACAATATTTGCCTGATGGGGCCAACCTTGCCCTGGTAGTTCAGAAGATCGGCGCTAGCGCTCCGACCATCGATTATCACTCTCAGCAAATGGCGTTGCCGGCCAGTACCCAAAAAGTACTGACCGCTTTAGCTGCCTTGTTGCAGCTCGGCCCAGACTATCGCTTCACCACCACGCTGGAGAGCCAGGGCGACATCAGCGACGGCGTGCTGCGCGGCAACCTGATTGCTCGCTTTGGCGGCGATCCGACCTTTAAGCGCCAGAGCCTGCGCAACATGGTGGCGATCCTGAAAAAACAGGGCGTGCGCCAGATTACCGGCGATGTGCTGGTCGATACCTCGGTATTCGCCAGCCATGACAAAGCCCCCGGCTGGCCGTGGAACGACCTGACGCAGTGTTTCAGCGCACCGCCGGCGGCGGCGATAGTCGACCGCAACTGTTTCTCGGTGTCGCTGTACAGCGCTCCCAATCCGGGCGATATGGCCTTTATTCGCGTGGCCTCCTATTATCCGGTCAATATGTTTAGCCAGGTTCGCACGTTGGCGAAAGGGTCTGCGGATGCCCAATACTGCGAGCTGGATGTGGTGCCGGGCGAATTGAACCGCTTTACCCTGACCGGTTGCCTGACCCAACGCAGCGATCCCCTGCCGCTGGCCTTCGCCATTCAGGATGGTGCCAGCTACGCCGGGGCGATCCTGAAAGATGAGCTGACCCAGGCCGGTATCCAGATCGACGGACACCTGAAGCGCCAGACACAGCCGGGCCTGAAAGGCACGGTGATCGCCCAGACTCAATCAGCACCGTTGCACGAATTGCTGAAGATTATGCTGAAGAAATCGGACAACATGATTGCCGATACCGTCTTCCGGACCATCGGTCATGAACGTTTTGGCGTTCCAGGTACCTGGCGTGCCGGCGCTGACGCCGTGCGTCAGGTGCTGCGTCAGAAGGCCGGCGTGGATTTGGGCAACAGCATCGTGGTAGACGGCTCAGGCCTTTCACGCCATAACCTGCTGGCTCCGGCGACCATGATGCAGGCGCTGCAATACATTGCGCAGCATGACAGCGAGCTGAACTTTATTTCGATGCTGCCGCTGTCCGGTTACGACGGAACGCTGCGCTACCGTGGCGGGCTGCACGAAGCCGGTGTTGACGGCAAGGTGTCCGCCAAAACCGGTGCGCTGCAGGGCGTATACAACCTGGCCGGTTTTATCACTACCGCCAGCGGCCAGCGTTTTGCCTTCGTACAATATCTTTCAGGCTATGCCGTACCGCCGGAAGATCAAAAGCAGCGTCGAGCACCACTGGTGCGTTTCGAAAGCCGCCTGTATCGGGATATTTATCAGAATAACTGAGGGTTATGATGAAACTGCTGATTGTGGAAGACGATGAGCTGCTGCAACAAGGGTTGGCACTGGCATTAGCCGGGGAAGGCTATGCCTGTGACTGCGCCGCCACGGCAGCGGAGGCCAATGCTCTGCTCATCACCAGCCAATACAGCATGATTATCCTCGATCTGGGCTTGCCCGACATGGATGGCGCCAGCCTGCTGCGGCAGTGGCGCCGCCAGCAGGTCGATCTGCCGGTGCTGATTTTGACCGCCCGTGACGCACTGGAAGACCGGGTCGACGGGCTGGACGCCGGTGCTGACGATTACCTGGTCAAGCCCTTCGCGTTAGTTGAACTACAGGCGCGCGTGCGCGCCCTGATCCGCCGCTATCAGGGCCACAGCGACAATCTTATTCAGTTGGACGATCTCCAGCTCAATCTCTCCAGCCAGCAGGTTTATGTTCAGCAGCAGCCGGTGGAGGTGACGCCGAAAGAATTCGCCATCCTCTCCCGCCTGATGATGCGCGCCGGTCAAACGGTTAATCGCGAGCTGTTGCAGCAGGATCTCTATACCTGGCAGGATGATTTAGGCTCCAACACGCTGGAAGTGCATATCCATAACCTGCGTCGTAAATTGGGCAAGGACCGCATCCGTACCGTTCGTGGCATTGGCTATCGTCTGGAATCCTCATCATGATCAGCATGCGCCGTCGTCTGTTGTTGATGCTGGCGCTGATCCTGTTGGTCACCCAGTTAATCAGCGCCTTTTGGCTCTGGCATGAAAGCCAGGAGCAAATCAGTTTCCTGGTGGATGAAACCCTGTCGGCCAAGGTGCGTACCGAGCGTGTCGATACGGAAATCGCCGAGGCGATAGCCTCACTGCTCGCCCCTTCGCTGATCATGATGATCGTCACCCTGCTGGCCTCATTCTGGGCTATCAGCTGGATTATTCGCCCGCTCAATCAGCTGCAGCAACGGTTGGAGAAGCGTTCCGCCGATAACCTGACGCCTCTGCCGCTCAGCGGAGACAGCCTCGAAATTATGGCGGTCACCACCACACTCAACCAACTGTTCTCACGGTTGGATAACACCATTCAACAAGAACGACTGTTCACCGCAGATGCCGCACATGAGTTACGAACGCCACTGGCGGGGATACGACTGCACCTGGAGTTAATGGAAAAACAGGGGGTCCCGCAAAGTAAGCCGTTGATCACCCGCATCGATCAACTGATGCACACCGTCGAACAGCTGTTGATGCTCGCACGCGCCGGACAAGACTTTGCCAGCGGCCACTATCAGCGTTTCGATTGGGTGAGCGACGTGATCCTGCCGCTACAAGAGGAACTTGAGGAGTTGACCCGCCAGCGCGGACAAAAACTGCAATGGCAGCTCCCGACGGCGGCCCCGATGCATGGCGATCCGGTCCTGCTTCGCCTGCTGCTGCGTAATCTGGTAGAAAATGCTCACCGCTACAGCCCGGAAGGCAGCAGCATTCAGGTGCAGCTGACACAGCAGAAACCCGGCTATCAGTTGCAGGTGACGGATGAAGGCCCGGGAATCAAAGAACAAATGGAAGGTGAGCTCACTCAGGCATTCCGCCGTATGGATCAACGCTATGGCGGCAGCGGACTGGGACTGAACATCGTCACCCGCATAGTGCAACTGCATCAGGGCCGTCTGACTCTGGAAAATCGCCAGGATACCCACGGGCTGAATGCACAATGCTGGTTACCTGAGAATGTCCTGAACAAATAATGCCGATAAAAAAAGGGCCCAGTTTTTAACTGAGCCCTTTTCTTTGCAAGATTATTTCTGGTAAATGATTTCGACGCCTTCGTCGTCATCTTCGTCCCAGTCATCATCCCAATCGTCTTCCGCTTCAGCTTCCACTTCAGCGATCTGTTCACGGTGGTAATCATCCCACATGAACTCGACTTTCTCCGGTGCGCTTTCTTCGATAGCCATGGCTTTCGGTTGGGTGTTGATGAACTTCATCACGTCCCAGCACAACGCATTCACGCCTTCGCGATTCACCGCGGAGATCATGTAGTACTTGCCTTCCCAGCCCATGCCTTCTGCAATCGCCTTGGCGCGCTCGGCGGCTTCTTCCTCACCTATCAGGTCAACCTTGTTGAAAACCAGCCAGCGTGGCTTCTGCGCCAGATTTTCGCTGTATTGATTCAACTCGTTGATAATGACTTTGGCGTTTTCTACCGGATCGGATTCATCGATAGGTGCGATATCCACCAGGTGCAGCAGAACGCGGCAACGCTCCAGGTGCTTCAGGAAGCGAATACCCAGGCCGGCACCGTCGGAAGCCCCTTCGATCAAGCCAGGAATGTCGGCAATAACGAAGCTCTGTTCGTGATCCATACGTACCACGCCCAGGCTTGGGACCAGAGTGGTAAATGGATAGTCGGCCACTTTCGGCTTAGCGGCGGACACTGCACGAATGAAGGTGGATTTGCCAGCGTTTGGCAGGCCAAGCATGCCAACATCGGCCAGCAGCAACAGCTCCAGCAAGATGTCACGTGCTTCACCGGCGGTGCCCAGCGTTTTCTGGCGCGGTGCACGGTTAACTGATGATTTAAAACGGGTGTTGCCCAAACCGTGCCAACCGCCCTTCGCTACCATCAGACGTTGTTCATGGCGAGTCATGTCACCGAGGATCTCACCGGTGCCCTGATCCTGCACGCGGGTACCGACCGGTACCTTGATGGTGATATCTTTGCCACGCTTGCCGGTACAGTCACGGCTTTGGCCGTTCTGGCCACGTTCAGCACGGAAAGATTTCTCAAAGCGGTAGTCGATCAGCGTGTTGAGGTTTTCGTCCGCCAACAGATAGACGTCGCCGCCATCGCCGCCGTCACCGCCATCAGGGCCGCCGTTCGGGATATACTTTTCGCGGCGGAAGCTGACGCAACCATTACCACCGTCACCTGCAACGACCAAAATCGCTGCTTCATCTACAAACTTCATTTACCGTCTCCGTAAATCATTCACCGGGCTGCTTCAAAGGAGCAACCAGGCGGGTTTCTGCCCGTCGCGGCCACCAACGGTGACCAATTGCGGAAAACATGGCGCCCGCTACCACGACGAAAGCGCCGACATAACCGACGACATTCAATGTCGGGGCGGCGAATACGTGTGGCCAGGCCAGCGCCAACAAATCTGAAAACAGCAGGGTAAACAGCGGGGTCAGCGTGATTAACGCACTCACCTGCGCCGCCTGCCAGCGCGCCATGGCTTCCGCCAGCGCACCATAGCCAATCAGCGTGTTGGCGCCACAGAACAGCAAACAGGCTAATTGCCAGCCGCTGAGCTGGAAAATCACCTCAGGCTTGGCCAGAGGGAATAGCGCGATCGCACATAAAGTGTACAACATTACCAGAATTTGCGGCGAGGCTAATCGACGTAGCAACACTTTCTGCGCCACGCCATAAGTCACCCAGACCATCGCCGCACACACGCCCAACAGCACCCCCAGGGTGTAATCCGTCAGGCGGGTGAAAATCTCAATCAGGCTGACATTGAAGAACAACAGCAGCCCGCAAATCAGCATCAGTGCGCCAATCACCTGGGTGATGCGCATCCGCTCTTTTAAAACCAGCACGCTGGCAAACATCATACCGACCGGCGACAGCTGGCCGATGACCTGCGATGCGGTCGGGCTAAGGTACTGCAACGAAGAGCTGAAGAAGATAAAATTCCCCAGCAGGCCCGCGGTGGCGATGGCCAAAATCAGCAGCCAGCGTGGTTGACGGAACATGGTCACCGGTGGCAATCTGCCGCGCACGGCCAAAATGATCCCCAGCCCCAGCGCCGCGATGGTAAATCGATACCAAACGACGGTAAACGGCTCCATCACTACCAGCACTTCTTTCATCGCAATCGGCAATGCACCCCAGCAAACTGCCGTAGTCACCGCCAGGAAAATGCCAATTCCGACCTGCTGTTTCGTTTCCATCTTACCTTTTGCCAGCGCTGACGGGCCGATGCACAAGCAGCCCATAAATGTAAAAAGCCCCGCAACGAGTTGCGGGGCTTACATCTATTTCGTAAGGCTCGAAAAATTATTCAGCTTCGATGCTGATGAATTTACGATTGCTCGGGCCTTTAACTTCGAATTTGACTTTACCGTCTTTCAAAGCAAACAGAGTGTGGTCTTTGCCGCAACCCACGTTGGTACCAGCGTGGAATTTAGTGCCGCGCTGACGAACGATGATGCTGCCTGCCAGTACTGCTTCGCCGCCAAAGCGTTTAACGCCCAGACGTTTAGCTTCTGAATCGCGACCGTTACGAGTCGAGCCGCCAGCCTTTTTGTGTGCCATTAATCTGCTCCCCTAACTTAAGCGCTGATGCCGGTGATTTTAACGTCAGTGAACCACTGACGGTGGCCCTGCTGCTTACGATGGTGCTTACGACGACGAAACTTAACAATCTTAATTTTCTCGCCACGACCGTGAGCAACGACTTCAGCTTTGATCTTACCGCCATCGACGAAAGGAACGCCGATTTTGATATCTTCGCCATTAGCAATCATCAGAATCTGGTCAAACTCAACAGCTTCACCAGTTGCGATGTCCAGCTTTTCCAAGCGAACGGTTTGACCTTCGCTTACTCGGTGTTGTTTACCACCACTTTGGAAAACCGCGTACATATAAAACTCCGCTTTCCGCGTGCCCAACTGTTCAGTACAGAGCGCGCTATAAATATTCACAATAGGGCGCGAATTCTACGCAATAATCCAGCATATGACAAGAGCAGAATAAGACCAGAAGTAGAAAAAAGAAGAAAAAAAGCACAGTTTCTTTCATGGCGTTTATCTGAGGCGTTTTTCAAGTACAATCAGTAGGACAGTTACCGCCATGTACCGATGTGAGCAGCGATCTCAACGCGGTGAAGAGAAACACAGCTGAAAAAAATACAATGAACCTAGAGCAAATTACCGAGTTAACCGCGCAAGATATGGCGGCCGTGAACGCAACAATTCTCGAACAGCTGAATTCCGATGTCACGCTCATCAATCAGCTTGGCTATTACATTATCAGTGGTGGCGGTAAACGCATCCGCCCGATGATCGCCGTTCTGGCGGCGCGGGCATTGCATTATCAGGGTGATAAACACATTACCGTCGCTGCGCTGATCGAATTCATTCATACCGCAACCCTGCTGCATGATGATGTGGTGGATGAATCCGATATGCGTCGCGGCAAGGCCACTGCCAATGCTGCCTTCGGCAATGCTGCCAGCGTATTGGTTGGCGACTTCATCTATACGCGTGCTTTCCAGATGATGACCAGCCTGGAATCGCTCCGTGTATTGGCGCTGATGTCCGAGGCGGTCAATGTGATTGCCGAAGGTGAAGTGCTGCAGTTAATGAACGTGAACGATCCGAACATTACCGAAGAAAGCTACATGCGGGTGATCTACAGCAAAACCGCACGCCTGTTCGAAGCGGCAGCACAATCTTCGGCGATCCTTTCGGGCGCCAGCGAGGCAGAAGAAAAAGCGCTGCAGGATTACGGCCGCTATCTTGGCACCGCCTTCCAGCTGATCGACGACCTGCTCGATTACAGCGCCGACGGCAGCACCCTGGGTAAAAATACCGGTGACGATCTTAACGAGGGCAAACCGACGCTGCCCTTGCTGCATGCCATGCATAATAGTGAAGGCGAGCAGAAAGCCATGATCCGCGGCGCGATTGAACAGGGCAACGGTCGTCATTTGCTGGAGCCGGTTTTACAGGCCATGGAGCAATGCGGCTCGCTGGAATATACCCGCCAACGCGCTGAGGAAGAGGCCGACAAGGCGATTGCCGCACTGCAGGTGCTACCGGAGTCTGCCCACCGTGCCGCGCTGGAAGGATTAGCCCATCTTGCAGTTCAACGCGATTTTTAAGAAATAATAAACGCCCTGCAGTTTCCACAGACCCGCGATGCGGGTCTGTTCATTTCCCCGGAAAGACACGCGCCAGCAGGCCGCCAATCCCTTCTCGCATCAGGAAAGCCAACATCTTTTCGCGTTCGCTCTCCGTCAGATGGTAGTAATACTCAATCCACACCGTCAGCGGATCCTTGCGCTCAACTTCATACAGCGCCGGGTCCTCTTTCAAGATCAGTAAATTGCGTGTACCGGTTGGCAAACTGTCAATGTGATACTCCAGCGCCTTTCCCTGT
The DNA here is from genome assembly GCA_022649305.1 of Enterobacter sp. Classification (GTDB taxonomy): domain Bacteria; phylum Pseudomonadota; class Gammaproteobacteria; order Enterobacterales; family Enterobacteriaceae; genus Enterobacter. Next base: position 10,773 of record JALCNW010000108.1, read on the forward strand.
ACGCCTTTGCGCCGACGGCTGATCCAGCCTTCACGACGCGCCATCAAGTTTATTCCCTGTGGTGAGGAAGGTAACCCTGCCACGCCGGTCAATTCCTTGGCGGCAAACCACTCTTTTTTCATGGCCATGTTCTCTGGGCAAAAATAGGCGAAGATCTTTTTTAGGAAATTTATTGGATATTTTTTAAGAAATTTAGTGGTATCCTAGTTTCCGTATAAGCGTTTCATGTTGTTCAAACGATTAATCTTGACCTGTTAGTTATACCACTAACAGAACTTTCGCTAATCAAAAAAGGAATGCAAACATGAACTCAAGGAATAAGGATTGGCATCCGGCGGATATCATTGCGGCTTTACGTAAGAAGGGAACGACACTGGCGGCGGTGTCGCGCAAGGCAGGACTTAGCTCATCAACGCTGGCAAACGCACTGTCGCGTCCCTGGCCAAAAGGAGAATGGCTGATTGCCGAAACGCTCGATATACACCCTGCAGAAATCTGGCCGAGCCGCTATTTCGATCCCCATACCAATAACTTACTGGATCGAAAAGCCCGTATTCGGTCCTAGCTGCGGGCATAAAAAAACCGCCGGTACGTTGTCCGGCGGCCTATGCATACTCATGCACTGCTGGATGATCAGTTATTGATAAACTTTTCGCCCTGTTCGATATCTTTGTGCAGAACATCCAGCATGTCTTCCAACGCTTTCTGTTCGAACGCGCTCAGAGTGCCGATGTCTTTGCGTTCTTCAACGCCATTCTTACCCAGCACCAGCGGCTGCGCGAAGAAGCGAGCGTATTTGCCATCGCCTTCCACATAAGCACATTCCACCACGCCTTTTTCGCCTTGCAGCGCACGAACCAGAGACAGGCCGAAACGCGCCGCCGCCTGGCCCATAGACAGGGTTGCAGACCCGCCGCCGGCTTTGGCTTCAACCACTTCGGTACCCGCATTTTGGATACGTTTGGTCAGATCGGCCACTTCCTGATCGGTAAAGCTCACGCCAGGGATCTGCGACAGCAGCGGCAAAATGGTCACGCCAGAGTGTCCGCCGATCACCGGTACGTTCAGCTCTTCAGGTTTTTTGCCTTTCAGCTCAGCCACAAAGGTATTGGAACGGATAATGTCCAGCGAGGTCACGCCGAACAGTTTGTTCTTGTCATAAACACCGGCTTTCTTCAGCACTTCTGCCGCGATAGCCACGGTGGTATTGACCGGGTTGGTGATAATGCCGATGCAGGCTTTCGGGCAGGTGGTTGCCACTTGCTGGATCAGATTACGCACGATACCTGCGTTCACGTTGAACAGATCTGAACGATCCATACCTGGTTTACGCGCAACGCCTGCAGAAATCAGCACCACGTCTGCACCGTGCAGAGCTGGCGTAGCGTCTTCGCCACTGAAGCCTTTGATTTTCACTGCGGTTGGGATGTGGCTTAAATCGACGGCAACGCCTGGGGTAACGGGGGCAATGTCGTAGAGAGAGAGTTCAGAACCTGAAGGAAGCTGGGTTTTGAGTAGAAGGGCGAGGGCCTGGCCGATACCGCCAGCTGCACCG
>JALCNW010000109.1 GCA_022649305.1 Enterobacter sp.
GCCAGCTTTGCGGAAGAAGTTGAAGAAGAGTAATCCTTTACATTGAGTGTACTTCCAACGCGCCTTCGGGCGCGTTTTTTATTGACAGGGTCAAAACAGTAAAGGTACTTTAAGGTATCAAGTACAGGATGAATTCATGAAACAAACGCCGTTCTTCTTCGCATTCTTTTTTACCTTCCCCTGAATGGGAGGCGTTTCGTCGTGTGATAAAGAATGCGAAGACGAACAACAAGGCCTCCCAAAACGGGAGGCCTTTTTTATTGATAACAATAATCGAATAGGCAACGCTATGACATCGGAAAACCCGTTACTGGATCTGCGAGTAAAAATCAGCGCACTGGATGAAAAATTACTGTCGCTATTGGCCGAACGCCGCACTCTCGCCGTTGAAGTGGGGAAAGCCAAACTAGACTCCCACCGCCCAGTTCGGGATATCGATCGTGAACGCGATTTGCTGGAACGTCTGATTGAGCTTGGAAAAGCGCATCATCTTGATGCTCATTACATCACCCGCCTTTTCCAGCTCATCATTGAAGATTCCGTTCTCACGCAGCAGGCACTGCTGCAACAGCACCTGAATAAAACCAATCCGCACTCGGCCCGCGTAGCCTTTCTTGGCCCGAAAGGATCGTATTCCCACCTGGCTGCCCGACAGTACGCCGCCCGTTATTTTGAAGAGTTTATCGAAAGCGGCTGTGCAAAGTTTGCCGACATTTTCAATCAGGTCGAAACGGGACAAGCTGATTACGCCGTCGTTCCGATTGAAAACACCAGTTCTGGGGCGATCAACGATGTGTACGATCTGCTGCAACACACCAGCCTTTCGCTGGTTGGGGAACTGACGATTCCTATCGATCACTGCGTGCTGGTATCTGGCTCAACCGATCTCAATAAAATTGAAACGGTGTACAGTCACCCGCAACCATTCCAGCAATGCAGTCAGTTCCTGAATCGCTATCCAAACTGGAAAATTGAGTACACCGAAAGTACGTCAGCGGCAATGGAGAAAGTCGCGCAAATCAACTCTCCATCGGTTGCCGCACTTGGCAACGAAGCGGGCGGTGCACTGTATGGACTACAGGTACTGGAGCGTAATCTGGCCAACCAGACACAAAACATTACTCGCTTTATTGTTCTGGCACGTAAAGCGATAGAGGTTTCCGATCAGGTTCCGGCGAAAACCACCCTGTTAATGGCTACCGGTCAACAGGCTGGCGCTCTGGTTGAAGCACTGCTGGTATTACGTAACCACAATCTGATCATGACCAAGCTGGAATCCCGTCCAATCAACGGCAATCCATGGGAAGAGATGTTTTATCTCGATATTCAAGCCAATCTTAACTCTGCCTCCATGCAAAAAGCCCTACGCGAACTGGATAAGATTACCCTTTCAATGAAAGTGCTTGGCTGCTATCCGGGCGAAAACGTGGTTCCAGTCGATCCGGTTTAACGTTCGATAAAGCTGCTTTTCTTCATTCCTGCCACGTTGACTGGCAGGGTGAAGATAGCACCCGATAGCGGATAGCTTGCCACTTCGTCGCTATTCATATTCTCGCGGGTAGTCGTAATAAAAAGTGTTTTCATGTCATCACCCCCGAAGCAGACCATCGTAGGACAGCGTACCGGCAATCGATGCTCTTCAAGTTGTTGTCCTTGTGGTGAAAACCGTGCGATGCGCCAGCCATCAAATAACGCACTCCAGTAACACCCTTCCACGTCCATCGCCGCACCGTCAGGGATGCCCTCGCCCTCCTCAAATCGCCGAAATATCTCGCGAGCCCCCGGCTCACCTTGCTCATTCAACGGTGTGCGATAAATCACCGCATTAGGTGTATCCGAGGTAAACATCCACTGCTTGTCCGGGGTAAATGCCAGGCCGTTATGTCCGTGAATATCACACTGAATCACTTTAGGCGTCAGGTCGTTGTCAATTCGCATCAGCATCGCGCCGTTATAATCCCCCGGACCCCAGAATGTACCGGCATAAAAACGTCCGAGATGATCGGTTCCTCCATCGTTAAACCGCGCAAGCTGCGGATTCGATGGATTGTCGCAAACTTTACGTTGCAAAAGCCCATGTCTATCAGCAAGCCATATTGCATTGCGCATCGCCACGATAAATCCGCCTCGCTCACGCAGGGCAAAACAACCTACCTCTTCATGAAATGAGAGCACGGAATGTTCCGCCGTGGGCAAATGGTAGCGATGGATTTCGCCTTCCAGAATATCCGCCCAATAGAGTGCATTCTCGCTTTCGTTCCAGGTTGGGCATTCCGGTAAGTGCCCCGTATAGTCAAATAAAACCTGTGGTTCAGCCATGACAAATCCTCAAAATGAAAAAAGCCAGCAGTGCTGGCTTTCAGTATATACATCATCGGATTACTGGCGACTGTCGTTCGCCTGACGCAGCAAGGTTCGGCTTTCGTTCTGAAAACGCTTTGCGTAGTCCCCGAACCAGTGTTCAACCTTACGGAAACTGTCAATAAACGCTTGTTTATCTCCTTGTTCCAGTAACGCAATCGCTTCGCCAAAACGCTGATAATAACGTTTAATAAGCGCAAGATTGTTCTCTGACGACATAATAATGTCGGCGTAAAGCTGCGGATCTTGCGCAAACAACCGCCCAACCATTGCCAGTTCCAGTCGGTAAATGGGTGACGACAGCGCCAGCAGTTGTTCAAGCTGTACATTCTCTTCTGCCAGATGCAGACCATAGGCAAAGGTAGCAAAGTGCCGCAGCGCCTGAATAAATGCCATGTTTTGATCGTGTTCCACCGCGCTGATACGGTGCAAACGCGCGCCCCAAACCTGAATCTGTTCCAGGAACCACTGGTACGCTTCCGGCTGACGCCCATCGCAATACACGACAACCTGTTTCGCCAGGCTGCCGCTGTCCGGACCAAACATCGGGTGTAACCCGAGCACCGGGCCAGTATGCGAGGCCAACATCGCCTGCAAAGGACCATTTTTCACGGACGCCAGATCCACCAAAATACAATCTTCTGGCAGAGGTGGGAGCTTCCCAATGATTTGCTCAGTCACATGAATAGGTACACTGACAATCACCATACCCGCATCTGACATCATTTCAGGTGCACGAGCCCAGTCTTCTTTCTCGAAAATACGGACCTGATAGCCTGATAACGTGAGCATTTTCTCGAACAGGCGTCCCATTTGGCCGCCACCGCCCACGATCACCACCGGGCGCAGCGACGGTAAAAGGGTCTTAAAGCCTTTATCATTTTCGCTTGAGTAGGACTCGCGCATCACGCGGCGCAACACATCTTCAATCAAGTCGGGAGAAACACCGAGTGCTTGAGCCTCTTTACGTCGGGACGCCAGCATCGACGCTTCGCGCTCTGGCACGTAAATCGGCAGACCATATTTACTTTTGACTTCACCGACTTCGGCAACCAGCGACATACGGCGCGCCAGCAAATCCAGCAGCGCCTTATCCACTTCATCAATTTGATCGCGTAGAGCGGTCAATTCTGCAACCATAACAAACCTCTTAAGCCAGACGCGTCGCCAGCTGGCCGTTCAAATCTTTGTGGATTTCACGCAGCAATGCATCAGTGGCTTCCCAACTAATACACGCATCCGTCACGGATACGCCGTGTTTCATCGCACTGCGCGGCTGTTCGGACGACTGATTGCCTTCATGAATATTACTTTCAATCATCAGACCAATAATTGAACGGTTACCATCTTTAATTTGTGCGACAACGGATTCCGCTACCGCAGGCTGACGACGGTAATCTTTATTCGAATTACCATGGCTGCAATCTACCATCAGCGCCGGGCGCAGTCCCGCCTGCTCCATCTCTTTTTCACACTGAGCCACATCCGCCGGGCTGTAGTTTGGCGCTTTGCCGCCACGCAGGATCACATGCCCATCCGGGTTCCCCTGGGTTTGCAGCAGACAAACCTGACCTGCCTGGTTAATCCCTACAAAACGGTGTGGCATCGCAGCAGCGCGCATTGCGTTAATCGCTGTTGCCAGGCTGCCGTCAGTGCCATTCTTAAAACCAACCGGCATTGACAGGCCAGAAGCCATCTCGCGGTGGGTTTGTGATTCGGTAGTACGAGCACCAATCGCAGACCAGCTGAACAGATCGCCCAGGTACTGAGGGCTATTAGGATCCAGCGCTTCAGTTGCCAGCGGCAGACCCATGTTGACCAGCTCTACCAGCAGGTGACGTGCAATCTTCAAACCCGCTTCCACATCGAACGAGCCATCCATATGAGGATCGTTGATAAGCCCCTTCCAGCCGACGGTGGTACGAGGTTTTTCAAAATAGACGCGCATGACCAGGTAGAGGCTATCGCTGACCTCTTCGGCTAGTGTCTTAAATCGACGAGCATATTCAATCGCGGTTTCAGGATCGTGAATAGAGCAAGGCCCACATACCACCAGCAGACGCGGATCGCGGCCAGCAATAATGTCAGAGATAGTCTGACGTGAGTGCTCAATTTGGGCTTCCTGATCTGCACTAAGCGGGAACTCCTGCTTCAGCTGATCAGGAGTGATCAGAACCTGCTCATCGGTAATATGTACGTTGTTCAGCGCGTCTTTTTGCATGATTGCGATCCTGTAATGCTCGTTTGCGATAGTGGTTTCCTCAATGAGGTGAACACACCATATCATACACAGTAAAGATTTCAATCCAAAATACGTAAACAATAATTTACAACAAGCGAAATATGGGAAATACATCACCCATCATCCGTAAACATAAAATTACACTCGCCTTTCATTTTGCCAGGCTATGCTGAAAACATGAAAAGGAGAGCACCTATGCGTCCGATATTTACCGTGCTACTGGCACTATTTTTGACAGCATGTCAGATCAATCCCTACACGTTCCAGCCTGACTGGACTGGCACCGACTGGTTCACAGTGGGAAAAGAAGATGCAATGAACGGTGCATCGGTTAAGAGTAACGAAACCCTTGCCGATAATTTTAACGAACACGACGTCGATCGTAGCGAATATCTTCGCGGTTATAACGATGGTCAAAAAAGAATTTGTACAGAGGATTTCGTCTATGCATGGGGTCTTTCAGGGAAAATATTTCCTGCGAGCTGCGATACCGCAGAAAATACGGAAGGGCTTCGCCAATCCTGGCAAAAAGGAATGGATGAAGGAACGCGCGCTTCCAGACTTAATTGATTCTGGTAGTTAATGCCCGAGGTAATTATCAACACCAGATTTAACTTAAGTGGATAAATGCAATTTTCTCATAATGACGACCATAGGAAAAAATGATATTCTGCCTGCAACATTTGAAGGTATATATTTCCAGAGCAGTATGGCGGATTCTGGTGAGACATTTTTTTTCGATTTCAATGTGCCAACTGTGCCTGACACTTACGCTGTTCATTTTCACTGTCCCAGTTCTGGCGGGGATGTTGACTGAAACAGATAAATCAGTACGTTCTATCGTTTCCGGTATTGTCAGCTATACACGTTGGCCGTCACTTTCTGACCAGCCAAAGCTCTGCATCTTTGCGTCCTCACGCTATGTGCAAGCCTTGAGTGTAAAGGGTCCAGCATCCTTACCCTACACTCCACTTATTGTGCATGATGCCTCTGAAGCACTAGCAGCAACCTGTGATGCCATTTATTTTGGCAATGAATCACCTCAAGACCAGCTTGCATTAATAAAAGAATACCAGGGTCGCCCGTTGCTATTAATTGCAGAACAAAACCCCGAGTGCCTTATTGGTAGCGCTTTCTGCCTGATAATAAATGATAACACCGTTAGATTTTCCGTAAATCTGGATGCACTGTCTCGCAGTGGTGTAAGAGTCAATCCGGATGTGTTAATGCTTGCCCGGAATAAACAGCATGGATAAGAAATCTTCTTCAACCTCACGCCCAACGTTTAAAAGAACGTTAAGGCGTATCAGCATGATTAGCATTGTTATTGCTATGGTGCTGATATGGCTATTGCTGTCTATTGCCTCGGTCGTAACATTAAAACAGTATGCGCAAAAAAATCTTGAACTGACCGCTGCAACCATGAGCCGCAGTATAGAAGCATCGTTAGTGTTCAACGACAAAACCGCCGCAACCGAAACCCTGACGACGCTGGGTAATCAAGGTCAGTTCGCCGCCGCCCAAGTGCTGGACAAACACCGCCACCTTTTCGCTAGATGGTCATGGAATCCCGATAACAACCCTGACACATTGGGAACATTAGTCAGCCGCTGGCTTTTCCCAACGCCGGTTGTTCAGCCTGTTTTACACAATAACAGCGTCATTGGCGAAGTACGCGTCACCGCTCGCGATAGCCTGATCAGCCACTTTATCTGGATGTCTTTTGCCGTACTGACAGGCTCAATACTTCTCGCTTCCTTTGTTGCCCTGACGATCACCCGCTCGTTACATCATGGAATCGATGCGGCACTGCAAAATATTACAGAGGTCGTCCATGACGTACGCTCTAATCGTAATTTCTCGCGCCGTGTCGAAGAGGAACGGATAGAGGAATTTCATCTTTTCGGGCAGGACTTCAACAGCCTGCTGGACGAAATGGAAGAGTGGCAGCAAAAACTTCAGGCCAGAAATGCGCAGTTAATGCGTACCGCTATGCACGATCCTCTTACCGGCCTGGCTAACCGCGCGGCCTTTCGCAACAATATCGCCGCACTCATGAACGACGTCTCGGCGCAAACTAACTCAGCGCTGTTGTTCCTCGACGGTGATAATTTCAAATCGGTTAACGATACCTGGGGACACGCCGCGGGAGATTGCGTTCTGATTGAGCTGGCAAGCAGGATGGTCGAATTCGGGGCAAAACGTCATCAATCTTACCGCCTGGGTGGAGATGAGTTCGCAATGGTTCTGTATGGCGTACATTCAGAATCGGATGTTCAACAGATTTGTGCTGCGCTTTCGCAGCAGTTTCTCCGTCCGTTTGATCTACACAACGGGCACACAGTAAAAATGTCACTCAGTATTGGCTTTGCTCTGACGTGGGAAAATACGTCGGTCGAGACGTTATTGGAGCAAGCCGACCGAAATATGTATTTGGTGAAAAACCACCGTTCAAAAATAATATCGTAAAAAAGGAACACGTTATGTTTAGGCGCTACCTCGCTCCGATCCTATTGGCCTCGACGATCCTGGCAGGATGTCAGGCTCCCCCTCAGGGAAAATTCACCCCAGAACAGATCGCAGCGATGAGATCCTACGGCTTCAACGAGATGAACGGTGACTGGTCACTCGGCCTCTCTGATAAAATTCTGTTCGGGAAAAATGAATCTCAGCTGCGTGCAGAAAGCGAAAAACAGATCCAAACCATGGCGACGCGCCTGGCCACCACGGGCTTAACACATGCACGTATGGATGGTCACACCGACAACTACGGCGAAGACGGTTACAACGAGACCCTCTCCCTGAAACGTGCCAACGTGGTAGCTGACGCCTGGGCAAAAGGGACCGGGATCCCACGCAGTAATCTCACTACGCAGGGATTAGGAAAAAAATACCCAGTGGCCAGCAACAGTACTTCGCAAGGGCGGGCTGAAAACCGCCGCGTTGCGGTGGTGATCAGCACGCCTTAAGCCATTATTTTGTTGATTCAGCCAGTGATAAGGCGGTGTTTGCGCGCCAGCGCAGCCAGTCCAGCAGCACAAACAGTGCCAAACTGCATCCCATCACTGGCATCATTAACCCAAGCATGAGGCTGATGATAAACGTAGCAATCCGCCCAGTCATTGGTAACGCCAGCCAGCTCTCAAAGAGAGTATGCACAGGATTACTCGCAGACTGTGCAGGGCGGCGCATCCACCACATCCGATACCCCCACACAATCATTACGCATAAACCGACACCAAAGACGATCAGTACCAGCTGATTTACCAGACCAAACAGAATACCCATGTGAAAATCCACGCCCCAGCGGGTCAGCTTCGCCATCAGTGGGAATTCATTGAAGCGAGTATGGTCAAGCACCTGCATCGAATGTGGGTCTACCGCCACGGTATCCACCTGCGTTGGCCAACTGCGATCAATTTCGGTCACCGTCCACGCCCGATTGACCATTTTCGCCGGACGGATCTCAAGCCTGCTGGCATCGATCCCCGCCCTTCTTGCAGCAAGTAAAACGCTGTCAAAAAGCGTCAAATCCATTTCCATCGCTGGCATCATCATTGCGTCATGATGACCGCGATGCTCAGCATGTGGATCGCTCTCCTCTACGGCCCCTTGTAGAATGGTGTTCACCTGCGGCGTCAGCCAGTTCATCTCCGCGCGTAGTTTATCGACGTTGCCGCCCGCCCACTGCGACCAGGTCAGCCCGGTGGCTGAGAACATCAGCATTCCAGCCAGCAACGTCCAGCCCAGCGATACGTGTACACGACGGCGATTCTGGAATCGATTGTTGATGCGTCGTTTGGGCCGCGTAAAGCACCACAACCCAATGCCACCCAGAGCCGCGATCCACATCCACGATGCCGCCAGCTCGCTGTACAGCCGGCCAAAATCACCCAGCATCAGTGAACTGTGCAAATAATCGATTTTCTGACGTAAGGGCAAGATTCCACTCGTGCCGTAAACCGTCAAATCACCACGCACCGCAAGATTCACCGGGTCGATAAAAATGGCGCGATTTTCGGAAGGCCCGAGAGTTGGGTCGGCAAACATCACGCGAGTCGTTTCACCGCTAACCAGCCCAGGACGAACCGCCTGTAAACGCAATGGCTCACTGAGGGCCTTTTCCGCGACAGCAATTTGTTCGGCCAGTGACTGAGGCTCACCTGGAGTGAGGCTGCGCAATGCGTCGCGATAAAGGTAATTTTCAAGCTGCGGCGTGGCAACGTACAACGTGCCGGTCAGCGCCGCGAAAAAGATAAACGGACCGATAAACAGCCCAATATAGAAATGGAGTCGACGCAGCAGGTTTCCCCATGCCGCGCGCGGAGTGCAGGTAGTCATACTTTTCCTTTTTAAGGCTGAAGTTATTATCTTTTTTTAATGGGAAAAAGCAGAACGATACGGCGGCGCGCGGGTATCAGGATACAACCAGGGGGAAAAATGCCAGTGGCTTACCGTCTCTTTTAACGGCTTGATGCGCTGTCGTTGCAGCAGGGCACAAACCAGAACGACCAGGGCTAGGATCAGGCCTGGCACATGCGCCAGCAAAACGCAGTAGCCACACGCTTCAGCGTGATCGACGGGCATTGAGTGGGAAGTCATCTCGCCATGATGCTCATCCATCGACATTGTGCTCATGTCGTGGTGCATACCGGGCATTCCCGTCATGGGGTCTTTTTGCAGCGAAATGGAGATAAGCGGAGCCACCACGATCAGCAGGATCGCAAACAGCGCGGTCAAGGCCGCTGTGCGTTTCCAGGCTGACTGATGCAGTACGTTATCCACTACCCCTCCATTGCGAAGGCGCATTGTAAATGATTTATGAAAAGAAGGTTAACCTCTTGAGCGCATTTAAATAGAAAAGGGCCAGCCTTTCGGCCAGCCCTTTTATCAGGATGTCGCTTAAGCGAATCTTAGCCAAGACGCTCTTTGATACGAGCAGACTTACCAGTACGCTCACGCAGGTAGTACAGTTTAGCTTTACGTACAGCACCACGACGTTTAACAGCAATGCTGTCAACTACTGGAGAGTGAGTCTGGAAGACACGCTCAACACCTTCGCCGTTGGAAATTTTACGAACAGTGAATGCAGAGTGCAGACCGCGGTTACGAATAGCGATAACCACGCCCTCGAATGCCTGCAGACGTTTTTTGGAACCTTCAACAACCCATACTTTCACTTCCACGGAATCACCCGGACGGAATGAAGGTACGTCCTGCTTCATCTGCTCTTCTTCAATTTGCTTAATAATGTTGCTCATAATTTAATCTCTTATCCTGGGTAAACTGATATTTGGGGGCTTACGCCTTCCCATCATGTTCATGCTGTTGGTGCACGTGCTCTTTTTTGAACTCGGCCAACAGCTTTGCTTGCTCTTCAGTCAGAGCCAGGTTTTCCAGAAGTTCAGGTCTTCTAAGCCAGGTTCGGCCCAGCGACTGCTTCAAGCGCCAGCGACGTATCTCGGCATGGTTTCCTGACAGTAACACCGCCGGTACTTCCATCCCTTCTAACACTTCAGGGCGAGTATAGTGTGGACAGTCCAGCAATCCATCAGCAAATGAATCTTCTATTGCTGAAGCTTCATGCCCCAGTACGCCCGGTATAAACCGAGCGACGGAGTCAATCAGCGTCATTGCCGGTAACTCACCACCGCTGAGAACGTAATCGCCGATAGACCATTCTTCGTCAATCTCGGTTTGAATTACGCGCTCATCTATCCCTTCATAGCGACCACACACCAGAATCAATTTCTGATTCGTTGCCAGTTCGCTCACGCCTGCTTGATCAAGCTTGCGTCCCTGAGGTGACAGATAAATCACCTTTGCGCCTTCACCTGCCGCGGCTTTTGCTGTATGGATGGCGTCCCGTAAAGGTTGCACCATCATTAGCATCCCCGGTCCGCCGCCGTAAGGACGTTCGTCCACGGTACGGTGCCGGTCGTGCGTGAAGTCACGAGGACTCCAGCTTTCGATGCTCAGCAGGCCATTTTTTACTGCCCGGCCAGTTACCCCGTAATCAGTAATCGCGCGGAACATTTCAGGAAACAGGCTAATAATGCCAATCCACATAGCGCCGTCTTTTACCGTTTATCCGGAGAATTTAAAAACCAGGATCCCAATCTACTACGATAGTCCGAGTAGTGAGATCGACTTTCTTGATAACCTGTCCATCGAGGAACGGAACCAACCGCTCCTTGATGCCAAATGCATCTTTCAGGTTTGCCTTAATGACGAGAACGTCATTTGATCCGGTTTCCATCATATCGATGACTTTGCCCAGACCGTAGCCTTCTGTGGTGACAACCTGGCAACCCATAAGGTCTTTCCAGTAGTAGTCGCCCTCTGAAAGCTGAGGCAACTGCGACGAATCCACGATAATTTCACAATTAGTCAGTGCATTCGCAGCATCACGGTCATCAACGCCTTTCAACTTAATGACGATGTCCTGATTGTGGTGACGCCAGCTTTCCAGCTCGACCGTTTCCCACTTACCGCCCTTCTGAATTAACCAGGGCTGGTAATCAAAAATGCTTTCAGCGTCTTCAGTGGAGGAAAACACTCTGAGCCAACCACGGATACCGTAGCAAGAACCCATTTTTCCCAATACGATCGGTTCAACAGGTGCTTTATTGCTCATCATGACCACCGTGACAGATTAAGCTGCTTTGTTTGCTGCTTTGATCAGCGTAGCAACGCGATCGGAAACAGTCGCGCCCAGGCCAACCCAGTGAGCGACACGATCCAGATCCAGACGAGTTTCTTCTTCTGCGCCGCTAGCCAGCGGGTTGAAGAAACCAACGCGCTCGATGAAGCGACCGTTGCGTGCATTACGGCTGTCAGTAACAACAACCTGGTAGAACGGACGCTTTTTTGCGCCGTGACGTGCTAAACGAATAGTTACCATAACATCCTCTTGTGTGAATAAAACACCGGGCCCCATCGAGGAACGGAGCCCAGTGTCATATTAAAAGCCCGAAAATTTTACTCATTTTCGAGCAAAAAGCAATCTCTAAAGCGATTAACGCCCTGGAAAACCAGGTGGCATCATCCCTTTCATGCCGCGCATCATCTTCGCCATTCCGCCTTTCTTCATTTTCTTCATCATGCGCTGCATGTCGTCGAACTGTTTCAGAAGGCGGTTAACATCTTGCACTTGCAGGCCACAACCTGCTGCAATACGGCGTTTACGGGAGCCCTTGATGATTTCAGGCTTTGCGCGTTCCTTCAGCGTCATTGAGTTAATGATCGCTTCCATACGCACCAGCACTTTGTCATCCATCTGGGATTTGACGTTATCTGGGATCTGGCCCATACCCGGCAATTTACCCATCAGGCTGGCCATGCCGCCCATGTTTTTCATTTGACGCAGTTGCTCAAGGAAGTCGGTCAGGTCAAAGCCGTCGCCTTTCTTCAGCTTGCTCGCGAGCTTCTCAGCCTGCGCGCGGTCAACCTTGCTCTCGATATCTTCGATAAGCGACAGCACGTCGCCCATGCCCAGAATACGAGAAGCAATACGGTCCGGGTGGAACGGCTCCAACGCTTCGGTCTTTTCACCGACGCCGAGGAATTTAATTGGTTTGCCGGTAATATGACGGATAGACAGCGCCGCACCGCCGCGGGCGTCGCCGTCCACTTTGGTCAG
>JALCNW010000110.1 GCA_022649305.1 Enterobacter sp.
CTCACACCCTGCTGCTGCACTTCTTGCGGCAGCAACGGCATGGCCAGCTGCAGTTTGTTCTGCACCTGAACCTGCGCGATATCCGCATCGGTACCAGACTCAAAGGTCAGCGTGATCTGAACCGTACCGGTTGAGTCACTGTTGGAGGACATGTACATCAGGTTATCGATACCGTTCATGTTCTGTTCGATAACCTGCGTCACGGTGTCCTGCACCGTTTTCGCATCAGCCCCAGGGTAGGTTGCTGTGATCGAAACGGCTGGCGGCGCAATCGTTGGATATTGCGCCACTGGCAGCTTCAGGATCGCAAGTCCCCCGGCGAGCATGATAATTATGGCGATCACCCATGCGAATATGGGGCGATCGATAAAGAAATTAGGCATGTCTTAACGGCTCCTGTTTAAGTTAAGACTTGGTTTGTTCTGACTCGCCACCGGCCGCGGCTTGTTGTTTCTCGTCAGATTTGACTTCCTGTGCCTTCACCTGCGCGCCAGGACGTACTTTTTGCAAACCAGTAATAATTACGCGATCGCCATCTTTCAAACCTTTTGTGACCAGCCATTTATCGCCAATCGCCTGCGAAGCAGTGATTTGACGGGTCTCGACTTTGTCATCAGCACCGACAACCAGCGCACTGGCATCACCGCGAGGCGTACGTGTTACGCCCTGCTGTGGCACCAGAAGTGCGGTTGGGTTGATACCTTCTTCCAGACGGGCGCGAACAAACATCCCTGGCAACAAGCTCTCGTCAGGGTTCGGGAAAATCGCACGTAAGGTGATGGAACCCGTGGTCTGATCGACCGTCACATCGGAAAATTCCAGTGTGCCAGCCTGCGGGAACTTGATCCCGTCATTGGTCACCAGCTCAACTTTCGCTTTGCCGTTTTCCTGTTTCAGCGAGCCGTTAGCCAGCTCCTGTTTCAGGCGCAGGAAGTCGTTGCTGGACTGGGTGACGTCAACGTAGATCGGATCAAGCTGCTGCACGGTTGCCAGCGCGGTTGCCTGGCCGCTTTGCACCAGAGCGCCTTCGGTCACAGAAGATTTACCAATACGACCACTAATAGGGGAGGTCACTTTGGTATACGCCAGGTTGATGCGTGCGGTTTCTACTGCAGCTTTCGCGGCAATCACTGTTGCGTTAGTTTGCTGAGAATCTGCCAGCGCCGTATCATAATCCTGTTGGCTGATGTACTGCGTGCCGAGCAGTTTTTTATAGCGATTCAGCGTCAACTGGGAAATTTTGGCTGCTGCTTCTGCTTTCGCCAGATCGCCCTTAGCACTGTCGTAAGAAGCCTGATAGGTTGCTGGATCAATTTGATACAGAGACTCACCTGCTTTTACATCACCGCCCTCGGTGAAGTTACGTTTCAGGATAATGCCACTCACCTGAGGACGAACCTCTGCAATGCGATAAGCGCTTGTACGTCCCGGTAATTCTGTCGTGATTTGAAGAGGTTCACTCTTGAGCGTCACCACACCAACTTCTGGCGCCTGCTGAGCTCCTTGTTGAGCCTGTTTATCATCACATCCTGTAAGCGCTAAGCCGCCTGAGAGCATCAGAACGATCGCCAGAGGCGTTAACCCTCTGTTTTTGTTCATATGTAAACCTCGAGTGTCCGATTTCAAATTGATCAATGGATCAAAAGTCCGCAAACCCATTGCTGCGTTTATATTATCGTCGTGCTATGTTACATACATTCATAAATGTATGTAAATCTGACTACTGTAAATTCACCCACACATGGCACGAAAAACCAAACAACAAGCACTTGAGACACGTCAGCACATCCTGGATGTGGCGATGCGCTTATTTTCGCAGCAGGGGGTTTCATCAACCTCACTGGCGCAAATTGCTCAGGCCGCTGGTGTTACGCGTGGAGCGATTTATTGGCATTTCAAAAATAAGTCAGAATTGTTCAGTGAAATCTGGGAGCTATCAGAATCCAGCATTGGCGATCTTGAGACTGAGTATCGGGCAAAATTCCCAGACGATCCACTCTCAGTTTTGAGAGAGATTTTGGTATATGTTCTTGAGGCGACAGTCATTGAGGAACGCCGCCGTTTAATGATGGAAATCATCTTCCACAAATGTGAGTTTGTCGGCGAAATGGCGATTGTGCAACAGGCTCAGCGAAGTCTTTGTATTGAAAGCTACGACCGCATTGAGCATACCCTCAATCTCTGTATCCAGGCCAACATGCTACCTGCCGATTTGCTGACGCGTCGAACCGCGATCCTGATGCGCAGCTATGTTTCCGGGCTCATGGAAAACTGGCTTTTTGCGCCCCAGTCGTTCGACCTGAAACAAGAAGCGCGCAGCTATGTCGCTATCCTCATTGAGATGTGCCAGCTGTGTCCAACGCTTCGCGCGACCTCCCAACCTGAATAACACCAGGAATCTTCCTGGACCTTAGCGTTCTCGCTATTCTGCTTGTGACTCGCGTGATATTCTTTGCACCGACTATTTTCGGTCATCTTCTCACAGCAAACTCATAACTATGTTGCACTATTCTCGCTCGCAAAACTCTGTTTTCGCCATTATTTTTGCCATGCTGCTTTTTTTTGCCGCGGCCCCTGCCTCCTTTGCTCGCGCGGACAACAGCAATGAGACGCCAACCCGAGCTGATATTCAGGCGCAGCTGGATACGCTGAATAAACAGAAAGACTTGTCACCTCAGGACAAACTCGTTCAGCAGGATTTGACGGAAACGCTCGAAACCATTGATAAAATTGAGCGCATCAAAGCAGAAACGACCCAGCTTCGTCAGAAGGTTGCTCAGGCACCGGAAAACATGCGCAAGGCGACTGACGCCCTGAGCGCGCTGAGCGACGTAGATAATGATGAAGAAACGCGCAAAACGCTGGCGACGCTCTCATTGCGTCAGCTTGAGCTACGCGTCTCTCAACTGCTTGACGATCTACAAACCGCACAAAACGATCTCGCCACCTACAATAGCCAGCTGGTTTCATTGCAAACTCAGCCTGAGCGTGTGCAGAACGCCATGTACAGCGCGTCGCAGCAGTTACAGCAAATTCGTAATCACCTGAACGGGACCGCCGCGGGAGAAGGGGCACTGCGTCCCACTCAGCAAACTCTGCTGCTGACTCAGCAAACGTTGCTCAATGCGCAAATCGAACAGCAACGTAAGAGCCTGGAAGGGAATACGGTTTTACAAGATACCCTGCAAAAGCAGCGCGACTACGTGACGGCGAATATTAATCGCCTCGAACATCAACTTCAGCTGTTGCAGGAAGCCGTTAACAGCAAGCGTCTTATCCTCACTGAGAAAACGGCGCAGGAAGCGGTATCGCCGGATGAAACCGCGCGTATCCAGTCTAATCCGCTGGTGAAGCAGGAGCTGGACATCAACCAGCAGCTGAGCCAGCGCTTGATCCAGGCCACGCAGAGTGGCAGTACGCTGGTTCAACAAAACATCAAGGTCAAAAACTGGCTGGACCGTGCATTGCAGGCTGAACGCAACATCAAAGAGCAGATTGCGGTGTTAAAAGGCAGTCTGCTGCTCTCGCGTATTCTTTACCAGCAACAGCAAACGCTGCCCTCAGCGGATGAACTGGAAGACATGACCAACCGCATTGCGGATTTGCGTCTCGAACAGTTCGACGTTAACCAGCAGCGCGACGCCCTTTTCCAGAGCGATGCTGTTGTGGCAAAAATAGAAGAAGGACACGCCAGCGAAGTTAACGCAGAAGTGCATGACGCGCTGACTCAGGTCGTTGATATGCGCCGTGAACTGCTCGATCAGCTCAACAAGCAGCTCGGCAATCAGCTCATGATGGCGATTAACCTGCAAATCAACCAGCAGCAGCTGGTGAGCGTGTCTAAAAGCTTACAGGAGATCCTGACGCAGCAAATCTTCTGGGTGAACAGCAACAAACCGATGGACTGGGACTGGATCAAGTCCTTCCCGGAAACGCTGAAATCGCAGATCAAGAGCATGAAAATTACCGTTAACTGGGAAAAGGCCTGGCCCGCGGTAATGATTGCCTTCCTGGCGGGCTTGCCGTTGCTGTTGATCGCCGGTTTGATTCGTTGGCGTCTGCGCTGGCTGAAAAAATATCAGGCGAAGCTGGCTTCAGAAGTGGGCCAACTGCGTAACGATAGCCAACTGCATACGCCAAAAGCGATATTCATCGATCTCATCCGCGCCATGCCAGTCTGTCTGCTTATTCTGGCTACGGGTCTGATATTGCTGACCATGCAGTTAAATATTAGCGATCTGCTGTGGGCGTTCAGTAAAAAACTGGCGCTCTTCTGGCTGATATTCGGACTGTGCTGGAAGGTGCTGGAAAAAGACGGCGTCGCGGTTCGTCATTTCAATATGCCTGAACAGCTCACCAGCCATTGGCGTCGCCAGATTGTGCGCGTGAGCCTGGCGCTGTTGCCGCTGCACTTCTGGTCAGTGGTCGCAGAACTTTCTCCGCTGCATCTGATGGATGATGTGCTGGGTCAGTTGGTCATTATGCTGAACCTGCTGCTGATTGCTGTGCTGATGTGGCCTATGTGCCGCGACAGCTGGCGCGACAAAGGGTCACATAATATTCGGCTGATCACCGTCACCGTGCTGGCGATTATTCCACTGGCGCTAATGGTGCTGACCGCAACGGGCTATTTCTATACCACGCTGCGCTTGTCTGGCCGCTGGATTGAAACCGTCTATCTGGTGATCCTGTGGAACCTGCTCTATCAAACGGTGCTGCGCGGCCTGAGCGTAGCGGCTCGTCGTATCGCCTATCGCCGTGCGCTGGCACGCCGACAGAACATGGTGAAAGAGGGCGCGGAAGGCGCTGAACCGCAGGAAGAGCCGACGATGGCGCTGGAGCAGGTCAACCAGCAAACGTTGCGTATCACCATGCTGGTGATGATGGCGCTGTTCGGCGTCATGTTCTGGGCTATCTGGTCCGATTTAATTACCGTTTTTGCTTATCTCGACAGTATTACCCTGTGGCAGTACAACGGCACCGAAGCGGGTGCGGCAGTGATGAAAAGCGTGACCATGGGGAGTCTGCTGTTTGCTCTGGTTTGCGCGATGGTCGCCTGGGCGCTCATCCGCAACTTACCTGGTCTGCTGGAAGTGCTGGTGCTCTCTCGCCTGAACATGCGTCAGGGGGCGTCCTATGCGATTACGACGATCCTGAACTATGTGATTCTGGTGGCGGGTGCCATGACCGTGTTCGGGTCCCTTGGGGTTTCATGGGATAAATTGCAGTGGCTCGCCGCCGCGCTGTCGGTCGGTCTTGGTTTTGGTTTGCAGGAGATTTTCGGGAACTTCGTCTCTGGCCTGATTATCCTGTTCGAACGCCCGGTGCGCATCGGCGATACGGTGACGATCGGGACCTTCTCCGGTACGGTTAGCAAGATCCGTATCCGCGCGACGACGATTACCGATTTCGATCGTAAAGAGGTGATCATCCCGAACAAAGCGTTTGTGACCGAGCGCCTGATCAACTGGTCGCTCTCGGACACTATCACTCGCGTGGTGATCCGCCTCGGCGTGGCCTACGGTTCCGATCTGGATAAAGTGAAAAAAGTCCTGCTGAAAGCCGCGATGGATCATCCGAAAGTCATGCACGATCCGGAGCCGTCGGTATTCTTCACCACCTTTGGCCCGAGCACCCTGGACCACGAACTGCGTCTGTACGTACGCGAACTGCGCGATCGTAGCTACACGGTGGATGAACTTAACCGCACCATCGATCGTTTGTGCCGTGAAAACGACATCAATATCGCTTTCAACCAGCTTGAAGTTCACCTGCGAAATGAAAAAGGTGATGAGCACACGGAAGTGAAGCGCGAGATCAAAGGGGATGACCCTCAACCGAAACCTCTCCCTTAAAGGGAGAAGGTACTGTCTTGTGCGGGCTGAATGAGTGTCACTGACCCGCTTTTCCCCCTCGCCCCTTTGGGGAGAGGGCCGGGGTGAGGGGGGAGGGCAATTTCGCCTCGAAATCTTTTCGCACCATTTCCAACGCCTTCAGCACGGTTTCTGCCGGGAGGGCGTGGTTTTCCAGCAGCATGATCAAATCGACGGCTAGCTTGACCTCATCGGGGGCGTTTTCCAGCGACATCTTGTATTCCTTTTAGCGAGTCATGCGTTCAATGACGCGTTCAATCTCTTCCAGCGCCTGACGGCAGCGAATGATGCGCCCTTCGAGAGCGGTGATTTCACGCATTAAAAGCTGCTGCTCTTGCAGCGTTTCGGTAGCCTCCAGTCTGCGCTCACGCTCCTGCTTCATGTCGAGCAGACGGCGCTCAAACTCCTGATTTTCCAGTCGTTTACGCTGCCATTTCCTGGTGCCAGGCGATGCGCTGTCCCACGCTCGTAGCGGCCAGGCGGTAATCTCGCGGTGCAGGGCGGTCATTTGCTCCGTCAGATGTTCCGCCAGCCACGCCACCTGCTCGCGCTGGGCGTTATTCACGGCCTGCCTTAACTCTTCAAGATTGACCTGCGCTTCGTCGAGATAATCTTTCATCAGCGTGCTGCGAGTGCGGAACAGTTGTTTATTAAAGCGCGGTTTCAGCGTCGCATGCTGCATCAGCGGCGCGGCCGTAGCACGCAGTAACGTCAGCTGATTTTGCAGGGTCTCTAGAAGCAAGGCTGTTTTCAATCCGCTCTCCGGTGGTAAAGTAGTTGTTCTGTTTGATAACGATTCGCATTATGAAGCGTACTATTTTAATCATCATTGGCTGGCTTGCGGTAGTGCTTGGCACGCTTGGCGTGGTTTTACCTTTATTACCGACCACGCCTTTTATCCTGCTGGCGGCCTGGTGTTTTGCCCGCTCGTCGCCACGATTTCATCAGTGGTTGCTGTACCGCTCATGGTTTGGCGGATACCTGCGCCACTGGCAACAATACCGGGCGATGCCGCCTGGTGCAAAGCCGCGCGCGATTGCGATGATACTGATTACCTTCGCGATTTCATTATGGCTGGTGAAAATGATGTGGGTACGCATCCTGCTGTTGGTCATCCTGAGTTGCCTGCTATTCTTTATGTGGCGAATTCCTGTCGTTGATGAAAAGCAATAAAAGCACTCAAGCACCATGATGGCTGTTGCAATTCACTCCCACAGTCAGTAAATTCGACCGTTTTCGAGCACAGGTGCGCCTGGTTAAAGGTTAATCAATTGTTACCTTAACCATCCTTTTCGCGCGCTGTGAGTCACACTGTTTTATTTAGGCACAAACCGATGACCGCAACTGCACAGCAGCTTGAATTTCTGAAAAACAGCATCAAAAGCATCCAGGATTATCCGAAGCCTGGCATTCTTTTTCGTGATGTCACCAGCATGCTGGAAGATCCGAAAGCGTACGCCCTCAGCATTGAACTGCTGGTTGAGCGTTATAAAAACGCCGGAATCACCAAAGTCGTAGGCACGGAAGCACGTGGCTTCCTGTTCGGCGCGCCGGTCGCGCTGGCTATGGGCGTTGGCTTTGTGCCGGTGCGTAAACCGCGTAAACTGCCGCGCGAAACCATCGCCGAAAGCTATGAGCTGGAATACGGTACCGATCAGCTGGAAATTCACGTGGATGCGATTAAGCCAGGTGACAAAGTGCTGGTCGTAGACGATCTTCTGGCGACCGGTGGCACCATTGAAGCGACCGTGAAGCTGATCCGTCGCCTGGGTGGCGAAGTCACCGATGCGGCCTTCGTTATCAATCTGTTCGATCTCGGCGGCGAACAGCGCCTGGAAAAACAGGGCATCACCAGTTACAGCCTGGTGCCTTTCCCGGGTCATTAATCCCTCTTCCCACAACCTCGCCCAAAAGGTGAGGTTGTGTTAGCATTACCCCCCTGAATATCCACCTTCCAGCGTTGCAGAGCCTGCCCATGAGTTATCAGGTGTTAGCCCGAAAGTGGCGACCCCAAACCTTTGCTGACGTAGTCGGCCAGGAACATGTGCTGACCGCCCTGGCGAACGGCTTGTCGCTAGGACGCATCCATCACGCGTATCTTTTCTCCGGCACACGCGGCGTCGGTAAAACCTCTATCGCCCGTTTGTTGGCTAAAGGCCTCAATTGCGAAGCTGGGATCACCGCAACGCCGTGCGGCGTGTGTGATAACTGCCGTGAAATCGAGCAGGGGCGTTTTGTCGATCTTATTGAGATCGATGCCGCGTCACGCACCAAGGTCGAAGATACCCGCGATCTGCTGGATAACGTGCAGTACGCGCCAGCCCGTGGCCGCTTCAAGGTCTATCTGATCGATGAAGTACACATGCTGTCTCGTCACAGCTTTAACGCGCTACTCAAAACGCTGGAAGAGCCGCCTTCGCATGTGAAATTCCTGCTGGCGACCACCGATCCGCAAAAACTGCCGGTGACGATTCTGTCGCGCTGCTTGCAGTTCCATCTTAAGGCGCTGGACGTCGAACAGATCCGCGCGCAGCTCGAACATATTCTTGATGAAGAAAAAATTGTCCACGAGCCGCGCGCGCTGCAACTGCTGGCGCGAGCCGCCGATGGCAGCCTGCGCGACGCGTTAAGCTTAACCGATCAGGCGATTGCCAGCGGTGACGGTCAGCTGTCTACCGAGGCCGTGAGCACCATGCTCGGCACGCTGGACGACGATCAAGCGCTGTCGCTGATTGAGGCTGTCATTGAAGCCAACGGCGAAAGCGTCATGACGCTGGTCAACGCGGCGGCTTCCCGTGGCGTGGAGTGGGAAGCGCTACTGGTGGAAATGCTCGCGCTGCTTCATCGGATTGCCATGCTACAGCTTTCTCCAGCAGCGATAGGCGCTGATATGGCGGCGATTGAGCATCGAATGCGTGAACTTGCCCGCACCGTTCCTCCCGCCGACGTGCAGCTTTATTACCAGACACTACTGATTGGCCGCAAAGAGCTGCCGTTTGCGCCAGACCGACGCATGGGCGTAGAAATGACGCTGCTGCGGGCTCTGGCGTTCCACCCGCGCAAGCCGCTGCCAGAGCCAGAGGTACCGCAACAATCCTTTGCACCGGTTGCGCCAACCGCCGTATTGACGCCGCCACAGGTGCCGCAGCCATCCGCGCCGCCTCCGGGGTCGGACATGCCGCTGCCGGATGCCACCAGTTCGGTGCTCGCCGCCCGCAGCCAGCTACAGCGCGCGCAGGGAGCAACCAAGCCAAAAAAGAGTGAACCGGCAGCGCCAGGAAGAGCGCGGCCGGTTAACAACGCCGCACTCGAACGACTGGCATCGGTAACGGAGCGCGTACAATCGCGCCCGTCATCGTCCACGCTCGAACCAAAAGCCCCGGCGAAGAAAGAGGCTTATCGCTGGAAGTCGACCACGATCACCCAAGAGGTGAAAGTGGAAGTCGCCACACCGAAAGCGCTCAAAAAAGCGCTGGAACATGACAAAACGCCGGAGCTTGCGGCGAAACTGGCTGAAGAGGCTCTGGAGCGTGATGCCTGGGCCGCCGAAGTCAGCAAATTACAGCTGCCGAAGCTGGTCGAGCAGGTCGCGCTCAACGCCTGGAAAGAGCAGGACGGTAACCACGTTTGCCTGCACCTGCGTCCGAGCCAGCGGCACCTCAATTCCCCGTCCGCGCAAAACGTGCTGACTGAAGCGCTCACCGCATTACAGGGTGCGCCGGTTGAATTGACTATCATTGAAGATGATAATCCGGCAATACGTACGCCGCTTGAGTGGCGTCAGGCCATTTATGAAGAAAAGCTCGCGCAGGCGCGTGAGTCAATTACTGCGGATAACAACATCCAGACCCTGCGCCGATTCTTCGACGCAGATCTGGATGAAGAGAGTATTCGCCCTGTTTGACCGTGAGTCTGACTGACGGTTGTAATCCTTAACGTGACTGAAGAGAGTAGCCTATGTTTGGTGGTAAAGGCGGTCTGGGTAACCTGATGAAACAGGCCCAGCAGATGCAAGACAAAATGCAGAAAATGCAGGAAGAAATCGCCCAGTTGGAAGTCACTGGCGAATCCGGTGCCGGTCTTGTGAAAGTGACCATCAATGGCGCGCATAACTGCCGTCGTGTGGAAATCGACCCAAGCCTGTTCGAAGACGACAAAGATATGCTGGAAGATCTGGTTGCTGCGGCATTTAACGATGCTGCGCGTCGTATCGATGAAACTCAGAAAGAAAAAATGGCGTCTGTATCCTCCGGTATGCAGTTGCCACCAGGCTTTAAGATGCCGTTCTGATGCAAACCAGCCCGCTGCTCACGCAGTTAATGGAAGCGTTACGCTGTCTGCCGGGCGTTGGCCCTAAGTCAGCGCAACGGATGGCGTTTACGCTGTTGCAGCGCGATCGTAGCGGCGGAATGCGACTGGCGCAGGCATTGACCCGCGCCATGTCAGAAATTGGTCACTGTACGGATTGCCGCACTTTTACCGAGCAGGACGTGTGTAACATCTGTTCGAATCCGCGTCGCCAGGAAAATGGCCAAATTTGCGTGGTGGAGAGTCCTGCGGACATCTACGCCATTGAGCAAACCGGGCAGTTTTCTGGTCGCTACTTCGTATTGATGGGCCACCTTTCTCCGCTGGATGGTATTGGTCCAGATGATATCGGTCTCGACAGGCTTGAGCAGCGTCTTGAGTCAGAATCGCTGACGGAAGTCATTCTGGCCACCAACCCCACGGTGGAAGGCGAAGCGACGGCGAACTACATCGGCGATCTCTGCGGCCAGTATGGAGTCGAGGCTACCCGTATCGCCCACGGCGTGCCGGTCGGTGGTGAGCTGGAGATGGTCGATGGCACCACGCTGTCGCACTCTCTGGCTGGACGTCGTAAGATTAATTTCTGACCAAACGGAGGCTGCAATCGTGGCCTCCGCTTGAAATTCTCCCCTCGTATCCCCATCTCTCACTCAACGCTTTTAAACCCCATTAAATGGCATTGTTGAGGTCGACTTAAGATGAAAGGACAAGAAACCCGTGGTTTCCAGTCAGAAGTGAAACAGCTTCTGCACCTGATGATCCATTCCCTGTATTCCAATAAAGAAATCTTTCTGCGTGAGCTGATTTCGAACGCCTCGGATGCGGCGGACAAGCTGCGCTTCCGCGCGCTGTCTAAACCGGATCTGTATGAAGGCGACGGTGAGCTGCGCGTGCGTGTTTCTTTCAATAAAGAAAACCGCACCCTGACCATTGCCGACAACGGTATTGGCATGAGCCGTGATGAAGTGATCGACCATCTTGGTACCATCGCCAAATCAGGCACCAAATCGTTCCTCGAATCCATGGGATCCGATCAGGCAAAAGACAGCCAACTGATTGGTCAGTTTGGCGTGGGCTTCTATTCTGCGTTTATCGTGGCGGACAAAGTCACCGTGCGTACCCGTGCGGCGGGCGAAAGCGCTGAAAACGGCGTGTTCTGGGAATCCCACGGCGAAGGTGAATACACCGTCGACGACATCACCAAAGCCGATCGCGGTACTGAAATCACCCTGCACCTGCGTGAAGGCGAAGACGATTTCCTGAACGACTGGCGCGTGCGCTCGATCATCAGCAAATACTCTGACCATATCGCGTTGCCGGTAGAGATTGAAAAACAGGAAGAGCAGGACGGTGAAACCGTTGTCTCCTGGGAGAAAATCAACAAGGCGCAGGCGCTGTGGACGCGTAACAAGTCTGAGATCAAAGACGACGAATACAACGAGTTCTACAAGCATATTGCCCACGACTTTACCGATCCGCTGACCTGGAGCCACAACCGTGTGGAAGGTAAGCAGGAGTACACCAGCCTGCTGTATATCCCGGCGCAGGCACCGTGGGACATGTGGAACCGCGATCACAAGCACGGCCTGAAGCTGTACGTACAGCGCGTATTCATCATGGACG
>JALCNW010000111.1 GCA_022649305.1 Enterobacter sp.
ACCTTTAGCCTTCAGCTCTTTATCCAGAGCAGGGATCTCTTCCCAGGATTTCGGCGGGTTCGGTACGAGGTCTTTGTTATAGATCAGAGAGAGTGCTTCTACAGCAACCGGATAAGCAATCAGCTTACCGTTGTAACGCACGGCATCCCAGGTGAACGGGAACAGTTTGTCCTGGAACGCTTTATCTGGGGACACTTCAGCCAGCAGGCCAGACTGCGCGTAGCCGCCGAAACGGTCATGCGCCCAGAAGATGATGTCCGGGCCGTCACCGGTTGCCGCAACCTGAGGGAATTTCTCTTCCAGCTTGTCCGGATGTTCAACGGTGACTTTAATGCCGGTGTCTTTTTCGAATTTTTTACCCACTTCGGCCAGGCCGTTATAGCCTTTGTCGCCGTTAATCCAGATAACCAGCTTACCTTCTTCAATTTTGGCGAGAGCCGGTGCGGAAATCATCATTGCTGCCAGGGCGGACAATGCGAAAACGCGTGCGCCAGTATTGATCTTCATATCTGCCATCCTTTTTGGTGATGTGCTCGTGGAGACGACTTTGGTAGTTCAACGTGACTCAGTCTCCTTATTTGACATCCTCTTTCCATCCTCCTTGGGCCTACGCCCCACCCCCGCGTTGTGTGATCTCTGTTGCATAAATTTAAGTTATGAGTCCTGGCGCACACAAAAGCACTCTGAATTTTGCCGCATTCATCACGAATTTAGCCTGAGCCCGCCTGATGCGGTGGCAGAACCCGATTTCTCATCCTCCCGCCTCCTCCCCCATAAAAAAGACGAGGGGTGGAGGATTCACGGAAGTAATGGATACCCCATAGTGAACTTATCTTGAATGTTTCTGTCGGTGACAGGTTGTAACGAAGGGAGAAGGGCATGGCGAGCGTACAGCTGCGTAATGTAACGAAAGCCTGGGGCGACGTAGTGGTGTCGAAAGACATCGATCTGGACATCCACGAAGGTGAGTTCGTGGTGTTTGTCGGTCCATCGGGCTGTGGTAAATCGACTCTGCTGCGTATGATTGCCGGTCTTGAAACCATCACCAGCGGCGACCTCTTTATTGGTGAAACCCGCATGAACGACATTCCTCCCGCCGAACGCGGCGTAGGTATGGTGTTCCAGTCTTATGCGCTTTATCCCCACCTTTCCGTTGCCGAGAACATGTCATTTGGCCTGAAGCTGGCCGGTGCCAAAAAAGATGTCATTAACCAGCGTGTTAACCAGGTTGCCGAAGTGCTGCAACTGGCACATCTGCTGGAGCGTAAGCCAAAAGCACTGTCCGGCGGACAGCGTCAGCGAGTGGCAATTGGCCGTACGCTGGTGGCGGAACCTCGCGTGTTCCTGCTCGATGAACCTCTTTCTAACCTGGATGCGGCACTGCGCGTCCAGATGCGTATCGAAATATCACGTCTGCACAAGCGTCTTGGCCGCACGATGATTTACGTCACCCACGATCAGGTCGAAGCGATGACGCTTGCCGACAAAATTGTGGTGCTGGACGCCGGTCGTGTTGCGCAAGTGGGTAAGCCGCTTGAGCTGTATCACTATCCGGCTGACCGCTTTGTTGCGGGCTTTATTGGCTCGCCAAAGATGAACTTCCTGCCGGTAAAAGTCACGGCAACAGCCATCGAACAGGTGCAGGTGGAACTGCCTAACCGTCAGCAGATTTGGCTGCCGGTGGACAGCGCCAACGTACAGGTCGGAGCGAACATGTCTCTGGGCATTCGTCCTGAACACTTACTGCCGAGCCAAATTGCTGATGTCACGTTAGAAGGTGAGGTTCAGGTCGTCGAACAACTTGGTCACGAAACACAGATTCATATCCAGATCCCCGCCATCCGTCAGAACCTGGTTTACCGCCAGAATGACGTGGTGTTGGTAGAAGAGGGTGCCACATTCGCTATCGGTTTGCCGCCAGAGCGTTGCCATCTGTTCCGTGAAGATGGCACTGCATGTCGTCGGTTGCATAAAGAGCCGGGCGTTTAAGCATTCCCAAAATAAAGAAAAGCAATGATCTCAGGAGATAGAATAATGATTACTCTGCGCAAAGTCCCTCTGGCGGTCGCCATTGCGGCAGGCATTTTGTCTGCTCAAGCCGGTGCTGTCGACTTCAAAGGTTATGCTCGTTCCGGTATCGGCTGGACCGGGAGTGGCGGTGAACAACAGTGTTTCCAGGCAACGGGTGCCCAAAGTAAATATCGTCTCGGTAACGAATGTGAAACCTATGCTGAGATTAAACTGGGTCAGGAAGTGTGGAAAGAAGGCGATAAGAGCTTCTATTTCGACACCAACGTAGCGTATTCCGTTTCTCAGCAAAATGACTGGGAAGCAACCAGCCCGGCATTCCGCGAAGCGAACGTGCAGGGTAAAAACCTGATTGAATGGCTGCCAGGTTCAACTATCTGGGCCGGTAAGCGCTTCTATCAACGTCATGACGTTCACATGATCGACTTCTACTACTGGGATATTTCTGGTCCTGGTGCGGGTATCGAAAACATCGATCTGGGCTTCGGTAAACTGTCTATGGCAGCGACCCGTTCTTCTGAGTCCGGCGGTTCTTCTGCTTTCGCCGATCGTGATGCGTTGGGCAACCGTATTTATGACAACATCGTTCCGAACGATGTCTTCGATGTCCGTTTAGCCGGCATGGAAATCAACCCAGGCGGTACGCTTGAACTGGGTGTTGATTACGGCCACACCAACATTCCTGATGATTATTATCTGCAGCCAGGCGCATCGAAAGATGGCTGGATGTTTACCGCAGAACACACTCAGAGCATGCTGAAGGGCTTCAACAAATTCGTACTGCAATACGCAACGGATTCAATGACCTCTAACGGTAAAGGCATTCCGCAGGGTGCAGGTCTGAACAACGACGGTTCCCTGATGCGCGTGTTGGATCACGGTGCGATCTCTCTGGGCGACTCCTGGGACCTGATGTACGTCGGTATGTATCAGAATATCGATCTGGATAATAACAACGGTACCAAATGGTGGACCGTGGGCGTTCGTCCTATGTACAAATGGACGCCAATCATGAGCACCTTGCTGGAAGTGGGCTACGACAACGTTAAATCTCAGAAAACTGACGATAGCAACAACCAGTACAAAATTACCCTCGCGCAACAATGGCAGGCAGGCGACAGCATTTGGTCTCGTCCGGCTATCCGCGTCTTCGCAACCTACGCGAAGTGGGATGAGAAATGGGGCTACGCGAACAACGATTCTGGCGCAGGTTACACCTCAGGCGTTGCTTATAACGACACCTCTGCGAAAACCTTCAGCCGTGGCGACAACGACGAGTGGACCTTCGGTGCCCAGATGGAAATCTGGTGGTAATACGTAGTATTTGACGTAATGACCTAAAAGAGGGGCGCAAGCCCCTCTCTCCTTAGGGTGCTGCGCGCTATTGCCTGGCCACCGCAGTACTCACGCTATCTGAGGTAATAACAATGAAAATGAAAAAAAGTCTCGTCGCGCTGTGCCTCACTGCGGGGCTGCTGGCTAGCATTCCGGCCATCACGTTCGCAGATGTGAATTTCGTACCACAAAACACCAGCTCTGCCCCTGCTATCCCAGCGGCGGCGCTACAACAATTAGCGTGGACCCCGGTTGATCAGTCCAAAACCCAGACCACTCAAGTGGCAACCGGTGGGCAACAGCTAAACGTGCCCGGTATTTCTGGCCCTGTGGTTGCCTATAGCGTACCCGCAAACATCGGTGAGTTGACCTTAACGCTCACCAGTGAAGTGAACAAACAAACCAGTGTTTTTGCGCCGAACGTGCTGATCCTTGATCAGAACCTGACGCCATCAGCCTATTTCCCTAGCGAATATTTCTCCTATCAGGAGCCCGGCGTGATGAGTGCCGATCGTTTGCAGGGCGTTATGCGCCTGACTCCTGCGCTGGGGCAGCAAAAACTGTATGTACTGGTTTTCACCACCGACAAAGATCTGCAGCAGACGACAAAGCTGATTGACCCAGCAAAAGCCTACGCCAAAGGCACCGGCAACTCGGTACCGGATATTCCAGACCCAATTGCCCGTCACATCACCGACGGTGTAGTGAAGCTGAAAGTCTCCACGAATAGCGCCTCAAGCGTGCTGGTGGGGCCGTTGTTTGGTTCTTCTGGCCCAGGCCCGGTGACGGTGGGTAACACCGCTGCACCTGCCACGGC
Source organism: Enterobacter sp. (assembly GCA_022649305.1). GTDB lineage: Bacteria > Pseudomonadota > Gammaproteobacteria > Enterobacterales > Enterobacteriaceae > Enterobacter. Next base: position 4,181 of record JALCNW010000111.1, read on the forward strand.
TTATGCCGCTCCAGCGCCCGCTGTGGCTCCGGTTGCCGCTCCAGCCCCAACCAAGAAATCTGCTCCGGTGCTGAACGATACGGAAACGTACTTCAACAAAGCCATCAAGCAGGCCGTTGATAGCGGTGATGTCGATAAAGCACTGAAACTGCTTGATGAAGCCGAGCGTTTAGGTTCAACCACTGCCCGTTCCACCTTTATCAGCAGTGTAAAAGGCAAGGGGTGATCGTCTCCCCGCAGTGCTGATTTTGTCAGTAGTTTAGTGCGCCTGAGTGGGCGCACTTTTTTTTGTGCTGCAAACGCTGTTGCATCACTGTTGCGATAATGATCGCCAAACCATGTTTGACCGCCCTCAAGTGCCGTTTCTGCGATACAATAGCCATTCGTTATGTAACGGAGAGTCTGGCATGTCACACCCTGCGCTAACGCAACTGCGTGCGCTGCGCTATTTTGACCACATACCCGCGCTGAGCCCTTCGCAACTCGACTGGTTGCTGCTGGAAGATTCCATGACGAAACGTTTTGAGCAACAGGGCAAAAAAGTCACGGTGACGCTTATCCAGGAAGGCTTTGTCTCACCTGAAGCCGTAACCGATGAACTGCCATTGCTGCCGAAGGAAGCGCGTTACTGGCTGCGTGAAATTTTGCTCTGCGCTGATGGCGAACCCTGGCTTGCTGGGCGCACCGTCGTGCCTGAATCCACGCTTTCCGGCCCGGAACTGGCGCTGCAACAGCTGGGCAAAACACCGCTGGGACGCTATCTTTTTACATCGTCCGAGCTGACCCGAGATTTTATTGAGATAGGTCGCGATGCTGATTTGTGGGGACGTCGTTCCCGCCTGCGCCTGAGCGGAAAGCCGTTAATGCTAACGGAACTGTTTTTGCCCGCATCGCCGTTGTACTAAGAGGAAAAGAAAATGGAGTGGAGTCTGACGCAGAATAAGCTGCTGGCGTTTCACCGCTTAATGCGTACTGATAAACCCATTGGCGCATTACTGCTGCTGTGGCCGACGTTATGGGCGCTGTGGGTTGCTACCCCAGGGCTGCCACCGCTGTGGATCCTGGCGGTCTTCGTTGCGGGCGTGTGGTTGATGCGTGCAGCGGGTTGCGTGGTGAATGATTATGCCGACCGCAAATTTGACGGCCACGTCAAACGCACGGCTAACCGTCCTCTGCCCAGCGGTCAGGTGTCGGAAAAAGAGGCCCGCACGCTGTTTGTGGTGTTGGTGGTGCTCTCATTTATTCTGGTGCTGACGCTAAACACCATGACGATTTTACTCTCGGTGGCGGCACTGGCGCTGGCGTGGGTATATCCATTTATGAAGCGCTATACCCATCTTCCGCAGGTGGTTTTGGGCGCGGCGTTCGGCTGGTCGATTCCCATGGCCTTTGCCGCGGTGAGCGAAACGGTACCGTTAAGCTGCTGGCTGATGTTCCTCGCCAACATCCTGTGGGCGGTGGCTTATGATACCCAGTATGCGATGGTCGACCGAGACGATGATGTAAAGATTGGCATCAAATCAACGGCCATTCTCTTTGGTCGTCATGACAAGCTGATCATTGGGATTTTGCAGGTCGCCGTGCTGGCGTTGATGGCGATAATTGGTCGTTTGAACGGGCTGAACTGGGAGTTTTACTGGTCGGTGCTGGTGGCGGGACTGCTATTTGCGTATCAGCAGAAGCTCATTGCCAACCGCGATCGCGATGCCTGTTTTAAAGCTTTCCTGAACAATAACTATGTTGGCCTGGTGCTGTTTTTAGGGCTGGCGATGAGTTATTTTTCCTGAAAAAATGCCCGGTAGCGCTAACGCTTACCGGGCGTTTTTTTACTCGTCCTGCGTTGCGCTCTCAATCGTCAGGCGCACATCAGATGTAATCAGCTCTGCCAGCATCTGGTAAACCTTCATGGTCTCTCCAGGCTCGGCATCTCCGGTATCACTAATGTAGCCTTCATCACGCAGCGTCAACACCAGCGAACTGAACACCGCTTTGTCGAAGAACTCTGGTGCATTAATGCCGTGCAGTACGGATAAACGCTGAGCCAACGTGCGGCTCTCTTTTTCCAGCGTGCCACGGTTAATCGACGGGTTCGCACTCAGCAGCCAGAAGGTGATAGCGTAGCGCTGCAACGTCTCACGCGCCCCGGCGGCCAGCAATTGCAGCGTGCGGGAACGTGATGGATTGATATACAGCTCATCATCTTTCACGCTTATCAGGCCCTGACGCAGCAACTCTTCCGTCAGTTTATCCAGTTCAACCGCCAGCTCGTCCTTGCTCCAGCGCAGGAACAGTTCTGCCTTCAGCATCGGGTAGAGCACCTCAACATGACGCAGTAATTCCTGGCGGGAAATACGACGATGCTGCGTGATGATGGCCGCCATCAGAGACGGCAGCATCAGCATGTGCGCGATGTTGTTGCGATAGTACGTCATCAGCACTGCCTGCTCGCGCGGCAGAATAATGATGTCGCCAATCGTGTCTTTCTCGACCTCGAACTTGTTCATCTGCAACGCATGGTCGATCAATTTGCTGGCAGTGACTGACGGAACGGTCGCGTCGGCGGCATAGGGCGCATTACGCATAATGTCCAGATAGCAGTCGAGCTGTTCAGTCAGTTGCTCGCGGGTTAGCGAACGTTGACGAGAGCCCAGCAGCGCCGTACAACACAGGTTCATGGCGTTAGCGGCCCCTGCGTTGTTGATGCGCACCATCAGGTCAGCAGCGATATTATTCACCGTTGGGGTGAGCCAGGCAGGGCGAATCGCTTCGATCGGATCGATAGACTCGCGCCATTCCGGCACATGCTGGTTCAGATACGTCATCAGCGGCATCGGTTCGCCAAAGTTAACGTAGCCCTGACCGAGATTACGCAGCTTGCTCAAACCACGCAGCATTTGCGGCAAGCTCTCTTTCTCTTTCGTCGCACCGCGCAGTTCTTTGGCGTAAGTACCCACTTCCATGACGTGCTCGTAACCGATGTAAATCGGCACCAGCGTAATGGGGCGCGTACCGCCACGCAGCATCGCCTGAATCGTCATCGATAGCGTGCCGGTTTTCGGATCGAGCAGACGACCGGTACGGGAGCGGCCACCTTCAACAAAGTACTCCACGGAATAGCCACGGCTGAACAGTTCGCCCAGATATTCGCGGAATACGGTGGAATAGAGCTTGTTGCCTTTAAAGGTACGACGAATAAAGAACGCACCCAGACGGCGGAAGATCGGACCTGCTGGCCAGAAGTTCAGGTTGATACCGGCGGCAATATGCGGCGGGACCAGCCCCTGGTGATACAGCACGTACGAGAGCAGAAGATAGTCCATGTGGCTGCGGTGGCAGGGCACATACACAATTTCATGGCCATCGTGCGCAAGCTGGCGAACACGCTCAGCATTGTTCACGTTGATGCCTTGATAGAGCCGGTTCCACGTAAAGCTCAGGATGCGATCGGATAAGCGGATCATCTCGTAAGAGAAGTTCGCTGCAATCTCTTCCATCAGTGCGATAGCGTTTTGTTGTGCCTTCTCGTGAGAGATTTTCTTGCTACGGGCTTCATCTTCAACGGCGCGGGCAATCGCTTTGGATGCCAGCAGTTTGTTGAACAGATCCTGACGAGCAGGAAGGCGTGGTCCCACGGCTGCCAGGCGCTGGCGAGCGAAGTGCATACGCGCGACGCGGGCCAATTTTTGCGCGATAGTCTTGTCGGTTCCGTGCTCATCAGCCATACGGCGCAGAGAAACAGATGGAGAGAATCGGACGAAGCTATCGCGACCAAGCCATGACACCGCAAAGAATTTTTGTATACCGTTAAGCATACGCAGCGGCGGGTTTTCTTCGCCTTTTTGACGCCCTGGACGACGACCAAACATCACCGACACCGGCACCATCTGGACATCCAGGCTGGGGTTACTGCGGTGCAGATCAAGGTAGTCGTGGAACAGCTTAATGGACTCTTCCTTCGGCGTGTAATAGGTAAACACGCGCGGGCCGCCGTGGATAAACACGTAGCGCGGCAGCAGAGTACCGTCAACCTCCAGCGGTTCCAACGGATCGGGTAAGTCGTGCGCCAGACATTGGGCGCGAAGCGTCAGTAAGTCTGCCTTCGAGTTATAAGGCAAAACGTACATAATAGGGCGCGAGGTATCGAGCCCTAATTCCAGCGCAGGTTCCGCCGGGATAGACTTACTTTTTACCAGGACGCTTAATGGTAAATTAAGTAATTTGTAGTAGATTCTTGGCCAGCCGGACATAAACGATGTAAAGCCTCTGGTTAATAATGCAATTGCGGCGCAAGGATAACAGAAAGCGCGCAAAATTTCTGTTGTTACCCGTCATACTTCAGGCTGTTGCGAAACGCGCTACAGCTATAGTTACTGACGCTAAATCTAAAAAAAGGTTCTTTTAATGGCCAATAATACCACTGGGTTTACCCGTATCATCAAAGCTGCTGGTTATTCGTGGAAAGGTTTCCGCGCTGCCTGGATCAATGAGGCTGCATTTCGTCAGGAGGGCGTAGCCGCTATCATCGCGGTCATTATCGCTTGTTTCCTTGATGTTGATGCTGTAACCCGCGTACTTCTCATTGGTTCGGTTCTTTTGGTGATGATAGTGGAAATTCTCAACAGTGCTATCGAAGCGGTGGTAGATCGTATCGGTTCTGATTTCCATGAACTCTCGGGGCGTGCCAAAGACATGGGGTCGGCTGCGGTACTGTTGGCGATTATCACCGCTGCCATTACCTGGGGCACGTTACTTTGGTCGCATTTACGATAAGCCTTCAGGAATCGAATAAGTCTCTGGTTTTTTGTGCAGTTTTTGGTTCCAAATTCACCTTTGACTGTATATACTCACAGCATAACTGTATATACACCCAGGGGGCGGAATGAAAGCGTTAACGGCCAGACAGCAAGAGGTGTTTGATCTTATCAGGGATCACATCAGCCAGACGGGAATGCCACCTACGCGAGCGGAAATCGCGCAGCGTCTGGGTTTCCGTTCTCCAAACGCCGCTGAAGAGCATCTCAAAGCGTTGGCTCGTAAGGGCGTTCTTGAGATTGTATCTGGCGCGTCACGCGGCATTCGCCTGCTGGTGGAAGAAGAAACGGGGATCCCTCTCGTGGGTCGCGTTGCGGCTGGCGAGCCACTGCTGGCGCAGCAGCACATCGAAGGTCATTATCAGGTCGATCCTGCCATGTTCAAACCGAGTGCAGACTTTTTACTGCGCGTTAGCGGTATGTCCATGAAAGATATTGGCATTCTGGATGGTGATTTGCTGGCGGTTCACAAAACTCAGGATGTACGCAACGGCCAGGTTGTCGTCGCACGTATCGATGATGAAGTGACCGTAAAACGCCTGAAAAAACAGGGTAACACGGTGCAACTGCTACCTGAAAACAACGAGTTTTCCCCCATTGTGGTTGACCTGCGCGAACAGACCTTCTCCATTGAAGGTTTAGCGGTAGGCGTCATCCGCAACGGTGAATGGCTGTAATCTCTTCCTGACAGGCTACGGTCTCCCGTAGCCTGACTCTCTTTTTCCTGCTCCGGTACTCTCTCATGTCTCTGCTGACAATCTCAGACAAGGCATTATGGCGTCTCGCGCTGCCAATGATCTTTTCGAATATCACGGTTCCTTTACTGGGATTGGTCGACACGGCCGTCATTGGTCATCTGGACTCGCCAGTCTATCTGGGTGGCGTGGCGATTGGCGCAACGGCGACCAGCTTCCTCTTTATGCTGTTACTCTTTTTACGGATGAGCACCACAGGGTTGACCGCTCAGGCGTTCGGCGCGAAAGATCCCGTGCGCCTGGCGCGAGCGCTTATTCAACCTCTTATTCTTGCACTTGGTGCCGGATTGCTCATTGTTCTGCTGCGAACGCCGCTGATCGACCTGGCACTGCATATCGTTGGTGGCAATGAAGCAGTACTGGAACAGGCTCGTCGCTTTCTGGATATTCGCTGGATTAGCGCTCCCGCCTCACTGGCTAATCTGGTCCTGCTCGGCTGGCTGTTGGGTGTGCAGTATGCACGTGCTCCTGTGATCCTGCTGGTCGTGGGGAACGTCCTCAATATTGTTCTGGATCTGTGGCTGGTGATGGGGCTGCACATGAACGTGCAGGGCGCCGCGCTGGCAACGGTCGTTGCAGAATACGCCACGTTTTTCATCGGCTTATGGATGGTCAAGCGCGTGCTGGCGATGCGCGGAATCTCCCTGGCGATGTTGAAAACAGCATGGCGTGGGAACGTTCGAAAACTGCTGGCACTTAATCGCGATATTATGCTTCGCTCTTTACTTCTTCAGCTCTGTTTCGGTGCCTTGACGGTACTGGGCGCGCGGCTTGGCCCGGAGATCGTCGCCGTCAATGCCGTATTGATGACGTTGTTGACCTTTACCGCCTATGCGCTTGACGGTTTTGCTTATGCCGTTGAGGCCCATTCTGGGCAGGCATACGGCGCAAAACAGACGGGACAATTGCAGGAGGTCTGGCGCGCAGCGTGTCGGCAATCTGGCCTGGTGGCGCTGGTTTTTGCTCTGATCTATGCGCTTTTTGGCAGTCAGATTGTGGCGTTACTGACCTCGATGTCTGAACTGCGTGAGCTGGCAGGCCACTACATCATCTGGCAGGTTGTACTTCCGGTGGTCGGTGTCTGGTGCTATTTGCTGGATGGCATGTTTATCGGTGCAACCCGAGGAGCCGAAATGCGCAACAGCATGGCAGTGGCGGCGGGTGGTTTTGGGCTCACGCTGTTTACCGTACCCTGGTTTGGTAATCACGGGTTGTGGCTGGCGCTTGCCGTTTTTCTTGCTCTGCGTGGGCTGTCGCTTGCGCTGATCTGGCGTCGTCACTGGCGCAATCAAACCTGGTTTGCCTAGCGGCTTCGTTGGGGGAAATGGTTAAAGATTCTGAATAACGAAACGTGTGCCGCATCCTCATCTACAATTATTATCAAGTCCAGCAGGAAATGAACGTTACGGACGATACAAATTGACGTGATACCCGAACGATGAGGATTTGATTATGAATAAAGACGAACTCGGTGGTAACTGGAAACAGTTCAAAGGTAAAGCGAAAGAACAGTGGGGTAAGCTGACTGATGATGACATGACGATCATCGAAGGTAAGCGCGATCAGCTGGTGGGTAAAATCCAGGAACGTTATGGCTACCAGAAAGATCAGGCTGAGAAAGAAGTCGGTGATTGGGAAAAACGTAACGATTATCGCTGGTAATCGAACACTTACCGACCTTTTCTACCCGAAAGTACATGGACGTACAATCCCTGGGGGCGGCTATTAGCCGCCCACTTTTATTTTCAGCGCGGTTTTTTCTTCACATGCACTGAATGGTCATGCTGGCAGGCATCCTGATGGCGACACGCTTCCACTTCCACACAGGCGGAACATAATCCGTGCGCTTCAATCACATTGTGGCGTAGCGCAAAGCCCATCTTTGCCGCTAAGGAATGCATGATATCCTCAACGCCTTCTGCACCTTTCTCTTTCACCGCTCCACAACGATCGCAAATAAACATCGCCGAGGTGTGTGTGGGCTGATCGAACAAATGACA
>JALCNW010000112.1 GCA_022649305.1 Enterobacter sp.
TCTGCTCTTCGCGCAGTGCATCCAGGCGCTCTTTAGAGCAATAGCATTTGTAGGCCGTGCCCGCGACGATCATGTCATCGATAACGGCGTTGTAACGATCAAAACGCTTAGTCTGGAAATAAGGGCCTTCATCCCACTCCAGATTGAGCCAGTTCATGCCATCCATAATGGCTTCGATAGCTTCTGGCGTAGAGCGCTCAAGGTCGGTGTCTTCAATACGCAGCACGAACTCACCGCCGTGGTTACGTGCAAAGAGCCAGGAATAGAGAGCAGTACGTGCTCCACCGACGTGCAAATAACCTGTCGGGCTAGGCGCGAAGCGAGTTTTGATTTTCATGAAATGGCCTTACGTTATTAAAGATGCCGACGACCGGCAAATGCTGGGATAAAAACAATGGGCAATATTCTATCACTGTGGGGCGAATCCTCAATGATGTTGCCTGTTTGAGGTGCAGGTTTGCTAATTTTGTTTAGAAATCATGCCGCGCCGAATGTTTCGCGATCCATTTGTTTAATTTTACGACGAACGAACGAAAACTTTAGAAAAGGCGTTGACTCATTTTCAACTCTCCCTATAATGCGACTCCACACAGCGGGGGTGATTAGCTCAGTTGGTAGAGCACCTCCTTTACACGGAGGGGGTCGGCGGTTCGAGCCCGTCATCACCCACCATCTACTTTATGTAGACTCCGCCGTGTAGATAAGAATTTGAGATTGGGTGATTAGCTCAGTTGGTAGAGCACCTCCTTTACACGGAGGGGGTCGGCGGTTCGAGCCCGTCATCACCCACCATTCTCAACAATGATTCTTATCAAATGCAGTACCGAAGTTAGGGTGATTAGCTCAGTTGGTAGAGCACCTCCTTTACACGGAGGGGGTCGGCGGTTCGAGCCCGTCATCACCCACCATTCGGGTCGTTAGCTCAGTTGGTAGAGCAGTTGACTTTTAATCAATTGGTCGCAGGTTCGAATCCTGCACGACCCACCAATGTAAAAAAGCGCCCTAAAGGCGCTTTTTTGCTATCTGCGATTTGAAAAATTCGCCCCCTTCCCTACTCATTCGTCATCATTACGAGATACCCGCGCCCGACCCGCTAAATCTGGCAGGTTCTCTCAAGCTATTCCTCTTCGTGCCGATACCCTTGTTTTATGGCGGGAGGAACCCACGATGACAACTATTCAGGCTTCAGCACCTTCAGTACAGAGCAGCGGTGGCGGCGACGCCGGATCCGGTGGAAACGACATTGCGTCTCAGATAAGTCGACTCACCGTTCAGATAACCAAAATTACCTCGCAGTTGAAAGACATCGCAGGTGGTAGCGGTTCTGCGGAAGAAAAACAGAAGCAGCAAGAGCTGTTGCAGTCGCAGCTGACAATGCTGCAGGCTCAGTTGGCGCAATTACAGCATCGTCAGGCTGAAGAATCTCAGGATAAACAGGAGCAAAGCCAGGTAAAGGCAGAAGGGATCAACAACCCGTCGGCAGAACATCAGATTGATATCTACATTTGATCTTCGGCAGCAGTAAATAGCGGGTCGTGTGTGCGGGCCTCCATTAATCGTTGTGCCTGCATACCAACTACTTCCCATAACGCGTGAGCCGCTCCAGAAAGGGAGCGATTTTTACGCCGAACCAACATGAGTTTACGTTCAATACAGGGCATAAAACGCCTGACGGTTAAGCAGCTTCCCTGTGGTAAAGGCAGTGCCAGCGCAGGTAACACGCTTATCCCGATCCCCGCCTCTACCATAGGAAACAGGGTCGCCGGATGACCAATCTCCTGCACAATAGTGGCGTTGATTCGCTGAGAAGCCAGGGCCGCGTCAATCAACGGACGACTACCCGATGCATAATCCTGAAGGACCAGGTTTGCCCCTTCTAATGCTTGCCAGGTGACCTGTGGCAACGAGGCGAGAGGATCGTCTTCACGGCATAGCAGCAGAAATGGCTCCGAGAGCACGACTTCGCACTCCAGATCGGTCACCGGGCCGGGATCAATAACAATACCGAAGTCCACATCACCCTGGCGGATGCTTTCAAGCACCCACTGCTGCGGCCGATCGTGTAGGACAAAATTGATCTCGGGATAGCGAAGGTTACTTTCGGCGATGCACTGCGGAATCAAGTGCGCGGAGATGGTCTGGCTGGCCGCGACGCGTACCGTCCCGGAAAGCTGCTGCCCTACTCGCCCCACGTCGCGCAGTATCCCGTTAAGTTCATCAAGCACTCTTTCCAGCCGTGAAGCGAGCTGCTGCCCCGCTTCGGTAAGCACAACCTCCCGCGTGGTTCGATCAAGTAACCGCATGCCGGTTTGTCGCTCCAGCTCTTTCACACTGTGACTCACGGCCGACTGACTCAGGCCAATCACGTCCCCTGCACGGCTAAAGCTTTTGGTCTGCGCAACGGTGACAAAAACACGAAGCTGACGGAGAGAATAATTCATCTATTTTATTCATGAATGGATGCAATAAATCGATTTTATTTCTCAAACGGAACAAAGCACAATAGCCAAATCTGCTTTCAGGAGTATTTATGAAACTTTTCCGTATTCTCGATCCCTTTACCCTCACGCTCATCGTGACCGTCATGCTCGCGTCTTTCTTCCCGGCGCGCGGAAGCTTTGTGCCTTTCTTTGAAGGACTGACGACGGCCGCGATTGCCCTGCTGTTCTTTATGCACGGCGCGAAACTGTCTCGTGAAGCCATCATTGCAGGCGGTAGCCACTGGCGGCTGCATCTGTGGGTCATGTGCAGTACTTTCGTCATTTTCCCCATACTCGGAGTCCTGTTTGCGTGGTGGGCACCGGTGAATGTCGATCCGGCGCTTTACACAGGTTTCCTGTATCTGTGTATTTTGCCTGCAACCGTGCAGTCCGCTATTGCGTTTACCTCACTGGCGGGCGGGAACGTCGCCGCTGCGGTGTGCTCGGCGTCGGCGTCAAGCTTGCTGGGGATTTTTGTTTCGCCGCTGCTGGTTGGGCTGCTGATGAACATGCACGGCGCGGAAGGTAATCTGGAACAGGTTGGCAAAATCTGTCTGCAATTGCTGCTGCCATTCGTCCTCGGACATCTTTCGCGTCCGTGGATTGGTGATTTTGTCGCAAGAAATAAAAAGTGGATCGGTAAAACGGATCAGACGTCGATTTTACTGGTGGTTTATTCTGCCTTTGGTGAAGCGGTCGTGAACGGTATCTGGCACAAAGTCGGTGTCGGTTCGTTACTGTTTATCGCGTTGGTGAGTTGTGTGCTTCTGGCCATTGTCATTGCGGTGAACATCTTTGCCGCACGTAGATTCGGATTTAATAAAGCCGATGAGATAACCATCGTTTTCTGCGGTTCGAAGAAAAGCCTGGCGAACGGCATCCCGATGGCGAATATCCTATTCCCTACGTCAGTGATTGGCATGATGGTGCTACCGCTCATGATTTTCCATCAGATCCAGCTTATGGTCTGTGCGGTAATGGCGCGGCGCTACAAGCGTCAGGCAGAAAAGCTGGCGCAGGAAGAAACCCGCGCCGCGAAGGCTTAACGACGCTTAAGGGGTTGAACCAGATGGCTCAGCCCCTCAGATTTGATCAACAACGTAATAGCCATTAATTCGCCAAGACGCCCGGGAGGAAATTCATCCTTACGGGCAAACCACAGAAAATACTCTTCCGGCACATCTATTAGCCTACGGCCTTTATATTTACCGAACGGCATCTCGGTGTTAGCGATTTCGATGAGTTGTTCTTTCTCCACCTTACTCTCCTAACAAACGCAGCATTTCGTCTTCATCAATCACTGCGATCCCCAGTTCCTGAGCTTTAGCGAGCTTGGAGCCTGCCGCTTCACCGGCAATCACCAGATCGGTTTTCTTCGATACGCTGCCCGCCACTTTTGCGCCAAGAGCAATCAGACGCGCTTTGGCATCGTCACGGGACAATCGGCTCAGGCTCCCCGTTAGCACCACGGTTTTACCGGCGAAGGGACTGTCAATTTCTTCAGCGTTAACCACGATCGGCGCTGGCCAGTGAATACCCTCTTCCAGTAATTTTCCGATAACGTCGCGGTTGCTCTCTTCGGCAAAGAAATTGAACACATGCGTCGCCACAACGATCCCGACGTCCTGCACTTTTTGCAGATCCTCGATGCTCGCCTTTTCCAGCGCTTCCAGCGTACCGAAATGGGCCGCCAGACCGGCCGCTGTGGCCTCACCAACTTCACGGATGCCCAACGCATAAAGGAAGCGGGCAAAGGTCGTTTCCTTCGCTTTTTCTAAGGCATTAACCACGTTTTGCGCCGATTTTGGCCCCATGCGGTCAAGGCCCGTCAGCTTACCCGCCGTCAGGCGGAACAGATCGGCAGGAGTATGCACGTACTCTTTTTCGACCAGTTGATCGATAATTTTGTCGCCCATCCCATCGACGTCTAACGCCCGACGAGAAACAAAGTGCTTAAGCGCCTCTTTACGCTGGGCACCGCAAATGAGACCGCCGGTGCAGCGCGTCACCACCTCACCTTCCACGCGTTCGACGTCCGATCCGCAAACCGGGCAATGGGTTGGGAAGACTATCTCACGCGCGTCATCCGGGCGCTCAGACTCGACAACGTTAACGACCTGTGGGATGACATCGCCGGCACGACGGACAACGACCTTATCGCCAATACGCAGCCCCAGGCGTGCGATCTCATCGGCGTTGTGCAGCGTTGCGTTACTCACCAGCACGCCAGCCACCTGCACCGGCTCAAGGCGGGCAACGGGGGTAATCGCCCCCGTTCGCCCCACCTGGAACTCCACATCGCGCACAAACGTCATTTGCTCCTGCGCGGCGAACTTAAAGGCGACAGCCCAGCGCGGCGCACGAGCCACGAAGCCCAGTTGCTCCTGGAGCGCCAGCGAGTTCACTTTGATCACTACGCCGTCAATATCAAAACCAAGCGCAGGACGGTCCTCTTCAACTTTGTGATAAAACGCCAGCACTGCTTCAGGGGAGTCACACAGCTGTACACGATTGCTCACCGGTAAGCCCCACTCTTTGAACTGCAGCAAACGCCCCAGATGGGTATCAGGCAGTTCACCGCCCTCCAGAATGCCTACACCGTAGCAGAAGAACGTTAAAGGTCGTTTGGCGGTAATGCGCGGGTCGAGCTGGCGGAGTGAACCTGCCGCTGCGTTACGCGGGTTAGCAAACACTTTCCCGCCGGTACGACGCGCATCATCGTTGATTTTTTCAAAGCCAGCCTGTGGCAGGAAGACTTCGCCGCGCACTTCGAGCCGCGCGGGAATGTTATCCCCACGCAGGGTCAACGGGATCGCGCGAATCGTTCGCACGTTCGTCGTAATATCTTCGCCCGTAGTCCCGTCACCACGCGTGGCGGCACGCACCAGTACGCCATTTTCGTACAGAATGCTGACGGCAAGTCCATCAAGCTTAAGCTCACAGCACCAGGTCAGGGTATCGGCACTTTTCAGTCGATCCTGCACACGCTTGTTAAAGGCCAGAAAACTCTCTTCATCAAAGACGTTATCCAGCGACAGCATTGGAACTTCATGACGAACCTGGCTAAAAGAGGCCAGCGGTGTGGCACCAACGCGCTGAGTGGGTGAGTCAGGCGTAATCAATTCAGGATGCTGCGCTTCAAGTTCGCGCAGTTCGCGCATCAGTCGGTCATACTCCGCATCCGGAACCTGTGGCGCGTCCATGACATGATAAAGATATTCATGATGGCGAAGCGTGGTTCGTAGCTGTGTGAGTTGTTGTTCGATTGAGTCCATATCGCACCATCAATGAGAAAAACCCCCGACAGGCGGGGGTTGATTAGGAGTGAAGTAAACGCAGACGTTACGCGTTGGCTTCCTTAACTTCGCGGATGCGATCCTGATATTCGCGCAATTTTTGCGGCGTCATCATACGACGTTGATCGTCGAGCACCACACCACCGACTTCATCGGCGATATGCTGGGCGGATTGCAACATCAGCTTAAAGTTTTGCAGTTCGTCCCCGTAGGACGGCACTTGCATAAAGATAGTAATGCCAGGCGTTGTGAAATCACCGGTCATCTCAGGATCAAATGTACCTGGATTAACCATGTTCGCCAGGCTAAACAGCGACGGACCGCTGCCATCGGGGCTGAGATGACGATGGAAAATATTCATATCGCCAAATTTGAAACCGGCCTGTTGGATACTGTTTAACAGCACATCACCATTGAGCTGAGTACCATGATGGGCAGCCACGTTCATGATGATAACCGTTTCTTTACGCTGCGGCTTTTCAGCCACCGGCACTTCTTCAACCACAACCGGCTCTGGTTCAACGTGCGGTGCAGCAGGCTGAGGCGTGGATTGCGTATTGACGACAGGCTGCTGCACGCCAGGTTGAGCATGTACGGGCTGCGGTTGCGGCTGACGTACAGGTTCCTCTACGGGTACAGGCTGAGGCGCTGACTGACGCGGCTGTGCCGATGCATACGGCGGCTGATACTGGTGCTGCGGAGACTGGCGAGGCGCTTCATGCTCCCCATGGCCTACGCCGGGGACAGTATTGACCCGATGAACACGCACTTCACCCACACCTTCGTCGTCGAGCTCTTCGATGTCGTCATCGACGTCATCGTGGTCACGACTGGACTTCATACGCTTCAGTGGGCGATCGCGAAACATTGAGGAGCGCTCTTTACGGCTGGTCCAGAAACCATGTACCAGTAAAGCGATTATGGCGATCGCGCCAACAATGATTAATATCAGACGCAAATCCTGCATCATTATATTCTCTGTTGTTCTAACACCTTGCCACCACGGCAAACATTTACTCACTAAGAGTATTTGCCGATTACCTCAAGTGCAAGTGCGTGCGGAGCATTCACAGCATAAAGATGGATGAAAATGTGCTTTTTGCTGTTTTTTCGAACATTTCCGAACTGGTCATTGGTCCGTAACTGGATAATATAGGCGGGCAATGACACCGGTTGTGTAAAAAGGAGTACGACCTGGCTATGGTTTCAACATCTTCAACCACCCCGCGCAGCGGTATCTGGTATTTCTCTCAGGGCTGGAAACTGGTTTCACTACCCGGTATCCGACGCTTTGTGATCCTGCCTCTTCTCATCAACATCGTGCTAATGGGTGGCGCGTTCTGGTGGCTCTTCACCCAGCTTGAAAGTTGGGTGCCTTCGATAATGAGTCATGTTCCGGACTGGCTGCAATGGTTGAGCTATTTGCTTTGGCCCATCGTCGTCATTTCTGTCCTGCTGGTGTTTGGTTATTTCTTCTCGACCCTTGCGAACTGGATAGCGGCCCCGTTTAATGGCCTGCTTGCCGAACAGCTTGAAGCTCGTCTAACGGGCGCGACCCCGCCGGACACAGGCATTTTGGGCATCATGAAAGACCTCCCGCGTATCATGAAGCGTGAATGGCAAAAATTTGCATGGTATCTGCCCCGCGCGATTATGTTGTTAATCCTCTACTTCATTCCGGGCATAGGACAGACCGTCGCTCCAGTGCTGTGGTTCTTGTTTAGCGCCTGGATGCTGGCAATCCAGTATTGCGACTATCCGTTTGATAACCACAAAGTCCCGTTTAAAGAGATGCGCATTGCCCTGCGCGGACAGAAATCGATCAATATGCAGTTTGGGGCGCTGACCAGCCTGTTCACGATGATTCCGGTACTGAATCTGTTCATCATGCCCGTCGCGGTCTGCGGTGCGACGGCGATGTGGGTTGACTGCTATCGTGCTAAAAATGCGTTATGGAAGTAATGCAAAAATGTGTAAACAAGGGGTGGCTTATGCCACCCCTTATTCCATACTGGAACGCATTATTTCTCATCAGCATATAGATATGCGAATTCCTTACTTCCCCATACTTTCTCAACAGGTATGCTGAAGCGGTATCCCAATTTCATACAGTTAAGGACAGGCCATGAGTAAGATTTACGAAGACAACTCGCTGACTATCGGTCATACGCCACTGGTTCGTCTGAACCGTATCGGTAATGGACGCATCCTGGCGAAGGTAGAATCACGCAACCCGAGCTTCAGCGTAAAATGCCGTATCGGTGCCAATATGATTTGGGATGCCGAAAAACGTGGCGTGCTCAAGCCAGGCGTTGAACTGGTTGAACCGACCAGCGGTAACACCGGTATTGCTCTGGCCTATGTCGCCGCCGCGCGTGGCTATAAACTGACGTTGACCATGCCAGAAACCATGAGCATCGAACGTCGCAAGCTGCTGAAAGCGCTCGGCGCAAACCTGGTGTTGACTGAAGGCGCTAAAGGGATGAAAGGTGCTATTCAGAAAGCTGAAGAAATTGTTGCCAGCGATCCGGCTAAATACCTGCTGCTACAGCAGTTTAGCAATCCGGCAAACCCAGAAATCCATGAAAAGACCACCGGTCCAGAAATTTGGGAAGATACCGACGGTCAGGTTGATGTATTTATCTCCGGCGTGGGTACGGGTGGAACGCTAACTGGCGTTACCCGCTATATAAAAGGCACAAAAGGCAAAAAAGATCTGATTACCGTAGCCGTTGAACCAACTGACTCTCCGGTTATCGCTCAGGCTTTGGCGGGTGAAGAGATCAAACCCGGCCCCCACAAAATTCAGGGTATTGGCGCAGGCTTCATTCCAGGCAACCTGGATCTGAAGCTGATTGATAAAGTTGTGTCCATTACGAACGAAGAAGCCATCTCTACCGCACGCCGCCTGATGGATGAAGAAGGCATCCTGGCAGGGATCTCCTCCGGTGCTGCCGTCGCTGCTGCGCTTAAACTCCAGGAAGATGAAACCTTTACCAATAAGAACATAGTGGTTATCCTACCGTCCTCGGGTGAGCGTTATTTAAGCACTGCACTGTTTGCCGATCTTTTCACAGAGAAAGAGCTGCAACAGTAGTGCCAGCATGTTAAAAACGCGTAAAAAAGCACCCTTTCGGGTGCTTTTTTGTGGCCTGGCTCAAACTTTTACTCCCTCTGGCATTGATTCACCCCGTCGGGTCTGGTATTTAACCTGACAATTATTTTGAAGCGCGAAATTAATCATTATGAGAAATTCCGACTGCTGAATCGATTTTATGATTTGGTTCAAGTCTTGCTTTCACTGCATAATGTTTAATGACGAGTGAAACGTCAGCGCTAACAATACAGGCTAAAGTTCAACCGCCAGGCTAGACTTTAGTTCCACAACACAAAACCTATAAGTTGGGGAAATACAATGTTCCAGCAAGAAGTTACCATTACCGCTCCAAACGGTCTGCATACCCGCCCTGCTGCTCAGTTTGTTAAAGAAGCGAAAGGCTTCACTTCTGAGATCACTGTGACCTCCAATGGCAAAAGCGCTAGCGCCAAAAGCCTGTTCAAACTGCAGACTCTGGGCCTGACTCAGGGTACCGTTGTCACCCTCTCTGCAGAAGGTGAAGATGAGCAGAAAGCAGTTGAGCATCTGGTTAAACTGATGGCTGAGCTCGAGTAAGTTCCGGGTTCTTTTTAATATCAGTCACAAGTAAGGTAGGGTTATGATTTCAGGCATTTTAGCATCCCCGGGTATCGCTTTCGGCAAAGCACTTCTGCTGAAAGAAGACGAGATCGTCATCGACCGGAAAAAAATTTCTGCCGACAAGGTTGATCAGGAAGTTGAACGTTTTCTGAGCGGTCGTGCCAAGGCATCTGCGCAACTGGAAGCAATTAAAACTAAAGCTGGTGAAACTTTCGGCGAAGAAAAAGAAGCCATCTTCGAAGGGCATATCATGCTGCTTGAAGATGAGGAGCTGGAGCAGGAAATCATAGCCCTGATTAAAGATAAGGGCATGACGGCCGACGCGGCTGCACATGAAATTATCGAAGGTCAGGCAACTGCCCTCGAAGAACTGGATGATGAATACCTGAAGGAACGTGCGGCTGACGTACGTGATATCGGTAAGCGCCTGCTGCGCAACATCCTGGGTCTGGCGATTATTGATTTAAGCTCCATTCAGAACGAAGTTATTCTGGTTGCAGCAGACCTGACCCCGTCAGAAACCGCACAGCTGAACCTCGACAAAGTATTAGGTTTCATCACTGATGCTGGTGGCCGTACCTCCCATACCTCTATCATGGCGCGTTCCCTTGAACTGCCTGCCATCGTGGGTACGGGCAGCGTGACTGCCCAGGTTAAAAATGACGATTATCTGATTCTGGATGCCGTAAACAATCTGGTTTACGTCAATCCGACTAACGAAGAAATCGAGCAACTGCGTGCCGTTCAGGAGCAGGTTGCTACCGAGAAAACCGAACTCGCTAAACTGAAAGATCTGCCAGCCATTACGCTGGATGGTCATCAGGTAGAAGTTTGCGCGAACATCGGTACCGTACGCGACGTTGATGGCGCTGAGCGCAACGGCGCTGAAGGTGTTGGTCTGTACCGTACTGAATTCCTGTTCATGGATCGTGATGCCCTGCCAACCGAAGAAGAGCAATTTGCTGCTTATAAAGCGGTTGCTGAAGCTTGCGGCTCTCAGGCGGTTATCGTGCGTACCATGGACATTGGCGGCGATAAAGAACTGCCGTACATGAACTTCCCGAAAGAAGAGAACCCGTTCCTGGGCTGGCGTGCAGTGCGTATCGCCATGGATCGTAAAGAGATCCTGCGTGACCAGGTGCGCGCGATTCTGCGAGCGTCCTCTTTCGGTAAACTGCGCATTATGTTCCCGATGATTATCTCTGTTGAAGAAGTGCGTGCACTGAAGAAAGAGATCGAAATCTACAAACAGGAACTGCGTGACGAAGGTAAGTCATTTGATGAGTCAATCGAAGTCGGCGTGATGGTCGAAACCCCTGCCGCCGCCGTCATTGCTCGTCATTTAGCCAAAGAAGTGGATTTCTTTAGTATCGGCACCAATGATTTAACGCAGTACACCCTGGCAGTTGACCGTGGTAATGATATGATTTCACATCTCTACCAGCCAATGTCTCCATCCGTACTCAACCTGATCAAGCAAGTTATTGATGCTTCTCATGCTGAAGGCAAATGGACTGGCATGTGTGGTGAGCTTGCAGGCGACGAACGTGCTACACTTCTGTTGCTGGGTATGGGTCTGGACGAGTTCTCTATGAGCGCCATTTCCATCCCGCGCATTAAGAAGATTATCCGTAACACGAACTTCGAAGATGCGAAGGTGTTAGCAGAGCAGGCTCTTGCTCAACCGACAACGGACGAGTTAATGACGCTGGTTAACAAGTTCATTGAAGAAAAAACAATCTGCTAATCCACGAGATGCGGCCCAAATTACTGCTTAGGAGAAGATCATGGGTTTGTTCGATAAATTGAAATCTCTGGTTTCTGATGATAAGAAAGACACCGGAACTATTGAGAT
>JALCNW010000113.1 GCA_022649305.1 Enterobacter sp.
GCCGCACCAGAAATGGGGCAGTCACTCCACCTATAGCGACAACCTGTTGATGCTGACGTTAGGTCGCGGCGGTCCAGTTGTGTGGATGAGCGAAGCGGATGCGAAAGAATTGCAGATCGTGGATAACGACTGGATTGAAGTGTTCAACAGCAACGGTGCGTTAACTGCCCGTGCCGTCGTGAGCCAGCGTGTACCTGCCGGGATGACCATGATGTATCACGCGCAGGAACGTATCGTGAACCTTCCAGGTTCAGAGATTACCCAGCAGCGCGGTGGTATCCATAACTCGGTGACCCGTATTACGCCGAAACCGACTCACATGATCGGTGGATACGCCCAGTTGGCTTACAGCTTTAACTACTACGGCACCGTCGGCTCGAATCGCGATGAGTTTGTGGTGGTACGTAAAATGAAAAATATTGACTGGTTAGACGGCGAAGGAAATGACCAGGTACAGGAGAGCGTAAAATGAAAATTCGTTCACAAGTCGGCATGGTGCTGAATCTGGATAAATGCATCGGCTGTCATACCTGCTCGGTCACCTGTAAAAACGTCTGGACCAGCCGTGAAGGTACGGAATACGCCTGGTTTAACAACGTTGAAACCAAACCGGGCACCGGCTTCCCGACCGACTGGGAAAATCAGGAAAAATGGAAGGGCGGTTGGATCCGTAAGATCAACGGCAAGCTGCAACCGCGCATGGGTAATCGCGCGATGCTGCTGGGTAAAATCTTTGCCAACCCGCATATGCCGGGCATCGATGATTACTACGAACCGTTCGATTTTGATTACCAGAATCTGCACAACGCGGCGGAAGGCAAGCACCAGCCTATCGCCCGTCCACGTTCGCTGATCACCGGTCAGCGTATGGCCAAGATCGTAAAAGGCCCGAACTGGGAAGACGATCTGGGCGGTGAGTTCGAGAAGCTGTCGAAAGACAAAAACTTCGAGAACATGCAGAAGGCGATGTACGGTCAGTTTGAAAACACCTTCATGATGTATTTGCCGCGCCTGTGCGAACACTGCCTGAATCCGGCCTGTGTCGCGACCTGCCCGAGCGGTGCCATCTATAAGCGTGAAGAAGACGGGATCGTGCTTATCGACCAGGACAAGTGTCGCGGCTGGCGGATGTGTATCACCGGCTGTCCATACAAAAAAATCTACTTCAACTGGAAAAGCGGAAAGTCAGAGAAATGCATCTTCTGCTATCCGCGCATTGAAGCCGGTCAGCCAACCGTGTGTTCTGAAAGCTGCGTAGGCCGTATTCGTTACCTCGGCGTGTTGTTGTACGACGCAGACGCCATTGAGAACGCGGCGAGCACCGAACATGAAAAAGATCTGTATCAGCGTCAGCTGGACGTGTTCCTCGATCCGAACGATCCGAAAGTGATAGAACAAGCGCTGAAAGATGGTGTGCCGCAAAGCGTGATCGACGCGGCGCAACAGTCGCCGGTTTACAAAATGGCGATGGACTGGAAGCTGGCCCTGCCGTTGCACCCAGAATATCGCACGCTGCCGATGGTGTGGTATGTGCCGCCACTGTCACCGATTCAGTCTGCCGCAGATGCGGGTGAACTGGGTAGCAACGGTATTCTGCCGGACGTCGAAAGCCTGCGTATCCCGGTTCAGTACCTGGCTAACCTGCTGACGGCAGGAGATACCCAACCGGTACTGTTAGCGCTGAAACGTATGCTGGCAATGCGTCACTTCAAACGTGCAGAAACGGTAGACGGCGTTATCGATACCAGCGCGCTGGAAGAGGTCGGACTGAGCGAAGCGCAGGCGCAGGAAATGTACCGTTATCTGGCGATCGCAAACTATGAAGATCGTTTCGTGGTACCGAGTAGCCACCGCGAACTCGCCCGCGAAGCTTTCCCGGAAAAAAGTGGCTGTGGTTTTACCTTTGGTGACGGTTGCCACGGGTCGGACACTAAATTCAACCTGTTCAACAGCCGTCGCATTGATGCGATGGATGTGACCAGCAAAACGGAGCCGCACCAATGATTGAACTTGTCATTGTTTCGCGTCTGCTCGAGTACCCTGATGCTTCCCTTGTGGAGCATCAGCAGGAGCTGTTTGAAGCACTCGCGTCGTCTGAAAACCTGGATAAAGAGGATGCCCAATCGTTGGGTGTTTTCCTGCGCGATCTGCTCGCTCAGGATCTTCTGGATGCCCAGTCTGACTATAGCCAGCTATTCGACCGTGGCCGTGCCACTTCACTGTTGCTGTTCGAACATGTTCACGGTGAATCCCGCGATCGTGGTCAGGCGATGGTCGATTTGATGTCTCAGTACGAAGAGCACGGTCTGCAACTCGATAGCCGCGAGTTGCCGGATCATCTGCCACTGTATCTGGAATATCTGGCGCAATTGCCGAAAGAAGAAGCGATTGGGGGACTACAGGATATTGCGCCGATTCTGGCGCTGCTCAGCGCACGTTTACAACAACGTGAAAGCCGTTATGCAGTGCTGTTCGATCTGCTGGTGAAGCTGACAAATACTGCTGTCGACAGTAAAAAGGTTGCGGAAAAAATTGCGGACGAAGCCCGCGATGATACCCCGCAGGCGCTGGATGCAGTTTGGGAAGAGGAACAGGTGAAGTTCTTTGCAGACCAGAACTGCGGCGAGTCAGAAATTACGACTCATCAGCGTCGATTTGCCGGAGCTGTTGCCCCGCAATATTTGAATATCTCTAACGGAGGGCAGCAATAATGCAATTCCTGAATATGTTCTTCTTCGATATCTACCCGTATATTGCGGGCACCGTGTTCCTGGTGGGAAGCTGGTTGCGTTATGACTATGGCCAGTACACCTGGCGTGCCGGTTCCAGCCAGATGCTGGATCGTAAAGGCATGAACATGGCTTCGAACCTGTTCCATATTGGTATCCTCGGCGTCATCGCAGGCCATGCCTTCGGGATGTTAACGCCACACTGGATGTACGAAGCGTGGCTGCCGCTGGAAGTGAAACAGAAGATGGCAATGTTTGGTGGCGGTGCTGCGGGCCTGATGTGCCTGGTTGGCGGCCTGCTGCTGCTCAAACGCCGTCTCTTCAGTCCTCGCATTCGCGCGACGACAACCGCTGCTGATATCCTGGTGATGTCGGTGCTGGTTATCCAGTGTGCGCTGGGTCTGCTGACTATTCCTTTCTCTGCGCAGCATATGGACGGCAGTGAAATGATGAAGCTGGTGGGCTGGGCGCAATCCGTAGTGACCTTCCACGGCGGCGCGTCTGAGCACCTGGACGGTGTGGCGTTTATCTTCCGCATGCACCTGGTGCTGGGTATGACGCTGTTCGTGTTGTTCCCGTTCTCTCGCCTGGTGCATGTCTGGAGCGTACCGGTGGAATATCTGACACGCAAATATCAGATTGTGCGCGCACGTCGCTGATCGGAATTGACGCTTTTCAAGACCCTGCTTCGGCAGGGTTTTTTTATGTCTTTAATTAATGAAACGCGTGGCAAAGAGTATTCAAGGGTTGGTACAGATAAACTTAAGAATATGAAAGTTGTTTTATGAGAGATGGTGGCGGGGGCAGAATATGTGAAAAATGACGAAATAGTGAGAATGGTTATTTCTGAAGAGATGGTGGTGGGGGAAGGATTACTCAGCGCGATGCGCTTCGCCCTTCGGGTCGTTGCCTACGGCAACGCTTTCTCGCTACGCTCGAATCGAACCTTAGTCGAAGCTTCTCATCCTTCCCAGTAGGGCAGAATATTTGAAAATGACGAAATAGTGAGAATGGTTATTTCTGAAGAGATGGTGGTGGGGGAAGGATTACTCAGCGCGATGCGCTTCGCCCTTCGGGTCGTTGCCTGCGGCAACGCTTTCTCGCTACGCTCGAATCGAACCTTAGTCGAAGCTTCTCATCCTTCCCCGTGGGGCAGAATATTTAAAAATGACGAAATAGTGAGAATGGTTATTTCTGAAGAGATGGTGGTGGGGGAAGGATTCGAACCTTCGAAGTCGATGACGGCAGATTTACAGTCTGCTCCCTTTGGCCGCTCGGGAACCCCACCAGGGGTAATTCTACTATTGAGGTAAAGCTGAGAGATGGTGGTGGGGGAAGGATTCGAACCTTCGAAGTCGATGACGGCAGATTTACAGTCTGCTCCCTTTGGCCGCTCGGGAACCCCACCACGGGGTAATGCTATTACTGGCCTGCTTCCTGTTGGAAGCGGGGCGCATCATATCAAATGACACGCCCCTGTAAAGCGTTCCTTTGTGAAAAATGAATCGTTTGTCTGCTTTTTATCCGTAAAGGCGTAAAGCTAATCAATTCATTTTATAAAGGATTAAAGAATGATCGTTCTGTTACCGTACACAAAGACACGCTGTGCCAGTACCTGATACAGCGCACGGCTTAACACGTTCTTTTCGACGTCACGTCCGGCACGCATCATATCTTCTGCAGTGTAGGTATGATCGACGTGTATAACGTCCTGCATAATGATTGGGCCTTCATCCAGGTTGTCGTTGACGTAGTGCGCCGTTGCTCCAACGATCTTCACGCCGCGCTCGTAAGCCTGATGATAAGGTCGCGCGCCAATGAAGGCAGGCAAGAACGAATGGTGAATGTTGATAATTTTGTTCGGGAAGCGCGAAACAAAGGTCGGCGTCAGAACGCGCATGTATTTGGCAAGCACGACATAATCCGGATTGTGCGCTTCGATTGCCTGAGCCATGAGTTCGTCATGCTCTTCACGGGTATGACCTTCATGGCTCACCAGTTCAAACGGGACATCGAATCGCTCGACCAGCGTACGCAACGTGTCATGGTTACCGATGACAGCCGCAATCTCAACGTCCAGTCCACCGTAGTTGGCTTTCATCAGGAGATCGCCAAGGCAGTGTGCCTCTTTGGTAACCAGAATCACCACGCGACGGCGTCCGGCTGGAGTTAGCTCACGAATGGAACCTTCTGGCAGCGCGCCGTCCAGGTCGGCTAACAGCGTCGTGTCGTTGAAAATACCTTCCAGCTCGGTACGCATAAAGAAGCGGCCGGTACGGTGATCGACGAATTCATTGTTCTGCACGATATTCAGTTCATGCTTGTAACAAATGTTGGTGATACGAGCGATCAGACCTTTTTGGTCCGGGCAAATAGTACGCAGTATTTTGCGTTGTGATGATTGCATCGCGAGGAAATCCTGTTGAGTGTTTGCTTGTTATTTGTGGTCAGGCGTTATTGCCCGCAACACTTTTTAAATTTTTTACCCGATCCGCAAGGGCAGGGGTCATTACGACCAAACTGCGGACGAGTACCATCAATATAGTACCACTGACCGCCTTCCAGTAAGAACCGCGAGCGCTCTATTATTGCGCCTGCCTTGCCCTGCTCGTGAAAACGAGCGACAAAGCTGACAAATCCTTCGTCAGGACCACTGCCTTCAGAGGTTTCAAACTGGGTGAGACCGAGCCATTGCGTGTTGGCAAAACCGGCTTCTATCTCCTGGCGAAAATCAGCAGCGTGGCAGGATGGGTGCCAGGTCTTAATAAGATAGTCTGCGTCTTTGGTCACAAAAGCAGCATACCTGGAACGCATAAGGTGTGACGGGTCTGGAG
The DNA here is from genome assembly GCA_022649305.1 of Enterobacter sp. Taxonomy (GTDB): domain Bacteria; phylum Pseudomonadota; class Gammaproteobacteria; order Enterobacterales; family Enterobacteriaceae; genus Enterobacter. The sequence continues at coordinate 5,564 of JALCNW010000113.1, forward strand.
CAACCTGCTCGCCAGAAAGATATCGCTGGCAACATAGGCTATACTCCAGAGCGCTACCACAGGGGCAGAGTTGAGACACAATTCTCTTCCTGGAATAAAAAAGTAACGGCGTATAACGCCTGGGTAGCACTATGTTAACTGAGCGGTAGCTATGACGCTACGCCGGGAATCCAGGGGAAGTAAAACAGGACTAATGAGAAAGGTTAAAATTGGTCTGGCGTTGGGCTCAGGTGCAGCCCGGGGCTGGTCACATATTGGCGTGATAAACGCGTTAAAACGACTCGGTGTCGACGTTGATCTGGTTGCAGGTTGTTCCATCGGTTCGCTGGTAGGAGCCGCACATGCGTGCGGTAAAATGCCGGAACTGGAAACGTGGGTACGTTCTTTTAGCTACTGGGACGTGCTCCGCCTCATGGATCTCTCATGGCAACGCGGCGGACTGCTGCGCGGGGAACGGGTGTTCAACCGGTTCCGAGAAATAATGCCATTAGACGACTTCAAGCATTGCCAGATGCCGTTTGGCGCGGTGGCAACGAATCTGAGCACGGGCAGAGAGATATGGTTCACCGAAGGGGATCTCCATCTTGCGGTGCGTGCCTCTTGCAGTATGCCAGGCTTAATGGCACCCGTTCCCCATAACGGTTATTGGCTGGTTGATGGCGGGGTGGTTAATCCTGTGCCCGTTTCGCTGACTCGTGCAATGGGGGCTGATATCGTTATTGCCGTGGATCTCCAGCATGATGCTCATCTGATGCAGCAAGATTTAATGCCGATAAACGTTCAAAACGAAGCGGCAGATAATGATAAGCTCGCCTGGCATGAACGCCTGCGCGGGCGGTTAGGGCGAGTGGCGTCCCAAAAGTTGATTTCTGCGCCTACGGCGATGGAGATCATGACGACATCTATTCAGGTGCTCGAAAACCGTCTTAAACGTAATCGAATGGCGGGCGATCCCCCTGATATCCTGATTCAACCCTTCTGTCCGCAAATATCAACGCTCGATTTTCATCGTGCTGAGGCGGCTATCGCTGCCGGTGCGCTTGCCGTCGAGAAGAAAATGGATGAACTTTTACCTTTAGTGCGAACGAGCGTCTAAGCACTCTTTTTTGACGACTTCAGCAAATTCTGACAGGCGACGGGAGCAATAGCATGCCACTATTTACTTATCGTCATCCAGGGGAGAAAACATGACGCAGCAATTGGCCGGAAAACAGATCCTCATTGTCGAAGACGAGCCCGTTTTCCGTTCGCTGCTGGATTCGTGGTTAACTTCGCTGGGTGCTACGACTCTACTTGCTGCTGATGGCCTGGAAGCACTCGAAATAATGATCGATATCGCGCCGGATCTGATGATCTGTGACCTCGATATGCCACGTATGGACGGTCTCAAGCTGGTGGAGCATCTGCGTAGCAATGGTGATCAGATGCCTGTTCTGGTCATTTCGGCCACTGAAAATATGGCTGATATCGCCAAAGCATTGCGCCTGGGCGTGCAGGATGTTCTCCTGAAACCCGTTAAAGATCTGAATCGGCTACGTGAAACCGTGTTCGCTTGTCTCTATCCCCATATGTTTAATTCACGGGTTGAGGAAGAAGAACGTCTTTTTCAGGACTGGGATGCGTTGGTTAGCAATCCTCATGCTGCTGCTAAGCTATTACAGGAGCTTCAGCCGCCCGTTCAGCAGACGATATCGCATTGCCGGGTGAATTATCGTCAATTGGTTGCCGCTGACCAGCACGGATTAGTGCTCGATATTGCCCCGCTCTCCGATACGGATCTCGCCTTCTATTGCCTGGATGTCACGCGAGCAGGTGATAACGGTGTGTTAGCGGCGTTATTATTACGTGCGCTGTTCAATGGCTTACTGCAAGAACAGTTGTCTCATCAAGGTCAGCGGCTGCCAGAATTGGGGGCTTTACTTAAACAAGTTAACCATCTCTTTCGTCAAGCCAATTTGCCTGGACAATTTCCGCTGTTAGTCGGTTATTACCACAGTGGATTAAAAAACCTTATCCTGGTATCCGCAGGTCTTAACGCAACCCTTAATACTGGCGAGCATCATATTCAGGTAAGTAATGGCGTTCCGTTGGGGACGTTAGGAACAACCTATTTGAATCAAATAAGCCACCGCTGTTCATCATGGCAATGCCAAATTTGGGGGGCAGGCGGGCGCTTACGCTTAATGTTGTCCACGGAATAAGCAGTTGAAGTTTATTCTTCAGATAGCTTTACCGTCGTTTTACTGGCAGTGCTACTATCGTTGCCAGTTTCATACGTATTTATCCTAATTGATCGGTAACGCACCCTTTTCAGACCCGGTTTACAAGCAGTGGCTGATATACTCGATGCGTTATTAATTGCATAAAGTTCAAAACTTGAACAGTTCAGGAGATTTCAATGGCTGCCCTAAATTCGAAAGTTACAAAGGCCGTTATCCCGGTGGCGGGATTGGGAACCAGGATGCTGCCAGCAACCAAGGCAATTCCAAAAGAAATGCTGCCGCTGGTTGATAAGCCATTAATCCAGTATGTGGTCAACGAGTGTATTGCCGCGGGCATTACCGAAATTGTGCTGGTGACGCATTCATCCAAAAACTCTATCGAAAACCATTTTGATACCAGTTTTGAACTTGAAGCCATGCTGGAAAAACGTGTTAAACGTCAGCTATTAGAAGAAGTCCAGTCTATTTGCCCACCGCACGTCACCATTATGCAGGTGCGTCAGGGTCTGGCAAAAGGTTTGGGTCATGCAGTATTGTGCGCGCACCCGGTAGTAGGTGATGAGCCAGTGGCGGTTATTCTGCCTGACGTTATTCTGGATGAGTTCGAATCAGACCTGTCTCAGGATAACCTGGCGGAGATGATTAAACGTTTTGATGAAACGGGCAGCAGCCAAATTATGGTTGAGCCAGTGGATGATGTTACCGCATACGGTGTGGTTGATTGCAAAGGCGTTGGGCTTAAGCCTGGCGAGAGCGTACCAATGGTTGGCGTGGTTGAAAAGCCAAAGGCTGACGTTGCGCCGTCTAACCTTGCTGTAGTGGGTCGTTATGTTCTGAGCGCTGAGATCTGGCCACTGCTGGCTAAGACCCCTCCGGGCGCGGGTGACGAAATCCAGTTGACCGATGGCATTGATATGCTGATCGAGAAAGAGACCGTTGAAGCCTACCATATGAAAGGCAAGAGCCACGACTGCGGTAATAAGCTCGGGTACATGCGCGCATTCGTCGAATATGGTATTCGCCATAACTCGCTGGGCGAAGAATTTAAAGCCTGGCTGAAAGATACCATGGGCGTTAAAAACTAATCTGATACACCAGATTAACAAAACCGGTGATGGCTTTACGCTGCACCGGTTTTTTTATGCCTGCGGAAAACCCTGGCCTTAGGGAAAGGTTAATGTCAGGAAGTCTACATTATCCTTTTTCATAAAATGACAGGGTGTAAGCAGATGTCTCGATATAAATGACAGGCATAAAAAATCCCGCATATAGCGGGATTTTCCAGAAGGCGCGAGGATTAATCCTTGATCAGGAAATCATCCAGTTGTTTGCCTTGCTCATCCATTGCTTTCTTGATTACTGCTGGCGTACGACCCTGACCGGTCCAGGTTTTAGTTTCGCCGTTTTCATCAACGTAGCTATATTTAGCAGGGCGAGCAGCACGTTTTGCTTTAGTGCTGGTTTTAGCAGCAGACATGCTATTCAGTAATTCGTTAGGATCGATACCGTCTGCAATCAGCATTTCACGGTATTGCTGAAGTTTACGCGTGCGTTCTTCGATTTCAGCTGCTGCAGCGCTTTCTTCTTCACGGCGCTCGTGTACAACAACTTCTAATTTTTCCAGCATCTCTTCCAGAGTTTCGAGAGTGCATTCTCTTGCCTGGGCACGAAGAGTACGGATGTTGTTCAGAATTTTAAGTGCTTCGCTCATTTTAGTAATCTCAAACTTATAATGGGGTGGTTTGTTGTCCTAATAATAGAGTGATAATTTGAGATGTGCAATAGGGTGGAATGTAAGGAATTCAAAAAATACGAAATATCAGACGCTATTATTAATTACGCTAACTTAAATTGGACTGCTCGCGCGGCCGCTAGTTATCCATACAAACCCCTACAACCTACCGTCAATGAGTTTACCTTTGTGACAAATTTCGCATCAATTATAGTTGCGAAGGATAAATATCAACCTTTCGTATTACTCTCATAAAGACACTAAATAGCAAAAATAGTTAATGGAAACTGATTTTTCATCCCCTGGCATATTAGTTTCAAACTCGGCGGAGCACGATAGCTAAAGCCATGTCATTAAGGTGCGGTAGTAACCTTTACTGCCTGTTTTAACGCATTATTTTCTCTTTTGTTTTCAATGTATATGTTACTTCCTGACGTATAGTCTGTGCTTCGAGTCGCGGTAAACAAGACAAAATATGGTACAATCGGGCATCGGGAATATTACACATTGATTAGGGTTTAACGACCAATGGCACAACTTTATTTCTACTATTCCGCAATGAACGCGGGGAAATCCACGGCGCTGCTGCAATCCTCATACAATTATCAAGAAAGGGGGATGCGCTCGGTTGTTTACACCGCTGAAATTGATGACCGCTTCGGTGCAGGTAAAGTGAGCTCGCGTATCGGTCTGTCTTCACCAGCAAAGCTTTTTAACACTAAAACCGATTTGCTTGATGAAATCCGTAATGAGCATGCTTCTCAGCCGGTGAATTGCGTTCTGGTAGATGAATGCCAATTTTTGACGCGCGAGCAGGTACATGCACTCTCTGACGTGGTTGATGAGCTGGATATCCCGGTACTGTGTTATGGATTACGCACGGATTTCCGCGGAGAGCTCTTTGTAGGAAGCCAGTATTTGCTGGCGTGGTCAGATAAGCTCGTTGAACTGAAAACCATCTGCTTTTGCGGTCGGAAGGCCAGTATGGTTCTTCGTCTTGATCAAGAGGGTAAGCCCTACGCTGAAGGTGAGCAGGTCGTTATTGGCGGCAATGAGCGTTATGTCTCTGTCTGTCGTAAACATTATAAAGAAGCACTGAAAACAGGCTCTCTGTCGGCGATTCAGGAAGAAAACCGAAAGTAGAATTCCTCGTAAATATTGCCTGTTGTTCTCTGTAGCCATAAAAAAACCCGCCTAAGCGGGTTTTTTTATTTTGCTAACAATTAAGCGTTTTTCTTCGCTTTCTTATCGGCTTTCACTACTGGTAATTCAACTTTTACAGCTGCTGGTTCAGCTTCGCTGAATTCGCGTCCATAGAAGGTATCCAGCAGAATCTGTTTCAGTTCGGAGATCAGCGGGTAGCGCGGGTTAGCACCAGTACACTGGTCATCGAAGGCATCTTCAGACAGTTTGTCAACGTGAGCCAGGAAGTCAGCTTCCTGCACACCAGCTTCGCGGATAGATTTAGGAATACCCAGCTCAGCTTTAATGCTATCCAACCATGCCAGCAGTTTTTCAATCTTCGCTGCAGTACGGTCACCAGGAGCACTCAGGCCCAGATGGTCAGCGATTTCTGCATAACGACGACGTGCTTGCGGACGGTCGTACTGGCTGAAAGCAGTCTGCTTGGTTGGGTTATCGTTAGCGTTATAACGAATAACGTTTGAAATCAGCAGGGCGTTCGCCAGACCGTGAGGAATGTGGAACTGAGAACCCAGTTTGTGTGCCATAGAGTGA
>JALCNW010000114.1 GCA_022649305.1 Enterobacter sp.
ACGCGCTGGGCACGCCGAAATGGAAGATGATCTCTGCGATTACGCTGAAAGCGTCGGTCTCCGGGATCATGACCGGCATCCTGCTGGCGATTGCACGTATCGCGGGTGAAACCGCACCGCTGCTGTTTACGTCGCTTTCCAATCAGTTCTGGAGCACGGATATGATGCAGCCGATTGCCAACCTGCCGGTCACTATCTTTAAGTTTGCGATGAGCCCGTTTGCTGAATGGCAGCAGCTGGCCTGGGCTGGGGTACTGATTATTACCCTGTGCGTACTGTTGCTGAACATTCTGGCGCGCGTCATCTTCGCGAAACAGAAACACGGTTAATTTTTACGGCGCGGCACTATGCGGCGCCGAATGAGGAAATGAGTCAATGAGTATGGTTGATACAGCACCGGGTAAGATTCTGGTTCGTGATTTGAACTTCTACTACGGTAAATTCCATGCACTGAAGAACATTAATCTGGATATTGCGAAGAACCAGGTTACGGCATTTATCGGTCCGTCAGGTTGTGGCAAGTCCACCCTGCTGCGCACCTTTAACAAAATGTACTCGCTCTATCCGGAGCAGCGTGCGGAAGGCGAAATCCTGCTCGACGGTGACAACATTCTCACCAACACCCAGGATATCGCTCTGTTGCGTGCCAAAGTCGGCATGGTCTTCCAGAAGCCGACGCCGTTCCCGATGTCGATTTACGACAACATCGCGTTTGGCGTGCGCCTGTTTGAAAAGCTGTCTCGGACGGATATGGATGAGCGCGTGCAGTGGGCTTTGACCAAGGCCGCACTCTGGAACGAAACCAAAGATAAACTGCATCAGAGCGGATATTCTCTCTCTGGTGGTCAGCAGCAGCGTCTGTGCATTGCTCGCGGTATCGCGATTCGCCCGGAAGTGTTGCTGCTGGATGAGCCGTGTTCTGCACTGGATCCGATCTCAACCGGTCGTATTGAAGAGCTGATCACCGAGCTGAAGCAGGATTATACCGTCGTGATCGTGACCCACAACATGCAGCAGGCTGCACGTTGTTCCGACCATACGGCGTTTATGTACCTGGGCGAATTGATTGAGTTCAGCAACACCGACGATCTGTTCACCAAGCCTGCGAAGAAGCAAACCGAAGATTATATTACTGGCCGCTACGGTTGATTTGCCTTAGTGCATGTGGAGAAACCATGGACAACCTCAATCTTAATAAACACATTTCCGGCCAGTTCAACGCAGAGCTGGAAAGCATCCGCACCCAGGTGATGACCATGGGTGGCATGGTGGAGCAGCAGCTTTCTGATGCGATTACCGCGATGCACAATCAGGACAGCGAGCTGGCGAAGCGCGTGGTGGAAGGCGACAAAAACGTCAATATGATGGAAGTCGCTATCGATGAAGCCTGTGTGCGCATCATTGCTAAACGCCAGCCAACGGCGAGCGACCTGCGTCTGGTAATGGCGATCATCAAAACGATTGCTGAGCTTGAACGTATTGGCGACGTTGCCGATAAAATCTGCCGCACGGCGCTGGAGAAATTCTCTCATCAGCATCAGCCGCTGCTAGTGAGCCTGGAGTCGCTGGGACGTCACACCGTGCAAATGCTGCATGATGTGCTCGATGCCTTTGCGCGTATGGATCTGGATGAAGCAATCCGTATCTACCGCGAAGACAAAAAGGTCGACCAGGAATATGAAGGCATCGTGCGTCAACTGATGACCTACATGATGGAAGATCCGCGCACCATTCCAAGCGTGCTGACCGCGCTGTTCTGCGCACGCTCTATTGAGCGTATCGGTGACCGTTGTCAGAACATTTGTGAATACATCTTCTACTTCGTGAAAGGGCAAGATTTCCGTCACGTAGGCGGCGATGAGCTGGATAAGCTGCTGGCAGGTAAAGATCCGAAAGAGTAATGTTTGTGGCGGGTGGCGCTAACGCTACCCGCCATACTTCAACTTAACGCGTAATATCCCACCCGCGCGCTTTCCACAATCCAGGTAATTCTGCCAGATCGGTAAACGTCGTCACTTTAGGATGCTTAATCGGTTTGTTGTGCGGATCGGCGCAGAAATAGAACACTTCCATACCCGCATCAATACCTGACAGCGCGCCCGCGCTGGAATCATCCACCAGAATGCAGTTTTCCACGTTCACGTTCATCGCTTTTGCGGCATGGAACATCAGAGCCGGATCCGGCTTCCAGCGCTGGATGTCATAGCCGCTGAACAATTTTTCCGGGAAATGGTGCAACATCTCAAGCTTGCCGAGTGAATGCTGCATTTTGCTGACCGGTCCGTTAGATACCACGCACATTGGCACCGCCATGGAGTCCAGCAGCGCATTCGCGCCTGCAATGACCTCCAGCTCCGAGTCGAAAAGGCGTGCGACCTCGGCGCGGTAAACAGGTTCTAAGTCCGCTTTAGCGAGACTGACGCCATGCTCGGCGTTAATGATGTCGATAATCTCGTAAAGCTTCACGCCCTTAAAGCGCTTAAAAATCTCTTCGAGATCGAGCGAAATGCCGAATTCCTGGAACATGCTGACATACGCGCGAGAACAAATGACCTCACTGTCGACCAGCGTACCGTCGCAGTCGAAAAATACCGCTTCAATTCCGGACATGCTTTTCCCTTTTAACAAGTTTAACGTTTACGTGATGCATAATGACGAGACGCAATCGTTGCCGTATAAGCAAAATCAATGAAAAAAAGTATCTCGTAACCGCCCCTATTGTCGCATTTTGGTATAGGATAGCGACGAATTTTCCCTCCTTGTTCGGAAATTGATGATGAGTCAACAACACACTACCCAGCCTGCTGGCAAGGGTTTGCTTGAGCGCGTGTTCAAACTGCGCGAGCACGGCACGACGGCACGCACCGAAGTGATTGCCGGTTTCACCACCTTCCTGACGATGGTGTACATCGTTTTTGTTAACCCGCAAATTCTGGGCGTTGCTGGCATGGATACCAGCGCCGTCTTTGTCACCACCTGCCTGATCGCTGCCCTCGGCAGTATCCTGATGGGTGTGTTCGCTAACCTGCCGGTCGCACTGGCTCCGGCGATGGGTCTGAACGCTTTCTTTGCTTTTGTTGTGGTTCAGGCGATGGGCCTGCCGTGGCAAGTCGGCATGGGCGCGATCTTCTGGGGCGCTGTGGGCCTGCTGCTGCTGACCATTTTCCGCGTCCGTTACTGGATGATTGCCAATATCCCTGTGAGCCTGCGTGTGGGCATTACCAGCGGTATCGGCCTGTTTATCGGCATGATGGGTCTGAAAAATGCGGGCGTTATCGTCGCCAACCCGGACACGCTGGTGAGCATTAGTAACCTCACGTCGCACAGCGTTCTGCTGGGCGTACTGGGCTTCTTTATCATCGCGATTCTGGCGTCCCGCAATATTCACGCCGCCGTACTGGTCTCTATCGTGGTGACCACGCTGTTAGGCTGGATGTTGGGCGATGTGCAATACCACGGCATTGTCTCCGTGCCGCCGAGCGTGTCGACCGTAATTGGTCACGTCGATCTGGCCGGTTCGTTCAATCTGGGCCTGGCGGGTGTGATTTTCTCCTTCATGCTGGTCAACCTGTTCGACTCCTCCGGTACGCTGATTGGCGTGACCGACAAAGCCGGTCTGGCGGATGAGAAAGGTAAGTTCCCGCGCATGAAGCAGGCGCTGTACGTGGATAGCGTATCGTCCGTAGCGGGTGCCTTCATCGGGACCTCTTCCGTTACCGCATACATTGAATCGTCTTCCGGCGTTTCTGTGGGTGGCCGTACCGGTCTGACGGCGGTAGTGGTTGGTCTGCTGTTCCTGCTGGTGATTTTCCTGTCACCGCTGGCGGGGATGGTTCCACCTTATGCGGCAGCCGGTGCACTGATTTATGTCGGCGTGCTGATGACGTCGAGCCTGGCGCGCGTGAAGTGGGAAGATTTAACCGAAGCGGTTCCAGCGTTTATTACTGCGGTGATGATGCCGTTTAGCTTCTCGATTACAGAAGGCATCGCGCTGGGCTTTATCTCTTACTGCATCATGAAGATCGGTACCGGTCGTTTCCGCGAACTCAGCCCCTGCGTGATTGTGGTGGCGCTGCTGTTTGTGCTGAAGATTGTGTTTATCGACGCACACTAAGATGCTACGTATTGCGTTCCCTCTCCCACGGGGAGAGGGCAACAGGCCGCTCCGGCCTACGCTTTCACCCGCTTAATATAATCCCCAAACGCGGTCAGCTGACCGGTCAGATGATCCAGCGTGCTTTGATCGACCACTTCGCCCGTCTGCGTATCCACTTTATTCTGAATCACACCGCCCATAAATTCCGGCTTGTTCATCACCATCGAATCCAAAAATACCAGGATTTGGCGCAGGTGATACTGACAGCGCGCGCCGCCGATAGCACCCATTGAGCTGGTCTGAATTAAAACCGGCTTACCGGCAAGCGGCTGCTCCGGCAGGCGAGAAAGCCAGTCGATGGCGTTTTTCAATCCGCCCGGCACAGAATAGTTATATTCCGGCGTGACAATCACCACGCCATCCGCCTGACGAATCTGCTCTGCAAGCGCTTCCACGCTCTGCGGGAAACCGTCTTCCTGCTGGATATCCGCGTCATATAGCGGAATCTCACCAATTGAAGGCAGCGCCGAAATGTCCATGCCAGCGGGGGCGATTTTTGGCAACGTGCGTGCCACCATCGCGTTAAATGAACCTTTGCGCAGGCTTCCCAGTAACGTAACAACTTTCAACGTATCAGACATGATTACTCCTTTTCATCATGATGGCCCTGGACGGGTCAGTTAAGGGTAAGTGCTTTTTCAACCGGCAAACTGGTTAATCTTATCAGGCGTGCTGCGGGCTCGTTGGCGCGTGCCGGAACATCAGGAAGGCTATGCCAACCACGCAGGCTGTCAAATTCCCAAAGCTTAAGTCGCTCAATCGCTGGAGTCACCGCTATCGACCAGATAAGCACATCTTCTGCGTCGCTCAGCGCTTCAACCCGTGTCGCTTTAGAGGCGCGCAGGCGGCCTGAACCGGGTAGAAGCTGCAAAAGATTAGCGTCATCCATGGCGCAACCAGAAAGTTTGCGAATGCTCTGACGCAGGGTGATGAGCTGGGCTTTGGCTTCGTTAGGATCGTTTTGATTGCGAATCCACAGCTTTTCATTACTGGATAAAGGATAGGTGTCGTGCGCATGGGGGCCGTGAAAACTGCGAGTGGCGCGCTGGAGTTCCATATCCAGCCCGCAATCACCTTCTGTGCTCAGCGCAACGCCGACGATGTTCCCCGTATAAGCAATGGAGAAACGAGGTAATTCAGGATCGCCAAAGACCGGTCGGCCTTCAGGTTGAGTAATCATTTCCGGGAGTTCGCTCGTACCGTAAAGCATAAATAACAGTTCGGCGAGTAGCGCTCTCGACGCTAAAAACCGCGATCGACGATGCTCCGGGAGCTTGCGCGCCTCGTTATGACAGGCTGAGGAGAGCCTGATCGAGACAAGTCGTCCTTCTGTCAGTATCCCTCTTGCAAAATGCGTAGCCATTTTTCGCTCCATGATAATGGTCAGTGACAGGTTAAACGGTTACACCATTATCGCTTAACTCTTCTCCAGTTTTAATCGGTAAATCGAGGTATGAGAAGTCTATGCACTGAACTTTACATTTTCAGGGGCAAAAATTGGACCTTCAACGCAGGGAATCGCCGTACAGCGCCTTGATCGTCTCTTTCAACCAGACGATTTTAGGATTGTGACTGTTACGCTTATGCCAGAGCATCGTGAACGGAACCGTGAGCTTTTCGGCCAGCGCTTCGTCGATGGGGATGGGGCGGGTCACCAGCTTTCGCTGGTGGAGTTGATTATAGAGATGGCAGTAGTGCGGCGCGGTTGCCAGATAGTCGTGTCCGGGTTGGGCGGCCATAAACATTGATTGCTCAAAGCCTGGCAGGCTTAGGGCGATGTTACGTTCGCGTCCCATTTCCCGAAGGACTTCATCCAGCGCCCAGGTATCACTGCGCTCCCAAAAGATGCTGATGTGCGGGTAGCGCAAAAATGTCTCCAGATTCCACTCTTCCTGTAAGGCCGGATGATCTTCACGCAAATAGACGCAAGGACGGTCGCTGAACAGAATTTCGTAATCGATAAACCAGGGCATGAGCTTCAGCAGCTCCCGGGAGCGTGGATGCGTTTCCCGTCCGGTAAAGCCGAGATCGACCTCGCCACGCGTGATTGCATCCAGCGAATCATAATCCCAGTGGCGCATTCGCACGGTAGCCTGCGGATAGCGCTGATTGACCTGTTGAAGCAGCGTGTTAAAGCGGATCAGCATCAGCGGCGTTTCTGCGGCTAACTCAAATTTGAGGCCGCCAGGAGAGTCGTGATGGAATTTATCGAGGATCTGATTTCCAATCTGCATCCAGTCCGTCAGGTCTTGTTCCAGGCTGACCGTTAACGGCGTGGGAAGGAGTCCTAGCGGCGTTTTTACAAATAGCGGATCGTCAAACCAGTCGCGAAGCTTCGCCAGCGATTTACTGACTGCCGACGGCGTGACGTTCATGCGTTTTGCCGCTTTAGTGACGCTGCGCTCCTGCAGCAAAAGCTGCAGGCACAGTAACAGATTAAGATCGAGACTGCTGAGGGGCTTCTTCATAGTGCGCCGCGGACCGTACCGCCATCAGTAACAGGATACAGAGCATGCTACAGCCAATCAGAATCCCGATCAGCATATTCAGGGCGTTAAGACCGAGAACGGCAGCCAGCCAAATCCATAATGACGACCCGCATACCTGCGCGATGCCCAGCGCGGAGCTTGCCACACCTGCCCGCAGAGAAAACGGACCCAGCGCCTGGCTCATCGCCACGCCAAAGCCCACCGAGAAACCGGCGCAAATCAGCGTGATGCCGACCAGCATAATGGCATGTGAACCCGCGGTGGCCAGAATGACCCCAGCGGCCAGGAACAGCACCTGAGAAGTGAGCATCAGCGTGCGCTGACTAAAGACGTTGAGCGCGAACGGTGTAGAAAACGAGACGGCCATACTCACCATCGCGGTGAGTGCCATCACCGTCGAATATTGCCCGCGATCGAACCCCATGATTTCCATCAGCAAAACAGGGGAAACGTTTACATAGGTCAGAATGACCGCCACGCTCAGAGTCGTAATCAGCAGGCGACTCATAAAGAAGCGATTAAGCAATTTTTCGGTAGGGTGGATCGTTGCGGTATGGCTCGAATGATGAGAGCCAGGATGCGTTTCTCGAAGCACCAGGATAGACAGTAAAAAGACGAATATGCCCATTGCGGCCATCGTCCAGAACAGGCTTTGCCACGGCAGTCTGAGCATAATCAGATAACCGATCACCGGAGCCAGAACGGGAATAATGCAGGTAATCCCGTTGAGCATAGAGAGCACTTTTGCACGACGCTGCGCGCTTAAGGTATCGCGCAAAATTGCAAATGCCACCACGTAGCAACCGCCCGCGCCAATGCCCTGAATAAAGCGTCCTGTCAGGAACAGCGTGCTGTTATGCGCCAGGGAGCACAGTACCGACGCGAGGGCAAAAATGACCGCGCCGGTAATGGCAACGGGCTGTCGTCCCGCTTTGTCAGCTATCTTTCCGGCGAAGACCATCGATGACGCCATTCCCGCCAGATAGGCTGAAAACGCGATATGCAGTTGCGCTTCGCTGGCCCCTAAATCGCGCGCGATGTGCGGCAGGCCAACCAGATACATATCAATGCCCGATGGATAAAGCAGAACCAGTGCAAAACTACAAAACAGAAAACGCGCCATAAATCCCCCATGTCAGGCAGGCGCAAAGCATAGGGGGAGAAGCGTGAAGAAGCGAGTTGCCATTTGGACAATAGTGATTTCCTGGAAGGAAATCACTATTCAGAGGAGGTTACTTACCAATACAGAAGCTAGAGAAAATCCGTCCCAGCAAATCGTCAGAAGTAAACTCACCAGTGATTTCGCTCAGGCTCTGCTGCGCCAGACGCAGCTCTTCTGCCAGCAGTTCACCCGCCCACGCACCGAGTAGCTGCGCTTTGCCCTGATCGAGGTGATTGGCGGCATCTTCAAGCGCCTGCAGGTGACGACGGCGCGCCAGGAAACCGCCTTCCATGTTGGTTTCGAAGCCCATGCTCTGTTTGAGATGGTTACGCAGGTCATCAATGCCTTCGCCAGTGCGTGCGGACAGGCGGATTAGTGAGTGACCGTTCACATCGCTCAGACCCAGCGTTTCGCCAGTCATATCGGCTTTGTTACGTACCACCGTGATCGGCAATTTGGCCGGCAGGCGGGCGATAAAATCAGGCCAGATATCTGCGGGGTCAATCGCGCTGGTGGTGGTGCCGTCGACCATAAACAGCACGCGATCGGCCTGTTCAATCTCCTGCCAGGCACGTTCAATGCCGATACGCTCTACTTCGTCGCTTGCATCACGCAGACCTGCCGTATCAATGATATGCAGCGGCATCCCGTCGATATGGATATGTTCGCGCAGGACGTCGCGCGTGGTGCCAGCGATATCGGTTACGATCGCGGCTTCGCGGCCCGCGAGTGCGTTCAGAAGACTTGATTTTCCGGCGTTAGGACGTCCGGCAATCACCACTTTCATCCCTTCACGCAGCAGGCTGCCCTGGCGTGCTTCGGCGCGCACCGCATCGAGATCGCCCATCACGGTGTTCAGCTGCGCTTCGATTTTACCGTCGGAAAGGAAATCTATCTCCTCGTCCGGGAAGTCGATTGCGGCTTCGACGTAGATACGCAGGTGAGTGAGCGCTTCCACAAGGTGATTCACGCGCGCGGAAAACGCCCCTTGCAGTGAGTTCAGTGCGGAACGGGCTGCCTGCTCGGAACTGGCGTCAATCAGGTCGGCAATGGCTTCTGCCTGCGCTAAATCGAGCTTGTCGTTCAGGAATGCGCGCTCGGAGAACTCGCCCGGGTTGGCGATGCGCAGACCCGGCAGCGTCAGAATACGTTTTAACAGCAGGTCGAGGATAACCGGCCCGCCATGGCCCTGTAGCTCCAGCACGTCTTCGCCGGTAAAAGAGTTTGGTCCGGGGAACCACAGCGCGATGCCCTGATCCAGTGCGGTGCCGTCTGCATCTTTAAAGGGGAGATAATCGGCATAGCGCGGCTTTGGCAGTTTGCCCAGCACGGCTTCAGCCACCTCGCGCGCCTTCAGGCCGGAGATACGCAGAATACCTACACCACCGCGTCCCGGTGGGGTTGCCTGGGCGACGATAGTGTCGTTATGGCTCATGGTTTGTCTCGTTTAATACAAATAAAAAAGGCGGTCATCAAGACCGCCCTTATTTTAGCGTTTAATTTGACCTGATCAGGATTTTTTCTTTTCGCGGCTATGCAGGCCACGTTTTTCCAGACCACGGTAAATCAGCTGCTGCTGGATGATGGTCACCAGGTTGCTGACGATGTAGTACAGCACCAGACCTGACGGGAACCACAGGAAGAAGACGGTGAAGATGACCGGCATAAAGGTCATGATCTTCTGCTGCATCGGGTCGGTCACAGTGGTAGGCGACATCTTCTGAATGAAGAACATCGTGATACCCATCAGGATCGGCAGGATGTAGTACGGGTCCTGTGCGGACAAGTCATGGATCCACAGCGCGAACGGCGCATGGCGCAGCTCAACAGAGCCCATCAGCATGTAGTACAGCGCAAGGAAGATTGGCATCTGAATCAGCAGCGGGAAGCAACCACCCAATGGGTTCACTTTCTCAGCTTTATACAGGGCCATCATTTCCTGGCTTTGACGCTGCTTATCATCGCCCAGACGCTCACGCATTGCCGCAATCTTCGGCTGCAGCATACGCATCTTCGCCATGGAGGTGTACTGCGCTTTAGTCAGCGGGTACATGATGCCACGAACGATAAAGGTGATAACGATGATCGAGAAGCCCCAGTTGCCCAGGAAGCTGTGGATGAACTTCAGCAGCTTAAACAGCGGCTGAGAGATGAACCACAACCAACCGTAATCTACGGTCAGATCCAGGTGCGGTGCAACGGCTGCCATTTTGTCCTGAATTTCTGGACCCACCCACAGGGTGCTGGCCAGATTAGCGGTTTGACCCGGCTGAACCAGAACAGGCTGAGACTTATAACCGATAGCGGCAATGCCGTTACCCAAATTCGCCGTATAGAAGTTATTCACGCCATCGTTGTTTGGAACCCACGCGGTCGCAAAATACTGTTGCAACATCGCTACCCAGCCGCCTTTAGCGCTGACGTTCAGGTTTTCGTTATCGGCGATGGTGTCGAATTTGTATTTCTCATACTTGGTATCCGGAGTGGAATACGCCGCGCCGCGGAAGGTATGCAACGCAAAGTTGTTGCTTCCGGTATCGCGATGAGAAGGCAAATTGATGGACTGCTTCAGCTGGCCAAAGGTAGACACTTCCAGCGGTTTCTCACTGGTGTTCTGCACGTTATAGCCCACGTTCACCGCAAATTCACCGCGTTTTAGGGTGAAGGTTTTGGTGAAGGTGTTGCCTGCCGCGTCAGTATAAGTCATCGGGATCGCGAGCTCGTTTTGGCCATCAGCCAATACAAACGTATCTTTATCGACGTTATACAGCGGACGAGCGCCGTTAGCTGGGTTGTCCGGGCCATCACGACCGGTCAGGCCGCTCTGTGCCTGATAAATAAACTCAGGCGTTGTCTCCAGTAACTGGAATGGCTCGGTAGATTTCAGCTCTTTCGGGTAGGTCAACAGCAGCGCCTGCTCAATATCACCACCACGGGTGTTGATAGTCAGCTCAAGCACATCGGTTTTAACCGTGATCTGTTTCCCCTGACCACTGGCTGGTACGCCCTGGTCGGCGGCGCTACCCGCTGC
>JALCNW010000115.1 GCA_022649305.1 Enterobacter sp.
CGTTAAGGTTCTCATCTCTTAACCAGCGTGCTTTGATGCAAAATTAGTGGTGCCCGGACTCGGAATCGAACCAAGGACACGGGGATTTTCAATCCCCTGCTCTACCGACTGAGCTATCCGGGCAACGGAGCGCATTAAACCTTAATCCCGTATGATCGTCAACCCTATTTCGGGAAAAGCTGTTCAACTGATTAACTTTACGGCAATCTGACGGATTGGGCATCGAATTTGCACAAATCTTCCAGACAGACGTGATGTGAAATGGCAATGCTGATAGCCAAAAAAGGGGGCGATATGGCGAAAGACTGGCTTGAGCTACGTCAGCATGCAGATACGGGTATTGAAACGATTAAAGCGCATTTCGAAGGTCACGCGTTTGATCCGCACTGGCACGACAGTTATCTGGTAGGCATTACGCTTTCTGGCACTCAGCAATTTCACTGCAGACGCGAACAACATCGTAGCCATCCAGGCGATGCTTTTTTACTCGAACCCGGCGAAATCCACGACGGCGATGCGCCAGTAGACGGCGGATTTACCTATCTGACCTTTTATCTCAACGAGAAGTGGCTCACCGATACGCTCCAGGGGTTATACGAATCCACGCCAGGGAGTTATTCCCTTCATTTTGCGCAGACGCTAACGCGTGAGCCGCAGCTGGTTCGGGCGATAGGGGAGACGTTTTCCACGTTGCACAGTGATGAGATGAAGATTGTGCAGCAAAGCACGATGGACGGTTTGCTCGCGCAAATCACCTCCCACTGCCACTGGCGTAAAAGATTGCCCTCACAGCTGCAAAGTGCGGCGGTGGCGCATCGTGCGCGGGATTATCTTTATGCGCATATCGGTGACAACGTCGGTCTTTCGGATCTCGCGCGGGAAACGGGTACAGATCGCTTTACGCTGACCCGCTGTTTTAAGCGGGAGTTCCATCTTGCCCCGCACGCGTGGCTGATTCAGCTGCGGCTGGCAAAAGCCCGTCAGCTGCTTGGGCGAGGCGAACAACCGGTGGTGGTAGCCGCCGCGCTTGGTTTTGCCGATCAAAGCCATCTCGGGCGCTGGTTCCAGCGCGCGTATCGTATCTCGCCTGCTCATTACCGCCGGTTGTGCACAAACCTTCCAGACGTTTCCAATAAATAACGGCACATTCATGGCTCATATAAAAAGGAGCCACCTGTGAGCCTGTTACCTTTCCTGATATTTGCCTTTGTCGCCTCGATAACGCCGGGGCCAACCAATATCCTTGTGCTCGCCAATAGTCAGCACTTTGGTGTGAAAAATACCGTCCCCGCGATTCTGGGTGGATGCGCTGCGGCCAGTGCCATTGTCTTGATTTCGGGAGCCGGGGCCGGAGAAATATTGCGCCAGTATCCGCTTATTCGTCAGGTAATGAGCTGGGCAGGCGTGCTGTGGTTAAGCTTCCTGAGCTGGCAGCTATTTAACGCGCCTGCGGCAAATATCTCGGGCGTCTCTCACCAGCGTTTTACCGCGCGCGCAGCGGCATTGTTGCAGGTCATCAATCCTAAAACCTGGATGATGGCACTGGCGGTGGTCAGTCTGTTTGCTCCTGCAAACGAGCATGCATTACGGGATATCGCACTGATGGCGATGTGGTTTTTTATCATCTCGATGGCGTGTTTGATGTGCTGGGCGTGGCTAGGGCGAGCAGTCAATCGGGTATTTCGCACCACCGTGGCGATGGTGCGATTTCAGCGCCTGATGGCGCTGTGTTTGTTTATTTCTGCCTGGGCGGGAATGCTCGCTTAAGTTAACGCGCCACCCATGCGGCACTGGGCAAAGCGCAGTATATCTTCAGCCAGACGGTGCGCGGTCTCAACGTCGGTAAGACTGCGGTTAACCAGCATGCGGCTCAGGCAGCCTTCCAGCACCAGCTCCATCTGTCTGGCCACCATTGCCGGGTCGTCCACTTCGAGCGTGGTGAGCAGCTCGTGCGTGAAGTCATGCGCGGCGCGTTTTTGCTGATCGGCCAGTTGATGGATCGGATGACCGGGGTCTGGATAGAAAGTACAGGCGGCGATAAACAGACAGCCTGGATAGCGGTTATTCCGCACACAGTCTGCCAGCGCGGTATAGCGCGCCAGTATTTTTTGCTCAGCCGTCAGCTCTTCGTTCAGAATCAGTTGCCTGCGCCACGTATCGACCTGTTGGCTGAGGTATCGCAGAGCGTCGTACAGCAACGCCTCTTTGTCCGGCCAGAAACGGCGCAGTTCATCCAGAGGATAATTAATGCGTTCGGCGACCATCTCAAGCGTGGTGCTGGCGATCCCTTGTATTTCAAGTAATTGTAGGGCTTGTCCCAGTACGTCTTCACGTTGCACGGTTTTTTCCTCCGTATGCTAACGGTTTCTCCCGTTAACAGTGTCGTTTACGGTTGGCGATCGCGCAAATGTGCGCTGAACGCCGCCGCATCCATAAATCCAGTCACGCGCTCGGCTGTCTGCTCTTCGCCCTGTTCATTAAAGAACAAAATCGTTGGCAAGCCCAGCACGTCGAGTTGCTTCAGCAACGCCTTATCCTGCGCGTTATTTGCCGTGACGTTGGCTTGCAGCAAAACGGTGTCTTTCAGCGCGTTTTGTACCAGCGGATCGCTGAACGTGTATTTCTCAAACTCTTTACAGGCGACGCACCAGTCGGCATACAGATCCAGCATCACCGTTTTGCCTTTTGCCTCTGTTAACGCGCGGTTCAGTTCATCAACGCTGCTGATTTGAGTGAAGCTAAGATGCGCCTGAGTTTGCGCAGCGGGGGTGCCGAATACCCAGTCCTGCAATGGACGCACGCTAATGAGCGCCGCCGCTAACAGGACAATTTGCACCACACGCATCCACGTTTTCTGCGCGGAAAGGCTGGTGATGAAAGCCCAGCCAAAGAAGGCCACGCCGAGCATCGCCCACAGGCGCAAGCCCCAGATATCTCCAATCACACGTTCCAGCAGGAACACCGGTAACGCAAGGATCACGAACCCAAATGCGGTTTTGACCGTCTCCATCCACGGGCCGCTTTTCGGCAGCAGGCGGTTGCCAAAAACGGTGACCAGAATCAGCGGCAGTCCCATCCCGAGTGCGTACAGATACAGCGTTCCGCCACCCAGCCATAGGTTCCCACTTTGTGCGATATAAAGCAGGATCGCGCTAAGCGGCGCGGTGGTGCACGGCGAGCATATCAACCCGGCAATCGCCCCCATCGCAAATACTCCACCAGCGGAGCCGCCTTTCTGACGGTTGCTCATCAGCGCTAAGCGGGTTTGCACGGACGACGGCAGTTGGAGTGTGAACAGGCCGAACATCGACAGCGCCAGCAGGGTAAAGACCACTGACAGGCCAATCAGCACGTAAGGATGTTGCAGTGCTGCCTGGAACTGAAGTCCGGCAGCTGCGACTACCATGCCAAGTGCGGTGTAGGTCAGCGCCATCCCCTGCACGTAGATGAACGCCAGCAGCAGCGCGCGGGTAGTGGAAAGACGCTGTTTACCGCCGAGAACGATGCCTGAGATCAGGGGGTACATGGGCAATACGCACGGCGTAAAGGCGATGCCGATGCCGATGAGTAAGGCCCACAGAGCTGAGAAGGGGAGATCTGCGGTTTTTTCGTCCGCCACCCTGGCTCTTTCGCCGGAGGGCTGAGGGGAAAGGGCGGGTTCGCCTTTTAGTTCGGTTAAAGGAACCACTTTCGTTTCAGGGGGATAGCAGAAGCCTGCATCGGCACAGCCTTGATAGGTGACGGTTAGCGTAGCGCCTTTATCGGCCTGGTTGACCGTGATGGGTACGCTTAAACGCTGGCGATAGATTTCACTTTTGCCGTAAAACTCGTCTTCGTGCCATTCGCCTGCGGGCAGCTGCGGCTCAGTGATGGTGGCACTGGCTGGCGTAATACTGACCTGCTTGCGATACAGGTAATACCCGTCTTTCACCTGCCAGGTCAGATTAAGATCGTGCTGATTTTGCTGAAAGTCGAAAATGAACGCCTGGTCAGCAGGAATGACGTTAGAGCGGCCGGGCGCGTCAAATAATCCGGCAAAGACTGATGTGCTGCACAGCAGCAGGATCAGCGTAAGGAAGCGTTGAGCCATGAGAGATAGTCGTTATCGCCGTGAACCACTGGCAGCACCAGTAGCTCTGGGGTTTGGTAAGGATGATGAGACTTGAGGCAGTCGAGGAGCGCCTGTTGATGAGCCACGCTGGTTTTCAGCAGCATCTGCACTTCGTACTCCTGCTCAAGCTTGCCTTCCCAGTAATAAAGGGAGGTCGCGCCGGGGAGGATCGTGACGCAGGCGGCGAGCTTATCGGCCAGCACTTTGGCGGCAAGCTCCTGGGCAGTGGCTTCATCGGGGGCGGTACAAAGTACAACGACAGTGTCAGGCGTGTTCACAGGTCGACCTCGTCTCAGCGAAAAAATCACTATATCACGCTGGGCCGAATGGTATGAATGAATCGGGCCGCAGAGCGGCCCGAATTTAACGATTTTTACAACTACAAAACATTTACAGCACGATGCCGCCAATGATAAAGCCAAAGATGACGCACAAGGTAATCGCTATCACACCCGGAATTAAGAACGCGTGGTTAAACACGTACTTACCGATTCGGGTTGAGCCTGTATCGTCCATCTCTACCGCCGCCAGCAGGGTCGGGTAGGTTGGCAGAACGAACAGCGCAGAAACCGCCGCGAAAGAGGCGATAGCTGTCAGCGGCGTCACACCCAGCATCAATGCCGCAGGCATCAGTGCTTTGGTCGTAGCGGCCTGAGAGTAGAGCAGGGTGGCTGCAAAGAACAGCACCACGGCCAGCAGCCATGGGTAGTTATGCAGCAGGTCGCCCGCTACGGTCTGAATGTCGGTAATATGGGCTTTCACGAAGGTATCGCCCAGCCATGCCACGCCCAGTACGCACACGCAGGCGCTCATACCGGATTTAAAGGTACTGGCATTCAGCACTTCACTGGTGTCGATTTTACAGGTGATGCTAATCAGCGTGGCAATAGTCAGCATGAATACCACGATGGCTTCGTTACGCGGCAGCACCGGATTCTGAATCAGGCCAACGGTGTCACTGATCGCAGTCGCATAGAACATGACCGCAACGATACCGATGAGGAACAGCAGCACGGAGCGTTTTGCGTGTGGCTTCAGCTCAAACACCTGGCTGCCGCGCAGTTTCACTTCGCCTTTTGCCAGACGTTCCTGATACACCGGATCGTCTTTTAGCTCAGCGCCGAGGAAGTTACACACCACGGCGGTGATCATGACGGCAATCAGCGTCACCGGAATACAGATCGACAGCAGCGTCAGGTAGCTCACGCCCATTGGCTCAAGGATACCCGCAAAGAACACCACGGCGGCGGAGATCGGTGAAGCGGTAATCGCAATCTGCGAGGCAACAACGGCGATGGAGAGTGGACGAGACGGGCGAATACCCTGCTCTTTTGCCACTTCGGTAATGACCGGCAGCGTAGAGAACGCGGTGTGGCCGGTACCGGCAAGGATGGTCATAAACCAGGTCACCAGCGGGGCAAGGAAGGTAATGTATTTTGGATGACGGCGTAGCATGCGCTCCGCCAGGCTTACCAGGTAGTCCATACCGCCCGCCACCTGCATGGCGGCAATGGCGGCGATAACCGCCATGATGATTTCAATAACGTCAAACGGGATGGCGCCGGGTTTAATCTGAAAGATAAGGGTAAGGACGAGCACGCCGAGACCACCGGCAAAACCAATGCCGATCCCCCCGAGCCTTGCTCCCAAATAGATCGCCAACAGCACGACGACGAGTTCTGCTCCAAACATAAGGACCTTCCTTGCTTATTAACAAGTTGATATTAAATTGTTGTGTAATTGGTAATGCTTAAAAAGAAAAAAGGCATGTCACAAGTGACATGCCTTCGCAAGTTTAACCGAAACGGTTACTGTTCGTTTTCATCGGTATAACGCTTTGCTTTATAGGCCGGGTGCATCAAGTTCTGCGCCGAGAAGATATCATCCAGCTCCGCTTCTGTCAGCAGCCCACGCTCAAGCACCACTTCACGTACGCTCTTACCGGTTTCGGCACAAATTTTCCCGACGATATCGCCGTTGTGATGGCCGATGAACGGGTTCAGGTAAGTGACGATACCGATAGAGTTGTAAACGAAGCTTTCGCACACTTCTTTGTTAGCCGTAATGCCGTTAATGCATTTCTCCAGCAGGTTGTAGCAGGCGTTGGTCAGGATGTGGATAGACTCAAACATTGCCTGCCCAATCACTGGCTCCATCACATTCAGCTGTAGCTGACCCGCTTCGGAAGCCATGGTCACGGTAATGTCGTTGCCAATGACTTTGAAGCACACCTGGTTCACGACTTCTGGAACCACCGGGTTGACTTTGGCTGGCATAATAGAAGAACCGGCCTGCAGTTCAGGCAGGTTGATTTCGTTCAGGCCAGCGCGCGGGCCGGAAGAGAGCAGGCGCAGGTCATTACAGATTTTGGAGAGTTTTACCGCCAGACGCTTCAGCGCACTGTGGACCATCACGTAAGCGCCACAGTCAGAGGTGGCCTCGATCAGGTCTTCTGCGGGTACCACGGCCAGATTAGACACTTCCGCCAGTTTCTGTACGGCCAACTGCTGGTAGCCATCAGGCGTGTTCAGACGAGTCCCGATCGCGGTTGCGCCCAGGTTCACTTCCAGCAGCAACTCGGAAGTGCGCAGGATGTTTTTAGTTTCTTCATTCAACAGCACGTTAAAGGCGTGGAATTCTTGACCGAGGGTCATCGGTACCGCGTCCTGCAACTGGGTACGGCCCATCTTCAGGATGTCCTGGAACTCAACCGCTTTGTGCTGGAAGCCATCACCCAACTGATTGATAGCGTCTACCAATTTCAAGACAGAGGCGTAAACCGCGATGCGGAAGCCAGTTGGATAGGCGTCGTTGGTGGACTGACACTTGTTAACGTGGTCATTTGGATTGAGGTACTGGTACTCACCTTTTTGGTGGCCCATCAGCTCAAGGCCGATGTTTGCCAGTACTTCGTTAGTGTTCATGTTGACGGAGGTCCCCGCGCCGCCCTGATAGACGTCAACCGGGAACTGATCCATACATTTGCCGTTGTTCAGCACTTCATCGCAGGCGGCGATGATGGCATTCGCGGCGCTTTTAGGAATGGTTTGCAGCTCTTTGTTTGCCAGCGCTGCGGCTTTCTTCACCATCACCATGCCACGCACAAACTCAGGAATGTCGCTGATTTTGCTGTTGCTGATGTAGAAGTTTTCAATCGCTCTCAGAGTGTGAACACCGTAGTAGGCATCCGCTGGAACTTCCCTGGTACCCAACAAATCTTCTTCGATACGAATGTTGTTTAACATGTGAACCTTCTTTTAAAGCTGCCGATGGATTGTACTAAACACACAGTAGATATGTGGTTTTGAATATTTGCTGACCGACGATTATTCCCTCAATCAGCCAGATACTCGAGATCATATGCTGATGATAGCGAATTGCCGTAATCTGGATCACTTATTATCGCCCTCGTAGCATGATATTTATTAATCTGTGAAATGAGTCACCGCCTGAATATTTACGAAAAAAATATCCGTGTAAACCGATTGAAATTTGGCTAACCGTCACCATCTCTTGAAGACGCGAGTCGCAAACACATTCAGACAGAGGCCAGAGGGCGTCTGCCACACAGGAGAAGCCAGTGCGCTGGATACCTTTTATTGCCATTTTTCTCTATGTTTACATCGAGATTTCCATTTTTATCCAGGTCGCCCATGTGCTGGGCGTCCTGCTGACGCTGGTGCTGGTTATTTTTACTTCGGTTATCGGCATGTCGCTGGTGCGTAATCAGGGATTCAAAAATTTCCTGTTGATGCAGCAAAAGATGGCAGCAGGCGAAAGCCCGGCAGCCGAGATGATCAAAAGCGTATCCCTGATTATTGCGGGTCTCCTGTTGATTCTGCCTGGTTTCTTTACTGATTTGCTTGGTCTGTTGCTGCTGTTGCCACCGGTGCAAAAGCACCTGACCATGAAGCTGCTGCCGCATCTGCGCTTTAACCGGATGCCGGGCGGCGGATTCAGCACAGGGCCTGGCAATGGAGATACCTTTGAAGGGGAATACCAGCGTAAGGACGAAGAACGCGACCGTTTAGACAATAAAGACGATCGTTAAGTGACAACACGCCCGGTTTTTCCGGGCGTTTGATTTATGCAACCGCGCCACGCTTAGGCAAGAAAAACCACAGCCCCGCCAGCATGACAATGGCATAGAGACTTTTCCAACCCACCATCGCCAGCAACAGCAGGCACAGTACGCCGCCGACGATTGCCAGCAGCTTATAGCGGCCCTTCAGCAAACGACATCCCGCCAGCATACACAGCAGATAGATCATGATGAAAATGCCGTTGGCATAGACGATCAGCGCGTCGAGATTAATGTTGAGCCAGTAAATCCCCAGCGTACTCAATACGCAGCAGCCCAGTACGGCGTTGAGCGCATTGAGCGGTAGCTGACGTCTGGAAAGGCGCGACAGGCGGCTATTCGGCTTGTATTGCGCCTGCGACCACACCAGACGGGCGAAGCTCTGGATATAAATGTTCAGACTCGCGAAGCAGGCAAGGTAGCCAATCACGCAGGCGACCCACAACGCTTTGACGCCAAAGAGTTCAACGACAATCCCCGGTAATGATGCGGCAGCCGCAGTATTCGCGCTGTAAGCGTTAAAGTGCAGCACCAGCACGGTACAGGCCCAATAAACGGTGCCTGCGAGAATCAGGCCAATCATCAGGGCGCGGGGGAAATCGCGCTCCGGCTGTTTGAATTCAGATGCCAGATGAGCGAACGCTTCTAGCCCGACAAAGCACCAGAACATGACTGAAAGCGCCGCGAAAAGCTGCGAATGGTCAACGTCGGCGATAGGGGGGAAGGGGATTTCAGCGACGGCGATATCACCCGCCCACCAGATAGCGGCAATCAGCGCCACAATCATTACGGCGACCAGGGTTTGCAGATTGGCGCTGGAGCTTGCGCCGCGCGAGCCCACCCACCAGACAATCGCCAGCGTGCCCAGTTCGGCGAGCAGCAGCTGTTCATCGTGCCAGCCAAACAGCGCCTGACCGAATCCCGTCGCAATGTGCAGTGCGGCAGGTAAGCCGACGGGGATCACAGACAAAAAGAGCCAGCCGGTTACGCGTTCCAGACGCGTGCCAAAAGCCATACCGACAAAATGCGCCACGCCACCGGCGCTGGGGAAGTGTCGTCCCAGGATCGCAAAGACAATCGCTACCGGAAAGACCAGCACGATAAGTGCCGGCCACGCCCATAGGCTGTTATTGCCTGCGACCAGAGCCGCCAGTGCCGGTACGGCAAAAACGCCGGTGCCTAACAAGGATGTGGAGAGTAATCCGACGCCCTGCGCCAGCCCCAACTCCTGTTTGAGTCCACTCATTTACATCGTCCTGCCACCGTAAAAAGAGAGGCGATGGTAACACTTTCGCAAATTTTTTTTCGACAGCCCCTTGAAGGGGTAAGCACCGACCCCCATCTCTCAGGGCACTAGTCGGAAAACCGTTTTCGGCCCGGCGTCTTCCACAACTGATAATGACTTTCTCAAAGGAGAGCTATCAATGAGTATTCGTCCGTTACATGATCGTGTGATCGTCAAACGTAAAGAAGTTGAAACCAAATCTGCTGGCGGCATCGTTTTGACTGGATCTGCAGCAGCCAAATCAACTCGTGGCGAAATCATCGCTGTCGGTAAGGGCCGCATCCTGGAAAACGGTACTGTACAGCCGCTGGACGTTAAAGTGGGCGACATCGTGATTTTCAACGATGGTTACGGCGTGAAATCCGAGAAGATCGACAATGAAGAAGTGTTGATCATGTCCGAAAGCGACATTCTGGCAATTGTTGAAGCGTAATCCGCGACCGACACTGAACATACGAAT
>JALCNW010000116.1 GCA_022649305.1 Enterobacter sp.
CGGGTCGTGCGGGTCAAGAGGCGGATATTCAGCCTTTCCTCGAGGGCCTTCATCGCGTGGCTGAGTGCAGACTGAGAAACGCCCAGTTTGCCCGCTGCTTTGGTGAAACTTCGCTCCCTTGCCACCACAAGAAAAATTTGCAGTTCATTGAAGTTTTCTTTCAGCATCGGTGATTTCCTTATGGAGGCATTCCCTTCATCGCACATTTATGAAGGGTGTTCATAGACACATTCATTTTAGCCCCATTAATGACAATAATGATAACCGGATTGCCGAAAGGTATTGATCTGCACGCGAGTAGTCTGGGCAGTCTGTTGAGCAGAACAAACTGCTGTTAATAGGTTATCCCCGGCGGATTCACCTCCGACTGTGCTACCGCTTCCCCCTGCTCGCCCCAACGAGCCAGCACCTTTTGATATTCTCCGCGCTGAATCGCACCGTCTAACGCTGCCTGCAACGCATAAACCAGCCCGTTCCCCTTTTTGGTCGTCGTCGCGACATAGGCCTTTATCGGCCCCAGGCCGACCACGCGCGTTTTGCCCGTGAGCGCCGCTTTATAGGCTGAAACCGACTGCGGACCAAAAAACACGTCCGCTCTGCCAGACTGAATATACAAATTACCCGACGCGTCGTCGGTCAGATATACCGGCAGCGCGGGCTCCCGCCCGGCTGTGGTATTCTCTTCGTTCCAGCCAAGTAAAATACGCTCCTGATTGGTGCCAGAGCCGACAATCACCTTTTTACCCGCCAGATCTTCCGCGCGCTTAATACTCTGAACGTCGCTGGTGGATTTCACCGAAAATGCCAGCGAATCGACGCGATAGGTTGCAAAGTCATACTTCTCTTTACGCTGCTCGGTCACCGCAATGTTGACCAGCGCGACGTCATAGCGTCCGGAAGTAATGCCCAGCGGCCAGTCCTCCCACGCGGTGGGCACCAGTTTAAGCTTCAGACCCAGGCTACCCGCCAGCAGCCGGGCGATATCCGGATCGCTGCCAATCCGGGTTCGGTTATCGCTTGCCAGCAACGCCAGCGGCGGCGAGTTAAGTGCCGAGATGGCCACCGTCAGCGTTCCCGGTTCGACAAACGTATAGTTTGCCGGGATCTTCGCGATCGCCTGCCGATCGACCGTCACCGACAGCGGCTGTTCGTTGGCTTTTAAATCAATGCTGGCGTGACTCGCCGTTACCACGCCAATCAGCGCCAAAAATCCGTATTTCATGCTTTCTCCTTACAATACTTTTGACAAGAACTGGCGCGTTCGCGCGTGAGATGGACGGTTCAACACGTCATCGCTGCTGCCCTGCTCCACAATTTTGCCATCGACCATAAATACCACCTGATCGGCGACCTCGCGGGCAAAGCCAATCTCATGCGTGACCACCACCAGCGTGGTACCTGACCGGGCCAGCTTTTTAATCACGTCCAACACTTCGCCAACCAGCTCTGGATCGAGCGCCGACGTTGGCTCATCAAACAGCATGACGCGAGGTCGCAGCGCCAGCGCGCGCGCGATGGCGATACGCTGCTGCTGACCACCGGAAAGATGACGCGACCAGGCGTCGGCTTTATCGCGCAAACCCACAACGTCCAGCAGCCCATAAGCTCTGTCCACTGCGGCCTTGCGGCTCAGTTGCCTGTGCGCAATCGGTGCTTCAATCAGGTTTTCCAGCACGGTGAGGTGCGGGAACAGGTTGAAGTTTTGAAACACGTACCCGACGTTAACCCGCTGCTTTAAAATATCTTTCTCTTTCAGCTCGTACAGTTTGTCTCCCTGACGACGATAGCCAACGTAATCCCCGTCAATCTGAATAAAACCTTCGTCGACGCGTTCCAGGTGATTAATGGTGCGCAGCAGCGTCGACTTCCCGGATCCCGATGGTCCGAGGATCACCGTGACCGATCCCGGCGGGATCTCCAGCGACACGTTATCGAGCGCTTTGTGACGGCCAAAAAACTTGCTGACGCCGGTAATAGAAATATGTCCTTCAGGAGAGGCTGGCATGGATAGGCTCCTGCGTTGTGGTGACGGAACGAGTACGGTGTGAAGAACGAGAGTGATTCACCGCCGAGCGTCGCTCGCTGCGGGCTAAGCCACGTTCGACCACATGTTGAATGGCTGACAGCACGGTGGTGATGACCAGATACCAGACGGCACCGACCATCAGTAGCGGAATGACTTCCTGCGTGCGGTTGTAGATCATCTGAATGGTGTAGAACAGCTCCGGCATAGCCAGCACGTAAACCATTGCCGTACCCTTGGCGAGGCTGATAATTTCGTTAAATCCGGAAGGCAAAATGGTCCGGAGCGCCTGCGGCAAAATGATACGCAGCGTGCGACGCGAGGCAGGTAAACCCAACGCGGCGGCGGCTTCATATTGACCATGGTCAACGCCCAGGAATCCGCCGCGGATGATTTCAGCCGTGTAGGCACTTTGCACCAGCGTCAGTCCGACGACGGCGGTAGAAAATTGCCCCAGCACGTTGATGGTCTCAAAGCTGCCCCAGGTGATGCCGGTAAACGGTACGCCGAGCGACAGCGTGTCGTACAAATAGGAGAAGTTGTAGAGAATGATCAACACTACGATCAGTGGCAACGATCGAAACAGCCAGATATAGCCAAACGCCAGGCCACTGAGCAACCAGGATGACGATAGCCGCGCCAGCGCCAACAGGCCGCCAATCATGACGCTCAGCACCGTCGCGATCAACGTCAGTAACAGCGTTTGCCCAACGCCTTCAAGAATCACCGGGTCGAAAAACCAGCGCGCAAAAACACGCCACTCCCAGCGCGGGTTAAAGGCCACTGACTGCACGACAACCGCCAGCACAAACAGCGCCACAATTGCGCCGACGATGCGCCACGGGTAGCGCGCCGGGATCACTTTGATGGTTTCAACGTTGCTCATCGTCGCTCCTCATGCCGTTTTGCTGAACGCTTCGCGTACCAGCGTTTTGGTGAACCGAAGCCGTCCGTCGAACGGCGGCTGGCTGTACGCTTCCGGGTCGCGTTGCAGGTCAAACTGCGGCGCGTAGCCCTGGCTTAAATAGAGCCGGACCGCTTCAGGCTGACGAAAGCCGGTTGTGAGGTAAATATTGCTATAGCCTGCCAGCACCGCCCTGCGCTCCAGCTCTGCCACTATCCTGGCGGCAAGCCCCTGCTGACGCAGGGTTTTGTGGGTCCAGATGCGTTTGATCTCAGCGGTTTGGTCGTCAAAGGGTTTGTAAGCGCCGGTTGCGATAATTTCACCGTCGCGTTCCAGCACAATAAACAGCCCCTGAGGCGGTAAGTACCATTCGGTCAACTCCACCTCCGCATCTTTAGAAAAGTAATCGCCGTAGCGGGCCGAATACTCCCCGAACAGCCCTTCGATAATGGGCTGAAGTTGGGCATCTTCCGGCGAAACGTCGCGAAAAAGGTCGGTCATGTTCTCTCCTTAATCGCCCAGTCCGGCGGGATTAACTTCTGAATGAGGGATACGCTCGACGCCTTCGCCCCAGCGGTTAAGCACCTTGTCGTAATCTCCGTTTTGGATAACGCCGTTCAGCGCGGTTTGTACCGGTTCAACCAGTCCACTGCCTTTTTTCAGCGTCACGGCGATGTGCGCGGCTTTCGGCCAGCCACCGTCCACGCTGCCGACCAGCTTGGTTTTGCCGGTCAGTGCCGCTTTCCACGCGCCAATCACGTTCGGACCAAAGAACGCGTCCGCACGACCCGACTGGATCGCGAGGGTTTGTGCCGCATCGTCTTTGGTATAAACCGGAGTAAAGGGCTTGAGGCCTTTCTTCAGGTTTTCGGCATTCCACGCCAGCAGGATGGCTTCCTGATTGGTGCCGGAACCCACGATAATGCGCAATCCGGCGATCTGTTCCGCCTTGTCGATGCGCTTGATAGGACTGGTCGATTTCACGTAAAAACCGAGGGAGTCTTTGCGGTAGGTGGCGAAATCAAACTTCTCTTTACGCTCTTTGGTAACCGTAATATTGCTGATTGCCGCGTCGTATTTACCAGAGGCCACGCCCAGCGGCCAGTCTTCCCAGGACGTTGGCACCACGTTCAGCTCCAGTCCCAGACTATCGGCGACCAGGCGAGCAACATCCACCTCGCTGCCGAGCAACGTTTTGTTGTCATCAGAAAACACCGTCAACGGTGGAGAGTTCAGCGCCGCTACGGCCACGGTAAATTTACCCGGATGGGCGAAGCGATAATCCTTCGGCAACCGGGCGACCGCATCACTATTTTTGGCGGTGTTGATTGGGTTTTTATTGGCCTCAAGGCTTACGCCGGTACCGTTTATATTCACGTTTGCGGCCCAAACGGCAGGGGTAAAGGCCAGCGCAAGGGCCAGAATTAGCGATGATTTCTGCATAGCGTTGCTCTCTTATTGTTGTGTGTACTGATTTTTAGGCTGGTCTAATCCCAGACTCTCTCGCAGCGTGGTGCCCGGGTATTCCGTTCGGAACAGTCCGCGTACCTGAAGCACCGGAACCACATGGTCCACAAAACGCGGGAAGGTGTCTGGCGTACCACCCTGAATAATGAATCCGTCAGCGGCGTACTCTTCAAACCACCGTTGCAGGCCGTCAGCGACCTCCTCCGGCGTGCCGGAGAAGCGCGGGCGCGGCGAGGCGGCTTCAAGCGCGACCTGACGCAGCGTCAGGTTCCGCTCGCGGGCGTTGCGTTTGATTTCATCGGTGGTGCTGCGAAAACTGTTTTGTCCTAAATCACCGATATCCGGGAAAGGTTCATCAAGCGGATACTGGCTAAAATCGTGATGCTCAAAATAGCGGCCCAGATAATTGAGCGCGTCGTGAACGGAGACCAGCGCGGCGGTCGTTTGATATTGCTGCTCAACGTCATCGGCATCTTTTCCGACAATCACGCTGACACCCTGGAATATATGCAGTTCATCAGCACGGCGGCCCTGTAATTCCAGCTGCTGTTTAACGTCGCGATAAAAGGCTTTGGCTTCCTCCAGCGTGTCGTGATGGGTGAATATGGCATCGGCATGCTTAGCGGCTAATTTCTTGCCATCGTCAGACGCTCCGGCCTGAAATACAATCGGGCGACCCTGCGGCGTTCGGCCAATATTGAGTGGCCCGGCGACCTGGAAGAAATCACCGTGGTGATCCAGCGCGTGTAGTTTTTCAGGATTAAAGAACTGGCCGCTCTCTTTATTGCGCACGAAGGCGTCACCTTCCCACGAGTCCCAAAGTCCTTTCACCACGTCGAGATATTCGTCCGCAATGCGATAGCGCAGCGCGTGTTCCGGATGTTTATCACGTGAGAAATTCTTCGCCGAGCCTTCCAGCGGCGAGGTCACCACGTTCCAGCCTGCACGCCCGTTACTCAGATGGTCGAGGCTGGAGAACTGTCGCGCCACAGTGAAAGGTTCACTATAGGAGGTGGATAAGGTGCCAACCAGACCCAGACGGCTGGTAATACTGGCAAGCGCCGATAATACCGTCAGCGGTTCAAAACGATTTAAGAAATGCGGAATAGATTTTTCGTTAATATACAGCCCGTCGGCAACAAATAAAAAATCCAGCTTGCCCTCTTCTGCCTTTAGCGCCGTCTCTTTCACGAAATGAAAATTAATACTGGCATCGGCTATCGCCGCCGGATGACGCCAGGCAGACATATTCCCGGACGCACCATGCAAAATAGTTCCCAGCCGTAACTGTCGTGTTGCAGACATACTCACCCCTTAATCGTTAAATTTGATGTAATGCTTTTTCTGCAAGCTGTGCGAAATAATGTGCTGCGGGTTCGATTAATGCTTCATCGGGGTTAAAAGCCGGATGATGCAGACCAAACGGACTGGCGCTGCCGATGCTGACAAACGCGCCGGGAATGTGCTGTAAATAGACGGCAAAATCTTCTCCGCCCATATGCAGTTCGGCATGTTGTGTTTCGTATCCCGCTTCTCGCGCAATAGAGGTGGCAAATTCGGCCCAGCGTTCGTCATTCACCAGCGCGGTGGGACCGGCATACCAGGTAATGTCAATCTGCGCATTGAAGGCGCTGGCAAATCCAGCGGCGATTTCGCCCACTCGTGCTTTGACGTTCTGCTGAACTTCGAGGCGATGGGTTCGCAGGGTACCTTCCAGTTCGACGCTTTCTGGCAGTACGTTCCAGGTATTCCCGCCCTCGATACGGGTTACGCTTAGCACCACGGAATCCAGCGTGTTCACGTTGCGGCTTGCCACGCTTTGCAGCGCCGTCACCAGTTGGCTGGCGAGTAAAATGGCATCGGAGCCTTCATGTGGACGCGCCGCATGAGCGCCTTTGCCCGTCACCCGAATGACAAACCGGTCGACGTTGGCGTAGAACGGACCGCCGCGAGTGGCAAAGGATCCGACCGGCAGGCCAGGCTCATTATGCATGCCGAAAATAGCGCTGATGTCGCGTAATGCTCCGACGCGTACCAGGCTTTTTGCCCCACCAAAGTTCTCTTCGGCGGGCTGAAACAGAATGCGCACACGTCCGGGCAGCGCCGCCTCGCGGGCTTTGAGCTGTAGCGCAGCCCCCAGAATGACGCTGGTATGAATGTCGTGCCCGCAGGCATGCATCACGCCAGGATTCTGTGAGCTAAACGCCACACCGCTGCGCTCCTCAATCGGCAAGGCGTCGATATCGGCGCGCAGGGCAATTTGCTTTTCCCCCTCACCGATTTCAGCCACGATCCCGGACTGAATATCGTAAGGAAGGACCTTAATCCCGGCGTCGGATAACCACTGACGCAGACGCGCGGTGGTTTCCACCTCTTGCCCTGAGAGTTCAGGGTGTTGATGCAGTTCGCGACGCCAGTCGACAAGCTGTTGGCCCAGGCTCATACCAGCACCTCCCCGGCGAATCGAGCCTGCGCCAGTAAACGCAGCGATTGGGTACGCGCGTTCCCCTCCGCGACTGGCGTGTCGATAATGAACTCATCAATACCCCAGGTTTCGTGCAGGGTCTGTAATTGTTGGCGTACCGACTCTGCCGTGCCAGCCAACAACGACTGCGCCCGACGCGCAATTCTTAGCGGTTCGCTGCCAGCCTGGCGCGCAAAGGCATAGGCCTGCTCTTCGCTCGCAACGGTGACTCGTTGCCCGTTTGCCAGCTCAACGCCCCACACTTCGACCTTTTGCGCCAGTTCATCCGCCTGCGCTTGCGTAGAAGCGACGATCGCTTGTACCGCCACAATCACCTCTCGCGAACTGTTGGCACGCCAGGTGGCGATGACGTCACGCAAAAGATCTGGATCGCCATTCAGATGCGCGGCAAAAACAAAATTCCAGTCCAGACTCGCTGCCAGTCGCGCGCTGTCCGTACTCGCGCCCAGCAGAAAGCCCTGCGCAGGTGTGGCAGGCTGCGGCGTAGCGCGCAGTTCATTGTCGGACGGGCTCAGCCAGCCGTTTAACTGCGCCAGCTGTTCGGCAAAGCTCCCCTTCTCCTGCTGATTAAGTCCACGCTGCAACGCATGCGTCGACAGCGGCAAACCGCCGGGCGCTTTACCCACGCCCAAATCCACGCGGCCCGGCGCGATAGCCGCCAGCACGTTAAAGTTTTCCGCGACTTTATAAGGACTGTAATGCTGCAACATGACACCGCCGGAACCCACGCGAATGCGTTTAGTCTGCCCAAGGATCCACGCGATAAGCAGTTCAGGGGACGGACTTGCCAACTGATCGGTGTTGTGGTGTTCGGCAATCCAGAAGCGGTGAAACCCTAACGCTTCGGCCTGTTTTGCCAGGCTCAAAGTCCGCGCCAGCGCATCGGCGGCGGTTTCGTTTTCGGCTACGGGACTTTTATCCAGAATGCTGATTCGCCAGGACATGTCGTGTTCTCGTTTGACTTAACATGTCGCCATTATTAAAGGGGGATTTCACCTCTGAGAAACAATTAATTTACATTTGGTTTGCCGGAATTCAGAAATGCAAAGCCATATTAAAAGTATGCCTTTACCGCGAGCTTGCTGAAAATGAACAGGATGACGTTCTATTGATGTTAATAAAACGGTGGTTCCGCTTGCCAGTTTACGGCATAGATTCACTATTCACTCATTATTTGACTTAAGTTGCGTTTTTCATTCCCCTATTAATTTCCGATTCCGTTTCGTTTTCATTTTTATTACATAGGCGCATTAATACAGATTAAATATATTTAATTTAGACACTTTCTTGTTTACCCCACTTTGTGGAAGAATGCGCACGCTGTAATAAACACAACAATAACTTCTGTCTTGCCTGACTCTTTTTTTGGGCGGCTTGTTCGTACTTGACATCACCATGGAGTTTTTCATGAGAAATAACACTCCTGTTACACAAAGCGAGTTTTTGCTTAACGACGGGTCGACGCTAATGTCGACCACTAACACCCAGAGCTATATTACTTACGCCAACTCTGCTTTTATTGAAGCCAGCGGCTATAAAGAAGAACATCTTATTGGTGAACCCCATAATGTCATTCGTCATCCTGACATGCCAGCGGAAGCCTTTGGCGACATGTGGTTTACGCTACAGCAGGGCCAGAGCTGGACAGGGCTTGTGAAGAATCGTCGTGGAGATGGCGATCATTATTGGGTACGGGCAAACGTTACACCGGTTTATCAAAACGACACTTTGACGGGTTATATCTCTGTTCGAAATATACCGCCACGTCAAGAAATCGAAGCCTGTGAAAGGCTGTACCAGCGCGTACAAAATAACGAATTAAAAGGCCATCGTTTTTATAAAGGGTTGTTGATTCGACGCGGTTTATTTTCTTTTCTTTCCCTTTTTAAACGACTCAGTACAGCCAAAAGAGTCAATTATGGGATAGCCACTACCGCCCTGTTGACGTTACTCATTACGCTTTTATTACCTCTTGGGATCGCT